>QAML01000100.1 GCA_003150315.1 Prevotellaceae bacterium | reverse complement strand
AAAAAAACACAAGGCATGTTGTAAAAAATACAAGCCATATATTTTAAAATACAAGGCACTTATTTTAAAATAAGTGCCTTGTATTTTTCGTCTTTCGGGACACCTGAAACACAGTAACTTACAAACGCCCCAAAATCGACATTGTTTTCCGTCTGAAAACCGCCTACCGAAGCACAAAAAGCACAGCCCCCACCCAAACTTCGCTTCCCGTTCGCGCCGCAAGCATCATGCCAGCAAAACCGTCGCAGACAATCGGTAAAGAAATCCGCAGATAGCAAACCATGTCCGCACCTGCTCCGCCGCACAACGTTTGCCACTAACATTTTGTCGCATTATCAATATATGCCATGTCGGAAACGACATCCGAACAATAATAATTCGTAAATTTGTATTGAGAATAAGTGTATAAAATAAAAGACGGATGAAGACAATAGCCATTTTCGCTTCAGGCGAAGGAACGAATGCAGAAAACCTGATAGAATATTTTTCAACCCGCAACGATGTAAATGTAGGCGTTGTGGTTTACAATAGAAAAGAAGCCGGAGTACGCGCACGCGCCGAGCGACACGGCGTGCCCACGGAGTATGTTCCCAAAAGCCGTTTCGGAGAAAAGGACTATGTACTCAATTTGCTCAAGGGCTACAACACAGATGCCATTGTGCTTTCGGGATTTCTTTTGCTCGTTCCCGATTATCTGCTCGAAGCATTCCCCAACCGCGTTGTCAACATCCATCCCTCGCTCCTGCCCAAGCATGGCGGCAAAGGAATGCACGGACTTCATGTGCACGAAGACGTACTGAAATGCGGCGAAAGCGAAACAGGAATCACAATACACGTATGCGACAATAATCTTGACCAAGGCGTTACGCTTTTTCAGGCAAAATGCAATGTGGAACGCGATGATACTCCCGAAACTCTCGCAGCACGTGTGCACAAACTCGAATATGCTTTCTTTCCCGAGGTAATTGAAAGACTCTGCAACGGAGCTTACGACTACAAATTCAAACACTAAAGCATACAGGTCATGCAAAAACTCAACGACAATATCTATTATATAGGCGTAAACGACCGTACCACACATCTTTTCGAATCCATGTGGCCTCTGCCCAAAGGTGTGAGCTACAATTCCTATCTCATCGATGACGAAAAGGTGGCAGTGGTTGACTGTGTGGGACAGGATTTCTTTGAAGAGTATCTTCAAAACATCCGAGAGGTAATAGCCGACCGCAAGATTGACTATATCATCGTCAATCACATGGAACCCGACCATTCGGGAGCATTGCAGTTGTTCAGACAATTCTATCCCGACGCAAAAATAGTGGGAAACAAGAAAACACTTGAGATGGTGGGAGGATACTACGGCGTTTCGCGCCCCGACGATGTGGTCGTGGCAGACGGCACAACCCTCTCGCTCGGAAAACACGAGCTTGTGTTCAGTCTCATACCCATGGTTCACTGGCCCGAAACAATGGTAACATACGACAAAACCACTTCCACACTGTTTTCGGGCGATGCTTTCGGATGTTTCGGCGCACTTAACGGCGCGGTATTAGATTGCTACATGAACGTTGAGCCATACTTTCCCGAAATGCGCAGATATTATTCCAACATAGTGGGAAAATACGGCGCGCCTGTGCAGGGTGCACTCAAAAAATTAGCTTCCGTTGACCTCAAGATGGTATGTTCCACCCACGGACCGGTATGGACGGAAAACATAGAGCGCGTTGTGGCGGAATACGACCGCATGAGTCGCTACGAAGCCGCAGAAGGCATTACAGTTGTCTATGCTTCCATGTACGGCAACACTCGCCGCATGGCCGAAAGCGTGGCAGCGGGAGCCGCAAAAGCCGGAATAAAAAACATAAACGTGTTTGACGCGGCACGCACTCCCCTGTCCTACATTCTTGAAAGCATATTCACATATAAAGGTCTCGCCGTGGGCGCAACTACATACAACGGCTCAACAAACCCGGCGGTCGTGGCATTGCTCAAAGCCATTTCGCTGCGCGGCGTAAAGAACCGCGTGTTCGGCGCATTCGGTTCGTTCACATGGTCGGGCAAGGCAGTGAAAACCATATCCGAATTTGCCGAAAAAATGAACTTCACCGTTCCCTCGGCATCGGTTGAACTGAAACAGGGATTCTCAAACGAAACAGCCGAAAAGTGCATTCAACTCGGCTTGAAACTCGGAGAAGAAATCAAAAAAGTCTGAAAAAGCACCGCAATCCAGAAAGGCGTAAAGCCAAAAGCCGCATTGTCCGAAGCCCAAGCCCGGCATTTTCCGTAAAACGCTGATAATCCGACAGATACAGCTTTTTCTTACCTCTTTTATAAGTTGTTGTTGTTCAGATACTTGACACGTTAAAAAATACAAGGCACTTATTTTAAAATAAGTGCCTTGTATTTTAAAATATATGCCTTATGTTTTTTGCGATAAGCCATGTGTTTTTTCGCACTTCCATTTTTATCCATTTTATCCACTGTACTGGATAAAAAGCATACTATTTTATCCAGTACAAAGCACTTATTGGATAAAAAAAGAACTTTTGCGACTTTGCGAAACCGTCTTTGATTTTTGAGCATTCGGTTTTCGGGGCGGATATTATCTCACTCGCGGTATCCAGGTACAGATTTTTTTGCCCTGCCAACAGTTCACCGACGAATAATCACTCATTCTTATCTTCCCGTTTGCGGTTGGCACTTCAAATTCCATGCGTGTGTCGGCGAGCAGAGGCTTTACAGGCGTGATGTTCATTGTTCCGGCATCATCGGTAACGAACTTAACAGGCGCGTTATAGTTTGCGTCGGTGTTTTCGTCTCTTGCCAAAACTATCGGACCGTATTCCACGGCTTGGAAGTTTGCCGATTCGGGATTCGAACCTATTGGCGCATCGATAACGCGGCATTTCATGTCGAACGTTATGCTTATCTTGTCGCCCTTGTTCCATTTGCGTTCCAGCGTGAGGTATTTGCCGGCCACCACATCCTTCACCGGTTCGCCGTTAACGCTTACCTTTGTGTTTTTGCTCCATGACGGTATGCGCAATGTCAGAGAGAATTTTTCGGATTTTAGTTTTGTAAGCTCCAATTCGGCTTTGTTGCTGCGCGGAAACTCGGTTTTCAAAACCATTTCCACGTTGCGTTTCTTGGCGGTAAGGGCTTTTGCGGTGAAAGAATTGTAAAGATTCACCACAGGTCCGTTACCGCTTTGCATCACAGCCATGTAGGGGATATAAGCAAGCCCGGTGGGACCGTTAAGATTGCAACATGTAACGGGAAGTCCGTCGAAATCCCATCCCCATCCATGGTTTGTTACTTTGTCTCCGTTCAAGAGGTTCACATAACTGAATCCGTCGCCGCCGGGTTTCATTGCGCCGAGAAGACCATTGTAAATGTATTTTTCAATATAGTCTGCCGCAGAAACATCGGCTGTTGTGCGCAGAACGTAAGTGCAGAATTTCATCCACGAAACGCCTATGCACGTTTCCATCATGCGTTTTATTTTCGGGTTAGCCTGTTCCTTGGCAGTGTTGTCCCATGCCTCGCCCGCCCACTGGGGATAGTAAGGTTCGTCAGCCCCTCCGTTTCCCACAATGGTTATTTCGTTTTGTTTTATATTGCAAAAATAGTTTTCGAAACAGGTTTTCCACTTTTCTTCGCCCGTCATCCTGTAATATTCAACAAGTCCGTTAAACACGGAGTTCATTTCGTAGGCTTTTGGATAGCCGCTCGCCATTTCGTGGGGCGGGACATTTTGAAGAGCCTGGGTAAAGATGTTGGCATTGCGGCATCCGCCTCTGTCTATGACGTATTTGGAGAAATCAAGATAGCGTTTGTCGCCGGTTATTTCGTATAATCGCATGATCGGTTCGAGCACCGACGACGACTCTATTCCGTTCCAGCTCCACCCTTGTTCTATTATATCGTGTTTGGGTGCGTCTCCTATCTGGTCCAAAATGCTGTTGGCTTCTCCAATCATGGCTTTCAGCACTTCGGGAGCGGCTTCAACATAGGTGTAATAGGTTGTGAGCGCAAGCAATACGTATTTGCGTTCCCACAGGTCACCTCCCTTTCCGTCGGGTTGCTCGCTCACGGGCACACACGATATACTTCCGTTTTCGCGCACGGTGGTCAGTATGTCCTTTACGGTGGCTTGCAAAATGGTTTTCAGTTCCGGGTCGTGGGTATAGCGATACAGCATTGCACCACTCAGAACCGCTTTGCCCCACATCTCACCGAGTGCAAACTGCGCACGTCCGTTTCGGAAGAAATCGGCAATCCTGGCATAAGGCAACACGCCTTTGTTCCAATGGGTAAGGCTGTTTTGAATGTCGTTCTCGAAATATCCCGTGAGTTTCAGACTTCCGGGCGCAAGGGGTGCGAGCTTGTCGCGCTGCGAATAGGTTTGAGCTATATACGCCCTGGTCTGCTGCGGGTTTTCCTTGTTTGCGGCAGCATAGACCTTGGATTGTGAAAAAAGCAGATTGTTTTGCGCCGCTCCGTGTTGGTATGCGCCGCCGAAAATGAGCACACACAGTGTGCCGCATGCTATTTTGGTATTCAGTTTCATGGTATGCTTAAAAAACTTTTACGCCTGCAAATATAAGCAATTAATATAAAAAAAATTGCGGGCATAGGTCGTCGGGCAGTTTTCAAGGGTTGCGGTGCGCGGACTTTTCTTTACAGGAAACGCCGGAATGCTCGCCGTAAACACGAAGCCCCGGCATGAAAAAACGGAAAATCCAGAGATTTTCCGTAAAACACTGATAATACGACAGATACAGCTTTTTCTTACCTCTTTTATAAGTTGTTGTTGTTCAGATACTTGACACGTTAAAAAATACAAGGCACTTATTTTAAAATAAGTGCCTTGTATTTTAAAATATATGCCTTATGTTTTTTCGCACATGCCTTGTGTTTTTTGGAGCATAGGCACAAAATGAAAAAACATCCCATCCGGCGTTCGCTATTTGCAATGCGGCTGCGTTTTTTTTCTGATGCTTTTTGCGGGAAATTCCGACTGTTCCTCCGGCTTTTATTTTGCGGTTTGTTTGCTTTGCATTATCTCCATGTCCTTGCGGCTTCTGCTTATGGTTACGAGATACACGCCGCCAAAGATGAGCACAACGGCAATGACTTTTGTGAGATTGAAGGAATCCATGTTCCAGCACACGGCAACCACACAAGCCACTACGGGTTGGACGTAATTGTACATTCCCGCCACGGTGGGGCGAAGAGTTTTCTGCCCAACCACTACGAGCATGTAGCAAAGGAATGTGCCACACACCACAACGTATGCCAGTCCCGCCACATCGGCTGCAGGGAGACTGCTCCACCGGGTGTTCATGAGGTCATTGGTTGAAAACGGCAGAGTACATATAAATGCGTAGGTGAACATCCATTTCATTATTGTTACCAATGAATATTTGTTTACAAAATCCTTGAACCGCACTATGTAAAAGGCATAGCTAAGCTGGGCAAACAGCACGAGCAAATCTCCCCAACGGGAATGTGCCGCACCCGAAGCCGAAACGTTTGCGCCCTGAGCACTGCCTAGAATCAGCATCAGTGCCCCACCCGCACCAAAAGCTATACCGAGCACTTTCTTGCCCGTTATGGGTTCTTTGAGAATGAATGCCGCAAGCACCATTGCCCACAACGGCATGCTCGTGGTTATTATCGAAGCCTCGCCGGGCGATGTGAGACTCACGCCGAAAATAAAGCTGCCCTGATTGAGTACTATGGCAAAAAGCGAAGCAAAAAAGAGCGTTATCATGTCCTTGTGGTCCACGTGTTCGGGCTTTTGGAAAAACGAAACAACCCAAAACAACAGCATGGCACCGCCTATGCGCATGTCGGTAACAACCCACGGAGTTACGGCACCGCTTGCCATGATAATTTTAGAGACAGGAGACATTAATCCCCACATAGTATTTGCGCCGAACATGGCGGCGTGTCCTTTCAAATTAAAGTCCATTGTATTACATTTGGTTTTGAGGTGCAAAATTACTATTTTTGCCATACATTTATCTCTTTTGTCCAACATCAACAAAACACAATGAAATATTTTCTTGGGGCATTGATTGTATTTTGTATTCTTTCGGTGCAGACAAAAGCCGAAAAGAACGACACCATATATTATAATGTATCGAAATACGGCGTAAAAGGCAACGGCAAAACCGATGATCTGCCGGCACTGACCCGTCTGTTTCTTAAAGCATCACAACAAAAACGCCCCGCCAAGGTAGTGTTCGCGCCGGGAAAGGTTTACCGCATTGGACAACACACAAAAGATTTGTACGGAAGGGTTCTCATAAACCGCGCCAACAATCTCGTTGTCGAAGGAAACGGTTGCACACTGCTCATTCACCCTTCTTCGCGGGCATTTGCCGTTTACCGTTCAAAAAACATAGTGATTCGCAACTTCAAGATTGATTATTCGCCGCTTCCTTACACTCAGGGAAGAGTTAGCAAGGTAGATGCCGACAATTATTACCTTGAATTTAAGATTGACAGCGGTTATCCCGCCCCCGTTGCAGGAAAAGAGCCTTACAAAAACGGTGGAAAAATCGTGGACTGCATAACAGCGAACGGAAAAACACGCAAGTTTTTTCAAGGACATTCGTGGGTGAAAGAAGTGGAAGACTTGGGCAACGGAACATTCGGCGTGAAATATGATTTGCGAAAGCAAGAGCAACTGAAACCGGGCGACTTTTTCTGCATGAAACTGCCCTATGCCGAAAGCAGACTTATTCAGAACAACGAAACAAAGGATGCCGCCGAAAAAGGAGAGTTCATATATACCAACACATCCAACATAGCCGCCCAGCAATGCGACGGACTTATTCTTGAAAACATTACGTCATACGCCGCACCGCTCATGACGTTCGTTCTGAAGGGTTGCTCGCGCCACATACTGCGAAACTGTTCAATCATATCAAAAAACAACAGAATTGTGGCGGGATGCAGCGACGGAATGCACCTGAAAGGCAACGAACATCAGCCACGCATTGAAAATTGCCACATAGAACGCACCATGGACGATGCTATTCATATAAAAATGTCGGGCGATGCAATAAAGGAAATACTCGCGACAAACAAATTCAAAATAGAACACAAAGACATTCTGTGGGACAACACAAATCTCGGAAAGGGCAAGAAAGTAATGGTGTTCAATCCCGAAACCTCCAAACAGCTTGCGGAATGCACCATTACCGACTACGAGCCCCTGAACTACCGCGAGGGAATCGTAACACTGGACAAAAACGTTGCGGAAGCAGACACAAAAAACTGCCTTTACCTTCAAAGCGACGAGGAAGCCGTAATAACAGGATGTACATTGGGAACGCAACTGCAGAGAGGCATTCTGACCCACCAACCGACCAAGGTAACGAACTGTACAATAGAAGACAACGGGCTTGCATTTGAGCTTGCGCTTTTGAGTGGCGGAATAGAAGGTCCTCCAACCCAGAAACTCACAATAGAGAACTGTATTTTCAGAAATCTTGTATGGGGCGGCATTTCCGTGAACTGTCCCTCGCACGATTATAACCAGAAAGGCACTCCGCAACTCGTAGTAAAAAACAACATATTCGATTTGCGCCACAACATTCCTCTTGTTTCGGCAGTAAATTCCAATGGTGTTTCGTTCACCGGCAATAAAATTATAACCAAGAAGGCAAACGTTGCCGAAGCTTCCCTTTTCCGGCTTATAAATACACCCGTGCTCGAAAACAGCAACAACTTATATACTTCCCAACCCTGATATTTCACCTACAAATAATCATTTCGTTATGAAAAAAAGTCTCCTGTTCCTATTTCTTACCTGTGCGCTGCTTTTTTCTTGCGCAAAAGACAGCCCGGATGTCTCGGGCGGTTGGAAAAACGAAGAAGAAAAAGCCGCAGTAATCAATCCCAACTATGTTTCCGTGGATTGGGACAAGACAAAAGTGAAGAACTATAACTCCAAGGACCAGACATTTACACTGCAACTCACTTCTGAAACGGAAAAAATCAAAAAAGGATCCGTTCTTTCCATATTAGCCGACACCGCCGGCTGCATAACAATCGTAAACAGTGTGAAACGTTCGGGCGGAGATGTGGAAATAAAAGGCATACAAGGGGCATTGTGCGATATCTTCGCCAATACAAATTTCTATCTAAGCACAGGTGCCGACCAAAAAGAAACAAAAGCCACGGGAGTTACCGTTTACTATCCGCAGAAAATAATCTTTGAAAACAACAAAACCCACTCTCTGAAGTCTGAAAAGTATACGCGCGGCAGCAAATGGACAGACAAACTCTGGGATTGGGTAGCTCCTATCTCTTACGGGCTGAAACTTTACAACGCTTTAGGATCTAAAATCGAAATAAAGGAATCCCGTTTCAGCGCAGACCTGAATTTGGATGTTTATTTCAGTTTTGGCGAGCGCACTCTCAAAGCTACGAAAGAAGAAGCCTATCGCCAATACCGTAGCGGGGATCTTGCGATGGAAGCAGTGCTTAACGGGGACATAAACATCATTAATACGATTCAGGAAGAGATTCACGCCAACGCCAATATAGAACAAGAAACCAAACTTATGGAGAGTATGTTCAAACCTGTGCGCTTGGTGTTCTATCCCGGCGGCGTCCCCGTGGTCGTAAGTATGAGTGCGGACTTGATGTGCGGGGTTAACGGAAAAGTTTCAGGGAAACAAATCGTAAATTTCGACGTAAATACAAAAATAAGCGGCAAATACGGTCTCACATGGTCGCAATCGTCGAAAGGATTACAAAGAATAAACTATTTACAGGTAACCAACGAGCTAAATAATGCGAATGTGAAAAACATTGGAAGCATAGAAGTAAAAGCATCTCTGTGGCCGCGCATTTTTCTTACCTTCTACGAGGTGGCAGCAGCCACTTTCGACATAAAACCTTACTATTCGGCTTCGCTAAGCGGCGGTTATAACGTAGGAGAATTCGCTAACGGTTCGTCAGGTAAGAATGGCGGGAGCGCGTATAGCTTTTCGTTAAACGCAGGTGTGGACGGCGCAGTTGGTCTAAGCCCCATGATTTTTTCTCACGAGCTTTACCATTATAATTTAGCAGCTGCAAACCTTTTGAACTACGAGATATTTAAGTCGCCATCGGGAATGCAGGTGCTTCACCCCACTGAAAAAGAATTTGACCTTGGAAGCGTTAATAAAGTTCAGGTTATGGTTTACGACAAGTTCCTTTACGGCGAGCCGATGCCCTCTATTCTTCCGCAGTTGGTGATTTTCGAAGGCGACGGAACCCTTTCGGCGAATTACGCAATCACTTCAAACGGTATTGCAACCGTTGACTGGACTCCTTCAAAGTACAGCGACAAACTTAAAGCCACACTTTACAACGGAACCGGGGGAATTATCAAACAGGTTGTCATTAACGGCAACGCCGAAGTGGGACCTCCTACTTCGGGCGACCTTATTGATTTGGGACTTAGCGTAAAATGGGCTTCGCACAACGTAGGTGCAAGCTCGCCCGAGGAACGTGGTAAGCTATTTGCCTGGGGCGAAGCTTCTTCGAAAGGTAGTTTTTCGATTGCCAACTATAAATATTATAATCCCAAGGAACATGAATATCCCGGATTATACCAATCGGATTTTGATTTTCCCAATTCGCCCATCTGCAATACCTCAAAAGATGCGGCAAAAATGAACATGGGCGGAAAATACCGCATGCCCACACGAAAGGAAATGGCTGAACTTTTGGACAAATGCGAAAAGGCACTCGTTACATATAAAGGCAAAAAGGGATTAATGCTTACCGGTCCGAACGGCAACAGGATATTTCTTCCCACGGGCTGTGCTCCGGGTTATTTTGCGGAAAACCTGAACGATGAATTTGAAGTTGATGATAATTCTCTGGCTTATTGGACCGGCAATCTTTGTTATACGTACTGGCCCACGGCATACGGCATAGACATTTCATGGTATGCTGCTGATCCAGCCTATTATGTCAGGGATTTGAACACTTGCGGCGGCTCGTGTGTGCGTGCCGTGGGTAACTGATAATGCTGAATTCGCTCTGAATTGCATATAATACACCCCCGGGAACGCTTTGTTCCCGGGGGTGTATTGTTTTGTAAAATATTTGCGTATTCTTATTTCGCAAAAGTTGCTTTCATTCTTTTCAAACCCTCCTCGAGCAACTGCGGAGGACAGGCAAGATTCATGCGCAGATAGCCTTCGCCGGCTTTCTGTCCGTAATCGGTGCCGCACGAAAGCATGAGTTTGCCTTTTTCAAGGAGCAATTCCTCTGCTTCCGCCGAAGAAATTCCCAAATCTCTTATGTCGAGCCACGCAAGATACGTTCCCTCAAGTTCCATGACCTTTATTTGAGGCAGATTGTCGGCAAGAAAAATTTTCAACGTCTGATAGTTTTTCCAAATGCAACCGTTCAATTCCTCGAGCCACCGCTCTCCCTCTTTGGTGTATGCCGCTTCGAGAGCCACAGGTCCGAAAGGATTCACATCGCAAACCTCAAAAATATTAATTGCACGGTCTATGCGGCGGCGCAGTTCACTGTTGCTGCAAACTATGTTGGCAATTTGCAGTCCTGCGGTGTTGAAAGCTTTTGACGGAGAACCGAGAGCCACGCAATTATCCTCGCATTCTTTGCTCACCGAAGCAAAAGGCGTGTATTCATGACCCGGCATAACGAGTTCGCAATGTATTTCGTCGGCAATGACCCTCACGCCGTGGCGCATGCAAATGTTGTTCATCTTTTCAAGTTCCTCGCGCGTCCACACACGTCCCGCGGGATTGTGAGGATTGCAGAGAAGAAAAACGGTGGTCTTGTCGTCGGCGCACTTGCGTTCGAAATCTTCGAAATCTATTCTGTAAGTGTTGCCCTCTCTTACCAATTCGTTTTCCACAATCTGGCATCCCTGATTGCGTATGCTTGAAAAGAAACAGTTGTAAACGGGTGTCTGCACAAGTACATTCTCTCCCGTCATGCACATAGCCTTTATGCAGCAGCTTATTGCGGGAACAACGCCCGACGTGTAAAGAATGTTTTCGCGCTCAATGGTCCAATTATGGCGCATTCCAAACCAGTTTATCACCGCATTGTAATAAGATTCTCCCACAAGGGTATAGCCGAACACTCCGTGGTTCACACGCTTTTCGAGAGCCTTTTGTATGCACGGGGCAACGGGAAAATCCATGTCGGCCACCCACATTGGCAGAACATCATCGCTTTTCGGTGTGTCCCACTTGTATGAGCCGCTTCCGCGCCGCTTTATTATATTGTCAAAAAGCCCCGACATTTCAAGAATCTTTGCGGGTTTCTATGACGCAATCCCTGCCTTTTGCAAAGGCATCGTAAGTTATCCTGCCAATTGCGTCGGCTACGATGTGCCCGCTTATAGGATTCTTCACTTCCGCAATTGCGCCACGGATTTGTGCGTCAATGTTGCTGCTGTCTTCGAAAGCGCGGTCGCACGCAGGGTCAAAAGTACAATCTTCAAGTGTAATGCCGTCAAGATAGCAGAGAGGTTGTTCTCCACTTATGTGGCAGCGCACAAGTTTCACGTTCTTGCTGTGCCATGCAAGGTATTCGCCGTCAAGTTTCGAATCATAAACCGTTACATTCTCACATTCCCAGAAACTGTCTTTGGTTGTGATTTCGGCGTTGTGGACTTCTACGTTTTTGCAATACTGAAACACGTATTTCGAATCGGACTTCAAACCGTCCACATATATGTTTTTGCTGAACATGAAAGGATATGTACCCTCGTGAAGCTCGACGTTTCTGATTTTCAACCCGTCAATTTTCCAGAATGTTTCGTCGGCATCGGTTATTTTCACGTTTTCGAGTTCCAGATTCCTCATTTCGCGGAAAAACTTCGGTCCGTCAATCACACAATTCCTCATCACCATGTCATTGCTATACCATATTGCCGAACGGCTTCCCGGTGCAAAATAGCAATCCTCTATCACACTTCCGTCAACGTGCCACCACGGATATTTGCCGTAGAACTTTGAATTGACGCATTCAAGGTTTTTGCAGCATTTAATGCCCGATTCGCCGTCAACAATGGTTATGTTGTCAAGCCTCATATCGTGGCTTCCGAAAAGAGGGCGTTCTCCGCCATACTGTTTGTCTTTGACAAGTTCCATTATTCTCTATACCTATTATTATATATGACTGTTTTCAAACAAACTCCATGCCATTCATAAAGTGGCACAATGAAATTAATATTGTTTGGCAAACATTTGCACAGCCAAGGCGCACCGGCTATGTTTTACAAGTTAGCGGAAACTTCCATTCCGAAAGAAAACAGGAATTGCATATTTTTCCACACCATGCATGCCGCATGCTTTTTACGCTTCGAATCGGACATTTTAGTAAACCACAGATAATCAGACAGATAAGCATTTTTCTTCGGTTTTTATAAGTTGCAGTCTGTCAAATACTTAGAAAGACGAAAAATATAAGGCATATATTTTGAAATAAGTGCCTTGTATTTTAAAATACATGGCTTGTATTTTTTGCGATAAGCCATGTGTTTTTTCGCGTTTGTGCATACCGCTTCGAAAATAATGAATATGCAGACCCCGGAAACCGTTCCCCGCCGCTCCGCAACCCGTAATTTTCCCGCCATATCACAGCCCCGCACCCACACTACGCATTCCGACGTTTTTGCGCTTCACACTTTGCTATATATCACAGACTTCGCGCGTTTTCCGTGCAATAATCCGCCGCAACGTTTCCTATCACGCAATCAATAAGTAATTTTGCACTCGCAATAAAAACAAAGACATGACAACAGACAAGAAATTACTTACGGAACTTAGCGAGAAACCGGTGTTCAGTCTGCTTCTTCAATACGCCATTCCGGCAATCGTTGCCATGGTAGCCTCATCACTTTACAACATTGTCGACGGAATTTTCATTGGACAAGGCGTAGGCGCGGGAGCAATCATGGGATTGGCAATAACCATGCCCATCATGAACCTCTCGGCAGCCTTCGGCGCAATGGTGGGAGTGGGTGGAAGCACGCTGCTTTCGGTTAAGCTCGGCGAGAAAGACTATAACTTTGCCGCCAAAATCCTCGGCAACGTCATAACGCTCAACTGCATAATAGGCATAGGGCTTGGTGCGGTGATGCTGTTGTTTCTCGACCCCATTCTGAGATTCTTCGGCGCAAGCGACTACACCATACCCTACGCCCGGGACTTTATGGTGATAGTCTTGATAGGCAACGTATTCACTCACATGTTTCTGGGACTGAACGCCATGCTTCGCTCGTCTGGCAAACCCAAGAAGGCCATGAAGGCAACCATCATGACCGTGATAATAAACATAGCCCTCGCCCCGCTGTTCATCTTCGTTTTGCATCTCGGCATACGCGGAGCCGCTCTCGCCACAGTTCTTTCGCAGCTCATAGTGCTTCTATGGCAATTCAAGCTCTTTTCCAATCCCGACGAGCTTATCCACCTGCGGCGCGGCACCTATCGTCTTGAAAGAAGAATAGTTACCGGAAGCCTTTCGATAGGCTTGTCGCCGTTTCTGATAAACCTGTGCGCGTGCTTAGTGGTCATAATCATAAACAAACAGCTCGTGAGCTACGGCGGAGACGTTGCCGTGGGCGCGTATGGCATTGCCAACCGAATGATGTTCTTCTTCGTAATGGTGGTAATAGGCATAAACCAGGGCATGCAGCCCATTGCCGGTTTCAACTTTGGAGCCAAACACTACACACGACTTAATCAGGTTCTGAAATACGCCATAACCATTGCCACAGGCATTTGGATAGTGGGCTTCATTGTTTGCGTGCTTCTGGCAACGCCCGTGGCAAGCGCGTTTACAAACGACGAAGAACTTTTGAAGGAAGCCGCACACGCGCTGAGGGTCATGAACCTCGTGGTGCCCATCATAGGATTCCAAATGATAACCATAGGATTTTTCCAAAGCATAGGCAAGGCGGGCATAAGCATATTCCTGTCGCTCACGCGCCAATTGCTTTTCCTCGTTCCCCTTTTGCTCATCCTTCCGAACTTTTTCGGACTCGAAGGAATATGGTATTCTGTTCCAATAGCCGACGGAACAGCGGCTATAACGGCAGCAATAGTGCTGATATACCACATGCGCAAATTCAAAATGCGCGGAAAACTTGAAAACTCAAATCTACAAACCGAAATATAATTCCAAAGAAATGGAAGACAAGACTTTTGTCATAAACATAGGGCGTCAGCTTGGAAGCGGAGGCAAAGAAATAGGTCTGCGACTCGCCGAAATGTTCGGCATTACCTGCTACGACAACGAATTAATAAAACGTGCCGCAAAAGAAAGCGGAATAGATGCCGGAAATTTCGAAAATTCCGACGAGAAAAAGCAAGGAACCCGTTCGTTTTTCTCGAATTTCATTCCCTTTGTGGGAAGCGGCGATATTTACGGCAATCCTATCAGCGAGGAAACACTATTCCGCATTCAAAGCGAGACTATAAAGAAAATTGCCGCCGAACATTCGTGCATATTCATAGGACGTTGTGCCGACTATGTGCTTCGCGACAAGAAACGTTGCGCCAATGTTTTTGTTTCCGCCGATTATGCCGACCGCGTAAAGCGGCTTTGTCTGCGCCGCGTCATAACCGCGCAAGCCGCCGAGAAACTTATTCGCCAGGGCGACCAACAACGTTCGCAATATTACAACTTCTATTCCGACGGCACCTGGGGTTCTGCCGACACTTATCACCTTTGCATAAATTCCAGCGTTTTCGGCATTGAAGGCACTACGGAATTTATTGCCGAATTCA
Source organism: Prevotellaceae bacterium (assembly GCA_003150315.1). Taxonomy (GTDB): domain Bacteria; phylum Bacteroidota; class Bacteroidia; order Bacteroidales; family Bacteroidaceae; genus UBA6398. Next base: position 26,035 of record QAML01000100.1, on the reverse strand, counting down.
TAGAGAAAAAGCTCGGCATATCGCGCCCGGCAAAATAAAAGGCACCCATGAAACGCATAGGGCTTTTGTCGGACACTCATGGCTATTGGGACGAGAAATACAGGGAGTATTTCGCGGAATGCGACGAGATTTGGCACGCAGGCGACATAGGCAGCATGGAAATAGCCCAACGTCTTAACGAAATAAAGCCGCTTCGCGCCGTTTGCGGCAATTGCGACGGCGGCGACCTGCGCATAATGTATCCCGAAAAACTGTGTTGGAACTGCGAAGGTGCCGAAGTGCTGATGAAACATATAGGAGGATATCCCGGAAACTACGACCGCAGCATAAGGGAACAGATTATGCGCCGTCCGCCTAAACTTTTCATAAGCGGGCATTCCCATATTCTGAAAGTGGAATACGACAAACGACTCGGACTGCTCCATATAAATCCCGGGGCAGCGGGTTTGCAGGGGTGGCAAACGGTTCGCACGCTTGTAAGGTTCACTGCCGACAAAGGCACATTCAAAGATCTTGAAATAATAGAGATTCCCCGTACAAAAGAAAAGGCATAACCGCCCGCCGGTTCGCCGTTTTTCCCTGCACAAAAACGCAAAAATCGGACTTTCAAAAGACATTGTGTTTCAGGTTCTTGGAAACGCAAAAAATATAAGGCACTTATTTTAAAACAAGTGCCTTATATTTTAAAATACATGGCTTGTATTTTTTACAACATGCCTTATGTTTTTCAGATGTAAGCATACCACAAAAAAATATTCCCGAACTTCGCCTATTTTGTGAAGTCCGGGAATGAATTTATAACCCTTCGAAATGCCCACATACCGCATGCGGTGCGGAACTAGGCATCCTGTTTGAAAATCAACCTTCGAATTCCGGCTTTTCGTCCGTTTCTTTCTTGGTTTTCTTGGTTGCAGTAGTCTTGCGTGTGGTAGTTTTGCGAACTTTGCGCTTCGGTTTTTCTTCTTCTACCTTTGGCACTTCCACACCTGCAAGTTCGGGGTCAATCAGAATTCTTCCGCAATATTCGCAAACAATTACTTTCTTGCGCATACGGATGTCTATCTGACGCTGTGGCGGAACTTTGTTGAAGCAACCGCCGCAAGAATCACGCTGCACATATACTATGCCCAAACCGTTACGGCTGTTTTTGCGAATACGTTTGAAAGCGTTCAAAAGACGCGGCTCAATGGTCTCCTCAACATCGAGAGCTTTTGTACGAAGGTCGTCTTCCTGCGCCTTAGTCTCGGCAACAATGCCGTCAAGTTCCGATTTTTTGTGATTAAGATTGTCTTCGAGCTCTTCTATCTGCGCGCTGTTCTTAACAATGTCCTCCTTAAGCTCGGCAACCTTGGCGTTTGCCTGACCAATCTTCTTCTGCGAAAGCTCAATTTCGAGACTTTGGAACTCAATTTCCTTGCTCAACGTATCATATTCGCGATTGTTGCGCACATTGTCTATCTGTTCCTTGTAACGCTCTATGGAAGTCTGCGACTTCTCAATGCCGGCACGCAGGGCTGCAATATTCTTTTTGTGTAAAGCGATTTCGTCCTCCAGCTTCTGGTTGCGCGTTTGAAGTCGGCTGATTTCGTCTTCGATGTCCTGCACCTCGAGCGGAAGCTCACCGCGAAGACTTTTAATCTTGTCTATTTCGGACATGAGCGTTTGCAGCTTGTAAAGGGCACTGAGCTTCTCCTCCACGGTCATTTCATTGACGTCTTTCTTTACTTCTTTAATCATTTCAAAGATATTTTATTGGATTTGTATCAATTTTGGTTGTTTCCACGCGCAAGGCGGGATATTCGTTCTTTATAAGGTCGCGGAAAATTTCGGAAGTGAATTGTTCGGTCTGGTAATGCCCCGCCACGGCAATAAGTATCTCGTCCTCGTGTCCGAAATAGTCATGGTAGTGCATTTCTCCCGTAAGAAAAGCATCGCAACCCGCATCAATGGCATTGGAAAGCAGAAAAGCTCCCGCACCTCCGCAAATTGCCACTTTCGATACGCTGCGTTTCGGATTGAAAACGTTGTGCATGAGACAATCCACGTTGAACGCCTTCTTTACTCCGTTCAAAAATTCACCGGCACCGACAGGCGCAGGAAGAAGAGCCACCACGCCGCTCCCGCTTTCGGAATCTTTGGGGAGCAGAAAGCTTTTGACTTCCGCGCCGAGCTTTTCGGCAATTTTATAGTTCACTCCGCCGCGTGCATTATCAAGATTCGTATGTGCGGCATACACTGTGATATGGTTTTCAATAGCCTTGACAACGCAGCGTTCCACTGTGTTGCGTCCGGCAATGCACTTCAGCCCGTGGAAAAGCAACGGGTGATGCGCCACAATGAGATTCGCCCCGCAGGCAACGGCTTCATCAACCACCGCCTCGGTTACGTCCAAACACAATAAGACCCCTGAAACTTCCGCCTCCGTTTGTCCAATCTGCAAGCCTGCATTGTCGAAGCCGTCTTGCAGCGGCAGAGGCGCGAAACGCTCAAGGGTCGCAATGACATCCTTTATCTTCACGCGGATATGTTTTATTTTATCGAATGCAAAGGTAATAATAATTTTCCGATTAAACCTTACAGTACATACAATTACATATAAAAAACTCCGTCCGCGCCATCACGGCGCAGGCGGAGTAGAAAAATACACACAAACCTTATAAATATTCTTTTATTACGTCTTGTTTTCTTTCGTTGTTTGTCAGAAATCGCCGCCCATGTCGCGCGGTGAGCCGAAGTTGCCTCCGGGTCGTCCGTCTCTGCCTCCGCCGAAACCACCGCGTCCGTTACCAGGGCGACCTTGTGGTACGAACATCATCTGAGGACGCGGAGAAATCACCTTATATGCGTTTGCCGCACCTATCTGAGCCTTGAATTTTGAGTAATACTCCTTACGCAGCTGAAGTTCCTTTTCCTGAGTTTCAAACGAAGCGGTCATCAGGCTGTCGGCTTTGGCATCGGTCATTTTTTCACGCTTGCCTTTTTCTTTGTTGTCGGCATTGTTTTTTGCCTTTTTGCCTGAAAATTTCAGAGCCACTTCCTTGTTTTTGTACTCTTCGAAGAGTTTTTTGAAATCTGCCGCTTTGGAATCGCCAAGTTTCATATCCTCGGCAAGTTTGTCCGCCTGCTTCGAAACCATGTTCTTGAGCATTTCCTCTCGATTAGTTTTGTTCTTTGCTTCATCCTGTGCCCATGCCCCGCTGAACGATACTGTCGTAAAGGCAAGCACTGCAAATATCATCTTTTTCATGATCAACTCGTCTTTTATTGTTATTTATTATGTTCCGCCCTTTTGGAACTTTCACAACTTAGACAATGCGAAGTAAGTAAAAGTTTAACCCCCACACCACATTTTCGCAAAAAAAATCGACAAAACGCACGTTTTCACAGACAAACTGCATGGGATTCGGCTGTTCGGGCAAAAGAAATTGCCATAGGGTCCGTACATTTCGGCACGCCGCATCCCGGGCTTCCGGAACGCCCTGAAAAACGGCACAAAAAGGGTGTTTTGAAACGCTTTTCCATACCACTGTTTTTCAAAGACTTATAAAGACGAAAAACACAAGGCACTTATTTTAAAATACAAGGCACTTATTTCAAAATATATGGCTTGTATTTTTTGCGATAAGCCATGTGTGTTTTTGCACGTCCTGAAACGGCTTCCGAAACAAGCGTCAAAATCATGAAAAAACGGCACACGAAACTTTGTTTTTTCGCTTGCGAAATGCAAACCGCACAATACCATTCCAACCGCGCCGCACCGTCGCCCGCCTTTTTAGCTCCGCTTTTTTCCACGCCTTAGAAATTTATAGTAAATTTGCATTCAAACATGTAAACAGAAACCATCATGGCAAGGAAGACAGGCAAAGACCTGGTTACAATAGAGACCCTTCCGAAAAAGGAAATAGAGCATTTGCTCGAAATGACGGCAGAGTTTGAAGCTCATCCCAACAGAAACATCCTCAACGGCAAGGTAGTCGCCACTTTGTTCTTTGAACCGTCAACGCGCACCCGTTTGAGTTTTGAAACGGCGGCTGTGCGACTCGGTGCAAAGGTTGTGGGATTCAACGACCCCAAGGTTACATCCACCTCGAAAGGCGAAACGCTCAACGACACAATACAAATAGTTTCAAACTATGCCGATGTCATTGTGATGCGCCACTTTCTCGAAGGAGCAGCCACTTATGCCGCCGAAGTTTCGCGGCGTCCCATTCTGAACGCGGGAGACGGCGCAAACCAGCACCCTTCACAAACCATGCTCGACCTTTATTCCATTAAAAAGACACAGGGCAAACTCGATGGTTTGAAGATTTATCTCGTGGGAGATCTCAAATACGGACGCACAGTTCACTCTCTGCTCATGGCTATGAGGCATTTCAATTCCACATTCCACTTCATTGCTCCGAAAGTTCTTGAGATGCCCGAGGAGTACAAGGTGTTCTGCAAAGAAAACAACATAGAATATACCGAAACATCGGAGTTCAACGAAGACGTGATAGCCGATGCCGACATATTATATATGACACGTGTGCAACGCGAACGCTTCACCGATCTCATGGAATACGAGCGCGTGAAAAACGTGTACATCCTGCGCCGCGAAATGTTGCGCAAGTGTAAAAAAACAATGAAAATACTCCACCCGCTGCCGCGAGTGAACGAAATTTCGCCCGATGTAGACAACGATCCTCACGCATATTATTTTCAACAGGCGCAAAACGGTCTGTACACTCGCGAAGCTCTTATCTGCAATGCGCTCGGACTTTCACTCGACGACATTCGTAATGACAAGACAATACTAATGTGAACAAAAAACTACGCAACATCATGGGAAAGACAAACAACAAGCAGGAAATAATGGTACCCGCATTGAGAAACGGAACCGTGATAGACCACATACCTTCGGACAAACTGTTTCAGGTAATGTCTCTCCTGCACCTCGACACCCTGAAAAGCGAAATGATATTCGGCTATAACGTGGGCAGTCTCAAGATGAAAGGCGGCAAAAGCATCATAAAAGTCAGCGACCGCTATTTCTCCGATCAGGAACTCAACCAACTTTCGGTAATAGCCCCGAATGTTACGCTGAACGTCATAAAAGAATACGAAGTTTGCGAAAAACGTCAGGTGGTAATGCCCGACGAATTGCACGGCATAGTAAAATGCGCGAATCCAAAGTGTATTACCAATCACGAACCCATGACCACGAGGTTTAAGGTGGTGGACAAGGAACACGGAATAATACGTTGCCACTACTGCGAGAAAGAACAAACAATCGATCCCGGCAAACTGATTAAATAACCGGCGAACCGATTAAAGAAGAAACATTAAAAACAATAAAACCACTATACAAAAAATGAATAGAGACCCGGAGATTTTCAAGCTCATTGAAGCTGAACACCAACGCCAACTGGAAGGAATGGAACTCATTGCCTCCGAAAATTTTGTAAGCCCCGAAGTTATGGAAGCTATGGGGTCTTATCTTACTAACAAATACGCCGAGGGATATCCCGGACACCGTTATTACGGAGGCTGCCAGGTTGTTGACCAGGTGGAAACCCTTGCAATCGAAAGAGTAAAGAAACTTTTCGGTGCCGAATACGCCAACGTGCAGCCCCACTCGGGTGCGCAGGCCAATGCAGCCGTTTTGCTCGCCGTGTTGAAGCCCGGAGATACTTTCATGGGGCTTAACCTCGGTCAGGGAGGACATCTTTCACACGGTTCAAAGGTTAACACTTCGGGCGTGCTCTATAATCCCGTGGGCTACAACATTAATCCCGAAACCGGAAGGGTGGATTATGACGACATGGAGAAGAAAGCTCACGAGTGCAAGCCGAAACTCATCATCGGCGGCGGTTCTGCTTATTCTCGCGACTGGGATTACAAACGCATGCGTGCAATTGCCGACTCCGTAGGTGCTTTGCTCATGATCGACATGGCTCACCCTGCAGGTCTCATTGCCGCTCATTTGCTCAACAACCCTCTTGAATACGCCCACATCGTTACTTCTACAACCCACAAGACTCTTCGCGGTCCGCGCGGCGGTATTATTTTGCTCGGCAAAGACTTCGAGAATCCATGGGGTCTGACCACAAAGAAAGGCGAAGTGAAAATGATGAGCACATTGCTCAACAGTGCGGTATTCCCGGGCATTCAGGGCGGTCCGCTCGAACACGTGATTGCTGCCAAAGCCGTTGCATTCAACGAGAATCTGCAACCCGAATTCACAGAATACGCAAAGCAGGTTAAGAAGAACGCTGCGCGTCTTGCCGACCAGCTTATACAAAAAGGCTTTAACATTGTGAGCGGCGGAACAGACAACCATTCCATGCTCGTTGACCTTCGTTCAAAATATCCCGACCTTACAGGAAAGGTTGCAGAGAATGCTCTCGTTGCCGCAAACATCACGGTAAACAAGAACATGGTTCCCTACGACACAAGAAGCGCATTCCAGACTTCGGGAATACGTCTCGGAACTCCCGCCATCACCACTCGCGGTGCAAAAGAAGACATGATGGATTTGATTGCCGACCTTATCGAGGAAGTTCTCAATGCTCCCGAAGACGCAAAGGTTATAGCAAACGTCAAGTCCAAGGTTATTGAAACAATGAAGAACTATCCGCTCTTCGCATATTGATATAACGAAAAATCCAATAATTATGCCGTGTTCCACATGGGAATGCGGCATTTTTTATGTCCTTACGCCCCGATTCTGATGCTTCGGGAACGGGTTTTCGGAGGTCGATTTTGGGGCTTTTGTAAGTTGTTGTGTTTCAGACATATGAAAAAGCGAAAAATATAAGGCATATATTTTGAAATATAAGGCACATATTTTAAAATAAGTGCCTTGTATTTTCCACAACAAGCCATGTGTGTTTTCCGGCGTGCTGTTACATCATGATTTTTCAGGGAAACGAGGCATGTTTTCGCCCTGCGGAAACATTTTTGAGGCAATGAATTTTTTTGGATATATACCGTAGTTTTTTCGTGGTGATTAGCGTTTATATAACAAAACAACTACACAAAAGCAATGGACTACAAACAAAAACGCTTTGAGCAAATGGTGAATCAAAACAAGGGCACCATTTACACCGTTTGCTACATGTTTTCAAAAGACAGCGATGAAGTGGCGGACTTGTTTCAGGAAACGCTGATTAATCTCCGGAAAGGAATGCCCGAGAAGGACGAGATAAGCAACATAAAAGGCCGGATATATCGTGTGAGCCTTAACACATGCATCTCGCTTAACCGCAAAAAGAAAAGTCGCCCCACCGTGCCGGAAAAAAATAATCAAATATAAACGCTTCGGCAACAACTGGCTGAAATTTTCCATTCCGTTCCTCGTGCTGTGGGTCATAGTTTTTTTCCACTACCTTTCGGGAAACGCATGTTCCGACTTTACCCACGGAGTAATCTATGGCGGAATAGTGGGATTGGCTGTAGGACTTACATTGGGCATTATCAATTACAGGCAGTCAATGAAACGTATCAACGGAATACTTAAACAGATTGACGAAATGAAGGAAGAACAATAATATCAACGCGCTGTAAAAACACACATCCCGTTTTGCGCACCGCCCGACAAGTTCCGGCGTACACAAAACGGGATGTTTCTTTTCACTTATCCCACACGAGAGAGCGCAACAGGCTTTCTAATATCTCTTTACATCCTCGGAATCTTTCCACTCTCTGAAAACGTAATCGCCTTCTCCCGGCAAAACGCGCTCAATAGGTATGCTGCGCCCCTCCAAAGGCACATTGAACTCATGATAAATGAAATCGTCGTCAAAACCTATCTCTGCGGCATCCTTACGGGTGTTGCAATAATAAATATGTGAGAGGTGCGCCCAATAAATAGCCCCGAGACACATGGGACACGGCTCGCAGGAAGTATAAATATCGCACCCGTCAAGATTGAAAGTGCCCAGTTTTGCCGCAGCACGGCGAATGGCGTTCACTTCGGCGTGTGCCGTGGGATCATTGTCCTTTGTAATACTGTTCGAAGCCTCTCCCACAATCTCGCCGTCCCGAACAATGACAGCCCCGAACGGACCTCCGCCGTTTCTTACGCTTTGCGCCGACAATTCCACCGCACGGCGCATGAATTTCTCCTCCATTTGCTTATGTTTTTGTTTTGCGAAAACAAATGTATGCAATATCAGCGTACCCGCAAAGAGCAACGGCGCAAAATAACATCGGGAAAACGCCGCTTTAGGTGCGCAAACGCCTTGGGTTTGGGCAATTATTATTAACTTTGCGAGTGGAAGAAATATATAACAAGAGCAATAAAATGAACAAAAACCCTTTTCGCGGTTTGGGAATCGCGTTGGTAACACCTTTCAATACGGACGGAACCATAGATTTCTCCACTCTGGAAAATCTCGTGGAGCAACAAATAAATAACGGCGCAGACTTTATGTGCGTCTTAGGCAGTACGAGCGAAGTGCCGTGCATATCGCCCGAAGAAGCCGAGAAGATAAAATCCGTGGTAGTAAAGAAAGTGAACCGCAGAATACCCTTGCTGATAGGAATAAGCGACAACTGCACCGCACGTCTAGTGGAAACCGTAAAAAACGCAGACCTTACTGGCTTTGACGGAATTCTTTCGGCTGCGCCTTCTTATAACAAGCCATCACAGGAAGGCATTTACCTGCATTTTTCAGCTCTTGCAAAAGCTTCCAAACTTCCCATTGTGCTCTACAACATTCCCGGGCGAACGGGTGTGAACATTACGGCAGAAACAACGCTGCGACTGGCTCGCGACTTTCAAAACATAATTGCCATTAAAGAGGCTTCGGGAAACATAACACAAATTGAAGACATTATGCAAGGCAAGCCCGAAGATTTCGACCTGCTTAGCGGAGACGATGCAATAACTTATGAATTGATGGGACTGGGAGCCGTGGGCGTGATTTCGGTTATAGGAAACTCGCTGACGGAATTGTTCTCGAAAATGGTTCATCTGGAACTCGAAGGAAAGGAACCGGAAGCAAGGGAAATACACCGCAAACTGAACACAATGTACAAGCTGATGTCGGTGAACGGAAATCCGTCGGGCATAAAGGCTCTGCTGTCGATAGAAGGCAAGATAAACAATATTCTCCGCCTGCCTCTCGTACCGGCAACCCAACAAACCCACGACGAACTCGTAGAAGCTCTCGCTTTGCTTAAGTCTTGAAATTATCAAAACGAACATCAATCCAAAACCAAACAACATGAAACAAAAACTACCCAACCTGCTAAGACGCGGCAAAGGCTTATTGCTTGCATTTGCCGCTGCAACAATGGCAATATCCCATGCGCAGGCGCAAGACAAGGTAAAGGTGAACAACTTTTACTATTATCTGAACGCCGAAAACAAAACCGCAGAACTTGCTCCCACGGAAGAAACCACGGCATACGCCACAGGAAGACTTGTGATTCCTGGTTCTATAAATTATGAAGGCGAAACTTACAGCGTGGATGTCATTGGCGACTACGCATTTTCTTTCTGCGACGGAATAACCTCCGTCAGCATTCCCTCGTCAGTGAAAAGAATTGGCAACGGTGCGTTTCAGGGATGCAAGAAAATAAACACGGTTTCCTTTATGATGTCAACCGTGGAAGAAATAGGCGATGCAGCCTTCGAGGGATGCGAAACCATCGGCTCGATAACCCTTCCCGCCACGCTCAAAAAGCTCGGCGATTGGGCTTTTGCCGGTTGCACGGGACTGCGAACGGGAACCATTCCCGCAGGTGTGGAACATTTGGGCAAGAATGTGTACATGCGTTGTACAGGAATGAGCGTTGCCGCAATAAGATGTCAGCTCACCGAAATGCCCGACGGCATGTTCGACCACTGCACATCGCTCAAAAAAATCACAATGGCAGACTCCATTAAAAACAACATAAGAAAAATAGGTGTGGGAACGTTTTACGACTGCCCCCAACTCACAACTTTTGCTTTTGGAGACTCGGTTGCAAAAATTGATGCCTGTGGTTTTATGGGCTGCACGGGATTGGGTAAAGTTACACTCCCTGAAAGTGTGAAACACATAGGACACGATGCTTTTTCTGCCTGTCAGAAAATGTCGGAGATTAATATTCCCGCAAATGTTGACAGTATTGGCGACCACGCTTTCAAAGATGCGCACGCCTTGAAACAAATAACCATGAGCGATTCGGTGAAATATCTCGGCGAACAGGCTTTTGCTTATTGCCAAAACCTTACAAGCGCAAAAATTTCCAAGAACATAACGGAAATACGCTTCAAAACTTTCGCAGGATGTACGAAGTTAACCGACTTTACTCTGTCTCCCAACATAACAATTATTGCCGATTCTGCATTCCAAGGCGTAAAGTGCTTCGATACTCTGAAACTTAGCAACCTTAACAGCGTTGGCGACTACGCATTTGCCGATTGCGGAAAACTGAAATACGTTTATATGCCCGAGAAATTGAGAAAAATCGGCAACTATACCTTCAAAGGCGACTCAATTGAACAATACTATGTGGAATGGACCAGTGCACCGGCAATCAAAAGTGGATATTTCACTTATTGCGATACGCTTTTCATTCCGGAGGGCACGTCCTATAAATTCCGTACAGGTTGGAGAGAGGCCAAGAACATAAAAGAATTCGACAAAAGGCTTACCGGCATAAACAATCCCGCAATAGCAAGAGACGATGACGAAGATGGCGCATACTACACCATAGAGGGTATAAAAGTTATAGAACCTAAGAAGGGCGGAATATACATTCACAACGGAAAGAAAGTAATAATCAGATAAGAACCATGAAAAAAAAAAACCATACTAACCGGTATATTAGCGACCATGTTTGCTATATCTCCCACACTTGCAGACAACGGAGATAAAAAACCGACTTTCACCAATCCCATAATACCGCAATCTGTGCCCGATCCCACAGTTATTAAGGCTGCCGACGGTTATTTTTATCTTTACGGCACAGAAGACACGCGCAACATGCCTATATATCGCTCCAAGAACCTTACGGATTGGACTTTTATAGGAACAGCTTTCACCAACGAGACACGTCCCCACACCGTGAGACCTTATGTTCCCGCAGGAATGATGTGGGCTCCGGACATTAACTATATTAACGGACAATATGTGCTTTACTATACAATTGGATTGTGGGGAAAAGAATGGGATAGCGGCATTGGCGTGGCAACAGCTCCCAAACCCGAAGGACCATTCACCGATCACGGCAAACTAATAGACTCTCGCGAAATCGGAGTACAGAACTCAATTGACCAGTTCTACATTGAAGACGGCGGCAAAAAGTATCTTGTCTGGGGTTCGTTCCGTGGAATTTATATCATACAGCTTACAGACGACGGCTTAAACATTATGCCGGGCGCGAAAAAGCAACAAATTTGCGGCAATCAGTCAGAAGGTTCTTACATTCTCAAACGTAAAGGCTACTATTACTATTTCGGTTCGGTGGGAACCTGTTGCGAGGGCGAGAAGAGTAAATATCATTTAATGTACGGGCGTTCCAAGAGCCTATTCGGTCCTTATCTTACGAAAAACGGCGAACGTATTCTCGATGGCAAGTATGATACTCTCATAAAAGGCAATGATTTTGTGGCAGGTCCGGGACATAATGCTGAAATTATGGAAGATGACAAGAAACAAACCTGGATTATCTATCACGGTTACCTTAGAAAAGAGCCCGAGAAGCGTCGTATGGTTTTCATGTCGCAAGTAAAATGGAAAGACGGCTGGCCTTATATTGACGGAGGAGTACCTGCGAAAGAAGCTCCTGCTCCTTATTTCAAGAAATCCAAGAAAAAATAACAACATAACACTTTTCCAAACCAAGAACACTATTTCAATTTCAAAGGAACATGAAAAAAATATTATTTGCAACCATTATAATGTTGGCAGGATTTGTTACGGTCAATGCGGAAAACAACGCAAAAAGACTTACATTCTCCAACCCGATAATAAAACAGTCTGTCCCCGACCCTACGATAATCAAAGCCAACGACGGATACTTTTATCTTTACGGTACAGAGGATACGCGCAACATGCCAATCTATCGTTCGCGAAACTTAATCGATTGGATGTTTGTGGGAACGGCTTTCTCTGAAGCCACACGCCCCCGCACCGTAAATCCATACGTCGCTTATAAAAACAGTAGCGGAAACACTGTAAGCGCAGTGATGTGGGCGCCGGACATAAACTATATAAACGGACAATATGTGCTTTACTATGCAATCGGTGTATGGGGTGTGTTAAACAAAAGCGGCGTTGGCGTAGCAACATCCGAGCGTCCCGAAGGACCGTTTGTGGACAGAGGAGCTATGTTTACAAGTGAAACCATCGGCGTGAACAACTCTATCGACCAGTTTTACATTGAAGACGGAGGCAAGAAGTATCTTGTATGGGGTTCGTTTTGGGGAATTTATATCATACAGCTTACAGACGATGGGTTGCGCGTAATGCCGGGCGCAAGCAAGAGACAAATTGCAGGCGGACTCATGGAAGCGTCATATATATATAAGAAAGACGGCTACTATTATCTGTTCGGTTCGGCAGGTACTTGCTGCGAAGGAGCAAACAGTACCTATCACGTGGTTTACGGACGCTCCAGAAGTTTGTTTGGTCCCTACGTGAACAAAAACGGAGGCAGCATGCTCAACAATCAGTGCGAAACAATGTTGCAAAGCGACTCTTTCGTTGCCGGTCCGGGGCACAACGCTGAATTTGTAGAGGATGACAAAGGACAGACATGGATTATATATCACGGCTATCTTAAAGAAGAAGCTGACAAAGGGCGTTGTGTTTTCCTCGACCAGGTGAAATGGAACAACGGCTGGCCTTATGTTGAAGATAAAGTGGCATCGCGCACTTCGGAAGCACCGTATTTCAACAATTGATTCAAAACAAACTTTACATCACTACTAATAAAAAACCAGGGTTCCGCCACATCGGAACCCTGATTTTTGTAATTCTAACCGCTATATTATATATGAATGGAGTTTATACCTTATTGCTTTTGCTGCTAAGCAATGTTTTCATGACGTTTGCCTGGTACGGGCACCTTAAATTGCAGCAAACAGGAATCAGCAGCCATTGGTCTTTAATCGGAGTCATTGTGTTTTCGTGGGGAATAGCCTTTTTCGAATACTGTTGCCAAGTGCCTGCAAACCGTATAGGTTTTGACGGAAACGGCGGACCTTTTTCGCTTGTGCAGTTAAAGGTTATTCAGGAATGCGTCAGTCTTGTGGTTTTCGCAGTCATAGCCAATTTGCTCTTCCATGGACAAAGTCTGCATTGGAATCATATTGCAGCATTCGCATGTCTCGTGGCAGCTGTTTATTTCGTGTTTATGAAATAACGGCGAGCCGCAACAGCAAGGACATCGGGTACACAAACGTTTTCAGTCCTCAAGCAAATCGGAACGCAGCTTTTTTGTGCGTTCCAGCGACTGACTTATTTCCCACGCTTTTATTTTTGCATCGTGCCCGCTGAGCAATATTTCGGGAACTTTCCAACCTTTGTAGTCTGCAGGGCGGGTATAAACGGGCGCAGCGAGTAAATTGTCTTGAAACGAATCGGACAATGCGCTCTGTTCGTCGCTCAATACTCCCGGCACAAGTCTTGTTATAGCGTCTGCCATAGCTGCGGCGGCTATCTCGCCTCCTGTCAACACGAAGTCGCCCATACTTACTTCCTTGGTTATGAGATGTTCGCGCACACGATAGTCCACGCCTTTATAATGTCCGCAAAGAATTATTATATTCTCGAGCATTGACAAGTCGTTAGCCATTTTCTGGTCAAACTGTTCTCCGTCGGGCGTTGTAAATATTATTTCGTCGTAATGGCGTTCGCTTTTAAGCTTGCTTATACAGGCATCTATGGGCTGACACTTCATTACCATTCCGGCAAAACCTCCGAAAGGATAATCATCAACCCTGCGGTGCTTGTCCTCCGTGTAATCGCGAAGATTATGAACATGAATATCCACCAGCCCTTTCTTCTGTGCGCGGGCAAGTATCGATACGTTTACAAAGCCCTCGAGCATCTCGGGCAAAACGGTTATTATGTCTATTCTCATTAAAAGCCTGTTTGGTTATTCCTGCAAAGTTAATGAAAATATAATAGCCCGGGGCATTTATTATTTGAACTCCACGTTCTTTACATTCGGACCTAACAGGAAATGTTTGTCCGCGAGCGAGGAAACTTTCCGACCTTCTATGTTCACATTCTCGAACAAAACGCCGTCAACACTCTTTTCGGGCGTGCCTTGTTTGTTCCAACCGTAAATATGTATCTGATTGGCTATCGTGCTTCCGCTGTTGTTATAGGAGTTTACGTTTTGGTATTTAATGTTTCTCATGCTGCCCTCCGTAGATTGGTCGCCGGGCAAAGCACCAAACCAAAACGAAGGTTGGAATCCTGCAGCAATAAGACGCTCGCAGTGATAAACGTCCACATTCTCGTATGAAATATTTCGGAAATGGGTGCCGTGTATGCAGCAAATGGTCAAAGCCGCGCGCTCATCGAGAGTTTCGTGATAGTCAGGGTCGTCATAGCTGAAAAGTATGCTGCTGTTCATGAAACGTATGTTTTCGTACAGACTGCAATGGTTTTCCGCGCCAATACCCATGGCACAGTTGCAGTCATTCCAAAGTTGCATGCCGCAGAATGTGAGATTGCTTGTGGGAGGACACTCTGCCGGTTTGCGCGAATCGAGACCTTTTATGGCTATTGCGTCGTCGTTGGCGCGGATAAAGGTATTCAAGAAAGCACATTGCTGACTGTTCACAATGTCCAACCCGTCGGTCGAAGCATATCGGGTGGAGAGAATCTTAACTCCCTTAAACTCCACGTTCCGGCAGTGATTTATTACCACCTGCCAAACTCCCGCGCGGTGGCAATGGAACAAAACGCCCTCTACGTCGGCACCTTTGCATTCGTTTGCCTCGAAAATCACACGGGCATTGTTGGTGTCGTTATAAACCATGCCGCGTCCGTAAACTTTAGTGCCTTTGTTTGTACCCCAAAGCCCTATGCGACCGTAAAGCACCGCACCGCCGGCTATGTAAACCTTCCAGCCGTCGTTAAGCACCAGCATGTCCCTGTCTTTGAAAATCTTTTTCAAATCATGAAAGCCGGGACCGAAGTAATGCAGCTTCATGTTCTCGTAGCAATGGTAACCTTTTGAATCGGGCACCGCAGGGGCTTTCACATCCACGCTGTTGCAGAAAAGATGCAGCACATCTTTCTTGGGTTCTCCGTTCACAATCACCGTTATGTTCTGATCTGCCCGGCTGGTTTTTATTTCTATGGTGCGCTTTCCCGTTTTCTTCACCTTCAAAAGGTCGAGTTTCTTTATGGGAAGCACCTCATAGCTTTTCATATCTCCCGCATAGGTAATGCGAATGGTTATTTCCTTTCCGTTCTTAAACTCGAAACTTCCAAAGTTCACCACTCCGCCCCAATGACTCATGTCGTTGTAAAGCCCGACCTTTTTCCCGTTCACCGTAACAGTGTATGTGGGTTTTGCTTCCATTGGAAATTCTTTCACAACGGCGTGGGTTATCAGCGAACTATCGGGAGCGGTATAATCTTCTCCGTATGTTGCAGAGCTGCGTGCCGACACGGAAGCGGTAAACATTATTGCCAAAAGGGCAAAGAGCGGTTTGGTTATTTTCGAGACCATATTAATAAGTATTTGCATGTAAACATTCATATTACATTACAAATTTAGTTTTTCGGCGCAAATACACAAACATTTTCATCAACCAATTTCCCGAAACAACGCAATTCATCTTCCTAAAAACGCGGTTTTTCCGGGTTGAAAATGCCTTCAAAAACCGACATTTGTAAGTTGCTGGAAAACACATACTTGAAAACGTCGAAAATACAAGGCACTTATTTTAAAATACAAGGCACATATTTTAAAATATATGGCTTGTATTTTTTACAACAAGCCATGTATGTTTTTTTGCGCGCGCAAACCACGTTTTTTCTTTGCGATTTCATGGGTTCGCATTCGGCTTTGCGCATTCATTTGCAATGTCGTGTTGCAAATCTTTCGCCTTAATTTCAACTAACAACGGCTTTTTCTTGAAATTTCCGCCTTTTGGCGGAGCTTAAAAACATATTTCTGTAATTTTGCATATATTTTTACGGTTACGCTTTCATTTTGAAAGAAAAGGTCAAACCGAAACGTGTAACAATTGAATGTGTACTGCCGCGCTTTCTCCATCAACGCGCACAAATCCCCCTACACATTTCAACTAAAGAAGAATTAGTAAGATTTGAAGTTAAATTTCGGAACGGGGGACTTCCGAAAACCTAAAACATAAACCTATGGCATTTGATTCTACAAAGCTCAAAACCATGTTAGTGCTGCCTCTCATCACACTGTTGGCAGGCAGTCTGTCGGCACAGTCCGTTACCAAAAACGGCATAACCTACTCGGTGCTTTCCGAAGCCGCTTCCACAGCCACCGCACAGGCTGAAGACACAAGCATAAAGGAAGCCGACATTGAAGCAACCGTAAGCATCAACGACAAAGACTACAACGTAACAATCATTCCCTTCAACGCATTCAAGGACTGCGACTCGCTTGCCTCGGTAACCATTCCTTCAAGCGTCATAATGCTCGGCGGCAACGCATTTCAGAACTGCACATCGCTCAAAAGCATAGACATCCCCTCGAACGTAAAGAACATTTTCACCAATGTCTTTTCGGGTTGCGAAAGTCTCGAATCAGTCAGCATTCCCGACGGAATAAGCGAAATAAAAGAAGGACTCTTCAACGGCTGCACCTCGCTCAAAAGCGTTGAAATACCTCAAAGCGTGAGCAGCATAGAAGCCAAGGCATTCAAGAACTGCAAGAATCTTGCGCAAATATCCATTCCCGCCGCTGTGAAAGAGATTGGCGACAGCGCACTCTATAACTGCCAAAGCATAGAAACGCTCTACATTCCCCAAAATGTGGCAACAATCGGAAGCAACGCGCTTGACGGCATGGACAAATGCTCCGGTTTTTATGTGAACTACCAAAACAGCAATTATAAAGGCGACAACGGAGTTCTCTTCACAAAGAACGGAATAGTTCTCGTTAAATATCCCGCCGCAAAAACCGATAAGGAATACACCATTCCCGAAAGCACGAGAGTTTTAATATTCAACATGCAGTCATTTCAGAATTGCAGCAATCTCGAAAAGGTAAACGTTCCCGTCAATATGGCTAACAACCTCGCATTTCCGGGTTGCAACGCTCTGACCGACGTGAATGTTGCTTCGGGAAACTCGAGCTATAAATCTGTTGACGGAGTTGTGTTCACAGCCGACGGCAAAGAACTTCTCATCTATCCCTCCGCACGCGCAGAAGAATATACCATTCCCGAAGGAACAGAGACATTTGCAAAAGAAACCTTTAATAATTGCGCCGGACTTAAGGCTGTGAGCGTTCCGGCAACCCTCAAGTTGGTGGGACTGCAAGACTATTTCGCAAACTGCAAGGACCTTTCCGCCATTAACATTGCAGACGGAAACACTTACTACAAATCCGTGGACGGCGCAATGTACAGCAAAAACGGAAAAGTCCTCATATTCTATCCCTTTGCCAAGGAATCCGAATACATAGTTCCCGACGATGTTATTATGGTAAGCGGCAACGCAGCCGCCGATTCAAAGATGAAATCCGTGGTAACGCCCGAAAACCTCGGAACAATAGGCGAAAACGCTTTCGCAAACTCTGAAATCAAAAGCGCAACGGTTCTCTCAAACGACAGCACGGACGGCAGCATAGGCGCAAAGGCTTTCTTAGGCTGCGACTCGCTTGAAACCCTCAGCATTCCCTACATCTATGCCATCGATTCCCTTGCTTTCGGAAATTGCAAGAATCTTAAAAGCATCACGCGCGACATAGTGGGAAATCCGAGTGCATCTGCTTTCGACGGTGTAGACACAGAAAACTGCGTGTTATACGTTCCCGCAGGAATGACAGCGGCTTTCCGCGCAAACGAGTGCTGGAACAAATTCAAGAACATTGAAGAAACAGGCGTAAATGCCATAAACAATGCCACCGATAACGCAGAAAGCGTGAGCGTAAACGGTAACATTGTCTCCGTTAACGGCTACAAAGCCACGGTTAACGTTTACACCACCGACGGCAAGCTTGTTTACAGTGGCAAAAACGGTTCGTTCAGCCTTGCTAACGGCATCTACGTTGTTGCAACAGGCAAGAAATCGTTCAAGATTGCAGTGAAATAAATTCCGGAAAGAAAATAACGCAGGACATGTGCCCTGCGTTCCCGGCAATGGTTCAAAGGCAGCGGAACACATCAAATGTTTCCGCTGCCTTTATTGTTTTGCACATTGTCGCTCCCCTCTTTCGTGAAAAATCAACCCGAGAAACATGTTTTCCAATGAAAAACGGGTTTAATCTGCGAAATTGTATAACTTTGTACAATACTAAACATACATCATAAACAGGAAGACATGAAAACGTATCTTGTTACGGGAGCCGCCGGATTCATCGGCGCAAATTTCATAAAGTATATGCTGCGCAAGCACACGGACATAAAAATCGTGGTGTTGGACGCGCTTACATACGCCGGCAACCTTGGCACCATAAAAAACGACATCGACAACGAGCGATGCTTTTTTGTGCGTGGCGACATTGGTGATCGCGCCCTTGTTTCGAACCTTTTTGCAGAGCATAACTTTGACGTGGTTGTGAACTTTGCTGCAGAAAGCCACGTGGACCGAAGTATAGAAAATCCGCAGGTTTTCCTAACCACCAACATCCTCGGCACGCAGAACCTCATGGACTGTGCACGCAAGGCATGGAACACCGGGAAGGATGCGAGCGGCTATCCCACATGGCGCAAGGGTGTGCGTTTCCATCAGGTTTCAACCGATGAAGTTTACGGGGCACTCGGAGCCGAAGGTTTCTTTCGCGAGGACACTCCTCTCTCACCCCACAGCCCATACAGTGCTTCCAAGGCAAGCGCAGACTTCATTGTGTGTGCATATCGCGACACTTTCCACTTTCCGGTAAGCATTACCCGCTGCTCAAACAATTACGGTCCATACCAGTTTCCCGAAAAACTCATACCTTTAATCATCAACAACATACTTGAAGGCAAGAAACTTCCGGTATATGGCAAAGGTTTGAACGTAAGAGACTGGTTGTACGTAGACGACCACTGCAAAGCGATAGACTTGGTGGTCAACGAGGCACCGGACGGCAGTATATATAATGTAGGCGGGCACAACGAGCAGAAAAACATTGACATCGTGCACCTGATAATAGACATCATTCGCCGCACAATGGAGCAGCGTCCGGAGTTCCGCAGTCTGCTGGTCAAAAGCGACGACTTGTCGTGGATTAACTACGACTTGATAACCTACGTAACCGACCGTCTGGGGCACGACCTGCGTTACGCCATTGACCCTGCAAAGATAAAAAAAGACCTGGGCTGGTATCCCGAGACCACGTTTGCCGTGGGAATAGAGAAAACCGTTTTGTGGAATCTGGAAAACCGCAAATGGATTGGCGAAGTTACTTCGGGCGATTACCAAAAGTATTACGAACACATGTACGGCAACAGATAGTTTGCGCAACATGGGATTTCTTCTTTTGTAAACCCATGAATTTTGCACGGAAAACGATACGAAAAAAGGCGTTTTCCGATGTCCGAAAAAAACACATGGCTTGTTGTGAAAAATACAAGCCATGTATTTTAAAATATAAGGCACTTATTTTAAAATAAGTGCCTTATATTTTTCGCAAAAATTGACCTCTGATTTTCAACAACTTACAAAGGCTTGTTTTTAAGCGTTGTTTTTGAGTGGAAAAATCACTTTTTATCCTTCCATTCCATTATCTTCATTCTGCCCTGCGCACCCTCGTTGCACTGTATGTACATCTTGTTTTGGAAAAAGTCGCAGTCTTCGAACTCAAACGGCACCTCGCTCTGCATGTTAAGCACACTCACCATTTTCTTGTTCTTCAAATCCCACGAATAAATCACGCTGGGATACTGTGAAGAGCCTACGCCCGTGGGCATTACGAGACAGTTTCCCGCAACTACGCCGCCTTGTCCTATCTGTACGTGAGGATACGACTTGTCATAGTCCTGAATGAGATAATTCTCTATTATGTCTTCCTTTTTCAGTACCACGGTTTTTCCCTGCTTCAATGTGGGCAGTTTGAAAACCATTATGCGGAAATTGTTCTTGGGATTGTTGTTGTCTATGGTGTTTCCGAAGCCAATGAGACGCTTGCGCTTTTTGTCAACAGCCCATTGCACAGCCCAACCGTAGTAGTCGTTATGATTGTCGAGCAATATGGTCTGCACAAGTTCAGCCCTGCCCTCGGGAAGAATCCTTTCCACGAAACAGGCATCGGTAATGTTCTTTTCCTTGTCCGTTTTGGTCTGCGACACATACAACAACGGAAGCACATCGCCCTTGGCATATTTCTCCACACCGAAGTTTGCCACATTGGCATGGTTGTATTTCGAATTACTTCCAAGCGGGAAAGTGCTCAAACGCACAAACGTTCCGTCGGGATGTATTTTGTAAAGCGACGCATAGCCCGCGTTATACAATCCCACCATATACTCCTTATATATAGCCAGACCCTGGAAGCTCTCGTTAACGCCTTTTTTCAAAACCCCTCCGTCGTGGAGCGCATAATTAGCAAGATCAAACACCCCGCCTTTGGTCTTTTGCGCACAAACTGTGTTTCCCATGCCCAGGGCAAGGGTTACGACCAGCGCGCCAATCATCGTCTTTTTCATCATAATAAGTTTAATACGCTTGCGAATTTAGCAAAATAATTTGACTACCTTTGCATACAATCAACAATCCGTCAGAAATGAAATATCTTTTTGCCTTTATTCTTATGTTTGCCTCGCTATGCTGCGCAGCAGCGACAACCGCGACCGACACAACGGGAATAAACACAAACACAGCGGTAACCATTACGAGCGACACGGTTTTGGACGACACATCGGACTATGTTGTTTCAACCCACATACCGAAAGGATTTATTCAGAAACTAAATAAATTTGGCGATGAAGCCGTGAACGACAATATTTTTTCAACCTTCAAAATTTTTAATGCCATGTGTGGATTTGCAGGCATAGGAGTTTTTATTATGATCTTCCTGTTCTTTGTGTTTCCGCTGCTTATAATAGCACTACTTATAAGATATGTATTGCGTAATCGCAATAAAGCAAAGCAATACGACCTGTATCAAACACCTTATAACGTTCGTCCGGACGAAAACACTGCGGAAAGCAACCGGACAAAGCAACAAAACAAAAAACAAAACTATACGCACCGCCGCGACAATGCCATAAGAAACATGTGCATAGGCGGAGGCGTTACATTAATATCGCTTTACGTAGGATTAGGACTTATAGCTGTTGCCGGAATAGTGGTTTTCGGCATCGGCATAAGCGACTATCTTATTTGCAGAAACCATCGCGACGACGAAAATTAAAACAGAACACGAAAATGAAACAATATCTCGACCTTCTTGATAGGATTCTGACTGAAGGAGTGCGCAAAGACGACCGCACAGGTACCGGAACAATCAGCGTATTCGGCAACCAGATGCGATTTGATTTGAGCAAAGGATTCCCATTGCTCACAACAAAAAAACTACATCTGAAATCAATCATCTACGAACTGTTGTGGTTTTTGAAAGGAGACACCAACGTGAAATATCTCCACGACCACAAAGTGTCGATATGGGACGAATGGGCAGACGAAAACGGCGACCTCGGACACATATACGGTTATCAGTGGCGCAAATGGCACGACTATAACGGCGGAACCATAGATCAGATTTCACAAGCCGTGGACATGATAAAACATTCGCCCGATTCGCGCCGCATAATAGTAAGCGCGTGGAACGTGGCGGACCTTGACAAAATGAATCTCCCACCTTGTCATATTCTTTTCCAATATTATGTGGCGGGCGGGCGTTTAAGTCTGCAACTTTACCAACGCAGTGCCGACACATTCCTTGGCGTTCCGTTCAACATTGCTTCTTACTCACTGCTTCTCCTTATGACGGCGCAGGTAACGGGACTTGAACCGGGCGATTTCGTATATACCACAGGCGACACGCATCTTTATCTAAACCACATAGAACAAGCCAAAATACAACTGGCTCGCGAGCCGCGCCCTTTGCCTACAATGAAGCTCAATCCCGAAGTAAAAAACATTTTCGACTTCAAATTCGAAGACTTCGAACTGGAAAACTATAATCCCTGGCCGCACATAAAAGCAGCCGTATCGGTTTAACAACGCACAACATCCCTTATGCCGGAAATTATAATCATTGCAGCGGTGGCTGATAACCGCGCCATCGGATACAAGAACAGACTTATTTACCGCCTTTCGGCAGATTTGAAACACTTAAAGCATCTCACCACGGGACACACGGTACTCATGGGACGCAAAACCTATGAGTCGCTACCCAAGGGGGCACTTCCCAACCGCCGCAACATAGTTGTGAGCCGCACAGTGAGTAGTATTGAGGGCTGCGATGTATATGCTTCACTTTCCGAGGCTCTTTCGCACTGCCACGAAGCAGAAAAAGTGTACGTTATGGGAGGTGCTTCGGTTTATGCCGAATCTTATCCGCTCGCTTCGCGGTTGGAGCTTACTTATGTCCATGCCACGCCGGAAAATGCCGATGTTTTTTTCCCAGAAATCAATTTACAGGACTGGAACGAGGCGGAACGCGAACACCACGAAGCAGACGAGAAAAACGAAAAGCCGTTTGATTTCGTAACTTTCACTCGCAAATAAACAGACAAGCCCACAAAACGATGAACACTCCCATACCTAAGGATTTTCTTGAGACTTCCGTTTCGATTTTCGGCAGAGAAAGCGAAGAATTTCTCGCATCTCTCGACTCGGAACCCTCACTCGGCATCCACATTAACGCAGAAAAGATGCAGAAAACGGGAGTAGTTATACCCGACAACGCAGAAAGGGTGGAATGGACCTCAAACGGTTTTTACCTGAAGAGTCGTCCGCGTTTCACTTTCGATCCTTTTTTGCACGCCGGGGCATATTATGTAGAGGAGCCCTCGTCCATGTTTGTGGAAAAGGCTCTTAATTACATACAAAAGGACATCCGCATTGACCGTGCGCTGGATCTTTGCGCCGCTCCGGGAGGTAAGAGCATCATGATACGAAATTCAATGAAAGGCGGGCTGCTTGTTTCAAACGAACCCCTTTCCAAGCGTGCTGCGGTGCTCACGGAGAATCTGGCAAAATGGGGAAATCCCGACATTATAGTAACGTCCGACTTTCCTGAAGCCTTTGACGGTCTCGCAGGTTTCTTTGATTTAATAGCAACCGACGTTCCGTGTTCGGGAGAAGGCATGTTCCGCAAAGACGAAACGGCGCGTTCGGAATGGAGTAAGGCTAATGTGGAAAATTGTGTGCAACGCCAGCGCGACATACTGCGTACCATTTGGTCTACATTGCGAAAGGGCGGATACATAATCTATAGTACGTGCACCTTTAACCGCAGGGAGGACGAGGAAAACGTTTTGTTCATTGCCAACGAGCTTGGAGCGGAAATCATAAACCTTGAAACCGATGCCGACTGGCACATTTGCGGCGACACAACGGGAAGAAATCTGCCGGTTTACCATTTCTTCCCCCACAAAACGCGCGGCGAAGGTTTCTTTCTTGCTCTGTTGAAAAAAACATCCGACACTCCGCCCGCCGAAAACCGCAAAAGCAAAAAGAAAAAGCCTGAAATCGTTAGTGCTGACGGTTTTGCGGAATGGATTAACTGTAAAGAGAATTTCGATTTCCATAAATCAAAAGACGGAATCACCGCTTTGCGCAAAGCGTTTGCCGATGACTACGCCGCCATTTCCGAGAAGTTGAACGTGATATGCGCCGGAGTGCGCGTTTGTACGGAAAAACCGGCAAAGTTTTCCAACTCCGCACGAAAGCCCAAACCACAATTCGTTCCCGCACCGGATCTTGCGCTCAGTTCGTGCCTCAACCGTAAGGCTTTTCCCGACATCAGCCTCAACTATTCCGATGCCATAAAATTTCTTCGCGGCGAAAGCATTCCCCCCACGGTTTACGCACCGCGCGGATGGGTAACAGTTTCCTACCGTAACCTGCCTCTTGGTTTTGCCAACAATGTTGGTTCACGCCTGAACAATTCTTACCCTCCGGCGTGGCGGATTCGCAGCACCTACGTGCCCGACAGTGCGCCGCAATTGGAGTTTTGAACTAATCACAACTCACATTTTCCACAGGAAGCACCATTTCCCCGAAATCTATCATGGCGTTGAACATTGCCAAACGGGAAAACTTTCTCACGTCGTCCGCTTTTATATCTGCGCTCACGAGTTTTTCTTCGTCGAGCAAGCGCATCAGAGCCGTGCCCCTCAGGAGAGGATGCGCGGGAGTAAGCCAATGTTTTCCGTCATATAGGGCAATGTTGGTATAAGAAGTGTCGGTAAGCAAACCGTTTCTCACAATCACCACATTGTCGCAGTTTCCGCGCATGGTCATTGCCTTGTCGAGTTCGCTGCGATCGGCATATTTATATGTATAGTCAATATCGTTGCACTCTACAAGCCGCAAAGTTTTTATATTCTTCATTGTGTACGGTTCGCATGAGGTAAAAACCACTCCACTCTCGTCGTAAACAATGCGAATCTTGTTAACGCCGCCGCGTTCGGAGAATTGCGAGGCAACTTTCGCAATATCTTCAAGAGCGTAACCACTGTCGAAGAACCGCCGAGCCGTATTCTCGTAACGCAATTGGTGTAGGGCAATATTGCAAAGCTCATGATTCTGCAGCCTTATGGTTTCAACAAAACGGCACATATACTTTCTGTTTTAATTCTTCGTATTCTTTTCTGCATTCACTCTTTGACGTTATTCCGCCTCCCGCCTTGAAAAACAGTTTTCCCTCGCGAGTTTCGGCAAACCTTATCATTACCGCGCTGTCGAGCTTTCCGCCGGCATAACATCCCATTACCCCTGTATAGAAACCCCTTTCATAGTTTTCGGCATCGGCAATTATCCGCATTGTCTCGGGTTTGGGCGCACCGGTAATAGAACCTGCAGGAAGCTGCGAGAACACAATGTCTCCCAAACGGCTCTGCCAACAGCCGTGAAGCCGTCCCGCCACTTCGGAACTAGTTTGGAAAATACGCCCGCAGTTTGTTTCTATCAAATCAAGGTAACGATAGCGTTCCACATGCACTTTGTCGGCAACAATACTCAGGTCGTTGCGTATCAGGTCCACTATAGTGGCATGCTCGGCGGCTTCTTTCCCGTCGTTCTCCAACACTTCGGCGGCGTTGCGGATAGTTGCGTCAATCGTGCCCTTCAT
Source organism: Prevotellaceae bacterium (assembly GCA_003150315.1). Lineage (GTDB taxonomy): Bacteria > Bacteroidota > Bacteroidia > Bacteroidales > Bacteroidaceae > UBA6398. Next base: position 667 of record QAML01000100.1, on the reverse strand, counting down.
GGGATAGGAACTGATTGTTCCCTGCGCGTCGATGCGCACAAAAGTTTCGGGCGAGAAGCACACAAAGCGGTTGTTCATCCACAGACGGTATGGGGCATGTGAGCGATAAAAAATTTCTTGAAGCGTAAGATTTGTTTTCACCTCAATCTCGGCGGTGAGATTCACTAAATAGCTGTTGCCGCGAAGTATGTTGCTCCTCACACATTCGAAAGCGCGTTCGTAAGAGGCGTAAGGCGGAAACTGCGGTTGCCACACCACGCGGGCGGTGTTCTCCACATTGCGATGTCCAACCCTTTGCGCATTCGGGAAATCAAAGCAAAGCTGCGCTACATTGACCTCCGCCAAAGGCACAACCACACAGTTTTTGCGAAGATAGTCAATGACAAACACGAAGTCCGTTTCCTGCGCGCCAAGGCGGTTCATAGCTTCCCGCGCCTCCGATGCGCTCACGAAATCAAAGAATGTTTTACTATCCATAACCTTGTCAGTAAATGCAAAGTTACGAATAAGCTCATTGATTCGGCTTATGCCGTCAGACAAAGCTGGAATTTTCATTCGAAATTCCGCACGTTTTCCGACGCTTCCGCACACCGAAAAAAAAACATAAGGCATCTCGCAAAAAATACAAGCCATATATTTTAAAATACAAGGCACTTATTTTAAAATA
>QAML01000037.1:8350-23025 GCA_003150315.1 Prevotellaceae bacterium | reverse complement strand
TATTTTAAAATAAGTGCCTTGTATTTTAAAATATATGCCTTATATTTTTTGCCTTTCCAAATATCTGAACCACAATAACTTACAAAAAGCTTTTTCAAACCTGCAATTGCCTGAATTAAAGGGGGTTATGACAAAAAGCGTTTTTTGACCGAAAAACCATGAGCTTTTCGCAGCGCGAAATGCCCCACATTTTTCCTAATTCCCGGGCTTCGGAAACTTTAACATGCAGCATGTAAGTATAAAAGTGGCTATGCCTTTGGCACATTTGATATTAATTTCTAATTTTGCACGAATGTGTGTCAATGGGTACGGTTGGCATGAAAAAGACGGATAAATAACAAAACAAAATAATAAAGTAAAAATTCGATGCGCTACAAGACAGTCAACAACCTAATTGGTTGGATAGCGTTTGCCATTGCGGCATTTGTCTATTGCTCGACCATTGAGCCGAGCGCAAGTTATTGGGACTGCCCGGAGTTCATCTCTTCGGCATTCAAACTTGAGGTGGGACACCCGCCCGGAGCACCTGTTTTCATGATTACCGCAAACCTGTTCACGCAGTTTGCGAAAGATGTGAGCCATGTGGCTATGATGGTCAATACAATGTCTGCTCTTTTGAGTGCGGTGTGTATTCTTTTCCTGTTCTGGACCATCACCGACCTTTCACGCAAGCTCATAGTTAAAGATGACGAGAACCCCACACTTTCGCAGACCATTGAAATAATGGGTGCGGGACTTGTGGGTGCGTTGGCTTACACTTTCAGCGACACATTCTGGTTCAGTGCCGTGGAAGGAGAGGTTTACGCATACTCTTCAATGTGTACGGCTCTCGTGTTCTGGCTCATATTGAAATGGGAAAACCGTGCAAACAATGCTCACAGCGACCGCTGGCTTGTTCTAATAGCTTTCATCGTGGGTTTGAGCATCGGTGTTCACCTGCTGAACCTCCTTTGCATCCCCGCCATAGTACTCGTTTACGTTTACAAGCATAAGCCCGACCTCAATGCCAAAGGTTCTATCCTCGCTCTTGTGGTTTCTTTCGCCATTGTGGGTGCCGTGCTCTACGGAGTGGTGCCGGGAATCGTGAAAGTGGGCGGTTGGTTCGAACTTTTATTCGTCAACGGTCTCGGATTCGGCTTCCATACCGGTACAATTATATATCTCGTCATTCTTGTGGCGTGCATCATTTGGGCAATATTTGAAAGCCAGCGCAACAAAAACCGTAAGGCGATTGCCATATCCGCCACACTTTCGATAGGATTGCTCGGCATTCCTTTCTTTGGCGACGGCGTGATGAGCATAATAGTGGGAATCGTGGTTTTGGCAGTTCTGTTCTGGATTCTGAAGCGTAGCGGAAAGAATGTAAAATTCCAGGTTTCATCGAGAGTTATCAATACTTCTCTGCTTTGCCTTCTGATGCTAATGATAGGCTATTCATCGTTCGCGCTAATTGTGATTCGTTCGGTGGCAAACCCGCCTATGGACCAAAACTCGCCCGAAGACATATTTACTCTCGGAAGCTATATGAACCGTGAGCAATATGGCTCATGGCCTTTGTTTTATGGTCAGGCATATACCTCACAGCCCGAATATCAGAACGCAGGCAACGGAATGCTGACCTGGAAATACAAGGAAGGCAAACCCATATACAACCGCAAGGAAAAGGAAAGCAAAGACGAAAAAGACTCGTATGTAGTGGTAGGACACAATAATAAGTATGTGTATGCCCAAAATATGCTCTTCCCGCGAATGTGGTCAAGCGATCATGCCAAAGCCTACGAAAGTTGGATGGGAGGAATTGAAGGACGACAGGTTCCGTATGACGATCCTACGGGAAGAACATCTTCGGTAAAGATACCAACACAGCTGGAAAACCTTAAGTTCTTCTTGTCATACCAGTTGAACTTTATGTACTGGCGTTACTTTATGTGGAATTTTGCCGGTAGACAAAATGATATTCAAAGCATGGGCGAGAAAGACCACGGCAACTGGATTACGGGCATCAGCTTCATTGACAACGCGCGTCTTGGCGATCAAAGCCTGCTTCCCGATTCGCTCAAAGAGAACAAGGGACACAACGTGTTCTATTGTCTGCCGCTTTTGTTAGGTCTCATAGGTCTTTTCTTCCAAGCCTATAAAGGTAAAAGGGGAATCCGCCAGTTTTGGGTGGTTTTCTTCCTCTTCTTCATGACCGGAATTGCGATTGTAATCTATTTGAACCAAACTCCGACACAGCCCCGTGAGCGCGATTACGCTTATGCCGGCTCGTTCTACGCTTTTGCCATTTGGATTGGCTTTGGTGTTTTGGGAATAGTCGAAGGTTTGAAGAAACTTAAGCTTAGCGGTGCCGCCGTAGCGGCTCTTGCTTCGCTGATTTGTCTTCTTGTTCCGGTGCAGATGGCTTCGCAGACGTGGGATGACCATGATCGTTCGGGTCGTTACCTGTGCCGTGATTTCGGAGCCAATTATCTGCTTACACTTCCCGATAAAGATAATCCCATTATCTTCTGTAATGGCGACAATGATACTTTCCCGCAGTGGTACAACCAGGAAGTTGAAGGCGTTCGCACAGATGCCAGAGTTTGCAACTTCTCTTATTTGCAGACCGACTGGTATATTGACCAGATGAAGCGTCCTGCTTATAATTCTCCGGCTTGCCCCATTACGTGGAACAGACTTCAGTACGTTTCAAACGGAGAACACGAAATGGTTCGCGTAGATGCTTCGCAGAAAGCGGCACTCGCCGAGCTTAATCGCCAACATCCGGAGGTCAACATGTTTGAACTTTCGTACATCATGAAGAACTTTGTGCTCAATCCCGATCCTGAAATGCGTTTTATACCTACCGACAGTATCGTTCTCACGGTTGACAAGGACGCAGTGCGCAAATCGGGAATGTGGTTACAGGATTCTGTTAACGGAGGTGTGCCCGACCAAATGGTTATATCGCTTAAAGGACGTTCCGCAGTTTACAAGAGCGAGCTGATGCTCTATGAAATGCTTGCGCAGAGCAACTTCAAGCGTCCCATGTACGTGGCAATCACCGTGGGAAGCGAGAACTACGGAAAACTTGGCGACTACTTTGTCAAGGAAGGCATGGCATATCGCATCACTCCCTACAACACAGCCAAGAATGGAAATGTGCTCGATCCCGAAAAGTGCTACAACAACCTCATGTACCGTTACCGCTATGGCGGAATGAAAGACAGAAAGCTTTACATTGACGAAAACGCCATGAGAATGTGTTACGGACACCGCATATTGTTTGCACAGACAGCTCTGGAGCTTATAAAACGCAAGGAATACGACAAGGCAAAGGCGTTGATAGCCAAGTGCGAGAAAGAGATCCCCGAATTCAATGTGCCATATAACTGGCGCAGCGGTGCAATAGACCTCGGACGTGCAATGTTGCTCACCGGCAACACCAAACGCGGCGAATATCTCATTGGAAAGGCTGCCCTTGAGTGCGAACAGTATCTGCGCTGGTATCAGTCGCTGTCTGCTTCCGACCTTGCAAGCTATCGTTACGAATATAGCGTATGTCTTGAGGTTTTGCAGAATGTAATGGCAACTTACAGGACTGTAAAATCGCCCAAGGAGAAAGAAGTGGAGAAAGTTCTCTTGCATTATTACGAACTTTGGCAGTCGAAAACCGGAACCGACCTGTTCCGTTCCGGCGCAGCTGCCGGTGGCGACGACTCGGGAGCCGATGTTTAACAGACCGGTGGAGACATCGTGCGGAAGTAAATGATAATCGAGCAACCTGCAACATTTCTGCGATGGCTTTATCCCCATGCCCTATGGAGAATAAACCCGCAGGAAAGGGCTGTTTACCTCACGTTTGACGACGGACCCATTCCCGTCGTCACTCCGTGGGTGCTCGATGTTCTGAAACACTATGACATCCACGCCACGTTCTTTATGGTGGGCGAGAACGCCTATAAACATCCGCACGAATTGGCTATGGTCAGAGACGCGGGGCATCGCATAGGCAACCATACCTATAATCACATAGGCGGTCTCAAACATGGCTATCGCTCTTACCTGCGAAATGTGGACAAAGCCAATATGCTGCTCCACACCGACCTTTTTCGTCCGCCGCACGGCTGGCTAAAATGGGACCAGTACAGGATTGTAAGACAGAAATACAAAATAGTGATGTGGGATCTCGTAACCCGCGACTACAGCATACGACTCAACGGACGCGATGTGCTGCTCAATGTAAGAAAATATGCCAGGAACGGGTCGATAATCACATTCCACGACTCGCTGAAAAGCGAAGACAAACTGCTCTACGCCCTGCCAAGAGCAATAGAATGGTTACAATCGCAAGGATTCGCGTTCAAGACCATTCCGTAGACAGTATAACAGAATTATAGTAAGTCCTCCGTCGTTTCTTTCGGCGGGGGACTTGTTTTTTTCGGGTAAAGAAAAACGCCGAAAATAGGTATTGAATATCAAAGATTTATAAAGGCAAAAAATACAAGCCATATATTTTAAAATACAAGGCACTTATTTCAAAATAAGTGCCTTGTATTTTTTACAAGATGCCTTATGTTTTTTTCGTCATACTTTTCCGCCCCCTGTTTTCTCCCGAAAAAAGTCCCTTTTCCCACTTTGCAATGAATCGTGAAAGCATTGTTTTTCATCCGTACAAACAACTGTAGGTAAAATGTCCCGGTTTTCGTTGCGGTTTTTTAATCGCGGGTATTGTATGAGCCTAAAGGATTAAGGAAAGAGGGATAAATTCGGGCATTAATGACTTGCTTTTTTTATTATAGTTTTCATTTATCCTGTTATATGGGTTGAATTAAAATCTTTGTGTTTTTCAGTTGTTGTCTGCGCGGCGGTATGTACGTCTTTTAAGGCGGAAATTTGTAACTTTGTGGTAATTACAAACAAGCATTATGAATACTGCAACCAACGAAGCCGTCGCGCTGTTGAAAGAATTGATTGCCGTTCCTTCGTTCAGCCGTGAAGAAACCGCAGCAGCCGACAAAATTGCCGATTTCATCGGGAAAAAAGCTATGAACATGCAGAGAGTGGGTAACAATGTCTTTTCGGTTTGCCGCGATTTCGCGGACAACAAGCCCACACTCCTTCTCGATGCCCACATCGATACGGTTAAGGTGGCGAAGGGCTGGAATCACGACCCTTTCACCCCGGTTGTTGAAGACGGGAATCTTTACGGTCTCGGTTCCAACGATGACGGCGGAAGTCTTGTCTCGCTTCTTGAGGCATACATTGCCATGTGTGATGAAAAACGCAATTATAATCTCGTTTTTTCCGCTTCGTGCGAGGAGGAAGTGTCGGGAAAAGGCGGAATAGAACTCGCCTTGAACAGTTTTCCGCGCATAGACGCGGGAATCATAGGCGAACCCACCGGTTTGCAACCCGCCGTGGCAGAAAAAGGTCTTATGGTGATTGATTTCAAAGCCAAAGGCAAGGCGGGACATGCTGCGAGAAACGAGGGAACAAACGCCATTTACAAAGCCATAAAGGACATTGAAACGATTAAAAATCTCAGTTTTCATCGGAAGTCCGAGCATCTCGGCGAAACACGCGCCACTGTTACGATTATAAACGCAGGTACGCTTCACAATGTCATTCCCGATGAATGCTCTTTCACCGCCGATGTTCGTTCAAACGAGATGTATTCCAACCGCGAACTGTTCGAAATTATAAGTTCTGCAGTCGAGAGCGAGGCAAAAGCCCGTTCATTTCGCCTGAATTCATCGAACATTTCCGCCGATCACCCGCTTGTCCGCCGCGCCGTGGCTCTTGGCAGGAAGCCTTTCGGTTCGCCAACGCTCAGCAACCGCGCCCTGCTTTCGTTTCCTACCATAAAAATAGGTCCGGGAGAGTCTTCGCGTTCGCATACCGCCGATGAATTCATAAAAATCTCCGAAATCGCGGAGGCTGTAGACTTTTATGTGGAATTTATGAAGGGCTTGGAATTATAGATTCCCGGTGCGCAGTTTCCAAGAAAGCAAAAATCGCGAAGAATATGGCTTATAAGATTGAATTTTACTAACTTTGCAGAAACCAAACGATAAAACAAATAGCAAATGAAAAATTTATTCAAAACAGGTCGCGGTGTCGTAATGACATATTTCCTTGCGGCAATCACCGTAATGGCTTTCTCCATGCCTCAGGGTGTTATGGCGAAAAAGAAAATAGGTTTCCAGCTCTACACAGTTATGGGAGCGATGAACAAGAGCTCTAAAGCTTCGATTGAGCGCCTTGCAAAAATGGGATATAACGAGGTTGAGCTTGTGCAGTGGGGAGGCGATCCGAAAGTATTCGGTTTGCCTGCAAACGAGTTCAAGGAAATTTGCGATGCAAACGGAGTTAAAATCATTTCTACCCACTCAAGCATTCAGGAAGACCCTTCAAAAGAGGAGGAAATCATGAACCGTTGGCGCGAATTGTTCAAAATACAGAAAGCATGCGGCGGAAAATATTTCGTAGTTCCGAGCTATCAGATAGATTATACCGTAGCCGGCATGAAACGCATGTGCGAATATTTCAACCGTGTGGGAAAACTTGCAAAGGAATACGGTCTTACACTCGGTTATCACAACCATTCTCACGAATTTCAGAAGCTCAAGGACAGCGACAAGCTGATGTGGGAGTATTTTGTTGAGAATACCGATCCGCGTTACGTATGTTTCGAACTTGACGTATATTGGTGCACAAAAGGCGGACAGGATCCCGTGGCTTATCTCAAGAAATATCCCAAGCGTATCAAGCTTCTTCACATCAAGGACGACTTTGTGATTGGCGCGAGCGGCACAATCAATTTCGAAGGTATCTTCAATCAGTTCCACAAAAACAAAATGAAGAACTTCTTCGTGGAGATAGAAACTCCGCAGTGGCTTCGCGACAAGACCAACTCCGATGGCAGCAAATATACAGAGGACCAGATTATGGACGAAATGTTCAAGGCTTCTGCCGAGAGTGCAGAATATCTCCAAAACGCTGCATTTGTGAAATAAGACAGCAGTTTCTGCCGCTTTCGCGGGCGGTATGATAAAGATAAGGCGGGACATGCCAGGGGGTACAAATACCGGCATGTCCCGCTTGTTTGTTCCTGCGTTTTTGCGCTCCGTGTTCGCACGAAACGAATGCCTGCGAGGAATAAAACTGTTCCGTTTTGCTTTCGCAAAATAGAGAATTTTCTCACCGTCATGGCATGTGCAAAAAAAACATAAGGCATGTTGTAAAAAATACAAGGCACTTATTTTAAAATATGTGCCTTGTATTTCAAAATATATGCCTTATATTTTTCGCGAAAAACGGCATCTGATTATCAGCGACTTATAAAGGCGCATTTTCGTGGCTTCCTGAACGGTATTTTTCCCGTCGTCGGGAGAAGGAAAAAGAAATCGGGCGTTCGCAAACTTGTGCAAACGCCCGATTAAGGATTTTCGGAAACAGGGTCTCCTTATTTCAGTTTTGCAAGTGCTTCGGCTATGCGCTTCATAGCCTTGCGTATGCTGTCTTCATCGGTTGCATAGCTCATGCGGAAGTATCCGGGAGCACCGAAAGCGTCTCCGCTCACAGTAGCTACGTGTCCTTTGTCGAGTAGATAGAGAGCCATGTCGTTAGAGTCCTTTATCACTGTGTCGCCGTCTTTTTTGCCGAAATAGCTGCTGCATTTGGGAAAGAGATAGAAGGCTCCCTCGGGGTCGTTAACCTCAAGTCCGGGAATTTCGCGGGCAAGCGATACTATGAGATTCTTTCTGCGTTCGAAAGCCCGGCGCATGGTTTCAACGCATTCCTGAGGTCCGGCAAACGCTGCCGCAGCAGCCATCTGACTAACCGAACACGGTCCGCTGGTATATTGACCCTGGAGTTTGTTGCAGGCTTTTATGACCCATTCCTCGCCTGCTGCAAAGCCTATTCTCCAACCTGTCATGGCGTAAGCCTTAGACACGCCGTTAATAATCACCGTGCGTTCTTTCATTCCGGGCACTTGCGCCATGCTTGCGTGCTTGCCGGTGTAATTGATATGCTCGTAAATCTCGTCGGAAATGACCATTACGCGCTCGTGTTTCTTCAAAACCTCGGCAAGTGCCTCGAGTTCTTCGTAAGAATAGATTGAACCCGTGGGATTGCTCGGGGAACAGAGAATAAGTGCGCGGGTTTGCGGAGTGATAGCCTTTTCGAGCTGTTCGGGAGACATTTTGAAGTTCTGTTCAAGCCCCGTGGCTACGGTAACAGGCACTCCGTCGGCAAGTTTCACCATTTGTGTGTAACTCACCCAGTATGGCGCGGGCACAATGACCTCGTCGCCTTCGCCCACGAGCGACATGACAACGTTGCACACGCTTTGCTTTGCGCCGTTTGAGCATATAATCTGCGATGATTTGTATTCAAGATTGTTTTCGCGTTTCAGTTTTTCTACGATAGCCTCGCGCAAAACGGGATAACCGGGTACAGGGGAGTAGCGTGAATAGTTTTCGTCTATAGCTTTCTTGGCTGCTTCCTTAATATGATCGGGAGTGTTGAAATCGGGTTCGCCGACGCTGAGATTTACAACGTCAACGCCACTCGCCTTAAGTTCATTGCTTCGCTGCGACATAGCCAATGTGGCTGACGGCGCGAGACGATTTAAACGTGCTGACAGTTCGTTCATTATTATATTCGTTTTATGTTGTTTTACTAATGGGTAAGACGTCAATTATCATTGCGTCCGAAGAAACGCAATATGTACAAAAACAGGTTGATAAAGTCAAGATAGAGCGAAAGACTGCCCAGAAGAGCGAGCTTCTGCGTGTTGTCGTTCACTTCATCGCCATACATCATGAGCATGTGCTTTATCTTCTGCGTGTCGTAAGCCGTGAGCCCTACAAAAAGCAGCACTCCAATGTATGTAATAACCCAGTAGAGCACACTGTTAGCCCAAAAAGCGTTTACAACAGTGGCAATGACCAATCCGATAAGAGCCATGAAGAAGAAAGAGCCGAATGAGGCTAAATCTTTTTTGAGTGTGAAGCCTATGAAAGACATTACCGCAAACATTCCGGCAGTTACGAAGAAAGCTCCGGCAATAGAACTCATCGTGAATCTTATGAAGATGAACGACATGGTTACTCCGTTCAAAACAGAATAGGCTGCAAACATAATTCCTGCCGTTGCAAACGACATCTTCATTATTCTTGCCGACAGGATGAACACAATCGCAATTTCTGCAATAGCCAGCATAAGAAATATTCCGCCCGACGTAAAGATTGTTTGAAGCAATCCGGGATTGGAAGCTATATAAAAAGATGTCATTCCCGTTACAGCGAGTGCCAGAGACATCCACAGATAAACTTTGCGCATCAGGACGCGATAAGCACTTTGAACTCCTTCGAGCACGGGGCTTCCGTATTTGATTTCTCTTTCCATAGTTGTAATTTTTTTGTATTAGTTATTTATTGAAATGCAATGTGTGTCCCATGCGTTCTTTCTTTGTGCGCAGGTAACGCTCATTGTATTTGTTAGGCTGTATTTCGATAGGCACATTCTCCACAATTTCAAGTCCGTATGCCTCCAGTCCCACACGTTTCACGGGATTGTTGGTGAGAAGCCTCATTTTGTGCACGCCAAGTTCCCTGAGAATCTGCGCGCCTACGCCGTAATCTCTTTCATCCGGGTCATAGCCGAGATGAATATTGGCATCCACCGTGTCGTATCCCTCTTCCTGAAGTTTATATGCGGCTATTTTAGCCATGAGTCCTATGCCGCGTCCCTCTTGATTGAGATAAAGTACAACACCTTTGCCTGCTTCTTCAATTTTCTGCATTGAGCGATGAAGTTGTTCGCCGCAATCGCAACGCTTTGAGCCGAAAATATCTCCCGTGGCGCATGAAGAATGCACGCGAACAAGAATTGGCTCGTCGGGAGTCCATTCTCCTTTGATAAGAGCCACGTGTTCTTTTTCGTTACTCTTTTGGCGGAAAGGAATAAGGTGGAAATGTCCGTAATCAGTGGGCATATCTACTTCTTCTCCCTTTTCTACAAGCGAATCGGTCTTGATTCTGTATTCAATAAGGTCTTTTATCGTAAGAATGCGAAGTCCCCATTCCTTGGCTTTTTCTATAAGTTGCGGCATGCGAGCCATAGTTCCGTCCTCATTCAGGATTTCAATCAAAGCAGCTGCGGGACGCAAACCGGCAAGTCTCGTCAAATCCACGGCAGCTTCTGTATGTCCAGCACGACGAAGCACTCCGTTGTCCTGAGCATAGAGAGGACAAATATGACCAGGCTTTCCGAAAGTGTCGGCTGTGGACTTCGGATCGGCAAGAGCCTTTATGGTTTCCGCACGGTCGTGTGTGCTGACACCGGTGGTGCATCCTTCGAGTTTGTCAACCGCTACGGTGAACGGAGTACCAAGAAGACTTGTGTTGTTCTCTACCTGATGTTGCAAACCAAGCTCTCTGCAGCGTGATATGGTTATTGGCGCACAGAGCACACCCCTTCCGTTTTTAAGCATGAAGTTCACCTTTTCTTCGGTAATCATTTCGGCAGAAGTTATGAGGTCTCCCTCGTTTTCTCTTCCGGGGTCGTCAACCACTATAACGAATTTTCCCTGTTTGAAGTCGGCTATTGCCTCTTCCACAGTTGCCATTTTGAAGTTTTCGTTCTCTGTCATTATATTGTTGTTTTATTTTTCGAGTTTTATGTCTGTTTGCGGCAATATTTCATTTATATATTCCCGTTCTTTTTGGCACGAAGATACGATTTGTTTCATATCCCGGAACAATCTTAAGCGGAATTTCCACATTCTGAACCATAGGAAAAGTCCCACAGGAAGCAATATTCCCGAAACACGATTGAGCCAGGCATTGGCAAAAGGCGAAACGTGTGCCGAGGCAAAGATTACCGGGAAACGATTAAGCTCGTAAAGCACCTTGGCATTCTTGGAATTTGAAAGTTCTTCTATAACTTCCTCCATTTCTGCGTTTATGTTTTCTACTTCATGGTCGGGCTGCGGATAGAAAAAGTGATTCAGATAATTTGGTATCCTCCAAAGTTTTTTCTTGTCGTTATATTCCCGGCAACGTTCCGCAAGAATTCCGAGACGTTCGTAAAGCGAGATATAATCCGGGTCGTAAACAATAACTTCTTTGCGTGCCACATGACGACGAGTGCGAAGTCCCAGCACACGGTGTATCAGGCGGCGATAAGCTTCGGGATTGAACACCACGGAATCGTTGTTGGCTTTATATGTAAGGAATGCTCCGAGCGGCGCAAGTATCATAACGCTCATCCACATGCCGAAAGCAACTTCCCAAGTACCTTCCTTGGCGAGCTTCATGCCCGATGTGCTTATTATGTAGTAAAGAATGAAAATCGACACCGACAGCACGGTGGGCGCACCAAGTCCGCCTTTTTGTATGATAGAACCGAGCGGTGCACCGATAAAGAAGAATATCAGACAGGTCAGAGACACTATTATTTTTTCGTGCCATGCTATGTGATATTTCCTTATCATAAGTTCGTTGTCTTCGGTTTCGTATTTCTGCCATTCGAGATCGGTCATGATCTGTTGCGAAATTTCGTGTCCGTGTCCCACTATTTGCGCGCGGGTTGAGGCCGGGAGCGACGCTACAAGGCTGTCGAAATCAATTTTTCTCGCGGCAGCAATGACTTTTGCCTCCCTCGCCTTGAAAGATTTGATGGCTTTTTCGCCTTCTGCATTGCGTTTTTTTCTTTGTTCTGCTTCCTGTTTTTCTTTTGCCAGTCTGAAGCTGTCGGGATTGTTTGAAAGTGTAGCTTCATCGCCAATTATTCCGCCGGAAGGGTTCATGGCGGGATTGCCTACCATGGGAAAATAGCCCACATAGTTGAACGACGGAACAGGTCCCAAATCGCCCTCACGTGATATGAAATCGTAGTTTGCCATTCCGAGACTGTCGCCGTGAACAGTCATCGAATCAATTCCGGCTACGAGTTGTTTCATGTTTTTCGACTCGGGGCGGTTACCGATTGCGTTGGCATCGAGAACATTAAAGTTACTGTCGAAATCTATTATGAATTTCTTGTAGTTAAAAGTCTCGCGATCGTAAGGCACATAAGCCCTTATCTGATTTGAAGTGCCTGTCTGGAGATTTTCAAACTGTTCGCCGTTAAAGAGTTGCAGCACGAGAAACTTTTTGTCTGCCGTTATTTCGAGCTTAGCCGAGTCGGAAAGCACTATCTGCGCCTTGTTGAATCCCTGGTCGGTTTTGTATATTATAACATCGTAAAGCATGCCCGTTTCGTTGTGTTTGTGCTTTACATAGATGTTTATGTTGGGTATGCCGTTGTAGAAAATTCCTTCGGGAATCTCCAAAGCCGGTGCGCTCTCATGCATACTCATTAGGAGAGTGCGCAGCTGCAGTTCGGCATAGGGTCCGGTAACGTTTTGAAAGTAAAACGAAGCTCCGCTTATGCCTATCATCAAAACAATAAGTGGTCGCATTATTCTCAGGAGCGACACACCCACCGTTTTCATAGCCAGAAGTTCGAGCCTTTCGCCCATGTTGCCGAAACTTATGAGCGATGCCAGCAAAATGGCAAGCGGCATGGCCTGCGGTATGAGCGATAAAGCCATGTACCAGAAGAACTTGGCGAACACGTCCATGGTCAATCCTTTGCCTATAAGCTCGTCTATGTATCGCCAGGTGAACTGCATCATCAACACAAACAGACATACGAAAAACGCTCCTGCCAAAAGCGTCAGGAAGTTCTTGGTTATGAATATGTCGAGTTTCTTTATCGGCGTCATAATTACGGGCTGTGCGGATATTTTACCGCTTAATCGGCAAATTTACGAAGAATAGGGCAATTTATACCCCCCACGCATTATAAATAATGTATAATACGTTAGTTTCGAAAAGAACCTGCAAACCCTGCAATGCGGCTCTTTTGCAGTGCCAACCGTTGTCGCACGCGCAAGCTCTCGTTCACCGTCTGCCAATTGACGAATGTCCGCGCAGGGTATTGTAATTTTTTCGTACATTTGTAACTCACAACAAAAATCGACAATCATGAAAAGATTAATCTTTGCCGTTTTGTGCCTCTTGGCTGGAACGGGCGCAATAAAAGCGCAACCCGTGAGTGTGATATACGAAACCGATTACGGAAACGACGCAGACGATGCCCTCGCACTCGAATTTATTTGCAAATACAACGACCTCGGAAAGATGAAACTCCTTGGTGTGGGCACACACAAGGAAGGTCCCAACATTTGTGCCGCAGTTGACGGTTCGCTCAACTGGTACGGCTATTCCAAGGTGCCCGTTGCCAAAAGTCCCACGCCTGTTTCGCGCCCCAACGATGGTCGTCATTACGCCGATTCCGTGGCTCTGTGCCGCAACAGCAAGGGAAAAATTGCATTCAAACCTACAAAAAACGGCAAATATGAGAACGCCGTGGATTTCTATCGCCGAATACTCGCCAAACAACCCGACAACAGCGTTACGATAGTCTCTGTGGGATTTGCCACGAACCTTGCGCTGCTGCTCGACTCCAAGCCCGACAAATTTTCTCCGCTTTCAGGGCGCGAACTTGTGGCTAAGAAAGTGAAACTTCTCTCAACCATGATGGGCTGTTACCGTGAAAATCCGTTCAGCGAGTACAATGTGAACTGCGACATACCGGCAATGCAGAAAGTGATGAGAGAATGGCCCGGCGAAATAGTACAGAACCCATTCGAGATAGGCGAGAAGGTGAGATATCCCCTGAGTCTCATGCACGAAAAACTGGCATGGACAACCCCTCACCCGCTTAATGTGGCAACAAGTGTGAATGTTCCCGACCCGAACGGCGAGCAGTGCGAATTTGACGTTATGTCGGCAATATATCTTGTACATCCGGAACTTTTCAATCTTAGCGAACGCGGCACCATAAGCATTGACGACAATGGATTTAACCATTTCACACCGTCGCCCAACGGAAAACATCGCTATCTTACCACTACTCCCGCGCAGGATAAGGCTCTGCGGGAACTTTTGATAAAGGTTACCACGATGAAACCCAAAAAGTTTAAGAAATAAGATGATTGAAAAGAAAAAAATCTTAGAAATCCTGCTCCCCACGCCCCGCGATGCCCAAACGGCAAACGTTCTCCTTGCGCTGCGACTGGTGTTCGGAGTCATGATGTTCATTCACGGGCTGGGTAAACTTGTTAACTTTTCCATGCTTTGCCCTCAGTTTCCCGACCCGTTGGGAATAGGCGATACAATGTCGCTCACCCTTTCCATGCTTGCCGAAACTTTGGGCAGCATAGCCGTCATGCTCGGCTTCATGACCCGTGCGGCAGCGGCAATAATACTCGTAAACCTCGTTGTGGCACTCGTGGCAGTGCACGGATGCGACATATTCGGCGCGGGAGAGCTTGCGTTCGTATATATAGCCGTCATGGCAGTGCTCGTATACATTGGCGCAGGCGGCAAATCGCTTGATGCAAAGCTTATTAAGCACGTAAAATAAACATCTCCAAACAAAAAACGGGACGTAAGCAACAGCCTGCGTCCCGTTTTTATATTTGCGCTTAACGGCATGGCAGATAAATCGTGAAAAACACCGAAAAAAATCATCACAACAGGCACAAAAAACTTACAGAAATACACCCCGGAAAACACACATGGCTTATCGCAAAAAATACAAGGCACTTATTTTAAAATAAGTGCCTTGTATTT
>QAML01000037.1:0-4647 GCA_003150315.1 Prevotellaceae bacterium | reverse complement strand
TATTTTAAAATAAGTGCCTTGTATTTCAAAATATATGCCTTATATTTTTCGCCTTTCGGGATGCTTGAAACACAAAGACTTACAAAACCCGAAAAACAAGCCTTTGCAGGCATCGGAAAAAGAATCCGGAAACGCGCAAACGGCAACGCCCTCCGCCCCTAAGCCATGTGCAGACGTATAGATACGAAAAAGGGAGCCTTTCGAGCTCCCTTGTATCGCAGATAATCAAGATTGATTGTTTTACTTTTGAGAGAATTGAAACTTTTTGGGTTTCATTTTTGGTTTTAATGATTGCCGCGTTTCCCAACGGGGCAATCGATTGTTTTACTATTTATTTTACAGAAGTTAGTTAGTCGTATTTAATTCGTTGTCTTCTTTTGTTCCCTGTTTTCTTCCGGTTTGATGATTCTTTCAACAAATCCGTCGCTGATTTTTCCCGTGAAGTTCATCACCATGAAAGTCTTCTCGGAATGCGGAGCCACATATACGAGTTCCACAATCTTGTCTTTTACTTTTCTCACCCATAAACAATCGCCGTAATAAGTGTTGTCTTTCGGGCGGTAAAGCGAATATCTCTTGCGGTTAGCCTTCAGCATGGTAACGGCATCCCTTCTGAGTTCCTCCGAATCGGTTTCGGAAGTAATGATTCTAATGCTCTTCACTCCGTCGGTCCATTCTTTCAGTCCCTTTCGGCTTCCGCTATCGTCAATTCCCGCAAGCGTGCTGAGCATTTTCGGACCCACCGTAACGCATTTCACTTCTTCGTTGTCGGAACAGCTTTCCATGAATCGCGCTGCGAAATCTTGCGCGCTCTGTGCCCAAGAACACAAAGCCAAAATCCATGCCGGGAAAAAAGTCAACAGTCTTTTCATTGAACGCTCTTAGTCTTGTCCACGCGAGAGGCGGAATCTTCTTTGGCTTGTTGCTTCAAGCCGTCGGACATATCCTTAAGCGCAGACGAAACTTTGTCGTAAGCCACCTGAGGATCCTCGTAAGTGTCCTTATAAGTGGCATAATTGTAATCGGGAGCCGTTGTGTCGTTGTTTTTGAACGAGTGCTGGGCGGCATTTCCCAATGTAAGAACTATGGCAACAGCTGCGGCAGCCTTGAAAAAGGGTCTGAAACGCACCGCAAAGGGTATGCGGCGTGCGCGAACCACCGGCTGCTCAACCATACGAATCATCTTTTCGTCGAAGTCGGCACCAAGGTGTTCCGAAGCCGCAAGATCCTCGTAATTGAACAGACTGCGGTATTGCTCAAAGCGTTGCGGTATCTCTTTCTGGCGGAAGAATGCTTTCAACATCTCTTCCTCCTCGAGCGATGTGGCGCATTGCCAATAGCGTTCCAGCAGTTTGTCGATAAAACTATAGTCCATAATTCTCTATTTTCTCAATTTGTTTGCGTATGTACTGACGTGCGCGGAAGATATTCACTTTTACTTGTTCTTCTGTCTGTCCTGTTATTGCGGAGATCTCTTTGTAGGTTTTCCCTTCCATATCTCGCAGTTGCATTGCGGCACGTTGTGGAATCGGGAGCCGTTCTATGAGCCGTTTTATATTGTCAATCCGTTCGTTGCGAATCATCTGCAAATCGGGCGGAGCGTCATCGGCTTCGGTAGGCGGCGCATCGTCAAGGTTTACATTGTCGTTTTCCTTGCGTTGCAGGCGATCGAGCGAAAGATTTCGGCAAACCGTCAGGCTGTATGCCTCTATCGAATCGACTTCCGCGAGATCGTCGCGTCTGTTCCACACTTTTATCAGTACGTCTTGAACAATGTCCTCGGCTTCTGCCCTGCTGAGCGTTATGCGAAGTGCAAGCCTGAAGATTTTATCCTTCAGCGGCAGTACATCATCGCGGAAACTGAGCTTTTTCATTGTTCTCTACTTAAAAGACGATTGACTTGGAGAAAAGTTACAGGGGTTGCAAAAAAATCTTCACTTTTTTTGCAACCCCTGCGTACTGATTGTTTTTCGGGCGGCTGCTTAAAATATCATTTCATACAGTTCTTTGGGGGTGGAAACGGCTTTAAGTCGTTCTCCCCAACGGGAATCCATCATTTTTTCTGCGTCGATTTTTTTAAGGGCATCGATCAGCGGCTGCCAAAAACCGCACACATTATATAATATGGTGGTTTTGTTGTGATAGCCGAGCGTGTTGGCAGCCACAACAGTGAATATCTCGTCGAGCGTTCCTATACCTCCGGGCAACGCCACGAACACATCGGCTTCGCGAAGCATGGTTGCCTTGCGGTCATCAAGATTGGCGGTATAAAACACAAGGTCTGCATCGGCTTCAAGTCCTTTGTCGAGCAGCACCTGGGGCATCACGCCCACGGTTCTTCCCCCTGCGGAGCGAACGGCTTGGGCTGTTATGTCCATGAGTCCGCATTTCGAGCCGCCGTAAACCATCTCTGCCCCGCGTTTTCCTATTTCGGTGCCGAGTTCACGCCCTGCATCGATAAATTCCTGCCTTATGTCTCCGCGCGAAGAGCAAAAAACGCCTATACGTTTCATTTTGCAGCCACGGCTTCTATTTCAATTCTTGCGCCTTTGGGTAGAGCCTTCACCTCAACCGCCGAACGCGCCGGAGCAACGTCCTCGAAATACGAAGCGTATGCCTCGTTCATTTCCGTGAAATCGTTCATGTTGGTCAGGAATACGGTTGTTTTCACCACATCGCGCATTGTAAGTCCGGCTTCATACAGAATTGCGCTGATATTGTCCAGAGACTGCTTGGTCAGTGCGCCTACTCCTCCGTCGGGAAACTTCCCGCTTATGGGGTCTATGGGCAGTTGCCCCGAAACATATACGAATCCGTTGGCTTCAATTCCCTGACTGTAAGGACCGATTGCGGCGGGAGCGTTCTCGCTTACTATTTCTTTTTTCATTGTCTTGCTTTGTTTTTGAATTATTACTATACAAATATAACCATTTCCCTTTGTCCGCGCGCCATTACGCCCCGAATTTATTTCATTTCGCCTTGTACCGGCAAATACAACCGCAGTGCGGCGGTTTTGGCGGGAGAGTGCCGCTTTTCAAAAGCAAACCACTATTTTTGCAATACGTAACGATAGGAACAGATGAAATCTTCTGCAAAGAAAACCAAGGCTTTTTCGACATTTATAGGCAAATATGTTCACGAACCCGCCCAATGGTTTGCAAAAAACTACGCTAAAAACATAATTGAAAGGCAACGCCTGTCGGTGTTGCTGCTCACCACGGTGGGCGTGTTGCTCATTGTGCCGTTGAACATTCTCGGAATTCCCGGAGAAAGCGACCCCGTGTTCGTAAAACTTGACATTGCGTGGCTCATAACCATACCGGTAACCATGACAGCCATGTTGAAAAGAAAAATATCACTCTCCGCCAATCTCAAAAGCCAACTGCTCATAGCCCTGACCATCTTCTCGGCGGCAATGATATACAGCGCGTTCCACACAAACGAGGACTATTATCAGGTAATGATTTTCCGATACAACACATTGTCCGTGTCCATGCTCATGCTCTCTCTCATAAGCCACTTCAAGCACACCACATATCTCATGAGCTTCGTAACCCTCGCCACGTACCTTGCCTGCTCGTTCATATCCAAAGACGTATACATCAAGAACCAGCTGCCACTGTTTTCCATAATATTTATACTGATTTCCATACTCGGCGCAAAACTTCTCGACGACATAAAAGGGCTGCAAACCGAGAACGAAGAACTGCGAAAAGGAGAGGAAAGCCCCACAAAGCTCCTCGGGCTCGGCAAACAACAGGCAAGCGCACTGCTGAAACTGGGACAAACAAAAAATCCCGGCGAAAAGCAGACAATAAGAATGCTCGGCATGATGGACGACCAAAGCAAAGAAAGACTCTTTACCGCCGTGAACGAATACATAACCCAAAAGAACACTCAGCTCTCCGCCATAAACAAGGCATTTCCCGAACTCAGTGCCTCGGAAGCCGAAATATGCCGACTCATACTGCAAGGCAAAAAATTATCGGAGATATGCGGCATGCTCAACAAAAGTCAGGGCAACATAACAAGCCAGCGTACTCACATACGCGCCAAACTGAATTTGAAACCCAAGGAAAACCTGAATGAAGCACTTGCCAAACGACTCGACCTTTACCGCTCTGCCGGCAAAGCCAAACTGTAACTGCACAGGCATGAAGCATGGTGCGCAAAAGGCAATGGCGCGCCTGTTTTTTCAAATGCCCCGACAGGCAAAAACACACGGAAAAACAGCCGTCCGAAACAAGCATCCGGAAGGGCTGAAAAGGCAAATTTTTACGCTCCTATAAGGCATTGTTTATCAAAAGATTGCAAAAGCCCGAAAATACAAGGCACTTATTTTAAAATATAAGGCATATATTTTAAAATATATGGCTTGTATTTTTCACGACAAGCCATGTGTTTTTTCAGATAAAGCCGAAGCCCCGAAAAAATCCCCTCAAAAAGCTACAAAAAACAAGAGAGTCCCCGGCAGGAAGCCGAACCGCATCCGTCATGTCGCCCGAAACGAAAACAAAGCCCCATAACCCTCGCGGGAAAAGGCAAAAAAAATCCGCAGCGGCATACCCGCAGCGGATTAAGTCGGAAAGAGGCGATTCGAACGCCCGACCCCTACGTCCCGAACGTAGTGCGCTACCAACTGCGCTA
>QAML01000089.1 GCA_003150315.1 Prevotellaceae bacterium | reverse complement strand
TTCCATGCCCTTTTAAAACGAGAGTGGATTAATCGTTTCAAAATTTTCAATTATACTCATGCATATAAATTGATTTTTGAATATATCGAGACGTTCTACAACACCGTCCGTATTCATAGTCATTGTGGATATTTATCTCCAAATGAATATGAGGAACAATATCTAAAAAATCTGGAAACGACTGTAACAAGCTTAGCAAGTTAACAATTACATAAAAAGAGAAAATTGGTTGTATTTAATTTGTACTTTTTCTTGACATAAGACCAAAAAGGCTAATTGATGAGTTTGACGAAAAGCCGGATATTACGTTTTCTGGCGGGGAACCGTTATTACATCCTGATATATGGAAAATGTTGGAGTATGCGCAAGACAAGATAAATAATGATAGTGTATTAATAACAAATGCCACATTAATTACCGATGAGATTGCAAAGAAACTAACGGCGAGTGGAATAGGTGTTCAAGTTAGTCTTAATGGAATTAATGCAGAGCAACATGATGCGATTTGTGGAAAGGGAAACTACGAGAAAACACTTAGAGGTTTGGATCGCTTGCTGGAGGCTGGCAATAAGAAAATTATTGTTAGAGGAATGATTTCCAAGCTTAATTACAAAGATGCAGAAAATTTTGTTTTGCATTGGGGGCAGAATGCAGGGCACGTGGTCGTTAGCTTTTTGTCTGCTATGGGGCGCGGAAAATCAATAAAGGATTTAATTGATTTAGATTTGTTTAAAAAACAAGAGATTTTGAATGAATTACATAATAGTGAAAAAGTGAATGCTCTTAAGGAAAGTGGAATTAGTGTGGGAATTCCGGAGGCGGCATTTTCTTTCTCCTGTCCTTTCATAACAACTTCTAAAGAAGAGAAACCGCCTTTTGCTCCGAGAATTGATGCTAAAGGAAATACCTATTTATGTCAAATTTTCGATGGTATCGAATATTCTTTAGGAAATGTAAATAGGCAGTCCTTGCATGAGATACTTGCTTCTGAGAAATTTGAGAAATTTATAAATCATTTCTATTTATGCAATGACTTTAAGCCGGCTTGTAAAAAGTGTGTTTTTAAAAAAAATTGTGGAAAAGGTTGTATTGCTAATTCTGCAAACAATGGATCAGCACTAGAAACAGACGGAGACTGTGAATTGAGAAAGTTTTTAATGGCAGATTCGTTGGTAACATCCATTGCTAAAGATAATATATAATAACCAAATATAACTGCGTTAGTAAAATAAATACAATAAATGGAGGTAATATTGATGAAGTATACAAAACCAATTGTAACAGTAGCTAGTACAGGGGCAATTGAGCCAAAAGGATCCTGCATTGGACATTCGTGCTCAAGTGGAGAAGTTTTTAAATGTAGTAAAAAAGGATTTTCCTGTTCATTCGGATTTTCCTGCAGTAAATATACTATTAATAGTTAATTGATCAAGGTTATTATATATTAGTTTTACTAGCGCGGGAAGTGGGCCTTTCAAATTGGAAGGCCCTATAATAAGGATAATTCATATGAAATTTTTAAAAAAAATAAAGTTATTATTAGAGATAACACCATTTTTTTCAATAGTGTACTTAGTAATTGATTTATTATTGCATTTAGTACCTAATGTCGAAATTGAATCAGTTAAAAAAATGACAGATTACATGATGTCAAACGAATGGAATGCAGCATTATTTTATATCTGTGTTTTGATTAGTATTTTAGTGATTAAAGGGATACAGTCACAGATACTGTCCATATTAGATATATGTTTACAGAATAAGGTGGCAAAAAAAATGTATCCCAAACTGTATGATTCAATTTATCATACAAATATTTTAAACTTGGACAAGGCAGAGTTTCTTCTTGAAGTCAAGAAAGCACGAACGGCTATTGATGGAAAAATATTAGAAGATTTTTATACTATAACCAGTTTCGCTGGCACAATTATTAGTGTTGTGGCAGTATGTATTTCTGTCACTAGGATTAGCCCAATTTATTTGGGGATTTTTATTTTTATGGTAATAATTCAAAATGCGTTTGTATTTTGTTATACAAAAGAGTCTATTGATTTAATGCAGTTTCACAATAAAAAGCAAAGGGAACATGATTATTTTAATGAATTGCTTCAAGATAAAAGCGCAATAAAAGAAATACGAAGTTTCTTTGTATTTGATTGGTTAGAAAACAAGCGTAAAGATATATACAATAATATTGAAAGTAGTCATATTAAATTTAGTGGTAAATGGACAAAAACCAATATATTTTGGAGTAGTATAATGTTTTTGATTGAAGCGATGTTACTGCTTTTTTTAGTAGAGCAAACGCGAATCGGAAATATAGATGTTGGACAGGTAATTTTAATTTTACAAAGTAATGTGCTTTTCGTGTCAAGTGTTTCCAACATGATTGATTTGGCAAGTAAACTTAAGCAAAATGACATGTATGTTGAGGCTTTTAATGAGGTTTCAGAATATCAGAAACTTGAGCATAGGATTTGTAAGGAGGCATCCAAAGATTTATTGGTTAATTTAAAAAATATAGTATTTATTTTAATGATCGAATTGCATTAAATGGAATAGATTTTTTTATGAGGAAAGGCGAAAAGATTGTTATTTTGGGTGAAAATGGTAGTGGAAAAAGTACACTAGTAAAAATTATTTTAGGATTGTTAAAGGAAGATTCAGGGATTATTATGGTCAACGCAGAACAAAAGAGTGCTGTTTTCCAAGATTTTTCTAAATTTCGGTTTACTGTGAGAGAAAATATAGGAATTGGTCAGCAAAATTATATGATTGATGATTTAAAAATTTCAACGGCAATAGAAGATGTTGGCTTACATAAATTAAAAAAAAGATTAGTAAGGGGATATGATACAGAGTTAGGAAAGGAGTTTTTTAAAGATGGCCTAGAACTATCGGGAGGAGAATGGCAGAAAACTGCGATAGCTAGGGGAATATTTAAAGATACAGATTTGATTATCTTTGATGAGCCAACAGCAGCTATAGATCCTTTAAGTGAAAAAAAGCAATTTGAGGATCTTATGGATTTATGTGAAGAAAAAGGGGTTATTATAGTTTCGCATAGAGTGGGAGTAGTACATTTGGCAGATAGAGTAGTGTTTATGAAAAGCGGAAAAATTGTATGCGAAGGAAAGCACAATGATTTAATGCAAAAAAATCAAAGTTATAGAGAGTTTTATAAATCCCAAGCCAAATGGTATGTTTAATGCGAGATAGATTTATCATTTCGCACCTTATGGAATGAAAGGAATTCGTATAAACATGAAAAAAATAAAGAACAATTTATTGAGCTTGAGAATTATTTTAAAGGAATTAGAATATAAACATGTATTCGCGTGGATAACTTTGATATTTTTTGTGGCAATTCTTACTCCCTGTATAACTTGGTTGTATAAATTGCTAATAGATTATTTTAGCCATGAAAATACAAGCCCCGTTAATATTATATTACTCGTTGTGATATATGTGATAGCACAGTTTCTACAAGAATCGATTGAAAATTTGCAATCTAATTTCGCAGTAAAACTAAATTATCGTTTGAATAATCGGATAAATTATGTAATTAACAAGAAATTATCAGTGATAAGAGCGGAACTGTATGAAGATAAAGCAGTATTTGATTTGATAAGCAGAGTTAGAGAAAATATTACTTTTGAAACGATTAATACTTTTGGAAATGTACTTGCTTTATTTATGATGATTATAACTACCATTAGTTATATCGGTATTATTTCGACAATAAATTGTTATTTACCGATAATAATTACATGTTCACTTGTTCCATACTGCATATTGTTTTTTTTTCAGCAAAGAAAAAAATATGAACAAAATGTTGAATTAAGTGACAAGCGTCGATATGTTAATTATTTAAATAGCGTTTTGACAGAAAGAGAAAATGCTAAAGATATACGGACTTTTGAAAGTTTAGATTATATAAAGGGAAAAGTACAAAAAGAACGAGAAAAAGTATATATAGTGGAAAAACGATTAGCGATTAAACAGTTAAGAGAAAATATATTAGTAAATATTTTTCAATATGGAATAATAGGTACAACTTTATTTTGGGGATATTGTAAGTATAGAGACGGTAATATAACACTTGGAGATATCATGCTTATTATAACAGCATTACAAGGGATAATTTCTAGCTTTTCATCTATTGCGGATAACTTTATGTCGATGAGCGATTTTTCTTTTAATTTAAAAGATTGGAAAACTTTTATTGATTTAGAAGAAGAACCTTTAATAAATATAGATTTGAAATCGTTTGATCTGCAATTGGAGAATGTAAGTTTTGTTTATCCAGGATCAGAAAAAAAAGTTTTAAACAATATAAATCTACATATAAAAGAAGGAGAAAAGGTTGCAATAGTTGGGGAGAATGGTTCCGGAAAAACAACGTTGCTTTATTTGTTATTGGGGATATATGAGCCGACAACGGGCGTGGTAAAAATTGGAAAAGAAAATTTGCAAAATGTATTAAGAGATTATAGAAAGAAAGTTTCTTGCCTTTTTCAAGATTATATTAAGTATCAAATGAGTATAGAGGACAATGTTTTTCTAAATAGACAGATAAGCAAGAAATACATTAATAAGTTTGTAGAAAAAAATGATTTTATAAAAAACTTTCCAGAGATGGAAAAAACGATGTTGGGAAAAATAAACGATTTAGGAATTGAGTTATCTGGAGGACAATGGCAAAAATTAGCAATATCTAGGGCTTTAGTAAAGCCGGAAACAAAAATACTTATAATGGATGAGCCGGTAGCAAGTTTAGACCCTAAAAGTGAAAATGATTTGTATATAAATTTTGATGATATTTGTCAAAAAAAATCGCTTATACTAATTTCACATAGACTAGGTGTAACTAGATTATGCGACAAAATAATAGTCATGAAGGAGGGGCGTATTATTGAACAGGGAAGTCACAATCAGTTGATGGCGGTTAAAGGTGAATACTATAAAATGTTCACAGCACAACAGCAGTTCTATAAATAAAAATAGGTAATTGCGAAACAAGTTCGCAATCCTGATTAAAAAGCGGTAAGAATCCTGCAACGCAGGATTCTTAAGATGAAAAGTAGGTGCTTCTAAATTTAGACATGACTAAAAGACTTCCCAGATAAACTGCGAAGAAAAGATTATATGCATATTAATAATCAGGCAATCAAAGGCTTCAAACTCCGAATGTATTGGTACTGATGAATCTTATCAGCGACAAGCACAGTAACGAGCTGGGTGATTCCAGCAAGAAGTAAATCAGCATGAAGCGTTTTCTCATTCTGGGTCTTACGATCCGCAATGCAGAAACTATCTTTGAAATGGTTGATTGACTTTTCAACATTTACACGGATCTTGTAAGTATCCTCCCATTCCTGTGAGCCGCGTTCTACACCAGGATAGGCACGAAGGTTCTTTTCAGGATAAATGTAGATCATTCGTCCGCAGGAAGAAGATGTACATGGATTGTCACAATGACATACGCGATGTTTTGACTTGTCGGCAGGATTGTATTCCCATTTCATTTTTGGACATACAAACTTCATGGTAGGAAGTTTACTCCGCAAATGGGATCTGCTTCCTTCACGCCGCATCGGAAGTGATGGATCGTGAGGACAGCAGGGAATACCGTTTTCATTGACAGTATAGTCGGTTCCTTCCACAGAAAGCTTTGTTTTTAAAGGGATAAAAGCTTTTTGAAAGCCAATTTCTTCAAAGAGGGATTTGTAAATGTTAATGGCATCAAACGCAGCATCTCCAAGAAACGTCTTTGAATTTATTAAAGGATGTTTCTGGAAAAAGTCAATTAAAACTGGAAGAAGTGCTTTCGAATCGGCAAGGGATTTATCCTCATCCGGTGAATCTGATTTCTTCCC
>QAML01000079.1:8271-13675 GCA_003150315.1 Prevotellaceae bacterium | reverse complement strand
AAAAATACAAGGCACTTATTTCAAAATATAAGGCACATATTTTAAAATATATGGCTTGTATTTTTTGCAACAAGCCATGTATTTTTTCGAGACATAGGGAAACGGAGAAATTTCAACAGATCCGGGGCTTCTACCGTGCCGTATCAACCCGTACACGTACGCAGCTTAATCGCACCTGAGTCTTATGGCTGAAAACATAAGGAACATGGGGCGCAGGACAACCGATAAGGGCACAAAAAAACCGGGTATGCCCCACACGAGAGCATACCCGGATATTCGTTTATGTAAGAAAAACTTACTTTAAGCCTTTGCAATACGATTGTAACCGTACTGTGCAATGTCGCCAAGCTCTTCTTCAATGCGGATGAGCTGGTTGTACTTAGCCATACGGTCTGTGCGGCTCATAGAACCGGTCTTGATCTGACCGCTGTTGGTTGCAACTGCGATGTCGGCAATTGTAGTGTCTTCGGTTTCGCCACTACGGTGTGAAGTAACGGTTGTGTAACCATGACGATGAGCCATTTCGATAGCCTCGAGGGTTTCGGTGAGCGAACCAATCTGGTTAACTTTGATAAGAATAGAGTTGGCAGCACCCATGCTGATACCTTTCTGCAAGAACTTAACGTTGGTAACGAACAAGTCGTCTCCTACAAGCTGGCAACGGTCTCCGATGGCAGCGGTAAGCTTAACCCAGTTGTCCCAGTCGTTCTCGTCGAGACCGTCCTCGATTGAATCGATAGGATATTTGGTAATGAGTTCTTCGAGATACTTGATCTGCTCCTCTGCAGTAAGTTTCTTGCCGTTGGGATCCTTCGGCATACCGTTCTTGAGCTGTCTGTAATCGTAGAACCACTCTCCGTTCTCGCATGTAGCGAATTCGGAAGCTGCGCAGTCCATTGCAATCTTAACATCCTTGCCCGGTTCGTAGCCGGCATCCTTTATAGCCTGGCAAATGCTCTCGAGAGCATCTTCAATGCCGTTGAGCGCGGGAGCGAAACCGCCTTCGTCGCCCACAGCAGTGGAAAGACCGCGTTTCTTGAGCAATTTTGCAAGTGCATGGAACACTTCAGCACCCATACGGATGGCTTCACGCTCTGAAGGTGCGCCTACCGGACGAATCATAAACTCCTGGAAAGCAATGGGAGCATCGGAATGTGCGCCACCATTTATGATGTTCATCATAGGAACAGGGAGAACGTATGTGTTAGCACCGCCAATGTAACGGTAAAGAGGAATATTGAGAGCCTTTGCAGCCGTCTGAGCTACAGCAAGCGATACGCCGAGAATGGCATTTGCACCGAGTTTGCTCTTTGTAGGAGTGCCGTCGAGAGCAAGCATCTTATAGTCGATGGCACGCTGGTTGAGCACGCAATCGCCTTTGAGTGCGGGAGCGATTATGTTGTTTACATTGTCAACAGCCTTGGTTACGCCCTTTCCGCCAAAGCGGTTCTTGTCGCCGTCGCGAAGCTCGAGAGCTTCGTTTTCACCGGTTGATGCGCCTGAAGGAACGCTTGCGCGACCCATCACACCGTTTTCCAATGTTACTTCAACCTCTACGGTTGGATTGCCTCTTGAATCGAGGATTTCTCTTGCATGAATTTTTTCAATCTTCATAATAATATGATTTTGAGTTTCTTTATTTTCGACACAAAAATAGCTCTTTTTTCGTAATACCCGCATTACGCGCAAAAGTATTTTTATTAAGCTGTAAATGATATACCGTAAAATCTCAGAAAAGTGCCACTAATGCCGGGATATTTTGAAACAGCACATAGCAACAAGGCATTCAACTTTGCCGTTATCAACTCAATTTTGTAATTAAAGGTATGATATTCGCCGTGAAGAGCCTTACGGAAATAGCCATAAGGATTATGCCGAAAAACTTTCGCATGAGATAAATTGCGGCAGGGCTTATGCGGCGTTCCACCCAGTCTATGGCGCGAATCACAATGTAAACCATGAGACAGTTGAGCACTAGGGCAATCGCTATGTTAGTCGAAGCATACTCCGCCTTTAATGAAAGCAACGTGGTAAATGACCCCGCGCCCGCGATAAGGGGAAAAACCACTGGCACAAGCGTTGCCTCCTTTATGGGACCCATATTCTTGAATATCGTAATATCGAGAATCATTTCCAAAGACATGAAAAACAAAACAAGAGAACCGGCTATTGCGAACGAACGTATGTCTACGCTGAACAATTTAAGCATTGCGTCGCCGGCAATAAAGAATCCGAACATCAATGCAAAGGATATTGACGACGCTTTCCAGGCACTGACGGGGCGACCCTGGTTTTTCAAACTAATGATTACCGGAGTAGAACCGAAAATATCTATCACGGCAAACAACACAATGAACGCGCTGACAATTTCCTGAAAGTTCAGACGCGACAGAATGTAATCAAAAGAAAACAGAGATGATATCATAAGCTTGTTTACCATTTAATTGTTTCAAAAATCTTGTCGGCGGCTCCCGCATTCGAGTTTATGTAGTTGCCTGCCGCCTTTCCGGCTTTGCTGCGACTTTCTTCGTTGCCCGTAAGCAGGTCCATGGTCATTGCAAAAGTGTCGGAAGAAGTAATTTCAAAGCAACCGCCGAGGCGCAAAAGCATCTCCGCCTCTCGAAATTTGTGATGATTCGGACCAATTATGACAGGAACTCCGTAGACTGCGGCTTCCGGCACATTATGTATGCCTACGCCGAAGCCGCCTCCCACGTATGCGATATTGCCATAGCGATAAATTGAAGAAAGCATGCCGTAAGTGTCTACTATAAGGCAATCGTATGCGGACATGTCCTTTCCCGCAGCCTGCGTAATCCTTACGGCGGGACGCTTAAGGCTTTCGAGTATTCGGCTTATATGACTTTCGTTAACCACATGGGGCGCAAGAATGAGCTTCATGCTTTTGTGGTTGTTGAAATAGGGAATGATTATGTCCTCATCGGGTTCCCACGAACTTCCAACCACGAGTACGTTTTCCGCATCCCCGGCAAATTCTCTTACGACCTCGTATTCTTTGGCGGCATTCCTTATGTCGGTTACACGATCAAAGCGAGTATCGCCCGAAACCGTTACGTTTTTTATGCCTTTAGCCTCGAGCAGGCGGCGGGAATCATCATTTTGCACAAAGAATCGCGTAAAGTTTTCAAGAACTTTGGCATATTGTCTGCCATAAGGGCGAAAGAAAATCTGTTCTTTGCGAAAAATGCTCGATAAACTGTAAACTTCGCAGCCGGAACGATGAAGTTCGTCAATGAAATTCTTCCAGAATTCATATTTAATGAAAAACGCTTTCTCGGGACGGACCATGCGCACGAATTTCCTTGCATTGCGGCAAGTATCAAAGGGCATGTAGCAAACTATGTCCGCTCCATCGTAGTTCTTTCTCACTTCATATCCCGATGGAGAGAAGAAAGTCAGAAGTATCTTGTATTCCGGATGTCGCTCACGTATACGTTCCATGAGCGGTCTGCCTTGTTCGAATTCTCCGAGCGAAGATGCGTGAAACCATACATATCTATCGTTTGTGCGAATGGCTCGCGCCAATATGCCGAAGGTTTCCGCGTGTCCGTCCAACAGGAGTCTTGCTTTCGAATTAAAGAGCGAGACTATTTTTACGCACAATATATACAGATATATCCCCAACGAATACATCACTCTCCCGTTTGGTTTTCCTTATGTCCGAGCACGCTTATGGCGCGGTCCATACGTCTCAAGGTTTCTTCCTTACCAAGAAATGCCGAAATGTCGAAAACGTGCGGACCTATTCCCTCGCCCACTATCGTAAGACGGAAAGCGTTGAGCACATTGCCCGTGCCGTATCCCTTGGCTGCTATCCAGTCCATTACATGTTTGTCCTGATTTTCTATAGAAAAGTCGTCGAGCGATGCAAGAAGTTCGCGCAGTTCCCCCATTACCTCGGGCGAATCCTGCTTCCAGCGTTTCTTCACAGTTTTTGCGTCGTATTCCTCGGGAGCTACGAAAAAGAATTTGCACAAAGGCCATAGTTCTTTTACGAAATTCACACGTCCCTTCATCATTTCCACCACTTCTGCCACACGTTCGGGAGTCTCGTTTATGCCATTGGCTTTGAGAATTTCATCAAAGGCAGATGCGAGTTCGGAAGAGGGAGTGCGCAATATATATTCATGATTGAACCAACGGGCTTTCATGAAATCGAATTTTGCTCCGCTGCGACTGCAATGCTCAAGCTTGAATTCCTTGACAATCTGGTCAAGCGACATAATTTCTTCGTCGTTGCCGGGATTCCAACCGAGAAGCGCGAGGAAATTTATGACAGCCTGCGGCATGTATCCGCTTTCGCGATAGCCCGACGATACTTCGCCGCTCTTGGGGTCGTGCCATTCGAGCGGAAATACCGGAAATCCCAGACGGTCGCCGTCGCGTTTCGAAAGTTTTCCCTTGCCGTCGGGTTTGAGAAGCAACGGCAGATGGGCAAATCGCGGCATGGTGTCCTGCCAACCCAATGCGCGATAAAGCAAAACGTGGAGCGGAGCGGAAGGCAACCATTCTTCGCCACGTATCACATGGGTTATTTTCATCAGATGGTCGTCAACAACGTTGGCAAGATGATAAGTGGGAAGACTATCCGTGGATTTATAGAGAACCTTATCGTCAAGAACCGAAGAGTTTATGACAACTTCGCCGCGAATCATGTCGTGAACATGAACATCTTCGCCGCCCTCGATTTTAAGACGCACCACGTATTGCGCACCCTCGTCAATGAGTTTTTTCACTTCCTCGGGCGAAAGCGTAAGCGAGTTGCGCATTGAACCGCGAGTGGTGGCATCATACTGGAAATTGGGTATTTTCTCTCTTGCTGCCTGAAGCTCTTCGGGAGAATCGAAAGCTATGTATGCTTTCCCCTCGTCGAGAAGTTGGTCTGCGTATTTCTTGTAAATTTCCCTGCGTTCCGACTGACGATAAGGACCGTATTCGCCACCGAAACTCACACCTTCGTCAAATTTTATGCCTAACCATTTGAACGATTCGAGAATATAATCCTCGGCTCCGGGCACAAAACGATTGGAATCGGTGTCCTCGATTCTGAAAATGAGTTTTCCGCCATGCTGACGGGCGAACAGGTAATTATATAATGCAGTGCGCACGCCGCCTATGTGTAAAGGACCCGTGGGACTGGGCGCAAAACGCACGCGAACCATATTGCTTTCCATTGATTTATCTAATTGTTTTTGACGTGCAAAGTTACACAAAAATTACACAACCTGCAAAGCGTGTGCCTAAACGCTTCCGCGCAAACAAAACGAGTGAAAAACTCCCTGAAAACCCATGCTGATTATCAAGCATTTGGAAAGCGCAAAAATACAAGGCACATATTTTAAAACAAGTGCCTTGTATTTTAAAATATATGGCTTGTATTTTT
>QAML01000079.1:0-4464 GCA_003150315.1 Prevotellaceae bacterium | reverse complement strand
AAGGCACATATTTTAAAACAAGTGCCTTGTATTTTAAAATATATGGCTTGTATTTTTCACGATAAGCCATGTGTTTTTTTTCGGCAATATATTTTTTCTGAAAAATGACGGAGTCGTGGAGTTCTTTTTCACGTTTTCCTCAGCATGTTTGCCGACATGTTTTCGGCGGCAAACAGTTGTCCGGCGACACGAAGGCAAACAAAAGGCGGCGTGTCATGAAAGACACGCCGCCCGAAGCATTGGTTATATCTCAAAACTATTTGCCGAGAAGCAAATCCACGGCACGTTTCACCTGTACATCGTCATCGTTCAAAACCTGTTCGGGAGTGGGAATAACTTCCACGTCGGGATTCAGCGTCTGGTTCTCAAGATAATTGCCCTGCAGGTCTTTAACAGCCACCTCGGGCACACCCACCACAAGTTCTCCGTCATATTGTGTCTCCCACCATACTGCGGTCATGGTGCCAGCCATTGGCGCACCCACAAGTTTGCCCAATCCGAGAGTCTTATACATGTAGGGGAAGCCGTGAGCGTTGGAGTAATCGTTCTGACTCATCACCACCGCCGAAGGCTTGGTCCAGCGCGTGTAAGGATCGTTGCCCATGAACTGACCACGCGGTTCGTAAGTGGCAAACAGCTTCCCGCTCAGCAGCACTCCCAAATCGTTGTGAAGCCAACCGCCTCCGTTGTTGCGGATGTCCACCACGAGAGCCTCCTTGTTGCGAAGTTTTCCCAACACACGCGAGAAGACTTTGCGGAAGCTCGGTGCGTCCATTGAGCGAACATGAACATATCCCACTTTTCCACCGGAATATTTCTCCACCATATCCTCGCGTTTCTTGAGCCAACGGTTGTATAGCAGCTGACGTTCCGCACCGCCGCTCACAGGTTTCACATCCTGCTCATACTCTCCCTTGCCCTTGGCATTGGTAAGCGTAAGCAACGTATGCTTTCCCGCAAGTCCTGCGAGAAGCGGAAAATAGTCCTTGTTTTTCTCAATGGGTTTGCCGTTAATCTTGGTAATTATGTCGCCCTCTTTAATCTTGCATCCTATGAAATCGAGAGGACCTTTCTTGAGTATCTCCTTAATCTTCAAACCTGCGCCGTCGTAGTCCTCATCATAGAAAGCCCCGAGACTTGCAGTGGGAAGATCGGCACCTTTTCCGCCATAGCGCGCACCGGTATGCGAAGCGTTCAGCTCACCCAGCATCTCGCTCATCATCTCTGCCATGTCGTACTTGTTGTCTATGTCCTTGACAAATTTGCGATAGTTTTCGGCATAATAATTCCAGTCAACGCCGCCCATGTCTGCACGATAGAATTTGTCTTTCAAAAGATTAACCACATGTTCAAAGATATATGCGTTTTCTTTCGATATGCTGTAGTCGCAGTCAGCCTTAACTTCTATAAATTTCTGGTTGCCGTTGTCGAGCGATACCTTGCGAATCTTCCTGCCTCCCGCATAAACATTCTTGCCATTGGCAGAAATCGCAAATCGCGCGAAACCGAAATCGGGAACAGCAATGCGGTCGCTGCCGTCTTCAAGATTGCGCACATGCAAATCGCTTGTGGTGGAATACTGGGCTATGTAGTAAATCTTATTTCCGTCGGCAGTCAGAACAAAATCGCCAAGAAACGAAGAAGCCAGAGTTAGTCGCACAATACGATCCTCTCTGCCGTCGAGCAAAAGCTTCACGTCCTCCACAGAGTCTTTCCTGGCTTTGACGGAATCGTTGACTGCATCGCTTTTCAAAGACTTTTTGCCTTTGGAATTCTTATCTTTTTTACTATCCTTCTTGTTGTCTTTCTTGTCAGACTTCTTGTCCTTCGCGTCCTTGTCATCGGATTTTTTCTTCTTGTCTTCCTCTGCTTTTTTCTTGGCAGCGTCGTAACGTTCACGCTCTTCCTTGCTCATATTAAAGCGATCGTACGCCTCTTGGTCCAGAAACATTGCATAAACATCCCTCTGGGTGCCCCAACTTCCGTGATTGCGATAACCGTCGCGCTCGCTTGAAAAAACCACAGCCTTTCCGCCGAGAGCCCAATGCGCCCTGCCGTCGTTGTAACCGCTTTCGGTGAGATTCACAACCTTTGAGCCGTCGGCGTAAACAAGTGCCACGTCAGTATTGTTCCATCCGCCGTCGCCCATATACGATGCCAAAAGATATTTGCTGTTGGGAGACCATTCAAAAAACAGGTCAAAGTCGGTGTAGGAATAGTTGTCTTTTCCCGGAAGAACCGTGCGCGAGGTTTTTGAAGCCATATCGTAAACACGAAGTTCGCTGCGGTTTGCCCAATAAGCCACCTTTTTGCCATCGGGTGAGAAAACCGGGGCGAAGCAAGCCTCCTTGCCCACAACGAGCGGTTCTTCTTTCAATTCGCGTGCGTACACAAAATTATCGTCATCCTTTCGCGGCATTGTTGTTTTATATATTCCCCAAACTCCATTGCGCTCGCTGTCGTAAACAAGTGTCTTTCCGTCGGGTGAAATCGAGACATTGGCTTCCGCTTCCGTGGTGTTGGTTATTCGCTTTGAGGTTTCGTAATCGGGAGTAGTAACATAAACTTCTCCTCTTGCACAAAAAGCTATAAGTTTCTCGTCCTTGCTCACCGAAAGTCCTCCAAGTCCGCCGCTACGTATGGTTTCCACCACATGATCATCGTGAGTGTTGTCGGAAACTATGTTCATGTCCAGAAGTTTCGGCTCTTCGCCCTCGCACATTGTGTAAAGATCGCCGTTATAACTGAAACTCATGCGCCCTGTTTCGGAAACCGAGAGATAGCGAACCGGATTTTTCTTGAAGAAAGTGATTTGTTTCTTGCCGCTTCCGTCTATGTTGCGTTTCCAAACGTTAAGCGAACCGGAACTTTCCTCAAGATAATAATAGCTCCTGCCATCGGGAGCCCATTGCGGGTTGCGGCATTCACCGGCATAGTCGGAAAGCTTTTTGTAAGTGCGTTTCTTCGGGTCAAGGTTCGTAAGCCAGATGTCGCGTGTTACTGGTGATGTGTGGTGTTTGCGCCATGTGTCTTCCATTCCCTTTCGGTCTTGATACAACACCTCGCCTTTTGCGTTTACCGATATATTTGACATGAACAGTTCGGAGAATTTCTTGGGGCGCGATGCCGCAGTGTCCACGGAATACACCTGTGTGAACTGACCGGGAAAGACACCGTCCTCCGCAGTAGGCATATAATATGAGCGATAGAGTATTCGTCCGTCGGGAAGAAAGGCTTCCACCATTTCGCCTGCCGAATGGGTGGTGAGACGTTTGGGAGTTCCGCCGTTGCAAGAGGTGAGATATACATCGAATCCGCCGAGACGGTCGGAGGAAAAGGCTATGAATTTCCCGTCCTTGGACCACGCGGGCGATGTGTCGTATGCCGGATTGCTCGTAATCTGTTTTGCCACGCCGCCATTTGACGATACGACGAATATGTCGCCATGATAAACAAAGGCAATCTTTGTGCCGTCGGGTGAAATGGCGTTTGAGCGAATCCAACGCCTTGTTTCCGCTCCTTTGGTGGAAACCGTTGCCAACGCAACGAAAAGCATAATTACTATTCTGTTCATGTTTTATGTAAAAACACACCGCTTTCACAGGGCAAGGCTTTCTCCTGCCCACAAAAGCGGCATTAGTTGTTTCAAGGTCTGCAACCGCACGCGGGAAACCGCTGCGAAACGCAGTATGTCCCCGTGCCCGCTGTTTTTTAGAACAGGTATGCGGCTGACACTTGCCACGAGTTGGACTTGAAGTCGCTCTTGGCATTTTTTATAACGTCGGAAATCACGGGAATGTGAATATCACCGATGTTGCTGAGGGCTATGTTATAGGTGGCACCTATTTCGAGATGGTTCACAAGGCGCACGCCGAGACCCACGTTCCATGTTACGTTTGAGGATTTGAACTTAATCATGTCCGATGGGGTTTTGTCGCCCACCGTAAAGCCGAACTGCGGTCCCGTCTCTGCGTAAAGCGATGCAAGAGAGGCAAGCCCTATGCTGTAGCGCAGGTTGATTGGTATTTCGATGCTCTTGTAATATTCGGCTTTCGATATATTGCCGTCCGATTCCTTCACTTCTCCATAAAGGCGGCGCTGGTTGTATTCCACGGCAGCATTCACGCCGAGACCCACGAGAGGTACTTTCACCCACATCTTTGGACCGATGAACCAACCGGCACGGTTTTCGGAATCGAAAAGTTTGCTGCGTTCATAGGACAGTTTTGAAACGTTCAAACCGCCCACTACGCCGAATTTAACTTGTGCCTGCGTGGTGGAAAAGCCGCCTATGCACAGAGCGGCAACGAGACTTAAAATAAGCTTCTTCATAATCGAAGTTTGTTGATGGTTAGTAATATAAGAATGCAAATATAAACATTTCAATCTTTTGGTAAATATATTTACATGCTAAAAGTTATACCATCCTCAGTGTCCCATGCGCGAGGTATCTACCTCCTTGAC
>QAML01000105.1 GCA_003150315.1 Prevotellaceae bacterium | reverse complement strand
GTGCAAAAAGGAACTTTTCTTCGTCATATATATCTGATTCATATATATAATCTACAACATAGTGTGCATCTCCATACTCTAAAAATTTATACATGTCTTATTTCCTCCCTTTACCGAACTGTTACTGCTAAACTTCTACATAGCTCTTCTGTTTTCTGTCTGTAATCAGGACTAAGAATATCCAAGTCTATTGCCTCATCAATAAAAATTTCCGGCAATCCAAATTTTTGTAAGTCCATTTCACTTGTATCATTCATTCTGGCAGCAACCTCTTGGAGATATTTATTATTCCATATATCCAACAATCCACCTTCAATATATTCCCTTATAGAATGTTTCCTTATGTTTCCACATGTAATAGGTATATATGGAGAAATTAAAATATCTCCATAAGCGCTTATAGAAAAATAAGAAAGCATAGGTTGTTTTATTCTTCCTTTAGCTATATGTTCAAGTGGATCTCCCCATTCAACATACATTTTAGGATTCTCTTTTCTCTTTTTTGCTAGTATAAAGGACACTTTTTGGTAATCCTCATATGTAGGTATGAAACTTTGAAGGTTCTTTCTTGCCCTTCCTAGAAGCATTAATGGCTGACATCTAAAAAACTTTACACCTAACTTTTTAACAAACTCAAACAGCTCATCTATATCATCTATATTGAACTTGGTTGGTGCAAAAGATACTGCTACAGTGTGACCTGCATCAATTAAATATTTAATAGACTCAATGGCACGATCATAGCTTCCCTTCATATTACGCATTCTTTCATGGTTCTCTTTAAAACCGTCTAAACTTACTTGTACACTGCGGATATTAGGTAGCCTTAACTGAGATGCATACTCCTTAGTCATCAAATATCCATTAGTAACTAATGCTAAGTCAATCTTACTATTATTACCGGAAAGATAATCCGAGATTTGAAGTATCAATTCCTTTCGTAATAATGCTTCTCCACCACCTATACTTATTAGTCCCACACTATAATTATTAATATCATCGATAAATTGTAAAATTTCAGCATCTGATAACTCCTGCTTATTTAAAGAATGTTCACCACTAGAATTAAAACAATGTAAACATCTAAATGTACATTTATAAGTTAAATCAATTGCACATGTTCCTATATAAAAATTTCCATCCATAATCATATCAATTCCTTTCGTTCAAACATTAAATATAATAAAGGTAGCTTAATTTCAAACATTTGTATTGTAATAAAGTTAATAATTAGATATCTAAGAGCATATAATCTATATACCACTTTACAAAGTATAAATACACAACTTCTTTTTGGTAATAGTATATTTGGAGTTATCAATTCATAATAAGATGATGCCAGGTTCAAAAATCATAAACCACATTGTACTTGCACGTAAGTAGTTTTGTGACTTTATGACCCACTCCAATGTGAAGATAAAAGTAGGGCAGATGCCCCTCACTATCCGAATTTGGGACAGAATTGTAGGAGTGCATAGCACGAAACAATTTGTTAGGTATCGTTTGACACCCACATCATAAGATTATAAATAATTGCTCTTCTTCCCAGAGTTGATAAGTATTTAAGATATTTACAAACGAATTATCAAATCTCGTCATAGTCAACTTTATTAGATTTATACTTTGTTCAACTTTTTATTTCTTCTCTTATTTGATGGTCAAATTATTCATATGTCCTAAATATTTTTCTAAAATTCCATTCTCATCAAAGACTATTGTTGCATTAGGTAAACAAAGTATATTCTTTCCGTAAGTTTTAATTGGAATATAACCTATATTTTTTTCTTCTATAAATAAAACTTTTACATAATGTGTATTAAACACTTGTGGAAATAACTTATAAATAATCATTTCATACGGAATTAAATTTCCTTTATATATGATAGCTTCATTCGAGCCAGAAAATGAAATCTTATTTTTTTCTATAGTCATTTCGCTCTGCTTGATAATACCATTTTGATTTGAGTAAAACGATATAAAAGTGCTATTTTCAATCGTACTATAAATTATATTTTTTTTTACTGAATTCGTCTGAAATTCTAAATAAAATTCATCCAAATCTGATGTGCATCGACATTTTCCAACATCAAATCCTTTCCAATAAACTTTTAAATTCTTTTCTAACATTTCTTTTCCTCCCTCGTATAACACCCAAAATTAAAGTTCATATAAAACATCACATATAGAACA
This sequence comes from Prevotellaceae bacterium, assembly GCA_003150315.1. Taxonomy (GTDB): domain Bacteria; phylum Bacteroidota; class Bacteroidia; order Bacteroidales; family Bacteroidaceae; genus UBA6398. The sequence continues at coordinate 6,822 of QAML01000105.1, read as the reverse complement.
TAAATTTTCATCGTGTGTCACAATGATAACAATACTTTGTTTTGCAATTTTACATATACAGTTTTTCAACAATTCTACACTACTATTGTCTAGTCCTGCTGAAGGTTCATCGAAAATGTATAATTTGGCCTTTTTTAACAACACACACAAAAATAAAATTTTCTGTTTTTCACCACCTGAAAAATCACAAATTCTTCGTTCCAGCAACTGATATATATTAAAATTTTCATTAAAATATAAAGGAGCTATATTATAATAATCTATTGTATACTCTATTTTTTTTACTATATTTTCTGAGTAACAACTAAATATTTCACGTAATCGCAAATTATAGAAATATATATTTTGCGGCAACATTGCAATATATTTGTTTCTCATTTCATACATATTGAATTGCTTTATATCAATCCCATCATATTCTATATTTCCAGACGTATTATCAGAAAATACACCTATTAACAATTTTAAAAGTGATGTTTTTCCTACTCCATTATCACCTATTAAACCGTATATCTTATTCTTTTCAAAAAAAACATTTGCTTTATTTTTCAAAAACAGATGCTCTAATCTGTTTACTTTTATACAAGAAATTTCATTTTTTATAATATATCCATTTGTTTCTTCTTGTAAATCAAGCAATTCTTTAATTCTAATATATGCAGCATATGCATCTTGATATCCTTTTCCAAGGTTAAGAAAATAGCGGATATTTTTTTGTATTAAATTTAAATACGCATTTATAATAGTAAACTCACCAATTGACATTGTTTTATTTATTATTGAAGTGCCTCCGACAATCAATGTCGTAACTGTATATAGTAACGACAAAATGCTATCAGCAGAAGAAAAAAGATATATAGTCTTGTTATATTTTAATACATCAGTAATATAATTTTTTACTAACGATATTAAATAATTATTCCAAAATGAAAAATTTGCATTTATTTTTATAAATTCGTTTATACTATACTGTTCATTTAAATTGCTATAAAAAATATTTCTTTGTTCTTTAAATTTAATTCCTATTTTAAATAAAGGATTTTTCATTAGCAAGAAAAGAACTATATATAAAGGAATAAAAATCAATATTAAAACAATTAATTTATTGTCTATCATTAAAAGGAATATTAGCGTAAGTAATATGCTTACACCATTCGCAAAAACACTAGCATAATTCTCTATAAAAAATTCAAATATACTACTTACATCACTGACAATTCTATTGTTTAAATACGTTGGATCGTATTTATCTATAGATCTAACAGGTACATTCCTTAAATGTAGTATTATGTTAAAAATGCACTTATATATTATAGTATTTTTTACTTTTGTCATACTCATACTATAAAAAAAATTAACTATACAACTTATAATTCCAAAAAGAAACAATACTAGAGCAAAGTTATATATAATTTTAATATCTGGCTTTTTTAAAATCACATCTAAAAAAACACCATTAAAATAAGGTAAAACCAATGAAAAAACACTTGAAAACATTGAAAAAAAGCCAAGTCCTATAATTATAGTTAAATTATTTCTAAAAGATGAAAACAAAAATTTTTTCATATAATTCTCCGTTCTAAGGAATTAACTACCAGCTCAACTGGAAGCTTTCCATTTCTTCAAAGTATCATCGTTGTTTCGAATTCTTAGTGGGAGTATCACAAACATTATTATAGTTCCTATAAAGCAATACTTTTGGAATTTTCTGCTTCATGCATAATATATTAATTATTTCCATATAAGACACTTCTATCTCAAACGCTTTGTTCTTGTTGCTTTGTAATTCTGACTATATATTATAAATCATCCGTACATTTGTCCTTTTAAATATCTTATAATTTCTAACATTCTCTTTTGTCTTTCCATACAGTAATTTCTTATTGTAAATACCTTAAAACTATATAATTTGATCTTTTCCGTTAAAGTAAGTAGCAAATATCTATTATTCATTTGACGCCATTATGATTAAAGTTTACTTGCAACACCAATTTCATTAATCACAAGGGTACTTATTGATATCTTCACCGTTCTCAGTTTTTTTTAGTTTCTCCGTATAACTGAACAATTAAACTTTTCATTCACAATATTTATCAAAACTTTATCATTTTTTCTCTCTTATAATTAAGTCATATCCAACTTCTGCATATGCTGCAATTATCTCATTAATCTCAATAATATCTTTTTTGGTCAACAGTGGATGGGACATTTCAAATATTCTTTCATCGTAATTCCACTCCACATTGTCAAATATATCAAACCCTATATCAGGATTCATTTTTCTTAAGGCATCAAATTCTGGTGATGGTAATGGTAACCACCATACAAGATTAACAATTATGTTATACTTCATAGCTATAAAACCAACTGTTTCAATAGTTTTAAAAATATCTTTTTTTGTTTCCCAGGGAAATCCAATAATAAATGAGAAAAAAATATTAGTATTTAATTGATACTTTAAAATTTTTTCCGCCACTTGAAATATTTGCTCTTTCTTTATTCCTTTTTTTATACGTTTCAATCCTTCGTCATATCCAGATTCAACACCTACTTGGACACTTATTCCAGGGAATTTTTTTATTGCGGATAATACATTATCATCTAAAAGTACTTTTAATTTAGCTTCAACTAAAAAAGAATACGATTTAATATTAGTAACTGATAATTTAGTTAATATTTCTATAGCTCTTACTTTATCTTCAAAGAAATGATCATCTGTAAAAATGATACTTTTTCTTAAAATTTTATCTCTCATATATTTTTCTATGCCTATAATTCTTTTTACCGCTTCATCACTATTAAAACCTCTCCAACATCTTTTATTTAAAATTGAACAAAAGGAACAATTCCCACTACACCCTCGTGAAGTTTCTATTGAAATAGTTTCATATATATTCTCTGGGATTAAATCATATGCGGAATACAATGTATTTTTATCAAAGGTCATTTTATCCATAAAAGAATTTATCATAATATCACCTTTATCATTTCTATATACAAGATTTGGTACTTCAGAAAGATTCTTTTTTCTCTCCAAAGTTTCTACTAATATAGGGAAGGATTTATCCCCTTCTCCTATTAAAATATAATCTATATCTGTTGTCTGCATTATATGATTGAATACTCTGCTAGGATGTATGCCTCCAACAACAATCGGATTCTTTATATTATTTACCTTAAGCGTCGATATACATTTTTTTACATATCCCCAAGTAAATGTATTAGATGAAAATGCAAACAAATCAAAATCCTTAAATTTCTCTATGATTACTGAAGCTAGACTTTCTCCCACCATACCATCAATATAATCATCTGGATTTATTATATGTATAGTGTGACCCTTATCTCGTAAAATTGCACCTAAATAATACATAGCTAATGTAACTGTTTTTCTACTATCATATCTTTTCCCAAAACTACTATTAATTAACAATATTTTCATTCTGTAACCACCCTTATCTTTAAAGGATAAAGAACCCCTTCTTTTATCAGTTGTAAAATAGTACTTATACATTCAAAATTTATTCGACTTTTATCCTGGTAACTCAAACCAATTATTTCAACAATCTCCTTAATACTCCTACGTCCATCTATACTTTCTATTAAAACAGCTGCAACTCTATTTAATTTTATTTTATTACTTGTTATTGAATCAATTAAATATATATTGGTTTTCCCATACCATAATTTCCAATTTTTTTTAATCTCAAGAACAGTTATATTATAAAATCCATATTTGAAAATCTCGTTTCTAATGGCCTTCAAATTATTAATATGTTCAACAGTTCCCAATCTTGTTTTATAGAATTGTATATCTTGATGAAAATATAATTTCAAATACCTATCTAATGCAACGTCAAACGAAATTTCATTAATATTTTCAAAATATGTAGGCAAGCAATTAAGAATTCCTACATATCCCTCATAATTTACGAATGCATTCTCAATAATACTTTTATTAACATATTTATTTATCTTTTTCATATCTGAAGTAATATTGATATTGGGAAAAATTTTTTTAATATCTACATATTTTTTTATGACAGTAAAAGCATTTTTGTACGAAAAGTCATTTTTTGCTGTTTGGGTAATGCTTAATTCTAAATTTTTTATCCCTGTTGAAAATACTTGATATATAATTTCTTCTAATTGAAAATAATTATTGTCATTAACTTCAATTATTACACTCATTTTATCTTTTTTCTTTTCATCAAGACTTTCTATATTATTTATAACTCCAATATCATTATTAATTACTACAATAATATTAGAAACCAATGAAAAAATATCATTATTCCAATTATTGAATGTTGAAACAATAACTGTTAAATTTAGTTTTTTTTTATGTATACTTTCAATCAATTCTCGTTGCTGATCAAGCAGCAAATCTGTTTCCATTGTATTTAATATTATTTCTTGTATGTCTGTAAATTTTATTATTTCCTCAATGGTAAGTTCAAAACATAAACTAGCATTTGATACTTCCCAATATATTCTTTTCAAATTATCTAAAATTGCTGTCATAGTCCACCTCTTTTCTTTATATCAACTGCACCTACTGGACAAACAAAACTACACGTTCCGCATTCTAAACATTTATCTAGCTCAATATAATACACCTCATCTTTCTTTTTAATTGCATTGCCAGGACATTCCTCTCTACACGATCCACATTTAATACATTTTTCTCCTATGTAATAGGCCATAACATACCCTCCACTTAATTTTTTAATATTTCGTTTGATAACTAATATTAGCACCCATTTCTTGAATCTATATTATCGTGTCAGATATTGTTACCTAAATGTAATAAATTGTATTTACCGATTTTATCTATTAATCCTTCCCACTACTAGGGTAAATTAGAAACTTTCACTCCTTAACAACGTGCACACACAACGCACTAAAAAATGCTGTTGTAGGTTTGCTTACCCATAACAACATTTTTTTATATTCTTATGATTCAAAATCACAAATCCAAAAATTGGGAAATCAGAGTTTTACATTCGGAAATTTTTTACGCTTATATATAACGCACATTAATACGATAAAAGGTGACTTTTTTATTGTAATTTGCAAAAAAATTTCACAAAAATGCCGCTACAGGTTTAGTATCACCCGTAACGGCATTTTCTCTTATCTTATTCAACCTTTTCTTCATTACCGGATTTTAAATATGTCATGACCTCTTCCACTGTTTTTCCGGAAGCAAGTAAGGCGCTAAAGATTTCATCTTTTTGTTTATCTTCAATCTTCTTCCTAAGTTCTTTTGCTTTCAAACGCAGTTCTTTTAATTCTGCCTCTGTTGTTTTAATCTCCTGTTCTGTCTTCATAAGCATTTCTTCAAGAGAAAGATTTTCTACTTTTTTACGTCTTGGCATACTGTTTCCTCCCATGCTGATATTTTCTTCATTCTACCATTATTGTTCCAAAAATACCAGTCTTTTTATGAATAGCTCCTATCTCCCTCTTCGCTGCTGTTTCTGGCTTTTGGCATATTCCATCTTTTTATTGTATTCGTCCATGATTGCACTTTCCAGATCTGCCTTAAATTCTGCATTAACTGCATGGGCAATGTCCTCCCGTTCTCCTTTTGCAGAATTTTTCTGGGGCATACCTACAAAGGTTTTTCCGTTCCATGCCTGGATCACATGAAGCTGCTGGATTGCCAATACGTCCTGCAGACGAATGGCAACATCTGCCTTAAAGGTATCGCTTCCCTGTACCGGATTTACACTCAGATTGTAATACAGTTCTTCCTCTCCCCAACTGCCCTTACAGTCTGTTTTAGTTTCTGTCATATTCTCATAGGCTTCCCTTACAGTATCCAACACTTCCTTTTGAAATTCCTTATCGGTAAACCGAAAAAAAGGAACATACTCCCCTGTTTCGTAATCTCTGTAACGGGGCATATCGAGGTACAGATTTCCTTTCGAGGACTCTTTAATTGCAAGACTTTTCACACAGAAGGCCTCATCAAAGGTAATGGTAGCAAATCCTTTCAGATTATTGATCTTTCCTTCTTCCTGTTTCAATTCCGGTTTATATACTCTGATATTATATTCCATATTGTGATCTCCTTTTCTACTCTACTTTTCTTTACCGAACCGCTGTCTGGCATGGAAGATTTTTGGTTTCCTCCTGCACTTCCACACACTCCTCCTGGTCCTTGATTTCCAGTTCTGCATCAATCTCCATCTGCCGGGTAATGTTTTCTTTTAAAAGCTCCTCATACGGGAAAGGCTTTGCATATTCCTGCTTTGCATTTTTTATCTCATTTTCACAGGTCTTAATTTCTTTTTGAACATCTTCTACTGCTTTATCAAGGGCATTCAAGCGGTTTTCCATACGGACCATATTGCCGGAGTCACTGCTTTTTAACTCCACACTATATTCCTTCTCTCCCTGAAGGAACAATACCGGCTCCATCATATCCTTTTGGACAAATACCTGAAATCCCTTATACATACCGACTTCGTGCCTGGTAAAAGCTGTCACACCTTCTATAATCCCACGCAGGACTTCCCCTGCTTCTTTATGCTTCTCATAGACTTTTCCCTGCAGCGTGATTGCAAACCCCGGCTGTACTTCCATAGCCTGGTTCCTACGGTCCAAATCCATTTGAAGCGATTGCAGTTCTTTCTCCAGACTTTGTATCCTTTTCGGGTACTGGAACGTAACCGCATCCTGCAAAGCAAACCGTTTCCCTTCATGTGCAGCTTTTAAAATTCTCAGACGTGCCACTTCATTATCTACTTGTATTTTTTCCATAATCAGGGGATTTTCAGAAGCTACCGCTTTAATCTCTGCAAAGTTTAGTAC
>QAML01000039.1 GCA_003150315.1 Prevotellaceae bacterium | reverse complement strand
TGAACCAACGACCCCCTGATTAACAGTCAGGTGCTCTAACCAACTGAGCTATTGAAGCAGTGTTTTGCTTGAAAAGCAGTGCAAATTTACGGGAAATATTTTAATTGCGAAAATTTACGGCAAAGAAATTGCATTTTTACCGTTATTTTTTGTCATTTCCGCTCAAAACAGCCGATTTGTTGCGTAAGCGACGGTGTTGACGGTTGAAGTTTCGGCAGCTTTGGCGTATGTCGAGCCGTGTGGTGTAAATAGCCAAAACAAAATAGCATATCGCCTGAATCCAAAGCCCTGTGTATTCGAAACTGACCTGCGAAAGCCTTGCGCCCTCGTTAGTCATTCTTACGAATCCGTTTATGCCAAACGTGGAAGGTATCATGTAAGCCACGTTTTTCCAGAACGCGGGCACGGCACTCCATGGCCAGGAAATTCCGGAGATGAACAGGAGCACGAGAGAGGAGAAGAGAATGACCATCATGCTCGACTCGCGCGTTTTAATGAAATGCGACACCACGATGCCCATGAACGCCACGGCAAGAAGGTATGGCGTGATGAATGCCACCACATCCGGGAAATGCTCCAATCGGTTGAAGTGGAAAATCATAGGCGTTATGCCGAGCACATAAAAGGCATTGGCAATGTGCACAGGTATATAGCTGAACGCACGCCCGAGAACAATTTCGAATGTGCCGCCTGCATGGCGGGCTATGGGGGAGAACAGCCGGAACATGTTCTTTTCGCGCATTGTGCCGGCGTTTATGCCCATGCCGAGAAGCATTGTCTGCTGAAGAATCATCATCAGCACAGCCGGGAGAAGGTATGACGCCACGCCGGTGGTGGAGTTGAAAAGATTAACCTCCTCATATTTCAGCGGCGCAGCGGTCAGCGCGTCCTGACGGTCGGTTGTGTTTCCCGCTTGTTTTATTTTGATTTTCGCGTTCATGCCCAGCGAAACATCGGTGTTGGCTATGGAAAACTGGCGGAAGTAAAGCAGCGTGCTTGCATCGCAGAAAGCATAAACGTAAGCCTGTTTGCCGGTATTTATGTTCTTGCTGAAATCGGCGGGAATGCGCACAATTCCATATACCTTGCTTCTCCTCATCAGTTCCTGCGCCTCTTTCATGTTTGCGGGCGTTTGCGTAACGTTGGTGTACTGCGAAGCATCGAGGTTGCGGATGTATTGGCGCGACAAACTAGAATTGCTTTCGTCTACAACAGCCACGGGAATGTCGCGGACAATTTCGTTGTTATATATATAGGAATAGAGAAGCGGATAGCCCAATGGCACGAGAATCATAAACACCAACACGGCTTCGTCGCGGAATGCAGTGTTCATTTCGTGAATCCAGACGAACGCCGTTTCGGACACCGTGCGCCAAAATCTCTTTATGATATTTCTCATGAAGTTCATCTCAAGGCTCGTATTTATATGTCAGCAGCACGTCTTTAAGTTTGTAGAGCACCGTGAGGGGCAGCAGCACAAAAAGAAGCAGGAAGAGAATGTGGTCGAGGCAATAGAACGCCGGATAACCGTTTAACGCCCTGCACGCATAGATTTGAAAATAGTGTCTGAGGGGAAAGCAAACTGAAAGAGCCTTCAGCGATGGCTGCATGCTTGTTACGGGGAACGTGAAGCCCGACATGGAAATGCTTACGATAGCCCACAGAGACGACATGGACATTGCAAAACGGAAATTGGGGATTAAACCTATGAGGAAAACCCCGAAGCCCTGCGAAGCAAGGATAAAAAGATATGTCATAACGAGCATTGCCGGGATTCCACAGTGGCAGGGATATTTCATAACCCCGAACATGAGAAAGTTGTAGAATGTGCCGAGTACGAAAAATATCGCGGTTTGCGGCAGAAGCTTTCCCATCACTGCTTTGAATATCGAATTGTCGGCAAGAAGTATCCATTTTCGCGCCGTACCGTCTTTAAGTTCCACACCAATGGAATAGACCGTTGTGAGAAAGATAAAAATCATCATCGCGGCAGGTACGAGAACATTGTTGAGGTATATGGAATAATTTACCCACGGATTTCCTATTAAATGTTTCTCCACCACGATTGGCTGTAAAAAGGCATTGGTGTGCTCGTTGTCCACTCCTTTTGCGCGAAGAGTGCTACGTGTTGCCGCACCTCCCGTAAGTTCGCTCATAGTCTTGAAATCCTGAAAAGCAAGTGAGGCAGCAGTGAAATAAGAATAGTTGCAGTAGTAAGAAATTGTGGGTTGCCGCTGTGCCTGAAGGTCTTTTGAAAAATTTTCGGGAATCAGAAACGCTCCGTAAATCTTTCCGCGCTGCATCATGTCCCTCATCTCCGAAAAATCGCGGCAATGGGCAATGACTTTAGTGTGTTGAAAAGATTCTATGTTTCTTGTCAGCGAGCGCGAATTGGATGAATTGTCAAGGTCAACTATTGCCACGGGAAGTTCGGTGGGAACGCCGCGCCCCATAAGGGTCAGGAAAAACACGAAACAGGCTACGGGTGCAATTATCATGCAGAAAACGTAGAGCGGACTTGAGAAAATCCGTCTTGTTTCCCTTTGCGACACTCTTAAAGTGGTTTTTATCCTGTTAACGAACCCGGACATTTGTTTACTGATTGGAGATGTTTGCCGGCAGACAGTTTGTATTTGCCGACTTCTTGGTTATGTTTGCTTACAGATTTGTTTTGTTTGCCTGCGTCTTTGATGTGTTTTGAAACTTTCGGCTTACCCGTCAGTTTTTAATGGGAAAGATAACCGACATTCCCGGTCGCAATCCGTTTACTGTCTCGTTTGGGCGGGCTTTTATCTGGAAAGTTTTCATGTCATAGGCACCTGTTGCTTTTGTTGCCTTCCATGCTGCGTAACTTCCCACATCTTTCATGTAGTATGTGCGTAATGTTATTTCTTTGTTGCCGAGTGCGGGAACCGTTGCCTTGAATGTTTTTCCCGTTCCGAAATCTTTCAGCAAATTTTCCCTGACATTGAACGAAACCCACATTTTTCCCATCACCGATATGCTCATTATTGGTGCTCCCGAGCCTACAAGTTCTCCGGCTTGGGGGAATATTTCGGTTACTTCGCCGTCTGTTTGTGCGGTAAGCACTGTTTCGTTTATGTATGACCGAACTTCGTTGATGGCTCCCTGAGCTCTTTTCACGAGGGCTTCGGCTGCTGCTTTGTCTTCCCTTCGTGCTCCGTTCACAGCCATTTCATATTGTGAGCGGGCGGCTTTTTCGGTGGCTATTGCGGCATCGCGTTGTGCCGAGGCTTCATCAAATTTTTGCGCTGCCACTACTCCCTGGTCGTAGAGGTTTTTTATTCGGTTGTATGTCTTTTGTGCTATTTCCACTCCGGCTTTTGCTTTCTGCCACATGCTGTATGCGCCCTGAATCTGTTCTTTGCGTGCGCCGTTGCGTGCTTCGTCGCTTTGTGCCTGTGCCGCAGCTTCGGCGGCTTGTGCCTGTTGCAGTTTCGCTTCCACGTCGGGAGCGTCAAGAATTACGAGTGTGTCGCCGGCATGAACCGTATCGCCCTCTTCAACAAGGAATTTCACGATTCTCGAAGGCACTTTGCTCGAAACGCGATACTCTTCTACGTCAGCCTGTCCCTCTATGTATTCGGTGGAAGGTTTAAGGAGGATAATTCCCATTACTGCCGTTGCAATTATTACTGCGGTGAAAATCAGCAATCCTATCGAGAGGTTCTTTCTCTCTTTTGTCATTTTAGCCATAAGCCTTATAGTTTTTCTTATTCCAGTGTTCCCAATGATTTTTTCAGATATACTTGTGTGAGGCGTGCGTTTATTTCCGCGTCAATCACCTCGCTGTGAGCCGACACCCAGGCTGTCTGCGCCGCAAGAAGGTCGCTCGTGGGAATTACTCCCTCTTTGAATCCCGCGTTGGCGGTTTTCATGTTTTCGTCTGCGCTTTCGCAGTTTTTGCGTGCGCGTGCCAGAGTTTTTTCGGCTTCTTTCACACGAAACGATTGCTGGTTCACTTGCAGCTCAATCTTTTCTTTTGCCTCTTCAAGCTCGTATTTTGCTATTGCCGCCTCTGATTTTGCGGCGCGAATCTTATATTTGTTTTCTCCCCACTCGAATAGTGGCGCGCTTACCATTACTCCCACGTTGAACATGCCTTTGAATTTCTTTTCGAAGCCGTTGTAAACCGACGGGTTGGTGAGCATGTAGTTGCCGGTCAGCACCACTTGCGGGAGAAATTCGGAACGGGCTATCTGAATCTTCTTGTCGTAGATTTTTGTGGCGAGTTCCAGACTGCGAAGCTCGGGACGGTTGACGTATGCCTGGTTCATGTCGAAAGCGGCATTGTTCTTAACCGGTGCCAATTGCTCTTTTTGTTCGTCTTCAAGGGTGAAATTGCTTTCAATGGGCATGCCGCAGAGCTGGCAAAGCAACATGCGCGAAAGCGTAAGCCCGTTGTCCACTTTGGTAAGCGTCATTTCAGCCTCGTTCAGTTTCACGCTCACCGTAAGTCCGTTAGCTTTTGTTGCCACTCCCTCCTTAATCATCTTTTGCATGTCGTCGTCAAGATGCTTAAGCAGATTCACGTAGCTTTCAGCGAGTTTCTTTTTGTTGGCAAGCGAAACCACACGCCAATACGCCTCGTCCACTTCGAGCACCACCTCCTGCGCCCCGCCGCGATGTTTTTCCTCGGCTATTTGTTTGGCATAGTCGGTAATTTCGTTGTATGCGCGGATTTTTCCGCCCATATACAGCGGCTGCGTAATGGTGAGTGCGCCGGCAAACATGTTTCGAGTGTCGGTTTCGAAGCCTTCGTTTATTTTCTTTCCCACGCCCGAAAATTCGTCAATCACGTTGTTGCCGAATTCGTTAAGCGCATCGGTCAGTTCGGGGTGGTATTTTTCCACAATTTGAGCCACCGAGGCGAGCGGTTGTGCTATCGACGAACCGAGATTGTTCAGCTTGTGGCGTGTGGAATTGTTAAGCAGATGTGTTTCACGGCTGTTGCGAAAATATGCAGCCGTTGCCTTAAGTTTAGGCAGGTAATTGGTTTTTGCAGCCTTGTTGTCGTAGCCGGCTTTTTCTATTTCCTTTTCGCCTATAAGCAACCTTTTATTGTTTGCAAGAGCCATGGAGCGGCAGCTGTCGAGTGTGAGCAGATTCTGCCCCTGTGTCGTGGCGGTTAAAAGCAAGGCGAACAGGAAGAAAACTATTCTTTTCATGCGCGTTTACCGTTATGTTGTATCATGCGGGTTTCGTTTATGTACAGTCCGCGTATGGCGGGCTGTTTACAACTGCAAAATTACCGCATTACGTATTTCGTGCAAAATAATATTTGAAATATTGGTGTGCAAAAATACCGGGAAATTATGCAGATATTACCTGCGGCGTAAATCATGACCCTTGAAAACGTCTTTTCCCACCATTCGGCGCGGATTTTTGCATATAAAAGGGCAATCGGTCTCGCAATGCGGCAATAGAGGTCTGTAAGCGGTTTACGCGGTGTTGTGCATGGCGTATGAAATACGCCACACAAATATACAATGGGGAAACAATAAGATGTAATATCGTAGGCTTATTGTTTCTTCGACAACATTTAGACAGATATGTCAAGAAGAACACAGAGCAAAGGCTTGGTTTCACTGCGTATGACGTATCGTATGTTTCAAGAAATACGAGTAAGGTACAATTATTTAGGAAGGTTTGGTAACTCTGCAATGCCAAATGTTCCTAAAAACCATCGCAAATATTCATCGCTTTGTCAATGGACTTTTGTAAATCAGTTATTGTATGTTCAAAACCTCTCAATATATAATCAAGGTAATTTATATACATCTCATTTTTTGCAATCCGCTTATTGTTTAAATTGATTTCTTTTTTCTTTTTTTGCAGCTTGCTTCAAATGTGGTTATTTCATTTTTAAATTTCTGATTCTGTTCTAGATATTTTTGTTTAACAGCAATTATTTGGTCGTACCCCCAATAAACCTCTTTTCCAAAATCATCTGTGGCCAATCGTATAGGAGTTTCTAATTCTTTCTGCATCTCTCGCAAAGAACTGATTCCCAAATATTGAAAATCTATTGTTTCATCGGATTGTACGGTAGATGTGAAATTAGAATACGAAATACGATATTTATTATCTCTGCAATCAATTTTGACATTCATCTGTACGTTAATTTTGGAATAGTAGTTTATTCCTTTCGTGCTTGGAAGTTGGGATGAAGTTTTAAGAATGAGCGTACCTGTTCCTTTGTCACTTGTTTCAATACTTGTTATTCTTTTCGTAGTGTTAGCATTGGCCCATGTCTGAGCATTGATAAACAAAGCGTCTCTTGAATTTTGTACATCTGTTATGTATTCTGTTTTCACATTTAGTTCAGAATACGCATTCTGTGCAATGATACTTCCTGTTGATAAAGCAAACAAGCAAAGTTCAAAAATAAGTTTTTTCATCATGTTAATTATTTAATTAGTTGTCCATTAAGAACGAAAACATTATCTTATTATCAATAAACTATTATTTATAATGTTTGTGCAGGTCTGCAAGAATTCTTGTCTATGATCTATTCAATTCGTAATATATCTTCAGTTATAGGGTGTAAAGATACTTATTTTATCTAAAAGGTAAGACGTATAAGCCTAATATTTGCTAATATCCTGATTCTGTAACTGTTTACTTTCGAATATAAATAATTTACATATTCTCTTATAGCGCAATCCTTTACTAGCCCTATTTTTCAAAGTGTGTGTGGAACGATTTAACTCTGCAATAACAGGTTTGTGGCTATATTTGCCATTTTAGATACTGAAATTTCATGAACTTATGTTTAATTGTCAAAGTATTGTGTTTTTCTTTGGACATTAAGTGTTGTGTTTTGATGGAGGTACTGTGAATTTAGTGATTGGACATTTTGGACATTTCTCGTTCTCAACGGTGAAGATTTCCTTACGCGAGGACGTTGTGTCGATTTTCTCCCATGTGTCCGTGCCGTCTTGGGCAATGTTGTTGGTGGTCGAGACGTATATGTTAATGGGTGTGTTCTTGCCTGTGGATTTTTGCTAAGTCCAAACTGATAGCCCTTTTGATACGGCACGAAAATCACGTCGGACATGAGAAAAACTACGTCCTATGTAAAAAAAAATTATGTCTGATATAATTCAAACTACATCAGACCTTTTTTACACCGTTGCAAACCTCTGAATGACAATCTTTTACAAAACCCTCCCAAAAACGCGTAAAATGCAGAAAACCAATAGTTTGTAAAAGACAACCGAAAATGCGCCGCGTAATGTTCAAAAGAAGAAACGCAGCCATTTGGGAAATGGTGTATGCCGTGCGGTGTTGTTTGGAAAACTGTTATATTTGCATTACAAAACAAAGACGAAATGGCAGAAAAGGACAACATTCCGCAGTTCGTGAGCAGCGACTCCTTTATGGCAGACAAGAACTGTGTAAAGTGGTTGTCTGACCTGAAAAAACGTTTCCGTATGGCACAGCTAAAAGCTGCTGTTAAGGTGAATACAGAAATGCTCAAATTCTATTGGAGTTTGGGCGAGGACATTTGTGAAAAGCAGAAGCAAAATAAATGGGGCGCAAAGGTTATTGACAGGCTTAGTCTTGATATGCGTTCGGAGTTTCCTCAGAGTGAGGGCTTTTCCAGAACCAACTTATATGACATCAAACGGTGGTTTATATTCTATTCAAGCCAAATTGAATTTGTCCACCAAGCTGGTGGACAATTACAGAAAGTGGATAATGCTAATGCACCTATCCCAGAGGTATTGCTTTGTGTGCCTTGGAGACATCAAACAATTATTGTTTCCAAATGCGACACCATAAATGCTGCCTTATTCTATATCAACAAGGTGGTTGAAGGCAACATGAGTCGCACAGAGTTGGAGAATGTTGTTAAGGCTCAACTATACGAACATACAGGAAAGGCTTTGAATAACTTTGATGTTACACTGCCACAACCTCAAAACGCATTGGCAACAGAGATTATAAAAGACCCTTACAAGTTGGATTTCTTTTCTTTGCCAAGCAAGTTCAGCGAAATGGACTTGGAGAACAAGTTAGCCGCAAATATCACTCGCTTCCTTTTGGAACTTGGCAGAGGCTTTGCGTATGTCGGGCGGCAGATGGAACTTGATACGCCAAGTGGAAAGTCGTATTTTCCGGATATGGTTTTCTATCACACACGATTGAAATGCTATGTGGTTATCGAATTGAAAATTGTTGACTTCATGCCAGAGTTTATCGGCAAGTTGAATTTCTATGTTTCGGCTGCCGACGAATTGTTAAAAGGAGAGGGCGATAACCCAAGCATAGGCATACTTCTGTGCAAGGACAAAGATTCGTCTGTGGTGGAATGGTCGCTGCGTGGCGTAACAACTCCGTTGGGTGTGGCAAGCTATCAGTTGCAGGAAGTTTATGAACGGACATTGCTTGAATTAAGGCAGCAAGCCACAGGAAACGGCCCTTTGGATGAAAACGATTGAATGTTTCCTAAAAACAAGTAAGTACTAAAAAGGAAACTGTCAGTAACCTAAGTTGTTGGATTAAGTAAACAGGCGGGACAGTAATGTAAAAGAAAGAATATGTCGCAGGTATGGTTTAAGGAAATACCGGTATGTAAAAAAATGGCAGTGATGCTCAGTGTGCTGTGTTACATTGCCGCTTGTTGTTTTCCCGATTATCTTACCGAAAATTTGTCGCGTGAGAATGCGATTGGCGGATGGTGGAGTTTGCTATGGGGATGGCTGGCGGTGTTTGTCGGCGGCAAGTACGGCTTTTACTTCCTTGCATGGTATGCGAATGTAACCTATGTTTTGTCAATCATTTGCTTTCTCAATAATAAGTACAGACGCTTTTATTGTTGTGCGATACTCACAATCGCCCTGGGATGCTTGTTCTCGTTTTGCCCGAAGATAATCGTTGATGAGGCTATGCATACGGACGATTTTGTGTTGGCGGAAGGGTATTACTTGTGGATTGCGAGTTTCGCGGTACTTATGATTGGCGGGGCGATTTGTCATTTGACGAGGCGCAAGTCCTGACAAACTTTGCAGGACAGGCAAAATAAAGCCCCGCTTTCTGGGCGGGGCTTGGTATGTTTGTTGTGGTGCGGGTTTCTTAGTGGCGTTGGCGGCGTACTGACACGCGTGCGCTTCCCGAAGATGAAGTGTTCGAACCTTTGGTTTTCTTTTCTTTCACGCTTGACGTGTTTCCGCTGCGGCGGCTCGAGAGTGTACGGCTGCGCTTTTCTTTCTTTGCAACAACTGTGTCTTTTTTGATTTTGGTGGAATCGGTGGAGTCGTTTCCCCATATGTGTTGCTCGAAATCGGTCAGCTGCTTTTCGATTTTCTTTTGCTCTTTTGTGAGAGCGGAATCGGTGGTGCAGTAGTTGGCAAGTACTTTGCCCTGAAGGTTATTAGTTTTGTATATCTTGCCTTGATAACGGTTCATTGCGAAATAATCGTCCGCGCTCATGGTAGATGCGTTGTTGTAGTTGCTTCCTGTTAGCGGCAATTTGGTAAGGAAGGACGCGATGTCGTCATATTTTACCCAGAACATGGGATATTTGGCATCGGCTCCGCCGAAATCGTCGGCTCTTTTCAGAACAGGGCACAATGCTGTTACTTTTGTGTGATAGGTTGCCGTATGCTGGTCGAAATACGAGCTTTCTTTCAGGAAATATTCAAGGACTTCGGCTGCGGGAATGTCGCTGTCGTTAATGTGCATTCTGCCGTCTTTTGTTTCATAATATATATGGTAGCGGTCAAGAATGTCCTTGGGTTTAACTTGATTCTTTGCATCGAAATTTTCATTGCCGTTGAGCGAATAGTCATAGGCTTTGACCTGTCCGCGCAGTATGAGTTTCAGAATGTAAGTGAAAAGATTTATCTGGTCTCCCTGCTGTTCGAGCGGATAATAGAGTGTGGCGTTTGCATCCTGTGTAAGGTCGAGCGTGCGATAGATGTCCCTGCGCCACGATACGTCTTTGGGCATGTCGGGTGCGGTGGGAAAATCGATTTGTGCGCGTTCGTCGGAAGTTTTTGGAGTTGCCGCAGCCGCTCTTTGCTGTCGCGGCACAAAACGCGGACGTGAAGGATTTGCATTTTTTGCCGTGTCGTTTGCCGCGTTTTTGGTTGGCGTTATTGCGCCCTTTGTTGCCGTGTCGGTTTTCTTTGCTGCAGGTTTTGCTTCAACCTGTTTCTTGGTTTGCGTCTTGCGCGGTGTGGATGCCGACTGGCGTTGGCGGCGCACTGAGAGGGTCGGCTGGCTTTCGCCTCCCGATTTGTTTTGTGCCTCTGCCGGTATGATCGTGAGCATAGCCATTACGGCGGTTATGACAGGGAGCAGGTATTTCGTCTTTAAGTTACGCATATTTCCTATCGTTGATGTATTTTCGTTAGTTTACTATAACCTCGAGAGCCTGAGGCAATGTGCGCTCTATTCCATCGGGTCCCACGGCTTTCACACGGGTTATGTAGAAGCGTTTTCCCCTTGAGAGCATTCTGAACATGTTTCTCTGTCTTTCGGTAAAGCTCGAGGATTTGGAGATTTCGGGCACTGCGTTGCCCATGTTGTCAAAGAATACGGTTTCGAAACCGAGCACTCTGAACGGAATGTTTAGCAGTCCGTCGTCTATGGCTGCGCCTATGCCGTGTGTGCCCATGAGTGTGGCTTTTGACAGAGGTCGTCCGCCTTTATACTGATTTGCGTTGCCTTTTTCGTCGTTAAAGGCTATGAAAGCCGTAGGATCGGGGAGTTTTCTCACATGGAATGTGAATTTTCCCATTTCCACGTTACGTCCTTCCATGTTTGCGGTAACGGTAATCACGGCATCGGTTCCCACAGCTGCGGGACGGGCAATGTATTTTCCGTTGCCGTTGGGCTGAAGTGTGCCGCCCGTCATGGAAACTCCGATCTTGTTGAGCGGAACTCCCGGAGCGGAAACGCTCATTGGGTTGTTGTAGCCGGCATAAAGGACGTTCATCAAATCGGCAGAGACTGTGGCGGAAGGAGCTACCACAGTGTATTTCTGTGTAAAGTTGCGGCGTACGGTGTTTCCCTGTCCGTTTTGCATTTCTATATATCCGGAGAAGTTGAAATCGCCTGTGCTTCCGCATGTGAACTCGTATATTCCGTTTGAAGCTACTTTGCGACCTCCTACATATATAGATGGGCGCATCGTTGTGTCCACAGCCGCCATAATAATCCTCGCACTGAATTTTCCGCCTTGCACTATGGTGTTGGAATTAGGTATTACAAACGCATCAAGTTCGTTTACGCGGATGTCTTTCATGTCTATGTTTGAAACAAGATTGTGAAGCACAACTCCTTCTGCGTATCTCACATCGTTTTGGAGCTTGCTGAGCAATGCCACAGCGGCTGCCGTGGGAGTATTTTCAAACATGTATTGCTGCCAGTTCTTTCCAAGCGTGTTTTCGCGGCGGGGCACGACTGTTGCAAGGTTTTTGCTCACAACGGCAATCTCGTCCTTGTCGGTTATCATGGCAGTTATTTTACGGCGATAGTCATTTATTGCGTCATATAACTTGCGTCCCTGTCCGCTTGTGGGATTGAGCATCACGTATGTCGAACCTTCGAGGTCGTCTTTGTTGAGAATGTCGTGAATATTTCCCTTTGCGCCGTCGGAATGCAGCACAATGGCGCGTTTAAGTTCTTCGGCGTAGTCGTAAAGTGAGTCGCTCATGGCGCGAACTCTGCGTGCTTTTTCAAACCATTCCCTTACTTTTACCGGATTGGCTTTCATTTGCTCGTCAAAGTTCCTGTACATTGCCGCGTTGTCCGATGCTGTGCTTGCCGTGGAGCGTCTTATGTTGTCTTCAACAATTGTAAAACCGTTGAGAACGTCGGGCGACACGTTCAGAGCAAGCATTGCCAGCAGAACGATGTACATGAGGTTGATCATCTTCTGCCTTGGAGATACCGGTCTTCTTTTAATTCCCATTTTGTTGTATTGGTTTCGCTGTTTGGGGCAAATGTCGGGTGAGATGCGGGATTATTCGTCGTCGCCAACCGATGATGCCGCTGCGGCGTTCTTCATGTTTACGGTGAGAGCCTTTATCATGCGGCTGTAAACGCCGTTAAGCTCTTCGATTTGCTTTGCCATTTTGCGGGTTTGCTCGTTAATCTGGTCAATAGTGCCAATCTGCGCGCTTATGTTCTTTAATTGCAGTTCGTAAACGGTGTTGATGCCCGTCAGAGTGCGATTAAGATTAATCATTTCCTCACTGTCGGTGGTCATTTTCCTGCTTTGTTCTTCCACCTTGGTAAGAACTTCGGTTAATTCCTTGAGTTTTTCAACGTAGTTCTGAGTTACGTCGCCGAGTTCGGGATTTGCTGCGTTTCCTGCGTCGGTTATTACTGCGGCAGTGCCTGCCATTACGAAACCTCCGGCATTTGTGCCCGGCATGTTGCCTGTTGCGGCAGCTGTTGTCAGAGGTGTTTCGCCGTCCGAGGCTTGCGCTCCGCCCACGGTGCCTCCTCTGAGGATTATTGTGGCTCCCGTTCCGCCGGTTATGCCTTTGGCAGTGTCTTCTTCCTCGTTTTCTTCGCTGCTTTCCTTACTTTCTTCGAGTTCGGACGTTTCTTCTTCGGTATCGAACGGACGGTCGAATGCAGACAAGAAGAATACGATCACTTCGGTGCCCATACCGATGAAAAGCATTATGTCTGCGCCGAAAAGGTGTGTGAGCTTAAAAAGTGCGCCAAGGATTACGATTGATGCGCCCCAGGAGTAAGCGTAGTTCAGAAAGGTTTGTCCCGGCACACTGTCCATCCAGCGTTGCA
The DNA here is from genome assembly GCA_003150315.1 of Prevotellaceae bacterium. Taxonomy (GTDB): domain Bacteria; phylum Bacteroidota; class Bacteroidia; order Bacteroidales; family Bacteroidaceae; genus UBA6398. The sequence continues at coordinate 14,702 of QAML01000039.1, read as the reverse complement.
GGCGTACGATTATGTTGAAGCTATTTGCTTTCATGATTTATTGTTTATTTCTTTTTGTCCTTATTAGTTCCCGCTTCGGCTCCCGCAAGCGAGCGAACGCAGCGAAAACCTATGTAAGAGCGCGGCTGATTTTGGTATTCGTATGTTCTCCAAGCCGAACGTATCAGCGATTCCGGGTCTTTCCACGAGCCGCCTCTCACAACTTTTTTCTTCAAGCGGTAAGGGTCTTCTTTTGCTGCGTTGTATTTCAGCTCGGGATTGATGTCGCTCATATTGCTTACGCCCGCCTCGGTATATTCGGTGTTTGTCCATTCTGCGGCATTGCCTGCCATGTCAAACAGACCGTTCGAGTTTGCTCCGTAAATACCCACTTTCGATGTTATGAGGTTTCCGTCTTCGGTGTAGTTTCCTCTGTCGGGTTTGAAGTTGGCAAAGAAACATCCCTTGTCGTTTTTCGTGCCGCTGTCTTTCCATGGGAACGGATTGCCTTCCTTGCCTCTTGCGGCGTATTCCCATTCTATTTCGGACGGCAGGCGGTATCGTTGTATGTTTCTCGCTTCCGGTCCGAGACCTCTCAGCAGATATTCGGTGCGCCAGGCACAGAAAGCGTTGGCTTGTTCCCATGTTACGCCCACAACGGGGTAGTCGTTGTAGGAGGGTGAGGAGAAATATGTTTTCAGATAGACTTCGTTGTTGGCGTTTTGGAAGTCGTTCACCCAGCAAGTGGTATCGGGATATACATTTACTATATATGTATTAAGGAAGTCGTACATACTCGAAAGAGGACGGGTAATGGTTTGTCTTACTATGTTTCCGTCGTCGTCCACATAGGCTGTGTCTTTCGAAATCATGACAACTTCGTTGAGGTCTGCGGGATTGTCGGTATCGAGTGAGCGTTCTTCGGGATTAAGACGGTATTTTCGCATTGCTGCTTTGGCATAGTCGAAAATTTCATAGCGATAGTTCAACTGTTTTGTGTCGAGCATGCGGGAACCATCGATAGGATGATAGGTATAAACGCTTTCTATGGCGCGTTCTTCGTCTTCCGACGGTTTACGCCAGGGAATGGGTTTCTTCCAATTGAGATGGGGAGTAACAGGGTCGCCATATTTGTCCTCTTCTATCTTATAAGTTTCGTCGCCTCCGTAGCTGGGATCGGCAAGACGCTCGCGGATGATGCTGTCGCGCACCCAATATACAAATTGTCTGTACATTGAGTTTGTTACTTCGGTCTGGTCCATCCAGAAACCGTCAACCGAAATGTCTTTTTGCGGAATTACGTTTCCCCAAAGGCTGTCTTGTTCGGCAAGTCCCACTTTCAGGTATCCGCGGGGTATTTTTACCATTCCGTAGGGTGCGGGTTCTTCCGAGCGAACCCCGCGCTGTCCTGTTACTTCGCCTCCGTCGCTCATCATTTTCTTGCTGCTGAAGCACGAGGCGAGCATCAGACACAGAATGAAAGCTGTAAAGGCATAAGCTATTTGTTTCATGTTTGCTGTTGTTTCTAATGTTTACAGATAGCGCACGCTTTTGTGGCGGTTGCGCCCTTTTTTATACAAATTCATATTGAGACGGTATTGCAGCACTATCTCGTGCGCACCGCTTTTAAGGTCGGGCATGGAAGTGTAAGCCTCATAGGAGTAGCTCACTGTGATGCCGTGGAAAAGTCCTCCCACGAATGCTGCGGCAGAATGCTGCGGACTGTAAGTGGCTCCCGCAAAGAGTTTTTTGTTATCGTCGTGCAGCTCCACACGTCCGCTTATGTTGGCTCGGAAGTCGCTTCCGTCGTACATGCAGAGCACTGCGGGATGTATTGTAATTAACGGATTTCTTAGTTTTATATTGTATCCGCCGGTCAAATAATAGACGGGGTCTATTTTCAGCTCGTTGGTTTCGCCCAGCATTACCGTAGGCGAAAGTATGTGAGCCATTGAGGCTCCCACATACCAGCTTTTGCGGCGATAGAAAAGCCCCGCGCTCATGTCCACCTTCGAACCTGTTACTTTGGTTGTGGGAATTGCCGGGTCGTTAGACGTTTCCACGTCGGCTTTGGTGCCGTCGAATTCTTCGGCAAGCAGGTCGGCTTGTGCTCCTATGCTTAATCGTCCGCCAAAAAACTTTTCTATGTGAAAGGCATATTGCGCCGAAAATTTCTTGTGTGAGAAAAGTCCGAGTGCGTCGTTCTGAAACAGAAGTCCCACACCGTTGCGTTTTTTCAACACAATGAACGGCATGTCGGCAGAGGCAAACATTGTTTTGGGTGCATTGCGAAAACCGGTCATCTGCATGGAGTACGCGCCGGTTATGTTGAGTGCGTCTTCGTTTCCGGCGGCTGCCGGGTTAAACGAAGTCTCCATCATCCAAAAATGGGTGTATTCGGGGTCATACTGTCCCCTTACGGCGATGCACGTCGCAAATGTCAGTACGAATGATATGAGCAGCTTTTTGAGCATAATTCATTTTTATAACTGATTATTGCGTCTGTTATTGTATGGATGTGCAAATAAATATTTCCGGATGCCGTGGGACGGGAAGTAAAGGGGTGTGTTTTGAACCAAATATGCATTAAAATTAGTTTCGTTTTGCTGTTTCGGAAAACATAAGTACATTTGAGTCGGAATAAACGGCGGTAAATACGCAACATAAAAACATTGCAAACTTAACACAAGGAAAAATGGGAGAAGACAAAAATATTGACGAATCCACGAAGCAGGAAAGCATGTTTACCATCATTTCGCAGTGGATTTCGGAGCTGGTTGAGACTGAAACTTTGCCCGAAGAGATTGTTGCGCTCAATTTCGGTTTGTATGAAACGCCGAAAGGCTATTGCATTTATCTGAACGGTTCGGAAGAATACGATGAAGAGGATGAGGATTGGGCATGCAATAATGACTACGAACCGGATGAGAACGGTTTCATGGAGATGCTTATAGGCGACAATGTGGATTGGGAATATTTTCTCGAAGGCGTTAAGGAATCTCTAACGTGGCTTTTGGCAAACAACGAAGGCTTCAAAAACTGGGTGGGAAATCGCCATGTTGCCACCGGTTTTGATGACGGCGATTTGATACTTTTAAAGTAGTCATGGCGCAGGCGTAAAAAAACATAAGGCTTATCGCAAAAAATACAAGGCACATATTTTAAAATATGTGCCTTATGTTTTGAAATAAGTGCCTTGTATTTTTCGCCTTTTCTAATATGTTGTGGCGTAAGTACTTACAGATTCGAAAAAAATGCGTCTCCGGAAGTGATTTTGAGTTAGTTTACGAGTCGGAAATTTTGCCATTTCCGGCTGCGATAGCGTATGATGAAAATAATGCCTTTAACAATCCAGTCGCCGAACATTCCGAGCCATACTCCGACGACTCCCATTCCGAGCACAATGCCGAGAATATAGGAAAAGCCCACGCGGCAGAGGAGCATGCAGCTTACGCTGACTATCATGGGGAATCGCGTGTCGCCCGCAGCGCGAAACGTGGCGGGAAGAGCGTAGCTTGCGGGCCATACAGCCATTGTGAAAAATGCGTGGAGCATTACTATTTGTTTGGTGAGGCGTGTGGCTTCGGGCGAAAGGTTGTAGAGCTGCATTATGAGAGGCAGGAGCAGCAGTATGAGCATGCAGCTTGCAAAGTGAAAGAGATAAATGCCTCCTGCAATACGGTTGTTGTAGTGTTCCGCCTTTTTGAAATCTTCGGCTCCCACGCAGCGTGCCACTACAACGGTTATGCCAGTTACGGCAGCCATTCCGGGAAGCACCTGAAAGAGCACTATTGCCTGGGCTACGGCGTTGGCGGCTATGGAAGCTGTCCCGAACGATGCCACCATGATTAATACCAGTATTCTGCCGAGATAGAACATACCGTTCTCAAAGCTGTAGGGAATGCCTAGGCGTATGATTCTGCGGGCGGCGGGAATGTCGGGGCGGATAAAGGCTGAAATTTCTTTCCTTGGCGTTTGTTTCAAGAGCAACACGGTTATCACGACTGCCGAAAACACTCTTGCTCCCAATGTGGCTATTGCCACACCGCGTGTCTCCATATTCATTATATATATAGTGAATGCGTTTCCCGCCACATTGAGAATGTTTGCCGCAATCATTATCCTAAGCGGCAGAGCAGTGTTTCCGTGTGCGCGAAATACGGCAGCGGCTGCGCTGTATATGCCGAGAAAGGGGAGCGAGAAGGCTATGATTTCGAAATACACCGTGGCATGGCGGCGCACTTCGGGGGCAAGGTCGCCGAAAAGACTGTTTACAATAAGAGGTTGAAGCAAAAGGGCTGCGGCACAAAGCACCACGCCGGAAACCGAAAGCAAAAGAAGGGTCTGCATTGCCGCTGCCGAGCTTTCCTTTTCCTGCATGTTGCCTATGTGTTGCCCCACAACAACTCCGCCACCCACTGCAAGGGCGGTGAGAAGGCTGTTGAAAAAGGATATGACAAAGTCCATGAGCGATACGCCCGACACGGCGGCTTCGCCAACGCTTGACACCATCATGGAGTCGAATATGCCCACGCTGTAATGGAGTGCCAGTTCGCCCGCTATGGGGAGAAAAAGCAGCAGCAGGGCTTTGTCGGAAAAAACTGTGTCGCTCTTGTTAGTCATTATCAAGTTGTTGAAAAGCATACGCGCCGGAAAATGCAAACAATTTCCCGGCGCGCGTTTATTGTAAAGGTCGGTGTTATTTCAGGAAATCGGTGAAATAGCGCGTGATGCGCTCGTGGAGATGAATCATATCCCTGCCCATCATGTTATGTCCCTGATTGGGATAAGTGAAATAGTCAACCTGCACGCCGGCATCCTCGCAAGCACGCAGAAAAGCGAAACTGTGCTGCGGAACACAGGTGGGGTCGTTATAACCGTTGATTATTTGCAGGCGACCTTTGAGTTTTTTTGCCTTCAAAAGCAAATTGCTTCCCTTATATCCTTCGGGGTTTGTCTGAGGAGTGTCCATGTATCGCTCGCCATACATTACTTCGTAATATTTCCAGTCTATAACCGGACCGCCGGCTACTCCCACCTTGAATACATCGGGATAGGTGCACATAAGATTGGTTGTCATGAATCCGCCGAAGCTCCAGCCGTGAACTCCGAGCTTTTCGCCGTCGATGTAAGGCAACGATTTCAAAAACTCAACGCCTTTAATCTGATCCTTCATCTCTTCGTCGCCGAGATGACGGAATGTAACGCTTTCGAAATCGAACCCGCGATTTTCCGACCCCCTGTTGTCGAGCACGAAAATTACATATCCTTTCTGCGCCATATATACTTCCCAGCCGCGAAGACCGTAAAAATGATTACCATATATATTGTGGGCGTGCGGACCTCCGTAAACGTAAACCACAGCGGGGTATTTCTTTGAAGAATCAAAGTTCACGGGTTTAACCAAACGGTAGTAAAGATCAGTTTTTCCGTCTGCCGCTTTGATTGTACCGCTTGAAATTTGCGGCATATTGAATTCTTCTTCCCACGGATGCTTTTCAATGGTTTCCAATTCCGTTCTCACGGCGTTGGAGGTGTTTGTAACGCAAATATATCTTGCAAGTCTCGGCGAAGCACCGCGATCGAAAACAAATTTGCCCGATGCCGATAGCTCGGCATTGTGAACGCCTTCGCCGTCATCGAGTGCCGTGCGTTTCAGATTGGTTTCGCTCACGGCGTAAACGTTTTCCTGAATGGGATTAGCCTCGTTGGAAGTATAGACAATGCTTTTGTCGGCACTGTTGAAGCCGAGAAATTCCATTACTTCAAACTTGCCTTTGGTCAACTGCGTTGTTTTTTTGTCCGTAAGGCTGTAAATGTAGAAATGATTGTATCCGTCGCGGCGGCTTTGAAACAAAAATTTGCTGTTGTCCCATGGAAGAAACACAAGAGGGTGTTGCGGTTCCACATATTTCTCATTTCGCTCTTCGAATATCAGGTCTTTTTTCTCGCCCGATGCGGCATCATATGAAATAAGTTGCATGTGGTTCTGGTCGCGATTGAGCTCGAAGATGTAAATTGTCTTCTCATCGGGCGACCAACTGATATTGGTGAAATATCTGTCGGTAGGATCGGCAGTTTTAAGGTAAACCGTGCTATTGTTATTGACATCGTAAACGCCTACATAGACCTTGTGGCTCGTTTCTCCCGCCATGGGATATTTGTCAGGCTCTACTTTCGCAATACGTGATACACCTGCGCTGTCTTTATTGTTGTCGGCGCAAATAGGAGTGATGTCAACCTGCGGATAATCCGTAACCATGCTCTGATCCATTTTGTAGAAAGCAAGTTTTGCTCCGCCCGGACTCCAAAAAGTACCCTTGCGTATGCCAAATTCGTCGCGGTGAACGCTTTGACCGTAAACAAGATTGCGAGAACCGTCCTTGGAAACCTGAAGTTTCTTTCCTTCGGGGGTGATTACGTATAAATTATTATTGCAGACGTATGCCTCGTTTCCGCTTTTAAGATTCATGTCGCGGTTGCTTGATCCTTCGGGAATTTCGCGGCTTTTCAGCACTTTTTTAGCCTTCCAGTCAATGAGGTAAACCTTTTTGGCAGCCGACACAATGACTTCCGTTTTTTTGCCGTCGGGGAATTTTACGTTTTGCAAGCTGTAAGGTTTTGCATTTAGGTCTATTCCCTTGCAGGCATTTATGTTTTCGAGCGTAAAGAGTACGGTCTCTTTCGTTTTTCTGCCTTTTTCTTCGGTTAGGAGTTTGCAGTTGTCCACTCCCTGTTTCACAAGTTTGTCGCCCCACCAGGTTGTCGAGAAAGTTTTTGGCTGATAGTTCCAATAAGAATCGCCTCCCCAGAGAAGATTCTCAAGAGTAAACGATTTTTTCTGCGCCATTGCTGCCGGGGTAATCATCATGCAGATAAACGGAATTGCAATGAATAATTTTTTTAATGTCATGTTTGTTGTTTTATGCGGGGAGAATTTTCAGTTGTCGAATCCTTCTTTTCTGTTTCCGCCTTTTCGGAATCCTCCGTCGCGTTTTCCGCGAAAATCTCCGCGTCCTCCGCTGCGTTCCGAGCCTTTACGGTCGCGCGAGAAAGGTTTACGCTCATCGCGATTGCGTGAAAATCCTCCGCGATTATCGTTGTGTTCGAATCTTTTGCCTCCTCCGCCGTATGGTTTGCGGTCTCCGCGCGAGAAAGAACGGCGATCTCTGTCGCCGTCGCGGTTTTCGTGGCGGTCGCCATAGGATTGTCTGCGTTCTTTTCGGCGATTGTTTTCTTCAAATTCGCGATGTTTTCTCACTACATAGTCCGGAATGTCGCCATAGTCGGCTTCTTCGTCCTCGTCAAGGCGTTTTTTGAAATCGCGATGCAGTTTGAAACGATGAGGGTCGGACATTTCGCGGCGTTCCTTGTCTGTTTTTATGTCGTTTCCCTCTTTGCGGAATTTTTCAAGCTTCCCGTCGAAAATCTGATACTTTTGGAACTGACAGTCAAGCGAACCGTTGAAAATGGGAATCTTTATGCTCGGTTTCAAACCTATGCTTTGGAAAAGTTCTTCGTGGTTGCATATAATCCATGCCTCGTTGCCCACAAACTGGTGCTTGAGTCTTTCGCCTATTGCCTTATAGAGCAGGGGCAGTGCCGAGTCGCTTTTTATTCTTACGCCGTAAGGGGGATTAATTACCATTATGGCTTTTTCCGCAGGTTGCTTGAATTCGCGAAAATCACGGCGATCCACGATAAAATCCTCGTCAAGTTGCGCGGCAATTACGTTTGCCTTTGTGGCTTCCACAGCATTTGCGTCTATGTCGTAGGCATAGATTCTGTGGTTAAAGGGTATTTCCTGCGCTTCATACTCTTCTTTTATTTCGTTAAAGAGGTCTGCGCTGTAATCCGGCCATTTCTGGAATGCGAATTCCTTGCGAAATTTTCCCGGGGCTATGTTTTTGGCAATCATTCCGGCTTCTATGGGAATTGTTCCCGAACCGCACATGGGGTCAATGAAGTCGCATTCTCCGTTCCACCCCGTAAGTTTCACGAGCCCTACCGCAAGAACTTCGTTTATCGGCGCATCCACGCTCGCTTCCCTGTATCCGCGTTTGTGAAGACTGTCGCCCGAAGAGTCGAGTGAGAGAGTGCAATCGTCGTCGGAGATATGTATGTGGAAACGTATGTCGGGATTTGCCACACTTATGTTCGGGCGTTGTCCGCAGTTCTCACGGAAGTAATCGACAATGGCATCTTTTACTTTGTAAGCCACGAACTTCGAGTAACTGAAGTTTTCGGAATAAACAACTGCGTCAACGGCGAAAGTGGTCTTGAGATCGAGAATGTTTTTCCACTCGTAGTTTCTTACGGTGTTATAAACTTCGTCGGCTGTTGTGGCATTAAAATGTTTCAAAGGTTTGAGTATGCGTATGGCAGTGCGCAGCGCGTAGTTTGCGCGATACATCATGGAGGTGTCTCCTGTGAAGTAAACCACGCGCCGTCCTTTCTTTATGTTTTGCGCGCCTGCTTCGGCAAGCTCTTGTACCAAGAGGTCTTCCATTCCCTGGAATGTCTTGGCTATGAGTTCGAATTCCTGTTCCATTAAAATTATTTCAGAGTGGTGTGTTTCTTTTGTGATATTTGTGCTCCTGCGGGCACATCGTCCGTTATCCAGATATTTCCGCCTATTACGGCTCCTTTTCCTATTCTTATTCTGCCGAGAATCGTGGCGTTTGAGTAAACTATCACGTTGTCTTCGAGTATTGGGTGGCGCGGAATGCGTTTAATGGGGTTTCCGTCCTCGTCGAGGGGAAAGCTGCGTGCTCCGAGCGTTACTCCCTGATACAGTTTTACGTTGTTTCCTATTACGCACGTTGCGCCAATCACCACGCCCGTGCCGTGATCTATCATGAATCCTCTGCCAATCTGTGCTCCGGGGTGTATGTCTATTCCCGTTTCGCTGTGAGCCATTTCCGTGAGTATTCGCGGCAGAAGCGGCACTCCTATTTCGTATAGTGCGTGGGCTATGCGATAGTTTGAAAGTGCTTTTATCACCGGATAGCAACTGATGACTTCGGCATAGCTTTCTGCGGCAGGGTCGCCGAGATAGGCGGCTTCCACGTCGCTGGCAAGGAGTTCGCGTATTTCCGGCAGTCTCGCTATAAGTTTTGCCGTCATTTCGGTGGCGCAGCGGTCAATGTCGTCAAGACAGCGGCTGCATTGCTCCTCGTCCGAAAAACACAGGGCTGCCTCAACCTGACGATGCAGAAGGTCGAAGAGACGTTCCACATTCACGCCAATTGTATAGAGCATTGTTTCGGCGTTTATGGTGGATTTGCCGTAATATCCCGGAAAGAGTACGGCGCGACAGAGATCTACGACTTCTGAAAGCACCTGCCCCGAGGGTATAGCGTCGCAATGGCGGTGGCGATGGTAAAGTTTCTTAATCGTTGTGGTTTGCGACAGTTTTTGGGTGGTTTCTGTCAAAAGCCCGGTTATTTCGTTGGAGTTCATTAATGAAACTGAAAAACTTATATTGCAAGTTCGTGCAAAGTTAATTCAACTGTGCGAAACCCAAGGCATTCTGCCGTGGAATTTTTGGGAGATTGCTGCAAAAAAACGGCATATCTCCTTGCGGTATGCCTGTGTCGGCTGCGGCGGCAGGTGTTTCGGGCGTTCGGGAAGCAGAAAGAAATATTTTCGGAAAATATGCGCATAAACGGCAGTGTGTATTCATTTTGCGCAAAAAAGGCTGTCAGAAAGCGCAATTAAGGAATTTTTGCCGCAACATGCTGAAAAACAGTGAGATAACGGCGTTTCTGCGAGTTTGTGTAAGTTGCTGTTTATCAAATCCTTGAGAACACAAAAAATACAAGCCATATATTTTAAAATAAGTGCCTTTTATTTTGAAATACATGGCTTGTATTTTTTATTGTTTGCCTTATGTTTTTTCGAAAAAGGCTTGTCGTGTTTCCCGTAACGAATATGCGGCGCGTTATATGCGCATATCCGGGTGCGAAAGTTGTGTTTTTTTGACCCGTTTATACTTTCAGGAAAATCTTTTTGCGGTAAAGGATGTAGAGGAAAAGCCAGCAGGTGGCAATCCAAGACAATTCTTCTGCCACGCGGCGGAGATTTTCTGGCGCAAGGTCTATGCAGCCGTCAAACAACTTGTGTTGTATGCCGTCGAGAAGGCAGAACCGCTGCGCCATGTAGATTGTTATGGAATTGAGACCTATAACCACGAAAAATTCCGCCCATCTGTGCCAGCCTCTGACGTCTATGATGTAATAGAATAAGGAGAACATTATGAGCGAATAGCCTGCCACGGCGCATGTGAAGGAGCTTGACCACAGGGCTTTGTTTATGGGGAAAACAAAGTTCCAGAGCCATCCTGCCAGGGCAAGTGCCACTCCCGCAGCAAACAGACCAAGTGCTTTTTTGTTGCCTGATGTCTTTTCGTTTCTCACCCAACATCCGCTCAGCATTCCCATTAGAGCCGTGGCAATTGCCGGAACGGTTGACAAAAGTCCCTCAGGGTCGTAGTTGTCCTTGTAAGAGTGTGCGCCGAGAATCACCTTGTCCAGATAGCAGGCTATGGAGCCTTCCTTGCTGAAGATGTCGGTTCCCGCAGGAGCATCGGGCGCGGGAATAAAACCCATGACGAGCCAATAGCCCACGAGAATTGCCGCAACAATAATGATGCGCGTCCTGTTGCTCCTCACTCCCGTGAAAATAATTGCGGCAAACATCCATGCAAAGCCTATTCGCGACAGCACGCTGCAGAACCTGAGTGTAGAGAAATGGAAGTCGAGCAGCCCGTTGTAAAGCAATCCGAGCAGCGCAAGCATCAGCCCCCTCCTTATGATCTTTGTGTAAATCTGCATCCGGGTTTTGCCTTTCTCCATCTGGTTTTCCAAAGAAAAAGGCCAGGTTACCCCCGCAATGAAAAGGAACAGCGGAAAAATAGTGTCGTGATGTTTCAGTCCCGCCCACTGTGCGTGATTCATTTGGTCGCCAATAAAAGCCCAGACATCCGAGTCCGGGAACAACGCAGCCAAGGCTGCGATGAACGAAGCCCCGCCCATGATGAAAATCATATCGAAGCCTCTCAATGCGTCAAGAGATTTTAATCGTTTCATGATATTTGATTTTTACAGTCGTGTAAATTTTTAAGCGAAAAAGGTTTTATGTCGGGCGCGAATATTTTTCTAAAAATTTTGTTCGGCTTTTTCGGATGCCTGGCGGTATATTCTTACCATGTAATAGGCGAAATGCGACGCTCCTATTGCGAAGGCGATCACCAATAATATTTTGCTTGAACTCCATCCTGCGGTTTGCTGATGCCAAAGTCCGGTTATGAAGCACAATATAGAGAGTCCGAGACCCAAACCATTGAGAACGGAATTCCCGCGACGCAGTTTCACGCCCTCTTCAAGCTTGCTGTGGTGTATGCCATAGGCTGCGTAGATGTCAAGACCTATCAGCATCCAGATCACAAGACGAATCCATGTGTCGGCAGGCAGGAAAATCATCAGTCCGAGGCATGTGAGAATGCCGAGAATGGGTATGAGTGGTACGAGGGGCACTTTGAACGCTCTTTCAACGCCCGGCATGGTTTTGCGGAGTATTATCACTGCCGCGCAAACAAGTGTGAACGCCAGCAGAGTGCCAATGCTTGTCATTTCGCCTGCCACTTCGGCGGGCACAATGGATGCGAGGAATGCCACAAAGACCATAAAGAGAATATTACTGTGTGCCGGAGTGCGGAACTTGGGATTTATTTTCGAGAAAAACGGCGGAAGAAGTCCGTCGCGGCTCATGCTTAGGAACACACGGCTTTGCGCCATAAGTGTAACCATTATCACGGAGCAATAGCCTATCAGAATGGCGAGCGTAATGGCAGCGTTGAGCCACGGATAGGCAGGTTGCAATATTCCCGAGGCATCTGTTGTGCCGATATGCTGTATTGCCACTGCCACGGGTGCTATTCCTTCCAGTCCGCCAAACTCTTTGTAATTGGCAACTCCCGTCATTACGTATCCGAAAGCAATGTATAGAATGGTTACTACGAGAAGCGAGCAGAGAATGCCTATAGGCATGTCGCGGCGCGGGTTTTTGGATTCCTGTGCTGCTGTGCTAACGGCATCGAAACCAAGAAAGGCGAACGACACAACTGCTGCTCCGCGCAATACGCCCGATATGCCGAACTCGCCGAGCTTTCCTGTGTTGGCGGGAACAAACGGGTGGAAATTTTCAGTGTTTACGTATTTCCAGCCAAGGATTACGAATATCAATATAACGGATATCTTCAGCACCACGATTATTGTGTTGACTATCGAACTGCCTTCTATTCCGCGTATGAGGAATATGCTCATCACTATCACTATTCCCGCAGCGGGCAGGTTTATTATTCCGCCGTCCCAGGGGCATGCGCAGAGTTCGGGAGGCAGAAAAATTCCTATGTGTTGCAGAAAGACGTTGAAATACCGGCTCCAGCTTATGCTCACAGTGGTTGCCGCCACGGTGTATTCCAATACCAAATCCCAACCAATAATCCATGCAATCAGCTCACCCATTGTGGCGTAAGAATAAGTGTATGCGCTGCCCGACACAGGTATTATGGAAGCAAATTCCGAGTAACACAGGGCTGCGAAGCAGCACCCCACCGAGGCAAGAATGAACGAAAGAATAATTCCGGGACCTGTATAGTTTGCCGCAACGGTTCCTGTTATCGAGAAAAGCCCTGCGCCCACTATCACTCCTATTCCGAATGCCACGAGGCTCACAGGTCCGAGCACACGTTTCAAGGTTTTGTTTCCGGTTTCCGAAGCTTCGGCGTAAAGCATGTCGAATGGTTTGCGAACAAACAGTCCCATTTCTTTTTATTGCTTGGTTGTTGGTTAATATATTTGCGCAAAGTTATAAAAAACCGTTCAAACCGGAGGCTGCAACGGGGTGGCGCAGATGTAAAAAACGGTGTGTTTTTGTGCGAACGGAATAAAATGTTTACCTTTGCAGTTGTCCGCGCAAGTTCAAGGCATGTGTTGTCTCTATAGTTCAATGGATAGAACAGCAGTTTCCTAAACTGCTGATCCGGGTTCGATTCCCGGTGGAGATACAATAGGCGTGGACAATTTTTGAAAAGACCCGGGCTTTAGCGGCTCGGGTCTTTTCTCTTTTCGTCTGCTTCGGTTTTCAGAGTTTCCACCATGTGTTGAGTGTTGAGTTGCTTGTTTTTACGGTGAACTTCACAAACGGGCATTTCGAATAGCTTTCGTCTTCCACCAGGAATCTTTCTTTGCGCGATGTGGTGCTGCCTATTTTCGTCCAAGTGTCTGTTCCGCCCTTCGCTATGTTGTTTGAGGTGGAAACATATATGTCAACGGGAACATCTTTGCCCGTGGATTTCCACTGCAGATAGACTTTGGAGTCCCAGGGGTCTACTTTGAGGTCGTAAATGTCCTCCTGACCATAGAATGACGAGCCGTCGAGTTCAAAGAGGTTCTTCTGTGGTATTTCAAAGTTCATCCATTTGCATATTGTGGGCAGGATGTCAACGTGTGAAAGGTCGGCGCGTCCGAATTTTCCGTTGCGTTTTTTGAGATTCGTGGAAACCCAGATAGTGCGTTCCGTATCGGTTTGTCCGCCATGCCCTGTGCCGTTGTAGGAACGCCCGTGGTCGGTGGTTACAATGACAAGCCAGTCTTCATCGTGCTTTTTCTGACGCTCTTTCACGGCTTCCCACACCTGTTTCAGTATGGAGTCTTCCGCCATTACGCTCCAATCGCCTATGTGTCCGTTTCCGTTGTGGTGGTATGCGTCATCAGAATACCACAGATACAGCCAGTTGAGGTCGGGTGCGTTGTTGCGTATGCATTCCGCCGCGCCTTTGCACACTTCGGCATCATAGTCGAAAACCTGAAGGTCGCCGGGTTTGTTGGGATATTTTTCGTGGTCAAGGTCAAAGCCGTCTATCACGTAGTCTACCTTGAGATGGCGGGTTTCCGGCTTGCCCACACCAAGAAGCACGGTTCGGTTGTCCGTCCAGCTGGAATACAGCGCGGTTTTCACGTCGCGTTTCTGGTCTTTGGCTATGCGGAAAATCGTGGGATAGTTGTAGTTTGCGTTAATATTGTCGTTTCCCTGCACATTGTGCTTGTTCATCCATGTGCCTGTGGTTATGTTTGTGTATCCTATTGCCGAAATTGTGGGCGTTTGCGAATATCTTCCTACCATTCCGCCGCAATATCCTCTGGCATAGCCGCCTGCTTTGGCTATTTCCATGATTGTGGGCGGCTGCAGACGCTCGAGTGCGGTGGCAGGTATGCCGTCTATAATTACGTATAGGGCTTTGCGTGTGCGCGCTGCGATAGATGTGAAAATCATCAGCACAATGGTTGACAGGACAAGAATTTTTTTCATGATATTTTCTGATTATTGTTTGAATGTGCTTACAAAGATAGCTAAATAATTTATTTTGGCGCACTTTGGGTGTATTTTTCGAAATTCGTGTAAGCCGAATGCCGTATAATGACATCCGTTAGCACGATGACCGAAGGCTAAAGTCGCAAACCTCATGCACCGGTATATGCTGTGTGTGTCATGCTTCGCCGCTGTAAATGCAAACTTCGAAAACAAAGTTGCGTATGCGCAAAAACACATGCCCGAAAGGCGCAGAAACACGGGTTGGAAAGACTGCGTTTTCCGACAGCCGAAAAAACACATGGCTTATCGCAAAAAATACAAGGCACATATTTTAAAATAAGTGCCTT
>QAML01000030.1 GCA_003150315.1 Prevotellaceae bacterium | reverse complement strand
TTCATCCACTCCCACGGCTCGATGATCCCGTCGCCGTTCAGGTCGGGCGAGAAATCGCGGTGCCCGCAGATCATGGCATCGGGGAACTGCTCCCGAAGTTGCTGCAACAGGTAGAACAGCGATGCCTTCTGTTCCTCGGTGCGGGTGTCTTTGGGGTTGCCGTCGGCATCCAGTCCCCCGATATAGCAGATGCCGATGCTGTTGGCATTGCTGCCCTGGACGTGCGCCCCGATCTCGGCGATGTCGCGGCCCTTGCGGATTTCGCCGTCGATCTCGATCACGTAGTGGTAGCCGACCTTGCGGAATCCGCGCTGACGGTGCCAGCGGTCGATGTCTTCGATGCCGAACGGCACCCCTTCTTTGGTTGCGCTGCAATGCAGCACGATGTACTTGATTTGACGCATATTTGTAGTGTTGATTAGTATTTGCGGTTTGCCCTGTGTCCCACGCGATAGGTGCCCTTTGCCTGTCGGAACACGGTATTGAGTTTCGATAATGCCCCCTCGGCGGCATCGGGGCCATCGACGGCAGCGCCGCCGCCTTTCTCGAACGCGAGGTACTGATCGACGAGTTCCTGAAAATCCGGACTGTCGCGCTCTTCAATGTTGAGCCACACGTTACGCCGCTCGAAATAGGACTGTGTCGCTTCGATACGATCGTACTTATCGCCCTTGGGCCGTTTGTCCGCCTTGACAGGGATGTAGTAGCCGCGCGCATCGCCCTCGCTGTCGAAGTCGTTTACAAACTCGTCCATCGCAAACAGGCCTTCGATCCAGTAGCGGACTTTGCGGCAGTTGCGCAGTTCGGTGTTTTCGTACAGATCATAGAGCCACTTCGCCAGGACGGTGCGGGACTGCTGTCGCAGGAAGCAGTAAATGATGTGGAACTCGCGGCCCGTCTTACCGATCAGGATCATACCCTTGTGGCAAGCCTGTGACTTATAGGAAAGGTCGCCGTAAAACACCAAGGCATCGTACTCGTTCAGCGGCAGCATCTTCTTCCACTGCATGTCCTCGGTTTTGAAGACCTTGCCGTCCTCGACATGGATGTGCATGTATTCGCGCATGAACGACCGCGAAGGGATGCTGCGGAATTTCTTGCGCCAGTATTCTGCCGAGGTTTTCTCGGGCCAGTTCGGCTCGAATGTCGTCAGGTCTTTCACGGCGGACACGGTCAACACCCGGTGTATCGGTTTCTCGCCCTCCTGACGTGATTTCTCCGCCAGGATTTTAAACTGTTTTTTCAGGCGGTTTGTGATACTGTTTTTATGGAAGTTATTGTTCGCATATACGAAGCGGCGGGTCGATCCGTCGGCCTCGTCGAAGCAGCCCATCAGGTCTTCAAAAATCCATTCGACCGCTTCGCGCATCATACGGTCGTTATTGACATGGCGGCGGGTGTCGACATCGTCCACGGCAATGTAGTCGGGACGTTGTTCTTCTTCACGCACTCCGCGCGGGTCTTGTCCGAAGCCCAGGGCCGTAAAGCGCACGCCGTCGGATGTCAGGAACTCGCCCGACGACCAGTCGCCCTGCTTGTAGCGACATCCGTAGTCGTTGATCAGCCGCTTATTGAATACGAGTTGCGCCTGGCAGGCGGAAAGCAGTTTGTGCGCCTTGTCCTCTGTTTCACCGATCAGCAGCATATAATGCAGTCGCCCGGTGAACATCAGGTAAAGCGGGATTCCCATGTCGACGTGTACGGACTTCGCACCGGAGCGGTAAATCTCCCACAAGGCCATGATCACGTCGTTGTTGATGATCTGCTGCGCACCTTCGCGGTGAAACCAGGCGCAGGGCACTTTCGCATAGTTCGGAAAATAGTACTCGAACCAACGGACATAATCCTCCTCGAGCCATTTTATGCGGGCGATCTTGTCCGCCAACGGCTCGTGAATGTCGACGACCGAGGCTTTTGCGATGCGTCGGCAATGCTCCTCGTAGTTATCGAGAAGTTTCTGAAATTTCTTGTCGATCTCTGCCATATGGCGCTACTTTAAAGAATCGACTTGCGCCCGGTGTGCAATGAACATGCGGTGTAGATCGGTTTGTCTGGCGATCTCCTGCGGGGCAACCTCGGCGATGAAGTTGTCGACCTCTTTCAGCACGGTGATCACCACCGTCAGGGGCACCTTGCCGTCGAAGTATTGCAGTGCCTTGGCGATCTTCGACAGGCCGTCCGTGTCGATACGCGCAGGGTTACCGTCGGCAACGTTCTGCATTTCGTTCAGGAGCAGTTCGCGGATTTTGCCGGGAGCCGCGAGCATCGCTTTGCGCTTCTCGTCCCACTTCATAGCACGCCGCCATTCGGACAGCGTCGCCTCGCGGATGCCGAGCATGTCGGCGATGCCTGCACAGGTCATTCCCTGCTCTACAAAACAGTTGTAAGCTGCCGTGTATAATTTGTGCTTCGGGGGTTTAGGGGTGGTCATACGCTATTTTTTGCTGCAAAGATGGCATATCGAAACACAAATGCGAAAAATAGTTTAATACCTTGAAACTCTTTTTGTTGCAGTTGTTTTTAGCGTCTATGTTTGCAGCAAAAACAAGGCGCATGTCTTTACCGAAATTCATTTTTAACGACGAAACGAAAAAGAACTCGCACGGGTTCTTCCTGCTCAACGGCGGCGGTCACTTCGATCGCTTCCAGGAGTATCCCGTTATGCTCGACAACCACAATCTCGACCGCCTGATCGGCAGGTGGGATAACCTGCATGCCGAGGGGCCGCTGCTTGTGGCCGATCCCGTCTTCGACGAGGGTGTGACCCTGGGTGCCGAACGCAAGGGGCAGGTGGAGCGGGGTTTTCTGCGCGGCGCATCGCCCGGTATCATCATCCTGCGGGCCGAGTATCGCACGAACCCGGCAGGCGGTGAAGACCTCTATGTCACGGAGTGGGAATTGTTCGAGGGATCGACGACCTCCGTACCGTCGAACGCCGGGGCGGTAACGCTCAAAATCTACACGGGTGACGGACACCTGGTCGAGGACAACGACGTGCGCCTGCATGTCGACAACATCGTGAAACTCTGCGCAGAAAGCACGCAGGGCCAAAAATCTAATATCAAAACAATGGAAAAAACCACCCTTACCGCCGGGGCATACGTGGCTCTCGGCATCAATCAGGACGCGGATGCAGAAGCCATCAGCCAGGCTATCGTAACGCTTCAGGCCAACTATGCGGCGGCCAACGACCGGGCCGAAGCGTTGCAGAAAGAGATCGACGCGGTCAAAAAGAAACGGGCCGAGGACATGGTCGCCCTTGCCATCACCGAGGGCCGCATCGGGGCCGATGTCCGCGAGGACTACGTGAAACTCGCCTTGCAGGATTACAGCCTGGCGGAGAAGACGCTGCGCGCAATCCCCGCAAAGGTCTCCCTGGCAGCATCCGTCACCAAGATCGGCGATGCGCTGATCCCCGCCGACCGCCAGGGCTGGACGTATCTGCACTGGCTGAAAGACGATCCCGCAGGACTGGCGAAGATCAAGGCCGAGAACCCCGAAGCGTTCGAGGCGATCAAGAAAGTACGCAACTAATCACAAATTCAGAACAATATGCCTATCAACAAAGAAGTATGGACTGACATCATTAAAGAGCAGCCCATCCAGCAGGACGACTTCCTGAACGAATCGGAAGACCTGAGCGCCCTCGTGGAGTACAACACCCTGCACCTGGCCGAAGCCGGGGTCGAGCCGGAAGTGTTCATCGACAACGACACCTATCCGGTCGGCATCGTGGCCCGCGAGGACGTGCCGAAGGACATCATGCTGCACACGCTCGACACGAAGAACACCGTCGTGCGCAACGTCGAGCAGATGGAAATGTCTTACGACAAAATGAAGAGCGTAGTTCGCGGCCACTCGAATGCGCTCCTGCGTCGCCGCCGCGCCCTGGCTGCGTACAACTGGTGCCCGCTCCAGGACGGTGAGTTTACCCCTGTCCTGGTGACGACTGGCGAACTGGTCAACGGTCGCCGTCGCCTGACGTTCGACGACCTCGATCTGCTTGAGGCGAAGTTTGAAGCCCTCGAAGTCGATCTGTCGCAGTTGCGCCTGGCGCTCACGACCGAACACAAGGCCGACCTGAAAGCCGAAAACCGCAAACTCTACAAGGAGTGCATGAAAGACGGCAAAATCGGGAATTTCCAGGTCTACACCTATCCGCACCTGCCGCTGTTCGACACCACCACGGGCAAGAAGCAGGCGTTCGGCTCGGCCAAAGGCGAGAACAGTGCGATGGCCTCGATCGCCTGGATCAAGACCGAAGTGATGCGGGCCACGGGTGACACCGATGTCTTCCACCGGGAGAAAGACCCCGAAGCGCGCGGCGACATTCTCGGCTATCAGCAGCGTTTCACGGCCCTGCCGTTGCGCAACAAGTACATCGGTGCCATCTATTCGGGTAAGTAGTCATGGAAGGAGTTATGCAGTATCTCGGTCAGTATGCGATCAAGTCGGCCCTTGTTGCCGCAGCCTATTTCGCACCATGCAAGGAGGTAATCGCCATTGTGTTCCTGTTTTGGCTCGCCGATCTCGTCTTCGGCATCCTTGCCAGTCAGAACCGGCACGCACCTCGATCGTCGCGCCGAATGCGCAAGAGCGTAGGCAAGTTGATCGGCTACATGGCCGCGATACTGCTGGCCTTTCTGATCGACAAACTTGTCCCGAATCTGTGGATCATTCCGCACCGACTGATGGCTGCCTACCTGTGCGTCTGCGAACTTATCTCGATCCTCGAGAACCTGGCGATTATCACACAGGCCAAAGCCTTCGTGTCGCTGATCAAACTGATCCGGGGCAAAAACGATGAAAACGTAATTTACGATCTGATCAATGAGAAAAATGCTGATTATTCTGCTCGTAGCCCTCTTGGCCGCGTGCAGCCCAAGTCTCAGACTGCAATCTTCGCAGACGGCAGCGACCGATACGGTGACCGTGACCGAACAGGTGCGGGATACGGTGGTCGTCCTCGAACGCGACCAGTCGATGATCCGGGCGCTTCTCGAGTGCGACAGTGTGGGCCAGGTGCAGATGCGCAAGCTGCTGGAGTATCAGGCGGGGAACCGACTGAAGCCTCCCGACATCGAGGTTCACAATAATGTCCTGACGGCTACGGCTCAGGCTGACAGTATGGCTATTTACCTGACTTTGAAAGACCGCATTGAACGCCATACGTCCACTCACAAGGAGTTACAGGTTGTCGAGGTTAACCGCCTGAATACATGGCAGCGTACCTGGATGCGTATAGGGCAAGTTTCCGCCCTGCTGCTGATCCTATTCGGGGTCTTTAAAACCCGCAAATTGTTAAAAATCTGAAAACATGGATATTACAAACATGAGCGCAGAACAGCGCAAAGAAGAACTGACCCGCCTCGTGGAAGCGACGAAAGCCGCTAAAGCAGCGGCCAAGGCTGCAAAGGCCGAGGTTGCGGCATGCAAGGCGGCAGTCAAGGCGTCCGAAACCCCGGCAGAGAAAGCGTCCCGCGAAGCAGCCCTGAAGACTGCCGAGCAGGCACAACTTGCGGCAATGGCAAATGTCGCCGAAGCCACGGCTCAGGAGACGGAGTTCCGCGAAGCGGTCAAAGCTGCTGAAGCCGCCGAGACACAGGCCCGCAAAGAGGCTGATGCCACGGCTGCGGAGCAGGCCCGCAATGCCGATCCGGTCAAGGCCCTGGCCGAGAGCTACGCTAAGGCATACCCCGACTGCAAAGCTTTCCACATCACCACCGACAGGCAGGTGTTCCTCGAGAAAGACAAAAACCTCGCACAGTTCCATCAGAAGGCGCTCGGCGAAGGCGAAGTACGAACCATTAACGTGCGCTAATCATGGCATTACCTAACGTAACAATCAACCTCGAAAACGGGAACCTGGGCCGCATCGCACAGAGCGACGACGGGGTCGCCGGGCTGATCCTGACAGGCGCAGCCGTGGCGGGCAAACTGGAACTGAATCGGGTCTACCTGATCAACTCGACGCGGGATATTGCCAAACTCGGCATAACGGCGGAGAACAATCCTTTGGCCCATAAAGACCTGACGGCCTTTTTCACAGAGACAGGCGACGGTGCGGAACTGTATCTGCTCGTTATGGCACAGGCTACACTGCTCTCGCAGATGTGCAGCATCGAAGACGGTTCGCCGCTGAAGAAGCTGATCACCTATGCCAAGGGCCGCATCCGGCTGGTCGGCTTCAACCGTCTGCCGCCCGCGGAGTACAGCGCCGACACCACCGAAACGGGCATCGACAAGGATGTCGTCACGGCGGCAACCGCGGCGCAGTCTGTCGGGGACAGCTTCGCAAAGAAAGTCATGCCGTTCCGCTGCCTGGTGCCTGCTGCGGGCTGGGGCGGTAAAACCGACAAACTCTACAAGCCCCGCGAGGGCAGCACTAACCGCGTCGGCTTCGTCATGGCCTGCGACGACCAGGTGAACAAGACTGCTGCCGTCGGGCAGATGCTCGGACGTGCCGCCAAGTACCCGGTCAACTACTCCCTGGCCCGCGTAAAGTCGGGAGTAATCGCCACCGAAGGATGGTTGACCAACGGGGAGACCCCCGAAGAGTGTGATGCGATGCTCGACCTGCTGGACGAGGCGGGTTATATCATCTATCGCTCTTTTCCGAAGAAGAACGGCTACTACCCGAACGACGACCCCATGGGGGCCCCGCTGTCGGATGATTACAGCAACCTGAACTACGGACGTGTCGTCGACAAGGCAATGATTATCGCCTACACTACATTCGTCGAGGAGATTCAGGATGACATCGAAACCGACGACGACGGCAACATCCCACAGGAAATGTGTTCGTACTATGAGGGCCGGATCAATAACGCAGTGGCCAGTGCGATGCAGGGCGAGATCAGCAATTTCACGTCTTACGTCGATCCGGCGCAGAATGTCCTCTCAACCCGGCTTATGACGGTTTCCTGTAAGATCAGGCCGCGGGGCTGCCTGCGTGACATCATCGTAAACCTCGGATTCGAGAATCCGGCAATCAAACAGTAAATCATGGTAAAGATCAACGGAAAAGAATACGCCTGGGGTGACATCAAGATCATCATGTGGGGCCGTCCGGTAGTCGGTGCAACTGCTATCGACTACAAACTGACCAAGGAAAAGAAACTCTTGCAGGCTTCGGGCTATTATGCCAAGGGCATACAGCACGGCCAGCGTGCAGCAGCGGGTACGCTTACCACGACGCAGAGCGAGATCATCGCCATGAACCGCGCGGCTCGGGCCAAGGGCTACAAGGACATCCTCGATCCCGAAGTCGAAATCCTGGTGTCCTACATCCCCGAGGACAGTGCAGCCATCACCATCGACCGAATTGTCTGCGCTTCGTTTTCGGAGATTCCCGCAGGCATGAAGTCGGGCGACCTGAACAGCGAACACGCCCTGCCTTTCGTAGCCCTCGACATCGACTACGACATCAACGCCAAATAAACACAACCCACGGCATTAGGGCCGTGGGTTGTTTAAACACTCTTTAAAAACGCATAAAAGATCATCATGGATAAAAAGGATATGGCCGCACAGATCGCGGCGTGGAAGAAGAAGCACGGCGACGTTTTCGCCTATGAAGCCGATGGCAAAACCTGCTACCTGCACCGTCCGTCCCGCACGACGATCGCCGCCGCATCGGTCGTCGGTAAGGAAGACCCGTTTAAGTTTGCCGAGATCGTCCTGGCAAACTGCTGGCTCGGCGGTGACGAGGAGTTGCGCACCGAAGACAGGTATTTCATGGGCCTGTCGCAGAAGATTTCGGAGATCATCGAAATCAAGGTCGGCGAGATAAAAAAACTTTAAGCGGTACCGAGGTGGTGAAAGGTGACGGGTGGCTGCATGCGGGCGACGCCCTGATCCGCTCGGTACTGCATATGAACCCCGACACATTATCGGACGATATGTGGACTTTTCAGGTAAGGATGGCCGAATGGGTGGAGAATGAGCGGGTGCGCAGATATGCGCCGTCTACCGCTTAACGTGCCACAGGTCGCGCCACTTATCGACACCCATAGCGTCACGTACACCCTCGGCGAGTTTTACGCAAAGGGCGGTAACAACGAGTATCAAAAATATCCAACCTGCAACAGTCATAGCAATACAGTTTCTGCAAATATATGGATTCCCGCGCAAATTATCAAATAAATATCGACGGAAATGTTTTCGTCGCTGTGCAGAACCTGTTTGCAGAGTTCACAAAGATCGTGCAGGTCGTCGAGCAAGTCGGCGAATCCGCCCAGGCTTCGACCCGGCAGATCACCGAACACGTCGACAAATCGGCCAGTGCGTTCGGGAATTTGCAGAATAAAATCCGGAGCATCAGCCTTACCTCGGTGATCGAGCAGGTCGAAAAGGTCAGCACGGCGATCGCCAGCATTTCGAGGCCGGGCATCGGGTTCGAGCAGTCGATGGCCGACCTGTCGTCGATCACGGGCATCGTGGGCGACGAACTGCAAGACCTGGGAAAAGTCGCCCGGCAGGCGGGTAAGGACAGCGGCCTGGGGGCACAGCAGGCCGCACAGGCTTTTGCACTCCTGGCCTCGCAGATTCAGGTCGACAAGATCGGCATGGAAGGACTGAAAGTCTTACAGCAGAACACCATTACGCTGTCCCATGCCGCGGGGATGTCGATGAACGATGCTGCGATAGCCCTGGCAGGAACCATCAACCAGTTCGGACTTCAGGCTACCGAGGCAAACCGGGTGATCAACATCCTGGCGGCAGGCTCGAAGTACGGAGCCGCGGAGATCGTCGATCTCTCGCAGTCGTTCAAGGTCGTAGGTGCGGCGGCCAGCGCTGCGGGCCTTACAGTCGAAGATACGGCTGGCGCTATCGAGGTACTCTCGAAGAACAACCTGAAAGGGGCCGAGGCAGGTACGGCGCTGCGCAATATCATGCTGAAGATGCAGACGACGCTCGGCGTTGATTTCCGCAAAAACAGTTTTTCGGATGCCCTCGATGCCCTGAAGCCCAAGTTGACGGACGCGACCTACCTGTCAAAAGTGTTCGGCATGGAGAACATCGCCGCTGCGCAGTTCCTGATCAAGAACTCCGACGCCGTGGCTGAAATGACCGAACAGGTGACGAACACCAACGTCGCCCAGGAACAGGCTGCAATCCGCACCGACACCGTACAGCAGATGATGGCCCGCTGCCAGGCACGGATCGACGACCTTAAAATCGGGTTCTTTGAACTTACTGGCCCGGCGGGCGGCTATGCTACAATCATCGCACAGCAGGCTGTCACTGTCGCGCAGCTTCTGCCCCTGCTCGGGTTGTTCGGCAAAGGCATTCAGTTTATCACAAGCGCCTCGAAGTTGCAGGCTTTGTGGGCGGGAACGGTCAGCGCGGCCACAACGGCATGGACAGGCGTACAATGGTTGCTCAACGCTTCGCTGTGGGCTTGTCCGATTACGTGGATCGTCGCAGGAATCGCGGGCCTGATTGCCATCGTGATGATCTGTGTTACAAAGGTCGAGGGCTGGGGCAAACAGTGGGACAGTGTCGTGAACTTTATGAAACTGACCGGAAAACTGTTTGTCGAGACGATCAAATACGAGTTCAGCACGATGGTCAACGGGATTATGATCGGCCTGGACTACATCAAACTCGGATGGTATAAGTTCAAGAACGCCGTCGGCCTGGGGGATTCATCCGAGAATGAGGCGATGATCGCCAAAATTTCGGGCGACATCGACAACCGTAAGCAGGCTATCGTCGACGGGGCCAAGAACCTGAAGAACCTCGCGCAGGATGCCGGGAAAGCCCTGACCTGGGAGTTATCGTGGAAAGGCGGCAAAGAGGCTGCGCCCCAGGGGGACACTCCGATCATGGCAGACGGAACCCCGGACGGAACGTCGACACCCCTGACGAAAACGCCCGTACATATCGACTTCACCCAAACGGGCACAAAGTCCGGAAAGAAGATCCTCGACCTGAACAAGATCGTCCCCGACATGAAAGGCACGGCGGCTTACACGGCGATTGCCTCGCGCTTGTCGGCAGTGAAGATGCCCTCTATGGCTGCGGCTGCCGCGGCCCTGGCAATGCCCGTCACCGTCGCCGCGACTTCGCTCCCGCAGTCGGGTGCTGCGGCCCCGACCCCGACGGAACTGGCGTATAACAGTTCGCGCCACGGCAATGTTTCGATGGGCAAATTCTGCGATAAGATCGAGATACACATTGCCAACGCCGACGGCAAGGGCTACGAGCAGATCGAAGAGGAAGTAGTCGAGGTTCTGAAAAAAGTGATGGATAACTATGAAACATAAATACAACATACAGCGCTTGCTGATGTCGATCGTCGGCTATCAGGGATTGCCTTATCCGGGCATGTTTTTTCCGCCCCGGCCCGTCGGCAGCTATACGGGGGATGAAGTCGAGATTCCGACCTCTCCCGCACCCAGGCAGGAACTAATCAAGGGCACGCGCCTGTATAAGCAGGATGCCCTCGGCAGATGGTATTTTATGCCCGTATTCATC
Source organism: Prevotellaceae bacterium (assembly GCA_003150315.1). Taxonomy (GTDB): domain Bacteria; phylum Bacteroidota; class Bacteroidia; order Bacteroidales; family Bacteroidaceae; genus UBA6398. The sequence continues at coordinate 9,272 of QAML01000030.1, read as the reverse complement.
AAGCACAAGGATATTCGCAGCAACGACAAGGCCCGCAGCAGCGACAATGAGCATACCCTCGAACTCGAAAACGCCGTGATCAGCATCGAGGGGACAAAGAATATCGTGCGCACACCTTTGATCGGACGGCGCGGGTCGGTCAAGGAACTGATCAGCATCGGGGATTACAAGATTTCGATCGCGGCTTTTATCAAGTCGACCGACGGCAGCTATCCCGAGGCGCAGATCACACGGATGAAAGAACTTTACAACATCAACGAATCGGTCGAATTGATTTCGGTGCTTACCGATTTGTTGCTCGAGGAAGGCGACCGGATCGTGATCACCGACATCCAGTACCCGCCGACGCCTGGCATAGAGGACGGACAGGCGGTAACGATAGAGTGCGAAACCGATACGTCTTTTGAATTGATAATTCAGTAGCCATGTATGTATTATGCAGTAACATAACGATAGGAGGCAAACGCTTCGCCGGGGTGCATGAGGTCAAGATCAAACGCTCGATACACCTGATCGGCGCAACGGCCTCGGTCAAGGTGCCCGTTACGGCTGTACTCCGGCAAGAGGGAGCGCCGCCTGCTTATGTCGAAACTGCTCAGGCTATCAAGGTCGGCGATCCGGTGGATATACGGTTAGGATATGACGGACAATATAAGACCGAGTTCAGGGGATATGTGAAGCAGTTGAATTTACAGACCCCGCTCGAGATCATCTGCGAGGACGAGTTCTACACTACACGTCGCCGCAATGTTACTCTCCAGGGAAAAACCACGCTCGCGGCTGTTTTGAAAGCCTGCGGCCTTACGGTGGGATATGCCACGACGTTGACGCTCGGCGCGTTTCCCGTAGACAACAAACCCGCAGCGTGGGTCTTGGGGAAACTTCAGACCGAGTATGGCCTGGCAATATGGTTCGACCTCGAGGGGCGCGTCTACGCCTGTGAACCGTACAAGGTTATCGGGGAGACGGTGAAATACCGACTGCGCTACAACGTGGTCAAAGACGACGATCTGAAGTACCAACGGGCCGAGGATGTGAAATTGAAGATTAAAGCCATCTGCATCTACAAAGACGGGGCGAAAGTCGAGGCCACGATCGGCCCCAAGGACGGTACGGAAAAGAAACTGTATTTCTACGATGTGGCGGATCAGAACGAACTCGCGGCCCTGGCTGCGGCGGAACTCAAACGGTACAGCTATGACGGTTATTCGGGGAAGATCACCACATTTCTGCAACCTTATGCTGCCCCGTGCATGGTAGCCGAAATTGAAGACGAAGTTTATCACCAGCGCGACGGACGTTACTACATCGAAAGTGTCGAAACAACCTACGGCACAAACGGAGCGCGACGAACTATGGAGATAGGGATTAAGATATGAGCAACGAAAAGAAAATACGCGAAGCCCGAATGATGTTCGAGGAGCGGATGAAACAAGCGGCCCAGGCTTCCCTGTACGGCACGGTGAAAAGCGTCGACGAGAAGGCCCGTACATGCGAAGTGCAGATCGGCGGGATCGTCTACGAGGATGTGCTGCTGTACGCCGTGGTGAACGACGGCCTGCCGGGGCGCGTACTGATCCCCAAGCGGGACAGCACGGTGATCGTCGCCCGGATCGCCGCCAGTAATCGGTTGTATGTGACAATGTTTTCCGAAATCGAAAAGGTGATTTTTACCGTAGGGGACAAAGTGACCATGACCTGCGACGGGGAAAAGATCGAGGCCACAGCCCCGAAGATCGTCCTGAATGGCGGCGACCTGGGCGGACTTATCAATATAAAGCCTATTACAGACAAGATCAACGAACTGATAGAAGCGCACAATACTCATACGCATAGCATCCCTTCGGGGCAGGTTGCCGTGACCGGGAGTGCTACGGCACAGAATAATCCTGCACCCGTCGAGGTGCCTGCACCGACGACCAAGCACGACAAGGTAAAACGGGAAGATTACGAAGATACGAAAGTAACACACTGATATGATCGACATTTTACAGACATCCGACGGCGATGTAGAACTGACCGACGACCTGGTTTGGACGGAACCAACCGAGCAGCACAAACGCGATCTGCTGCTTGCGAGCCAGGGCGATTTCAAGGAATCGCCCGCTGTCGGTGTCGACTGTGTGGCTTACTTGCACGACACCGATCCCGCCGACTTCCTGCGCACGGTTCGTAAACAGTGCGAAAAGGATGGAATGCGGGTCGACGAAATTACATACAACAGCAACGGGGAACTGATCATCGACGCAGCATATGAAAACGATAACGGTTAAAGCCCGGCAGACGGTCTACGACATCGCCCTCGAGCAATACGGGACATGCGAGGCTGTGGGTGAAATCCTTGCCCTGAATCCCGATGTCGCCAACGACCCGGCGGCGTTGGCGGCGCAGGGGATCGACAGCGTAAGCGAAGCGGGCTTTTACCTGGATGTGGCCGTGGATAAGGGTGCGCAGCTTCGCATCGACGACGACAGCACCCTGATGCGTAAAAACGCACTCAAAGAGATAACAAGCGAGATAACGACCTATCAATATGGCACGAACGATTAACGACATACAGCAGTCGATCATTACCGACCTGAAAGCGAACTTTCCCAACCTCTCGGTATCGAAATTCGCCGAGTGGCGGCTGTGGACGTACATGGTGGCCGCGGCGATCCACGCCTTTGAAGTGATCCTCGACCTGTTCCGCCAGGAAGTCGACGACCTGACGACAAAGATCACCGCCGGGACAAAACTGTGGTATGCCGAAATGTGCTACCGCTTTCAGAACGGGCACACCCTGGTCTTCGACAAAGCCACGTCACAGTTCTACTACGAACAGGACGATCCCGACAGTCGGATCGTGAAAGTCGTGGCTGTAAACGAGGGTTACAAAACGGTTTCGATCCGGGTGGCAAAAACCGATCCCGAGGGGCGGATTGTACCGCTGTCTGAAGACGAACGCAAGAACCTGGCCGACTATTTCGATACGATCCACACTACCGGAATACCGACGACGATCGTAAGTACGACGGCCGACACGATCCGCTACAACCTGAACGTCTACTATGACCCGTCGGTGCCGTCGAGCGCTGTACGCGAAAACGTAGCCCAGGCTCTCGAGGAGTTCAAGACCTCGCTGTCGTTCGATGCCGTATTCTATGCTCAGCGGCTCGTGGATGCTGTCATGCATGCCAAGGGCGTCGTTACGGTCAAGGTCGCGGCCCTCGAGCATAAAACCAGCACCGAAACAAATTACACGCCTGTTGACGTGAGGGCGGAACTGGCCGCCGGATATTTCGATTACGCCGATGACAATACGCTTACGTTAACTTCGATACAATCGCTATGAGAACCCACAAAATAGACTTCGGGAACCTGGTACGGCAGCTACTGCCGAACCATAAGCGGCAGCCGATTCGGTTGCGGATTCTCCGGGCCTTCGTGAAGCCGTTGGCCGAGGCATTCGCCTCGTTCAGCCAGTGGCGGGACGAAACGAAGAAGCTGATCAATGTAACCAATCAGAAAGGCGTACTCGAGCAGTTTCTGCGCAATAAATACGGTGCCGCAGACATCACGATCGAATCATACCACGAAACAGGCTGCGGGGTCGGCCTGCGGCCCGAGGGTGTGGGTGTGGCGCTAGTCGTCGGACTGAACAAGGCTGAGGGTACTCCGGCGGTGATCCCGTTGCGCGGTGAGAACCGCGAACAGTTCGGAGACGTGGATTTTATCGTCCATATTCCGGCAGGTGTCGATGCCGAGCAGGTGCGGGCCGACATCGAGAAGTACAGGGCCGCATTAACAACTTATAAAATAGAACAGTAATGAAAAGACAGACACAAGCAATCGGCGTGCGGGACTGGTACGGGTGGGATTTCCTTTCGCTTCAGGAAGAACCCCTGAAAGTCGTTGACGGCTTTTTCTCGCAGTATGGGGCCTTTGTCCTGTGCGGCTGTGAGGTGACAGACAACGGTAGCAAGTTCAATGTTGCCCCCGGGCTGGTCGTACTCGAAGGGCAAGGGGCTGAGGGCGGGATCGTGAAAATCGTCGTGCCTTTTGCCGGGATCACGGCAACGACGCTGCCCCTATACCTTACTTTGGGATATGAAACCGAAACGGACGTTTACCATGACGGAAAGGTCAAACCGATCGTAAACATCTACAAAGCCGTAGCGACGACGGTAAAACCTGCGGGCAGCCATGTTGAAATTACTTATAATGGGGCGCCCCGGTTCATCGACGTGATTCAGGATGCCGGACATCGTTTCATCAACGATGCGGAGCGGAAAAACTGGAACAACAAGGCAGACCAGGCTGATGTCGCGGGCGCATTCAAGTACGACTACATCGTCGACAGCGCCGCGAAACTCTCCGCATTGACCAATAATCCAAACGCCCATCATGTTCTGATCAAGAGCGGTACATGGACGGTAAATACTCAGATCGGGATACATGCCAACTGCAATACGATCACCGGAGAACCAGGGAGTAAAATCGTCGTCAGTAACCCGAGCGGCGCGGGAACAGCATTGTCGCCCGTGTCGGCGCTGTATCTGATTGAAAGGGGGAACTCTACGAAACTGACCAATGTAACGGCGGAAATTAAGGTGTTGTCGACTACGACATATTTCACCGTCTTCAATGGGTTTCAGGACATGGAGCGTTGCACGGCGATCAACAATCCGACGCTTACATTCAGTGGGGCTGGAAAAGGCTGCGGGTTTTATGATTGTGCGAATTTGATCGGCTGTAAGGCGCAATGCCGTGCATCCTGGGCGAGCGGCACCAGCAGCAAAACAATATGCGGATTCGATACATGCGAGAATTTAACCGGGTGTATGACGACAGTGGTCGGCAATTCGTATTCCGGCAATAGTAGTTACATGGTTTCACACGGGTTTGATCACTGCAAGCGTCTGACCAACTGTGAGGCAACAGCCACAAATACGCTGTATCAAGGACACACAATGGCTTTCTATTACTGCGACTACCTGGACAACTGCAAAGGTACTGCATCCGGGGCCGGATCGGGCTTAGGGGTAAGAATCGCATTTGATTATTGCAACTACCTGATGAACTGCCTGGGGGAATCATCCGGAAATTCGACCAATATTGAAGAAACCGGAGCGCCGTATAGAAGTTGTCAGAATGTGACGCAGTGCCGTAGTATTGCAAAATGCACGAATGCACCAGGTTTTGGCTCTTGTAGTTATATGTCACGTTGCACGTCGACAAAGAATTTCAGGAATTGTTATTCCGGTGCTGCCAATAACAGCACCTACGCAGCAGCAGACACTTTAAACGGCGGCTGGAACCGCATTTTAGCATGAGAAAGATTGAAAATGAGACAATCCCGTTCGGGACTTTCGTAGCGTTCAACTATTTCGGCCTGGTATTCATAAAAAGGCTGTTAAGTGCCGAGGAAGAAAACCACGAAGCAATTCATACCCGGCAGCAGATCGAGTGGCTGATCCTCAACACGGCAGTCCTGTTGGTTCTGATCCTGGGCGGTGGGTGGTCGTGGTGGTGGCTTTGCACGCTGCCGCTCTGTTACCATGTAATCCTCTATTGCGTCCTGTGGTTCATAGAGTGGCTGCTGCCGCCTTACGACCGTGCGTATCGGGATGTCGCGCTCGAACGCGAGTGCTACGACAACCAGGCGGATAAGATGTATTTGAAGCGTCGCAAGTGGTTCGCCTGGGTTAAATACCTTTTTAAACGACCTAAAAATGAAACCTAAACTGCCTACATACGCCAGAGGTGACAGCATCGGAATTGCCGTATGTCCGACAGGGGTACGCCTCGATGAAGTGGAGATCGACATGCTATTCTATACTACCGGAAACGGCGTGCGGCTCTATGCTTCGACCAGGGGTAAGGGACTGCCGATCGTCAAGGGCGCAGAACGGGCTGTACTCAACATACCGCCCTCGGAAAGCATACGCCTCGACGCAGGCATCGCCACACTCGAAACGACGTACATCATCGGTGACCAGGCCCGGACGCTGACCGACAGAATACTAATCCTTACCGACGCCAAAATAGCCGATTACAGCCATGAATAACGACCCTATAAACGTAAAGCATACCGTGTGCCTCGAGGTCGTGGAAGTCGGGAATGACACCTCACACGCCACACGCTTCGGTTATGACGGTAAAAGCGCTTACCAGTCCGCCGTCGAGGGCGGATATGAAGGCACCGAGGCCCAGTTCAACAAGCAACTGGCCGATTCGGCCCGCACCTACCTGATCAATCTGGCATCTGCCGACTACCAGGCAATAGCCCTGCAAGTGGTCGCCGACATGGATAACGGACATCCGGTGATCCTTTACATCCGAAAGGAAGACGACGGGCCGCTGGCGACCATGACCCACGTCCGGGATGTCGGGGAATCCTATGTTTTCACTACGGCACAACTCGAAAGTGCAGAGGAAAACGGCCTTGCCCGCCTCGATCTGGTGCAGTACATGGTAAGCAAGGTAACGGGGAATGTCAAGGAGATTCGCAACAAACTACTGACCTCGTTGTTGACGACCAGTGCGGTGCAGGACACGCTCGACGGGGAATCCGCAACATTGCCAATATCGCAGCGGCAGGCCGCAGCTTTGAAGCGGGCCATCACAACCCTCGACGGGCAGGTATTAAAAAAAGACGACGTGCTGATCCTGAACGGGAACGGCATAACAGAAACTAATAAACTATAAGAATATGGCAGCACAGACACCGATCACAATCAATGCGATCACTCAGAAAAGGCATTACACCGCCGCCAAATGGACGGCAGACAACCCCGTACTTTACGAGGGGGAAATGGGGTACGAAACGGACACGGACAAATTCAAGTTCGGAACCGGGGCTGCCTGGAACAGCACCCCCTATGCGGACAGCATTCCTGTGTCGACGAACCGCGCGCCGACGGCCAACGACAACAACTATCGCCTGGGGCAGTTGTGGCTCGACACGGCAGGTACAAAACTTTACTGGCTGAAAGCCCTGGCGGCGAATGTGGCCACATGGGTAGCAGTGCCGAACGACGCGACAATCACGGCCATACTCAACGACTACATGGCAAAGAATGTCTTTGCAAAGAACGGCGGCGCTGCCGCGGGCAAGGTAGACCACGCGCTGAAAGCCGACGCCCTGGCAACGGCCCGGAAGATCAAAGTTTCGGGCGATGTGGTGGGCGAAGCTTCGTTCAACGGCTCCGCCGACGCGGCCATCGCAGCCAAACTCAAAGAGATACTTTCAGCCGTGACGACCGTACAGGGGATGCCGACGATTACCGTGGACAAGACGGGCCGTATCACAGCGATTTCCCAAATGTCGGCTGCGGATGCCCGCGCCCTGCTCCAGTTGGGAACCGCAGCACTGAAGAACGCCGGGAATGCCGCCGGGAACGTGCCCCTTGTCGGTGCAGACGGCAAACTCGACACGTCGATCATGCCGCAGTTGGTGATCACCGACGTTAAGGATGCGGCATCGCAGGCCGAAATGCTGGCGTTAAATGTTCAGCAAGGCGACGTATGCCGCCGCACCGACGAAGCGAAGACCTACATCCTGGCGGGTGCTGATCCCAAGGTGTTAGCCAACTGGAAACTGTGGCTAACCCCGGAGTGTAACGTGCTTTCCGTAAACGGCAAAACGGGCGTAATCGTGCTTACAACGGACAACATCAGCGAAGGCGGAACAAACCACTACTGGACTGCGGCGCGTTTTAACGAAGCCTTTGCGGGGAAAAGTACGTCCGACCTAAAAGAGGGGTCACGCCTCTACTTTACTGAGGATCGCGTAAAGGCGTTCCTCGAATCGCACACGTTTATCTTCAACGGAAACGGGATTTAGCGATGGCCGGGGAAATCGAGTTGAAAGGGACGCTTCGGATCAAGTCAAAGACTGCCGCCGCATGGTCAGCAGCCAACCCTGTGTTAGCTGCTGACGAACCCGCATACGAAACTGATACCGGAAAGGTGAAAATCGGGGACGGGGCAACACACTGGAAGGCATTGCCGTATACGATCGACCCGACCGTGACATCGGCCCAACCACAAACCCCGTCCCTTGTATGGAAAGTGATTAATGGACGTTTATGTATCAAACCTAATGCTGCAGTTAATGATCCTATCCTGCAAGACTGCTACGTCGGCATTCTGCGCTATAAAAATGCCCGGAAACGCACCCTAAAACCGGGCGAGTACAGACCGCCTACAAAAGGGTATAAGGTGGTGCAGGATAATAATACAAGGCCTCAAGAAGTGCCTTGGACAAAAGTACGGATCACACCCATAAAGGTCGATGTGACTGTCCTTCATGAAAATAATGGATGGATGCCCGTCATAGAGATCAAAGACCTGTTCGATCGGTTTGTTGAGACCCTCACAGATCCTAAATCAGCGGGAAATCAGGGCTATTACATACACCGCGGGCAGAATATCGCACGCAATACCTTCGGCCCCGGATATGACGGGAAAATCAGGCAGAAAGCAACTGTTTACAGCGGGGTTGTACTGTTTCGTTTCTGTCCCACGAATAAAAATATCCGCTATGAAGGGCCGCGGTCTTATTTTAAAATCTGTAATTCAAATTATGAACCAATAATCAAAATAGTACCGATGGCATAATATTAAAACGGGTGGGGGCTTGTTCATTAGCTGGATTCCAGGCTTGCCTGGGAGAAAAGGTTTAGGTTTTACTCCTATGGGGGATTCTCATTAGTCATCCTCTACCCGTTTTTTCAAAGATTCAACGCCAAAATTATGCGCCTGCTCGGGGGGGGGCATATGTGACAGGCAAATAATACCCCAAGTTACTACAATTATAAACAGAGGTGGGGGACAATCCAAATTTAACGGGCGTTTAAAGAATCTCTAAACGCCCGTTAAATTTTATATTTTTGTCGAAATTTCAAGGCTGCACCTTGAAAGCCGATTATTTGGGAGTGGAATTTTGGAAATGCCGATTATATCGGACTGAAAAAAAGTCTTTTCCAATTCCGGCAATTATCCTATATTTGCCGCCATGAACGAAGATCTGAAATACCGGAAGGCCGAGCCTGCCGATGCGGAGCGCATCATGGAGATCATCCGGCAGGCACAGGCCCAGATGCGGGCGCTGGGGAGCCGGCAATGGCAGGACGGCTACCCCGCACGGGCCGATATCGACAACGACATAGCGCGCGGGTACGGGTATGTGTTCGAGAAGTCCAGCACGGCGCAGGAACCCGTAGCTGCAGAAACGCCGCAGAAGTACGACAAAGGGACGGTACCCGGCGGCGTGATCGCATACGGGG
>QAML01000038.1 GCA_003150315.1 Prevotellaceae bacterium | reverse complement strand
GAAAGCATTATCGAACACCAAGGTGACCGTGAAGCTGCGCAAGTCCGTTCACCATGACAACGAGTGGTATCTTTTCATCGAATCGTACCCTGTGTATAAGAAAGGAGACAACAAGCCAAGCCGTGTGGTTGAGTCTGTAAACCGAACCATCTCCACACCACAATGGGATATGTCGTCCATTGCCCGTGTGCTGCCTGACGGCTCGTTCAACTACAAGCCGAAGCGTGACGTAAATGGCATTATCCAATGCAAGTCGCGCATAGACCAAGAGGCTTGCATCTATGCTGACAACGTGCGCAAACTTCGGCAGCATGAATATGACAATGCCGCCCTGTATTCCGACCGTGAGGAAGAAATCATTGAACAGAATGAACGTAGCGCACAAGATTTCATTAAATATTTCATTGACATCATAGACAAACGCCATCCCAATAGTTCCAATGCCATCATTGTGAATTGGAATCGGGTGGGCGAATTGTTGAAGATGTATTCAGAAGGAAAACCAATACCTTTCAAAAGCGTAACGGTGAAACTGTTGGAGGACATCAAGATGTTTCTGCTTCGCGCTCCTTTGGGAGGAAACAAGAAAGGGACGGTGTCACGCAATACCGCCTCTACCTATTTCGCCATCGTCAAGGCAGGAGTGAAGCAAGCTTTCATTGACGAATATCTCACAGTGGATGTGAGTGCCAAGGTGAAAGGTATTCCATCGGAGGACAAGTTGCGAGCATCGCTCACTCTTGACGAAGTGAAGCGATTGGCTGATACCCCTTGCGAGAGTGATGTACTTAGACGCGCTTCTTTCTTCTCTATCTTGACTGGTTTGCGTCATATAGATATCAAGAACTTGAAGTGGAAGCAAATATCACAGACAAGCAACGGCAGTTGGCGCATAGACATCTCACAGATAAAGACAAAGGTGGGTGCATATCTTCCCATTTCCGACCAGGCGTATGCCATGTGTGGTACTCGTCCTGAAGACGAGGAGCTTCTTGTTTTTGCAGGGTTGCAGAACGCTGCCTGGATTTCGAAGCCATTGAAGAAATGGATAGAGGCTGCTGGCATCAAGAAACATATAACCTTTCATGACCTCCGCCACTCGTATGCAACGCTCCAGTTGGAACTTGGCACGGACATCTATACGATCAAGTCGATGCTTGGACATACCAATGTCAAGACCACCCAAATATACTCCCACATCGTTGACTCAGCAAAGGAAAAGGCTGCCAACACCATACATATTGACAATTTACAGAGTCAGCAACCAATAATATAGATTTTACGCTTGGTGGCGATTGCCACCATTGATAGTCAATGAGTTATACTCATCGTTTATTCTATTTCCACCGCATTCCCCTCATCTGCCACCATACAAATGAGGGGATTTTTTCTTTTCTAAACATCCGTTTTCTCCTTGCTGAACTATTTCCATGTATTCCTGAGTGAAATTCTTGCTCAGACAATGATTTCTACATAACCAAACGAAAGCATCTGTCTTAACAAAATCTAAAATGTTAGGGCAAACCAAGGGCTATGACAGGTGCTGATAGTGTGGGGCTGTTCCACTTGTTTTGCACCAATAAACAACCGGATATCTTTGCGGCACAATTCAAAAAGATTCTAATCATGGAAATAGAAGTAAAATCGTTGGAGGAGATGCCGGGAGCATTGTCCTACCTTATCAAATCAGTTGAAGAACTGAAGAGAACTGTGAATGTCTTGCAAACTAAGCAAGAGAATAACAAGCCAAAATGGATGGATATGGATGAACTTTGCGCTTATCTGCCTTCACATCCAGCCAAGCAGACTGTCTATGGATGGGTTTCTGCCAAACAGATACCTGTACATAAGATAAACAAGGCTTTGGCTTTTCTGCAATCAGAAATAGACGAGTGGTTAAAGAGTAAGTCGTGCAAGTCGGAGAATGATTTGATGCGTGAGGCTGAGGATTTCATCAACTCAAAAAAAGGCAAGGGTGGGGTATGGAGATAGCAGACGTCTATCAGTTCTCGTTCTTCCGCAAGCCTATCCTAAATACCGAACCATTGCGAGCAGTCGGTATCATTGACATCTATCGTTATATCGTTGGGCATTATGCCATGCTACCGACTGCTGCCTTGCGCAATCTCACTAATAAGGCTGAAGCCAAGCGCTATAAAGCAACGCATTTTGACTATTGCACCTTTTCTGGTTTGTTCAGAAAGCGTAGAGAAGATGATTTGCTGATGCACTCCGGTTTGATGTGTATTGACTTTGACCATGTGCCAGATCTCATAGACTTGAAGCAACGATTGCTTGCTGATGAGTATTTTGAGACCGAACTTATGTTTGTCAGTCCGTCTGGTGATGGCTTGAAATGGATAATTGCTGTTGATTTGCAAGGTATGGAACACTCACGTTTCTTTAGGGCAATAGCCAATTATCTTGCACATGCAGGTTATCCAAATGTGGATATGTCAGGAAGCGATGTTGCTCGTTCCTGCTTTCTGCCTCATGATCCTGATGTTTTTATTAATCCCAAATACGAAGAACATGTCAAAGAAAATATTTTCCGCCCAAGAATGGGAGAATGTCCATTCTGAAGCATTGCCGAGCAAGCTGAACGATGTGGAAAAGCAGACTTCATCCATCGTATATAGCGATGTGGAAGAAGACCTCAACCGAGTGGTCTGTGAAATTGAAAGTCTGCACATAGACATTGCCCCATCTTATAATGATTGGGTGAACTTAGGTTTTGCTATTGCTGATGGTTGTGGTGAAAGCGGTAGAATATATTTTCATAGGCTCAGCAAACTTCATCACGACTATCAATATGCGAAAGCTGACAAGCAATATACGTATTGTCTGCAAGGCAAACGGCAAGGCATCACCATTGCCACATTCTTCTACATGGCTGAGCAAGTGGGTGTTTCTCTGAAAGGTAGCCAAATATCCATTTATCCAAATATCCAAAATGGAGAAACGGGTAAATGGGTAAAAGACGAGTGTGAATTGCCTGCATTTCCTGAAGAGGTGTATGAACAATTGCCAGTGTTCTTGAAGGAAGTTGTTGACAATGCCATTTCTGCAGACGACAGAGGAACAATATTGATTGGATCCATTGCAACACTTTCTGTATGTTTCCCTAATTTCTGTGGAGTTTATGACGAGCGTGTCGTTTATCCTAACCTTTACCTTTTCGTGACGGCAGAGGCTGGTATGGGCAAAGGGGCATTGACTTTGTGCCGGGAGTTGATAACACCCATCAATCGGCAACTCCATGAATTGACGAAAACTCTTGATGCGCAATATAAGGCAGACATGGCGGAATATACCAAGGGGAAGAAATCGGAAAATGCTCAAATGCCAGAACAGCCTCCTATAAAGACGCTCATTGTACCAGCCAACAGCAGCGCAAGTGCATTCAAACGTATTGCAAAGGAAAATGATGGCATCGTGATTCTGTTTGAAACCGAAGGAGACACATTAAGCCAAACTTTGAAATCGGACTTTGGCAACTATTCGGATGTATTGCGGAAGGCATATCATCATGAACCATTAGGGGCAAACCGCGCCAAGGACAGAGAGTTCTACGATGTTGACAATCCACGCATATCCGTAGTCTTGGCTGGTACGCCAGAACAGGTATGTCGTCTCACGCCGACAGCTGAGGATGGCTTGTTCAGCAGATTTGCGTTCTACTTCATTCCGTTCAAGAGAGGCTTTCGCAATGTGTTTGCCACAAGCGATGTATCACAATCAAAGAATGCAAAATTCAAGTTGTTGGGAGAGCGTTTTCTTCATTTGCGTGAATCTTTCATGCGGAAAGGCAACTACACGTTCTATATACCCGAGCATTTACAAATGCAGTTTCTGAAACACTATGAGAATACCAACGATGAATGTTGTGACGAAGTGGGTAATGTTATGCAAGGCATAGTTCGCCGTATGGGATTGATGGCTTATCGCATCATGATGGTATTGACAGCCGTGAGGACATTTGAAACGGAAATGTTCAAACTTCCTCATGCGCCAGACGGTTCAGTTCATCTTTTCTGTCAAGAAGAGGACTTCCGTACTGCAATGAGTATCTGCGACACGTTACTTGCCCATTCGGTTTTCATCTACCGAAAACTGATGAGAGTTCAGAGGCGCTCGGTTCCAGACCTGCAAGAAAAAAGTGTGGCTTCAAGGCGTAACGCTTTCTTCGAGTTACTGCCCAACACATTCACCAAAAAGGACTACGATGCTCTTATTGAAGCACAAAATGAGAATCGAAGCACAGCTTCAAAGTGGATAGATGTGTTCATAAAGGAGCGTCGGCTATGCCGAGTGGGACAGGGAATTTATCAAAAGAAAGAAGGGTGATTTTTAGAGTGGCAAGTTTGTGTTTTAGTGTCACTAAAACTGTAGCTTCATGCCATCAAGGCAAAACTCCGATTTGCAATGAATGACATTATGTACTTCCCACTCTAAAAAATCACCTACACATCATACCTTTATTAAATATGAGACAATGACAAAAGTAAAAGATAGCAAAGGAGGTCGCCCCAAGTTGGCTGACTATCAGAAGCGCACAAAGTTGGTGCGGATAATGTTTTGTGAGAATGATTTCATCTACATTCTATCCAAGGCATCAAAGGCTGGATTGTCCGTCAGCGAGTATTGCCATCAGGCAGCAATGGACAACCATATAAGAGAAACGATTTCTCCTGAATTGGCAAAGCAGATTCGTGATTTGTCGGGTATTGCAAACAATGTAAATCAGATTGCACACCAGATGCACATTGACGGCTTTGATGCCGTAAAGGAGCAATGCCTGCATATCATTGCTGCAATCAGCAATATTATTAATCAAGTAAAGCCTATGCGTCATGATAGCTAAGATAATGAACAGGGTAGACTTTGGCGGTCTCGTCAACTATGCCCATAATGACAAAAGCCAAACCAAGCGAGCCAATCTGTTGGCTCACGAAGGGGTATGCATAACGGACAACAAGACTATTGCTGACAGCTTTTATGTTCAAGCTGCCATGCGTCCCAATCGCAAGAAACCAGTAAAGCATATAGCACTCTCGTTTTCTCCGCGAGACGCTGAGCGTTTTCCTGACAATGAAGAGGGTGACGCTCTTATGGCAGAGATTGCAAAGGAATGGTTGAAGCGTATGGGAATCGTCAATACGCAGTTTATCATAGCCCGCCATCACGACACCAAGCATCCACATTGTCACATCGTTTATAACATTGTAGACAATGACGGAAATGTTCTCTCTGATAGAAATGAGCGTTATCGCAGTGCTCGCATCTGTAGAGCTTTGACAGAGGATTATGGTCTGTACATCGCTCGAAAGAACAGCAAAGAACAGAACTTGAATCGCTTGCGTCCGCAGCAAATGAAGAAAGCACAACTCAAAACTGCAGTATTGGATGCACGACAAACGTCTAATAACTGGGAAAGTTTCATTGCAGAACTATCCAAACGGCATATAGGGATGCAGACGACATCCAATAAGTTGACAGATAAAGTCGTAGGATTGTCATTCTCCTTAGACGAAACGCATAGTGCTGGCTCTCGTTTAGACTCGTCTCTCAGCTATTCCAACTTATGTATATTCTTCGGTCAGGCATTGGAAGAATTGATCTTTCAGCCTCATGTCCAGGCTACGGAATGCGGCGGTGGTCCTACCAACAGTCAAGGTTGGCGTGACAAAGATGAGGATAAGGACAAGTGGAAACTTCAACAGCAAACAAAGTATAAACCTTCAAAACGCAGAAGATAATGAAAGAAGATATCATCGCAGCAAATCTCAGCAGTTTGCGCTCAGATATTCAGGCGTTGCCGCAAAGAATTGCGGAAGAACTAAATAAAAATGCTACTAAGCAATCAGATTCCTCACTGCAAATTGATGAGACTAAGGTGGCAAGCCTTATATCTGATGCTGTCAGCACCACCTTGCAGTCTCGCCTTTATGATGACGAGAAGTATGTGGACAAACTCGTCTCAGTTTTCACAGAACTTGCCAATATGTATAATACGGTCACAGCTAACTGCAACAAAAATGCAGAGACTATAAATCGCAATATCCAACTGACGGAAAAGCGATATGCAGCAATGATGAAGCTTATGCAAGAAAAGAAATCCAAGACAATAGAGCAACCACCAATACCGCAAACCATAAAAGCCTTGCCACGATTTATTTTCCTGACATATCCTTGGTATTGGATAAAGAAGATGTATCGAAGTAAGCACTTTCGCCAGTTCCTGGTTGTCTGCATGGCTTGTGCCCTTGCCGTTTCTGTGTTCCTGACGATATTCTTGGCTTATGATAATGCGCAGTTGAGAAAAGAAATATGTAGAAAATGTTATACATTAACACAATAATGCGAATATAGAGTTCGTTATATCTATGTATCTTTGCACCATTAAAACAGTAAAGTAATGCCAGCTAATAAAAATGCGATGACTCGATATAAGATACTTGACGATCTGCTTAGTTGTCGGTATCATAACTATTCGCTTGATGATTTAACAGAAGAAGTCAACAAGCGTCTTGCTGAATTGTATCCTGATACAAATGGCGTTGGACGTCGTACTATCGAGAAGGATATTTTCTATTTAGAATATGAGGGACCTTTCTTGGTAGAAATTGAACGTTATAGTGCTCCTGGTTATAATGGCGAGAAGCAGAAGTCATACAACAAGCGCTGTCTCAGATACACAAGTCCCTCATTCTCTATTTTCAAGAAGGATTTGAGTGATGACGAAGAATATCTGCTGAAAGAAGCACTTTCATTGCTTGGACAGTTCGACGGACTTCCCAATTTGGATGCTTTGGAAGGGTTAAGACTCGGATTAGGTGTAAGAAAAAATGAAAGAAAGATAAT
>QAML01000053.1 GCA_003150315.1 Prevotellaceae bacterium | reverse complement strand
ACAAGGCACTTATTTTAAAATAAGTGCCTTGTATTTTAAAATATATGGCTTGTGTTTTTTACAACGTGCCTTATGTTTTTTCCTACAAGGTAAATCTTTTTCTTCAAGTGCATATATATGCCAACAAGGATACGTTTTATACGAAAAATCAGATGGTTTATCTTTTCTCTTTCAGACGTGTTTCCAAACTACCGGCGTTAAAAAGTTGATGAGAGGCTTGGAATCTTGTAACTTTGCCTTTGAAAGGTTTTTACGGCGGTTGTGGCACGGGTGTTTGTGCTTACTGCCGAGATGAAATGCGGGAATGCTCCGGCGCGAACAGTGTTCCGATGTGCGGTGCGGGTTTCCTTGCAGCCTTTAAGGTTTTGTGAAATCCATGAATTTGAAAAAGAAACAGATATGATAGTACCGGCACGATGGGATACGGATAATTTTTATATTAAGGTGGGAAATCTGATTGCAGAGGGCGGTTTGAACAAATCTTTTCTCCTGCGCGAAATGGCTCATGCCCGGGAAGAGCATTATGATTTGCTTTATCTGAAAGGCGTTAACCTGCCTTGCGATTGCTTGTCGGAGAATGTTATTCTGGCAGATGAGAAAGTTGTTTACGTTCAGGTGAACAGCGGACGCGAAACGCCTGTTGACGATGAGCGTGTGGCTTCCGCGCTTAACAGTCCGCTGACGGAGTAGCTGCTCCAACTGTCTTACGAAAGCGGAAAATACTCACGCTATCGTTTGGATGAGAACTTCCCGAAGTCCGTATTCGATACGTTGTACAGATTATGGATTGTACGTTCGCTGAATGGCGAGATTGCAACGGATGTTCTTGTTTATAGCGAGGGCGGACACGTTTTGGGAGTGCTTACTTACAAGATAAACGAAAATGAAGCGGAAATAGGCATTGTGGCAGTAAGTCCCGAGGCGGCGGGAAAGGGTATCGGTTCAAAGCTGATGCAGTCTTTTTTGTCGCGCATGGCTTTGGGCGTTAAAATAAGCGTTGCCACACAGAAGCGTAACCGTGTTGCCTGTCATTATTACGAGAAAAACGGGTTTCATATCGAATCTGTTACTAATGTTTACCACCTTTGGATAAAGTGAAACCAGAATATTTTCCAGGAGAGCATAGACACTAAAAAACGCACCGTTTAACGGTGCGTTTTTTTAGTGTCTGTTTCGTAAACAGTGCTTATTTATTGCCGAAATAACGGTCGAGCAAACCTTTGAAACCGCGTCCGTGGCGTGCTTCGTCCTTTGCCATTTCGTGCACGGTGTCGTGTATTGCGTCGAGATTCAGTTCTTTTGCGCGTTTAGCTATACGGAATTTGTCGGAGCAGGCACCTGATTCTGCGGCAGCGCGTTTTTCGAGATTTGTTTTGGTGTCCCAAACCACGTCGCCGAGGAGTTCTGCGAATTTAGCAGCGTGTTCTGCCTCTTCAAAAGCGTAACGTTTGAACGCTTCTGCTATTTCGGGATAACCTTCACGGTCTGCCTGACGGCTCATAGCCAGATACATTCCCACTTCTCCGCATTCGCCTTGCCAGTGAGCGTTCAAATCTTTTATCATTTCATCATCGCAACCTTTTGCTACGCCTATTACGTGTTCGGTTTCGAATTTCAATTCTTCGTTTTCGTCTACTTCTTGAAACTTGGAAGCCGGAGCGTGGCAAATCGGGCATTCTTTCGGAGCTTCGGTACCTTCATAAACATAACCGCATACGGTGCAAATAAATTTCTTCTTCATGACTCTGTTCTTTTTATATTGTTATGTAAAAGTTTATTTGTCTCCGCCCCGTTTCTTATTGGGGGAAGGCGCAAAGGTACGGCGACTTTTTGAATTGACAAAATGTTTTCGTAAAAAATTTAAGGGCTGTCTGAAGTGCCGCCTTTTTATTAATTTTGCAAAAGGCTTATATGGTCTTGAAAACATCCTACTTTTTATACTAAAGAACGATATGTCAAAGAAAACAGTTGATTCCCGCAGCGAAAAGGTTTTTGATTTTCTTGCGCAGATAGCAGAGCATAACGACCGTGATTGGTTTAAGTCCCACCGCAGTCTGTATGATACCGCGACAGAGGCTTTTAATGAAATTGTGGAAGGACTTATCGCAAGGATTTCGGAGTTTGAGCCGGAGGTGGGGCGGCTTTCTCCGCACGATTGCACTTACCGCATTTACAGAGACGTGCGTTTCAGCAACGACAAGCGTCCTTACAAATTGCACATGGGGGCTTATATCAATTCGCACGGCAAGAAGTCAATGCACGGAGGCTATTACATACATTTCCAACCCGGAAATTGCTTCGCTGCAGGCGGATGCTACTGTCTGGATAACAAGACGCTGAAAGCCATAAGGGAAAGTATTGTTGACAATTTGGACGAATTCAGAAACATAGTTGAAAAAAACGAATTCAAAAGCCTTTTCCCGGTTATCGGCGAGGAGCGTTTGAAAACCGCTCCCAAAGGTTTTCCGAAAGATTTTCAATATTTAAGTTACCTGCAGCCTAAGGATTACTCTGTTTCCACACCTGTTGATGACGATCTTCTGCTTTCGAAGGGCTGGGAGGAGAAAGTTGTGGAAATTTTCAGGGAAATGAAACCGCTGCTCGATTTTGTGAATTATACAGTTGATGATTACGAATAAAAAAGCGCGAATTATTTCGCGCTTTTACTATATCCCACGGTGTTGTTGAGCATTGGCACTTGTTTGGGAGTGAGTTTCAGTTGCTCCGCAAGGGTTTCGTTGTCCATTGTTGCCCTCGGGCAGCAAGCCCATCCCGCAGCCGAACAGATTAGACAGATGTTCTGGCTCACATAGCCCGCATCGGCAAGTCCGAACTTGTTGGGCATGTTGCCGAATTTGGCTCCGTTGCTCACCAATACCAATGACAGCGGGGCTTTTGCCACGAATTCCTGTCCGCGAGCCACGGCGGAACGCAGGTCTTGGTTGCTGCGCAGTTCGAGTGTGTTGGTTTGCGCATTCCAATAGTATGCACCGTCTTTGCGAATGACAAAAATCTCCACGTCTTGCTTGTTGAGAGCCGACGGTGCCGTGCGCTTGCCGTCTTCGCGGTTAATGCCGTTTGCAGCCCAAAGAAGTGTGGCGAGGTCTTGGTTGCTGAAATCTTTTTCTGTGAAATCGCGCACCGAGTGTCGGTTCTGAAGTGCGTCGATAAGCGTGGTTTTCAACGTCTTGTCGGGTTGCGGAAGTTTTATGTCGTTTTGTGCCGAGCAAACCGAGGCGGCTGCCATTGAAACTGCCACGGCAAAATTGCGTAAAAGTGAAATGTTCATTGTTTTCCTGTTTTATATGTCGCGGTAAAATTACTATTAATTTGCGCAATCCGCAAGTTCCGGCGCATGGCTTTTGTTTTTTTTAAGCAGCAGTAAATTTTTCTGCACACATTTTGAAGCAAAAAAAATATAAGGCACTTGTTTCAAAACACAAGGCATTTGTTTCAAAATATGTGCCTTGTATTTTAAAATATATGGCTTGTATTTTTCGCGAAAATGGGAACGTTGATATTCAAGAACTTAGCGAATGTGATTTTTGGGCTTTTCGCATGGTTTGCAACGTATGTGTTTTTCCCGGTTTTTGCGATATTCCCGAAATATATTAATGGAGTTCGGCGAAAAAACCTTAACTTTTTCCGATTAAGTCGCGGTGCGCGCTGCTGTTGCCGATTTGTGGTAGATTTGCAGCGTTTTGTAATAGGTATGACATGGATAATGTGGAAATTTTCGAAGTGCGCGAATGCCGCGACGAGTATGTTGCGGCGGTAAACCGCCTTTTGAGGCAGCTTGACGGAGAAAGCCCCGTGTTCACACGGAGCAATCTCGAAACTATCGCAGGTTCGGAGGCAAGCTGTTTGTTTTTGCTTTCTTGCGGCGGGGAGATTGTGGGAATGGCAAGCCTGTGCGTCTATGTTTCGCCCATTGGCAGAAAAGCGTGGATAGAAGATGTGGTTGTTGATTCCCGTTTTCGCGGGCGTTCGTTCGGAAAATTTCTTGTCATGCACATTCTCGAGCGTGCACGGAAGCTCGGAAGACTCACAGTTATGCTCACGTCGCGCCCTTCGCGCATTGCCGCCAACGCGCTCTATCGTTCCGTGGGTTTCGAAACCAAGGAAACCAACGTTTATATAAAGAAGATTTAGCGGGGCAGGCTCATGCGTCGTTTTGCCGGCGCACAGAATTTTCGTGGCAAAGCCTTTTCTTAAGCCAAATATCCGTAACTTTGCACCGACTGCGGTTTGCATTCCGCCCCCGAAAGGGCGTGTTCATGCAATTAAAAGGGAAGCGGGTGGGAATCCCGCACAATCCCGTTGCCGTGTGTCTCTCGGAAAGTGCCGTGTGCGCTTTCGCCATGTCCCTTGAGGACAATGTTTCGCCGTACCTGCGGGTATGAAAGCCATTGCAGCCGTTGGCTGTGAGAAGGTGTGAAACATGACGAGCCGGAAGACCTGCCGCAGCCCATAACTGTTCGGTACCTGCGAGGACGGGAGCGGACAACATGGCGGAAGCATGCCCCGGGCGTTCTTCCCAAGGCGGTGTGTGGGGAACTGTGCCGCCAGTGTTGTCGTATGTGTTCTGTTTCCTTTCGGAGCCAACCTTTATAGCAGAAGGAAACAGATGAAGAAATACATATATATATTGTTGTTTTGGTTTTCCGGCGTATATGCGCAGGAGCAACCCGCATTGCGCGACACCATTACCGCTCCCGCTCTGTCCGAAGCGGTGGTGAGCGTGCATCGCAAGGCATACGCCATGACTTCGCAGCAGACTCTCTCCGGCGAAAACCTGAGACGCATGAATTCATACAGCGTAGCCGATGCCATGCGATACTTCTCGGGCGTGCAGCTCAAGGACTACGGCGGAATAGGCGGGCTGAAAACCATAGATGTACGCAGCATGGGAACGGAACATACCTCTGTGAGCTATGACGGAGTGCAGATGGTGAACGCGCAAAACGGTATTGTGGATCTCGGAAAGTTTTCGCTCGCAAACATAGGCGGAATAACCCTCAGTAATGGCGGAAACGGCAGTATTTTCAAGCCTGCCCGCAATTTCGCTTCGGCATCCGATGTGGACATAGTGCCGCGCCGCCCCGAATTTCAAGACAAATCTTATAACCTGCGAGCCGTTCTGGAGGGCGGGTCATTCGGAACTTTTTCGCCCGAACTGCTTTGGGAGCAAAAACTGTCGGACAAAACGGCTCTGCAAATCAATGCCGCGTGGCTCACGTCCGACGGCAGATATAAATACCGCTATCACCTTGACGGCGGATACGACACCACAGCCACAAGACGCAATGGCGACATAACCGTGATGAGAGGCGAGGCTTCGCTTTACGGACTTATGAACAACGGTAACTGGCGTGCAAGGGGATATGTCTATTCCTCGCGGCGCGGATTGCCGGGAGCTGTGGTAAGAAACCGCCTCTCGAACATTGACCGTCAGAGAGATTTCAACGCATTTGCGCAAGGCGCGATGACCAAAAGGTTCGGAAATTATTCGTTGCAGGTCAACACGAAGTTTTCATACGACTACCTCCATTACTTTCATGACTCGCGCCGCGACCAAGGCACTATGTTCGTGAACAATCACTATCATCAGAACGGCGTGTACCTTTCGGTGGCAAACAAATATGATTTCTCCGAAAAACTGCAGGCATCGTTTTCCGCCGATTACGCTCTCGATGCTCTCGATGCCGATTTGAAGGAATTTGCCAAGCCTTTGCGAAACAGCATATATGTCTCTGCCGCCGTAAACGGAAGGTTGGGTGATTTCGAAATACAGGGAAACGCATTGACTACATACATATATAATCGCGCACGAAACCATCGCGGCGGAAAAGATTCGGAACATACTGGCTTCACTCCCGCAGTTTTTGCGGCGTGGTACCCGCATTTTTTGCAGGGAGTGGCTTTGCGTGCTTTTTGCAAGCGTTCCTATCGTGTGCCAACGCTTAACGATTTGTATTACACCTTTATCGGAAATTCCAATTTGAAGCCCGAAAACGCCTTGCAGGCGGACTTGGGAATTTCGTGGAGCATTGTGAGAGACCGCAAAACGGTTAGAAACCTCGAGATAAAAGTTGACGGATACATAAATCGCATTACCAACAAAATCATAGCCGTTCCCACCACCAACCAATTCCGTTGGACGATGATAAATCTCGGGAAAGTTTTGGTTCACGGGATTGATGTCAAAGGCGAGGCGGCACTCAGGGCGGGAGAAGTGGAAATTGCGGCGAAAGCCAACTATTCTTATCAACGCTCAATGGATTGTTCCGACCGCCACAGTCCTTATTACAAGGGACAGATTGCTTACATTCCGAAACATTCGGCTTCGGCGGTGGTGAATGTGGCTTGGAAGCGGTGGAGCGCGGATTATAGTTTCCTGTACACGGGAAAGCGTTACGATTCAAGTGCAAATGTTCCCGCGAATTTCATTCGCAGTTACTACATAAATGACTTTGCCGTGAACCGCGACCTTTTGTTCGGGGGCTTCGAGGCAAAACTTTCGCTGGCTGTCAATAATGTTTTGAACCGACACTACGATGTAGTGAGGTGTTACCCCATGCCGGGAAGAAATTATAAGATCACTTTATTAATAAACATATAGAATATGAGAAATTCAAAGAAATTCTATCGCTTAGGTGCGATTGCCGTTTTGACTTTGTCGGCGGCTTTTCAGTTTACATCCTGCTCCGAAGACAACGAAACCCCTAAAATCGACATTGCGGGCACTAATGTAACCACTCCGCAAAAGAATATTGCGCAGAAAGGCGTTTTTGTGCTGAACGAAGGGCAAAAGGACACGAACAAAGCCTCGTTGGATTATTTCGATTACAGCAATGGCAGCTTCTATCTCAATTTGTTTCCGACCATTAACCCTGACGTTACTCTCGGTCTCGGCGATACGGGAAACGACATACAGGTTTACAAAAACAAGGTCTATGCCGTTATAAACGGTTCGAATCTTGTTGAGGTTATGAATGCCAAAACCGGCAAACATGTGGCTTCGATCAATATTCCTGCCTGTCGTTTCATAGCCTTCAACGGCAATTATGCTTATGTTTCCTCTTATATCGATCCCAACGACCAAACTTCTGCAACGCCCAAAGGCTCGGTCTATAAAGTGAACCTCAACACAAACACAGTGGAAACCACAGTAACCGTGGGGTATCAGCCGGAAGGAATTGCTTATGCCAACGGAAAAATTTTTGTGGCTAATTCGGGCGGATACATGTATCCCAACTACGAGCACTCGATAAATGTAATCAATCCCGAAACCATGCAGATTGAAAAGACAATAGATGCCGGTTTGAATCTTGGCAAGGTTGCGCTCGATAAAAACGACAACCTTTACGTTATATCAACCGGAAACTATTCTACGGTTAGTTCAAAAATTTACGTAGTCAACACAGCAACTGCAGCATTGAGCGATTCTATCGACACGAGGGTTTCGGCCATTGCCGCAGCGGGCGACAACCTATATATAATAGGTGTGGAATACAAGGCTCCCACTTACGAAGCCACCAATTCCTATTCGCTATACAACACAAAGACCAAGGAACTATCGAAGAGCGGTTTCATAACCGACGGAAGCGACAGCCGTATAGTCATGCCCTATGCCATAGCTGTGAATCCCGACACAAAAGAAATTTTCGTGGCTGACGCAAAAGATTTTAAGAACCCCGGACAGCTCTACTGCTACACCGCAGACGGAAAACTCAAATGGAGCGCGACAACGGGAATCATTCCGGGACACATAGCCTTTACAACCACTTCGTTGAGAGGTTTGAAGTAAAAGACATCCCGTCCGTTTTCAAGGCGGACGGAATGTTTCGAAACAGCATTTGGCAGAAAAATTCCTGCAAGAATCGCCGAAAATCACAAAAGGCTTAAAACCAGACAGTTAAGAGGTTTTGAAAAGTTTTTGTAAGTTGTTGTCTGTCAAAGACTTGTAAAGGCGAAAAATACAAGGCATATATTTTGAAATACAAGGCACTTATTTTAAAATAAGTGCCTTGTATTTTTTACGATAAGCCATGTGTTTTTTCGGAGATCGGCAAAGCCGGGATTTTTTACCTTATGTACGCTGTGTCATCTTTATTGTCGTTTTGTCGAAAAACTGAGATTTTTCATTAACTTTGCACATAATGGTCATTCAATGGCTGTTATAATAAAACAAAACCCTGAAATATCATGAAAAAAAGCCTTTTTGCACTTGCATTACTGTTAGCGTTTTCTCGCTCCGGGACTTCGGCACAAGAAAACGTAACCCCCGTACACGATTATTCCCACAGAGTTTCGCTCGTAAACAAAAAAGCTATTGCTTTGTTTGAAGACGGAGTCGACGGATTTGAAGCGCGCGGCGGTGTGGCGAGTGTGGAAATTACCAACGGGAAGGATTTTTATCCCACAGTGCATGAGGGCAGGCAGGTAATGATGGTAAGAAGCAAAGCGGTGAGTGGAGACACGTGGAGAACCATAGGCAGGAAATTTGAAAAGCCGCTCAATCTGCAGCGTACTCCGTTTGTGCAGTTCGGAATCTTTGCCCGCACCGCTCCGGTGCAGGACATTTATGTGAAACTCACTTTGAAAAACGGAAAAGAAAGCTTTGACTGCGTGGCACATATAATTCCGACACTCTGGAGAACCGTGGCTTTTGACTGCACAGGCTGCAAGTTTCTTAACAAAATAGACGACATGGAAATTGCGCTCTGTTCTCCCACGCCCGATGTATGGAGCAGTTGGCGCGAATTCCTTGTTGACGGCGTAGTGGCGGGAGCTCCGGTAGATTTTGACTTTACCGTGCCGCAGAGCATAGGAGCTTTCAAAGCCACCAACGGGAAACTTTCTTACGCCGACGATGCTCTTGTCTATACTTTCAAGAAACCGGGAGCCGTTTACACGGATGTTCTTTCGGGGAGCATCAACAATATTTTCAGTCCGCCGGCAAAGGAGCGCAATACCATACGCGCCGTCATTGACAACCGTTGCGGTGCCGACAGCATGAGGGTCAGCTACATTACCGACAAGGACAGTGTGTTCGAAAACCATTCCAAGGTGTTCGCCATATCGAAAGAAACCGGCAAAAAGAACTATTTCTTCAATCTTTCGGATATACCAACCGAAGGCAACTATGCCGGCATAAAATTCGAACCGCTCGGCGCAGAAAAAGGCAGCATGGCAATCGACCGCATTACCTTTGAACGCGAAGAACTTATACACAAGAAAATCGGGGAAATACTCTCGTGCCGCGCAGACAGCCCTGTAATTCACATCGTAGCCGACATAGGCGAAACGGCAGCCCGCGAGTACAATGAATTGAACATTTACACGCTGCCGCTGATGCACTTCGGAGATTTTAAGAAGGGTACGAAAATTTATTCAACCAAAAACCTCGCCGCGAAAACCAGCATAGACGACCTTCCGTTCATGCGCGCGGATAAGAAAAGCATGACACATCTCGCGTCGCGCTTTATGGCAACTCTCAGTAACGGTAAAGAGGAAATTCCTGTGGGTTCTCCTTTCTATATAGAGAATTGGGAGAATTTCACCGATAACCCTTATGATTTTCTTGTTACGGAGGAAAATTTCAATGTGCTTGACTACGGAGCAAAAGGAGACGGCTTTACCGATGATACAAGGGCTTTCCAACTTGCCATAAACGCTGCAAGCGGAGCGGGAAGCGGAAGAGTTGTGGTTCCGGGCGGTAATGACCCTTACGGAAGGCGGTATGTGCTTACGAGCATAGAACTGAAACACGATGTAGAACTGAAAATTGAAAAAGGTGCGGTATTGTGGCAAAGCGGAGACAGGAGAGATTACGATTACATGCCGCTCTACGGACACGATATGGTAATTCCCGGCATAGAATGGACACATTCGCACTTCGTAAACAAGCCTCTTTTGTTTGCCAAGAACCAATATCGCATTAAAATATGCGGAGGAGGTAAAATAAGAATGAATGATCCTTACACAAAAGACCCGGATATTTCACACTATGCCACAAATTGCGAAGACAGAATACACATAGTTCCCGTTGTGTTCAGTGATTGCCACGACATAGTGCTTCAAGATTTCGACATTATGCGTACAAATTGTTACCACACGAGTTTTGATAACGATTCAAACCTGTTTGTCGGCAACGTAAAGATGTATGATGCCGCCTGTGTCAGTGGTGATGGTCTCGGACTCAGTAGTGGTACGCACAGAGTGAAGATTGAGCGATGCTTTTTCGAGTCTAATGACGACGGTGTTACTCTATCTTCTTCGTACAGGGATCCTCGCAACAACGTTTCGCCTTGGCGAACATATCACGACCTCAATCCGCACGGCGCAAGATGCGTTACGGTGGAACATTCTTACTTTAGCAGCGGAGGAGGTAAGGCTATAGCGGTAATACCATGGGGTTCCACAAATCCGGAACCGCAAAACCAGATAATAGACAGCGTTAAAGTTACGGATTGTATCCTTGCCGGAGGATATTCGGTGGGAACGTGGCCTGACAATCCCTTTGACGGAAAACCGTTTACCAATACGGAGACCGACGACTTCTCTACAGTTCAAAACTTTTGGGTTTTCAACAACGATTATCTCAATGAGTGCAGTTTGTTGTGCGTTACGCCGACGAACTTTCGCAATGACTGCGGAATTCCGTCAAGTTCCACGATTCTCAATGGCGATTTCCGGGACGGCAGATGCTATTGGAGCCGCAAGGGAAACGTCAGAATTTCTCGCAACGGGGCTGAAATAGAGCCGGGACAGCTTTTGTTTCAGGGTTTGACGCTCGAAAAAGGAAAATATTCCTTTACGGTTGACGCTTCGGGGGATGGCGAGGTAAAGATAATAGGAAGCGGAGACAACAAAACCGTTGCTTCGAAAAAGTTTTCAAATGCCCAAACCGCCAAAACGGTTATTGAGTTCACGATAACCGACGGCGGCGATTACATGCTTGGTGTGGAGGGCGGCAAAGCAAAGGTTGTGGCTGCGAAACTCGACAAAAATAAAACTATACTTGACAAGAAATAAAGCGAACGGGGCGGGATAAGAAAGTAAACCGTTATGGCATTACGGTTTACTTTCTCCTTCCACGTAGTTCTCCATGAAAAGATGTTCGCCGTCAAACACGGCGTAGGTGAAAAGGGATATCCATTCCCCGGTAATAAGAAGCCGTGATTCGGAAGTCAGATTTACATCTACTTCTATATGCCTGTGTCCGAAAATGAAATAGTTTATTTCGGGGTGTGTAGCCAAATATTCTTTTGCAAACCTTATAAGCGGCTCGTTGTCTGCCCCCATGAAAGCCGGTTCTTTGCCGTCGGTGCGTTTAAGTCTCGAATGTTTTGCCCATGAAAGCCCGAACTGCATTGCCCAACGGGGATGGAGATTGGAGAAAAGGCGACGGCACACGCTGCTATGGAAAACGGCGCGAAGCATTTTGAATTTCATATCGCTACTTCCGAGTCCGTCGCCGTGAGCAAGGAAAAAAAGTTTACCGTAAAGCTCAACGGTCATTGGTTCACGGTGAACAATCATGCCGCATTCCTTTTCGAAATAATCAAGTAGCCAAAGGTCGTGATTTCCCGTGAAAAAATGCACCTCAATTCCGTTGTCGGTCAGTTCGCTTACCTTGCCGAGGAAACGGGTATAGCCTTTCGGTACGACATATTTGTATTCGTACCAAAAATCAAACATATCGCCGAGCATATATACCGCAGCGGCGTGAGGCTTTATGTCGTCGAGAAAACGAACAAGCCTGCGTTCCTGCATGCGTCGGTGTTTTATTGCCAGCGAACCGAGATGGGCATCGGATATGAAGTATATGTTTTTCATGATGTCATTACATGAATCCGAGGTCAATCTTTGCCTCGTCGCTCATCATGGACTGGTCCCACACGGGGTCGAACACAAGGTTTACGTTAGCTTGTTTCACGGTGTCTATGCCCTCAAGTTTTTGGCGCACATCCTCCATTATATAATCGCCCATGGGACAATTGGGAGCAGTAAGCGTCATGTCCACGTCCAAAACCCCGTCGTCCTTAAAATCTATCTTGTAAACAAGTCCGAGGTCGTATATGTTTACGGGAATTTCGGGGTCATATACAGTTTTCAACACTTCAACTATCCGGTCTTCGGTTTTCAGTTTTTCTTCTTCGGTCATATTTTAGCCTGAATTACTTATATCAAAAAAGCCCCGGGACTTTTGCTCCGAGGTATGTAGGGTTTCAATGAAATTATTTCTTTTTGAGGGCTTTTTCTATCTCGGGTTTCATTAAATCATTGCCCGGGTATCCGCCTTCATTCAGGTTTGAGAACGCAACAGAACCGTCTTTGTTGAAAAGAACATAGCATGGAATGCCGCGCACGAATTTTTCATTGCACAAACTTTTCCATTGCTCTTTTGTAAGGCGGTAGTGGTCGCCCTCAATATTAGGAATCATTTCCTTCCATGTATTTTCGGGAGAAGTTTCACCTGTTATGTAAACAAACTTCGCGCCTTTCTTCATGAGTTCCGGCTTTATGGAGTCAACCGAAACCATTGCTTTGCGACACGGACCGCACCATGTAGCCCACAAGTCTATGAAAACGACTTTTCCCTTGTAGTTGTTCTTTATTGTATCAAGAATGCCCGTCGTAACAGTGAGCGGAAGTGTCTTTACATTGACTTTCTTTTTGTCAACGGCTGTTTGTTCTGTTTTGTCGGTGGCTGAAACCGTGGAGGCGTTCTTTCTTGCACACGACGGCATCACCGTCAGCACCGCGCAAGCCGCCAAAAGAAATGCTTTTTTCATATCCGAATAATGACTTTGTTTGACATTTATGCAAACTTACGCAAAATCTTTGGAATAACCGAGAAAAGAGGTTGAAATGTCACTGAAATGACTATCATTAAAGCGTTTACAGTGCCAAACGAAGGCAACCGTAAAAAACGGGAAACGCAAAGGAAAGCAGTTCTATGAAGCAGAACGGTTTTCAAATCGTTACCCGTAGTGAGATGTATTTTTAACGCTCCCTGCAATGATTGCGCCGTTCTGCGCCGATTTGCTTATCAAGGTCTAACTCGTTGAGTAATAACTTTGCAAACAAAAAAAACGAGTATGGCAAGAAGTACATTCAAAGTGCTGTTCTACGTGAACGGCAGC
>QAML01000069.1 GCA_003150315.1 Prevotellaceae bacterium | reverse complement strand
AAAAAACATAAGGCATCTCGTAAAAAATACAAGCCATATATTTTAAAATACAAGGCACTTGTTTCAAAATATATGCCTTATATTTTCGGACATTCCAAATGTCTGATAAACAACAACTTACAAAAGCATCGAAAAAGTGATTAATTTTCTGAATAACAGCACGTTACAAAAATTCGAATACGTTTACGAAATTCCGCATGAGCCATACGATACATGAAAAAATATGCAAAATCCCCCTTTGCCGCAACAAAAAACGTCCCTCTCCGCACGCGTCGAAAATCTTTCGGTCTGCGGCACGGAAAACATGCCTCGGAAAAACGTTTTTTGCGCACATCGCCACTGATATTTCCCCCGTTTTTCGTCCTCAAACGCACAAATACCCGTCAAAACGCCGTTTGACAGAAAATATTTCTGAAATCACAAAAATTTCAAGGCAAATGCAGCAAAAAGATTGACACGGAAAAAATCAAAACCCGCTACCTTTGCATACGAATCAGAGAAGAAAAATCAATACTTTAAAATTCAAGATTATGGCTAACATTCATCAAAAGCTCACAGAGCTTATCGGCGGAACGCCTCTTGTTCGCATTAACGAACTGACCAAAGACCCGGAAGTAAAGGCGGAAGTGGTAGCAAAATTGGAGTACTTCAACCCGGGCGGAAGTGTAAAAGACCGCATTGCACTCGCAATGATTGAAGACGCAGAGAAGAGCGGCAAACTCAAACCGGGAGCCACGATAATAGAACCCACGAGCGGCAACACCGGTGTGGGAATAGCATGGGTGGCTGTGGTAAAAGGCTACAAAGCCATACTGACCATGCCCGAATCAATGAGCGAAGAGCGCAAAAATCTTTTGAGGGCTCGCGGCGCACAGCTTGTTCTCACCCCCGGAGCCGCAGGCATGAAAGGAGCTGTGGAGAAAGCCAACGAACTTCACGAACAAATTCCCGGCTCTATCATATTGCAGCAGTTTGACAACCCTGCCAACCGCGCCATTCACGAGAAAACAACAGCCGAAGAGATATGGAAAGACACCGACGGCAAAGTAGATATAGTTGTAGGCGGAGTTGGCACCGGAGGAACCATAAGCGGTATTGCCGCCGGTCTGAAAAAACATAATCCCGACATAAAGGCTTTTGCCGTCGAGCCAGACAGTTCTCCGATTCTCTCGGGCGGCAATCCCGGTCCGCACAAAATACAGGGAATAGGAGCCAACTTCATTCCCGGAAACTTTGTGAGAGACCTGATAGACGGCGTGATAAGGGTAAAAGACAACGATGCCATAAAAACAGGACGCGAACTGGCACTGAAAGAAGGATTGCTCGTGGGCATTTCCTCGGGTGCCGCAGCATGGGCTGCGCTCGATCTTGCCAAGAAACCCGAAAACGCAGGAAAAAGAATCATTGCAATACTCCCCGACACAGGCGAAAGATACCTGTCAACCGTATTGTATGCCTTTGAAAAATATCCTTTGTAAATTATCTTCCATACATATTCACGGCGGAACGCACATCGCGATTCCGCCGTTGTTTTTTGTGCGCCGCGCAACAGCCATGAAAATTCGCAAAAAGAGACATGTCAGTGAAAAACAGAGACATTTGACACCGAAAATTTGCCGTTTCATTCCGTTTTTCTTTGTGGTTCAAACAATTTGCAGTAATTTTGTTAGCCAATAACAGTTCGTTCATTAACATGAAACATATTATTCTGAGAATAACGGTTTGCGGCATCCTGTGCTCTTCACTGTTTTCCTCGTGCTTCAAAGATGAAGCCCCCAACGCCGAATGCGACATAACACAAGCCTATGTACATGTTGACAATCCCGGAGATATGTTTTTCAACAACTCGGATACGCTCATAAATTTAATGTCCGCCGACAGCGTAATAACCTTCAACGTAAAGAAAAATGCCGACATCAGTGCCTTGGCTCCCATTTTCTCGCTCACAGAAGGCGCGACAATTACTCCGGCAAGCGGTTCGGTGCAAGATTTCTCAAACGGCGGAGTTACGTATACGGTTACATCGGAAGACAAAGCGTGGAAAAGAACATACACAGTGTGTTTCAACCACGTTGTGAGAACTGTGAGCGACACCACATGCCTTGATTTCGAACACTTTTCACTCAATGCAGGCAAAAACTACTATGTATGGCAAAGAGTAATGGACGACGGCTCACTGAAAAGCGATTGGGCTTCGGGCAATGGCGGTTTCATTCTCAGCATGAACAGTGCCAAACCCGAAGAATATCCCACTATTCCGCTAAAGGAAGGATTTGACGGGAAAGCTGTACAGTTAACGACACGAAGCACAGGTGCTTTCGGAGTTTGGGCAAACAAGAGAATTGCCGCAGGAAACCTTTTCCTCGGAACTTTCGTGGTTGACTCGGCACTGCAAAGCCCCATGAAAGCCACAAACTTTGGTGTGGTATACGACAGCAAGCCTATAAAAATGACAGGATACTACAAATACGCCCCGGGAAAGAACTATCAGGACCGCAAAGGCAATATCCTTAAAAACATGACCGACAGCGCAGCGGTTTATGCGGTATTCTACAGAAACCACGATGCAGACGGGAATCCCGTAACCCTGTACGGTAACAACGTAAAGACAAGCGATCAGATTGTTGCCCTTGCAGAATTGGAATATGTGGCACCTGTTGACGAATGGACGCCTTTCGAAATAACCTTCAAGTATTCGGGAGACGTGGACATGGAACTTCTTGAAAATCGCGGCTACAATCTCGCAATAGTTTTCTCGTCAAGCAAAGACGGAGATCTGTTCTGCGGAGCAATAGGAAGCACACTGTGCATAGATAAAGTGAGAGTGATAAGCACAAAAGAAAACTGAAACCAATGAAAAAGACTATCCTTACAGTCATTGTGGCTTCGCTTTTTGCCGTTGCCCCTGCAAAAAAGATTTTCGAAGACCTTGTATACAATCTAAGGGTTGGCTATTCGATTGGAGGCACAGCTCCGCTCGATATGCCGGCTTCTATCAGGAAACTCAACAAATATACTCTTACCAACAACCTTCAGCTGGGAATTGATGCGCGTCGCAAATTCAATGACACCTGGGGTGTGCTTGCCGGAGTGCACTTTGAGAATAAAGGTATGAACGAAGACGCACAGGTAAAGAATTACAAGATGAAATTAGTGCGTGGCGGTCAGTCGCTCGAGGGACGTTTCACCGGCGATGTCAAAACCTGTGTTTCCGAGTGGATGTTTACTGTGCCGGTCATGGCTACTTATTCCGTGGGCAAGGTAATTTTCAAGGCGGGTCCCTATTTTTCTTATGTTCATTCGCGTTCTTTTACGGGCGATGCCCATAACGGTTACCTGCGTGTGGGAGATCCTACGGGCGCAAAGGTGATTATAGGAAACGAACCCGACACTAAAGGACACTATGACTTTTCTCACGATATGCGACACTTTCAGTGGGGAGTTGACGTGGGAGCTGATTGGTATTTTCACAAGAAAACGGGCATTTATGCCGATATCAGTTGGGGACTTAACGGAATACACAAAAGCAATTTCACTACAATTGAGCAGACACTATATCCTATTTTCGGAACAATCGGAATAATTTATAAACTCAAATAACATAGAAAGGACTTTATGAAGAAAATCTTTACTATTCTCGCCCTCTTTTTGGGCGCAATCACCGTTTCGGCCGACGATTTCACCGATGTACTTTCGGTAGATATTAACGGAGCCGTTACGGAACAGTATGCCACGATCAGCCTTAGAGACAGTTCGAACGGCAAATACATTTTCAGCCTCAAGAACTTTGTTCTCAAAGCAGGCACAAACTCTATTGGCGTAGGAACAATTGAGTTGCAGGACGTTGAAGGCGTTACCGATGCCAACGGAGTGCTTACTCTCACCACAAACCAGAAAGTTGCCATAAAGAAAGGCGATGATCCGCAAGTTCCAACATGGATGGGTCCGATGCTTGGCAATGTTCCCATTGAACTTATTGCAGAAAAACGCGACAGCACCCTTTATGCCGTTATCAACATAGACATGAAGGCTCTGTTGGGTCAGATAATAAAAGTTACTTTCGGCAATGGCGGCTATCAGATTCCCAACTCCGGCTTCGAAACCTTCCAAAAATACACCGTAAAAACGGGAGGTTTTTTCTCACCCAAGGATGTTGACGTTTACGAAGCCACTTCATGGCACTCTTTCGCTACTTCCACGGGAGATTTCGCAGCAACTGCCAACCAAGCAGCCAATCATCCGTTCACATATCAGTCATCCGTTACACGCCCCGGCTCTAACGGCGAAAGCAGCCTTTTGATTACTTCCGCTTCTGCCATGGGATTCATCGCTAACGGCACAATAACCACAGGACGTATGAACGCAGGCGCAATGGAAGCCGCAGATCCCGCTAACCATGCCTTTCTTGATATAACCAATAAAGACAAAGACGGAAAGGGCGACCCGTTCTATACCATCCTTAACGGTCGTCCCGACTCCATTGCCGTATGGGTTAAATTCAAACAGAGTTCCGTGCAGAAAGACTATCCTTATGCCACCATCAGCGCGGCTGTTACCAACGGTTCTTACTATCAGGATCCGCAGGAAAAGGGTAAGACTTACAACAACGTGCTTGCAACTGCCAAGAATGCCAAGATTGAGAGCAACGGTTTTGCATGGCAGCGCATTTCCATTCCTTTCGAATATATCAACGACACCGTTAAGGAAAAAGCCATCCTCGTAACAATTTCCACAAATGCCGAACCGGGAAAAGGAACAGGCAACGATTCGATTTTTGTTGACGATGCGCAGCTCATCTACAACGGATCCGTACTTTCGGCAAAGGTTAAGGGCGTTGACGTAACCCTCAAGGATTCCGTATTCAGCTACACCGTTAACGGACTTTCAGACGTTTCTGCCGATGACGTTGAAATCATTACCAATGCCAACGGCGCAAAAATCGTGAAGACCCTCACAAAGAACGGCGACGACGCTGTGGTTAACGTAAGAGTGGCTTCAGCCGACCTCAAAATAGTCAGCAACTACACGTTCACCATGCCGGGCGGTGCAGTAACAGGCATCAAGAACAACAAGCCCAATGCCGACGACAAGGTTAAAGCCATCTACGACATTCTCGGGCGCAAGGTCAACACCACAAAGCACGGCGAAACATACATAATAGTTTACGAAAGCGGAAAGACCCAGAAGGTAGTCCGTTAATACGTTACTATTCATCCGCACGAGCGGGTCATGCCCCGATGAAAGCAATCGGGCATGACCCGCTTTCTTTTTCTCCGCGCCATTTCCGGCAGCTTTCAAACCGAAAATCCCATCTTTTTTCGCAAAGCCGTAAAAACCAGGTACTTACATCGTTCTGAACAACTTTTGTAAGTTATTGTTTATCAGATATTTGGAATGGTCAAAAATATAAGGCACTTATTTTAAAATATGTGCCTTGTATTTTAAAATACATGGCTTGTATTTTTTGCGATAAGCCATGT
>QAML01000025.1 GCA_003150315.1 Prevotellaceae bacterium | reverse complement strand
CTGAAAATTTCCCTTAAAATATCATTTAATGGGGGGGATATATAAAAAAATATTTTTATTTTCTTTCTGACAACATCATCTTTATCTCTTTATTTATTTTATTTTTAATTCTTTTCCTGATTACTTTATTGCTTGGCTCATAGTCGTCACAGTACACACCTTTATACTGTAGCTTGTGCCATTCATTGTGCTTACCTTTACCCATAATCATTCCATTCTATCCAGCATAACCAACCACGAACCAAACCATGCGATACCTATCATAGTTTAATAGCAAGCCACACTAATAGCCATAGCAATGCGAACACTGGATTAATAACTAACAGCAACAATAACAATGCTATGCTCGGACTAATGAACAATGCAATAATAAATAATAATAATATAATCATTTGTTCCTCTCAATCAAAGCAACAATGCCTAAGCCAATCAACGTACCTATTAGCCAACCAATACACCATTCTATAAATATCATTTGCTTCTCCTTTATATATAGCAGTATTGGGAATCGAACCCACGTATCACACTTATCATGCTGTCTTACCATTAGACTATACTGCTAACTATGACTACCTCATCTTGTTATTCCTAACTATTAGTAGCTGGTATCTCATCAGACACTATATTGGTAAACATATATAATGGACTCGAACCACTTATGAACTCCTATAACAGAAAACGTTACGTTAGTTTATATATGCCACTAAGCTGTTAGTATGCCGCAGGATACTCATTAACTACTCCCGACCTTATGTAGTCACTTAGCTATTCAATTGAAATAGAGCAGCAGGGAATCGAACCCTACACCACGTCAGTACACCTTATTACTCTTATGCTTGTATAGTTGTGCCAAGGTACTGCGCAATAGCTTAGCACTTCATATATGGACTATACACCACTAACACAACAAAGGGAGTCGCACCCTCATCTTCTCTTTGCAGAGCTGTAATACTATTATACTATGCTGTGTTATTATATGCCAGCTACGTTAAAGGTTCACTAACATATAATAAAATAAAGGAGAATGAGATACAATGGACTCGAACCATTTGAAGTATCCAAGGCTATTATAACAGCTTACTTATATCTCTAATTGCAAAGGGCTGTTAGTTGGCGACACTCATTTAACTAAGGCATTCCCGTCACCTTGCACCCTATTGCTTGGCTGTTAACTCTATAACATTTAAGCACCGTCAATCAGTACACCTTAGTCTTTAGGAAAAAATATGCAAAGACCAAACAATTTCTTTAAGCTTCTTATATCGTCAAGAGTAACGGATAGTTTTCTTTTGCGGTATACACTAACAACCCATTTACAATGGACGTGACCTCTAGTGCTATTAAGTCCTTGTTTGTTGTAAAGACTCCATTATAAAGCTTTTTTATTTTCTTATTACTGGTCAAGAGTAACCCCTCGCTATGCTAGATAGCCACTAACCTAATTCAAAACGTTTAATACTCCAGCCACTAACAATAAGATAGATGTAAATACACTCAATGCAATAGCTAGATAGTCATGGCGATAGTACCACTCCTTAAAGTTGGTAACTGAACCTACACCATATAAAATGCCAAGAATAATCAAGGCAATATTAATTACAATCATTATATATTCTCCTGACTTTCTACATAGAGCAAGATACAGAACGCGTCTGCTTGGTCATCATTGATATCATTATCAGGTACTATGTTATAGCTCTTGAGTATCTCAATGCTTTGTACTTTCCGTAATGCACTCTTACCTTTGATTAGATGATAACCGCACCATTTAGAATTAGGTACATCAACATAGCCAATGTTATGACGGTTACGCATAACTCCTAAGAATGAACCGTTAGCTCTAATCAACGAGATATTACCCTTAGACTTGAACGTGATGATAGGTTCTTCAATATAAATAAAATAATCAAATAAGTTATAATGCTCAATGACTTCTGTTATGCCGTCAGCAATTTGTTTTGCACGTTCCAAAGGGTCTTTGCTTTTACCACCTGCTATTGAACCAACTACATACTCATTTGTTAAAGGATTACGAAACGCATAACCAGTATTAGAAGTACTAAAGTCAATCGCTAAAGCTTTGCTCATAAATCAGAACTCAATTCAACATAAAGTTCTTTGCTTAGTTCTCCGATATCAAATAAGTGCTTAATATAGTGTTCATACTCAATTGGAGTTAATACTTCTTTTTGTGCTAAAATATGTTCTTTGTTCATTTCTTTATTCTCCCTTAAAAATTAAAGCTGTATCAAGATTAATCAAACCACATTCCACAGCGTTAAGTAAGAACTCGTTAAAGTCAACTTCTGACATTGTTTCTTGCTTAAATAATAGCTGTTCTTCTGTCATTTGCTTTCCTCTCTTAACTTCTGTATTTATTATAGCATATCCACTTTTTGGAGTAGTGTTACCCTCTGTTATGTAAACTATGATTGACTTTGTAGGCATTTTATGTTATACTCTTTATAGGAGGTAACAATGGCTAGAGATAAATATCTAATGTACTTACGACAGCAAGAATACAAGAAGCGTATTAAAATTAAAGTAGATAACACAAGGATTAGAATGAACAGAGAGTACATGAATCAGCCAGAAGTAGATAAGGAAACATTAGAACTATGGAATAGTCAACCAGCGATACATTTTGACTTAGGAGAAAATAAATGAAAACATATATTTACGCTTTATTAATTTTATTAGGAATTTTTGCAATTGTAGCTTTTATAGCAGGTCTATGCATTTTAGGTTCATTCTATCCACTTTTTAGTATAATTGCATTTAGTTTGTTTTTTACTAGCTTGCTGTACTGCTTAATATTATTTATTGTTAAAGATTATATGAGAAAATAAAAAAAGAAATTAGCCCCTTAGGGCTTTTGTTTTACGCTTGACCGCAATTTGACTAGAAGTGGCAGAATGTAAGTGCATTGTGTGTCCTGTTTGTAAAGTATGGTATCAGTAAGCACAATTAGCTTATTGTTTGTAAGATTTCTAAAGGAATTCCGAAGTGTTTGATGTACTGGAATTATGAAAGGTTTAAGAAAACAAGAAAAATAAAATGTACGGAAAAATAATTATTAGTGTCCAAAATTAAAGGTTAATATATTCTACTACGTTTTTTTTTTTTGCACATTAATAGCTAAAACCGAACAATAAATGTAAATAAATATGTACAAGCATAAAAACAATAGTTATTTCCGAACAATATTATTATTCTTGACAAGTCTAAAATAAAAGTATATAATTAATTTATCATCAAGAAAGGAGATAAAAACATGGCTAGACCTAGACAAGAATTTTGTTCTAATTGTAACGGAGAAAACCAAAAATGTAAATATAAAGATACTGGTCGTAAATGTCGTATCGGTAAAGCTAAAGGTAAAGCTAAAGGTAAAGCAAAAGGAAAGGCAATAGGCAAAGCTAAAGGCAAAGCTAAAGGCAAGGCAATTTCAAAAGAAACAATAGAAAAAAGAGACAATTATGATTCACTTCTGGGAGACTTTCAAACAGATTACTTGAATTTTATGTATGATAGAGCATTTAAATACTCAATAAACAAAGAAACAAATAAAGTTGAGTATGAACAAAAGTTTTATACAGTTTATTCTTTTGAAAGATATTTAAACAACATTAATCAAAAATCACTGGCAAGTTGGGCTAGAAGAAAATATGGAGAAAATATGAAAAACTTTAACACAAAAACAGATAAAATGACATCTGATGAATATGAAAAATTTATTTATAGAAAAACTTATGGAAAAAAAGATGACGCTATAAGAGAAAAATTAAATAACGAACAACCAAAAACAACGGATGAAATAGAAAAACTTCGTCTTAAACAAGAACAAGTTTCTAAAGATATTATTAGAACTCAATCATTAGAAGAGGCGATCGAAACAGCTGATGAAATCGAACGCAAACTTAAAGAATGTGATTCAAAAAGCATGACAGACGAAGAAGCCTTGAAAGAAATTGCTGACTTAGCTAATGAAATTGATTTATCTTGGTTCAAATAATATCTAAGATTTGATAAATATAAAATAAACGGAGAAAATAGATGAGTTATACAACAAAACACAAACCTTACAAACTGAAAAGCATTAAATGTAGTGGTTGTGGCTGGTCAATATCACACTGCATGGACTTAAAAAAAGAACAACTTAGAATAAAAAGTTTAAAAAAAGAAGTTGTAAAAGAATATATCCATGTAGATAACCCTAAATGTAAGCATTGCATTGAATTAGAAAAAAGGAGAAACAAAAAATGAAATCTAAATGTACTAAGTGTCAGGAAATGAGAAAAGCTAGTGGTTTAAGTTATTTAAAGTGTCCTAAGTGCAAACAAGAAGCTAGAGATGAAAGAAAAAAACTAAAAAAATTGTTTATAAAAGCGAAATGGCTAAAACTAATGATGAACTAAGAAAAATATCTAAACGATTAAATCAAGATAGTATAAACAAATTCATAAAAGAACGAAATGGAATTAAGCCTTGACAAATGTAAAATAATTTGATACTATGGTATAAGAAAAGGAGAAGAGATGAAAATTGGATTTATATTACAGATTGTTTTTGATATTATTCTAATAGTTCTAAATGGATATTTAGGCTTTACAGGCGAAAGTATTTATTTATTTGTTGCTTTTTTATGGTGTATTTGGTTATTAATTCACATTTTATTGCTTAATAATATTTAAGGCTTGACTTTTCAAGTCTTTTTTGTTATTATATACTAAAGGAGAAATAAATGAAGTTTAATGATGAATTATATAAAAAAACGTTAGAAAGATACACATTAACAAAAGACGGAAAACTATTTTCTAAAAACGGTAAACAAAAAAAAGAGCACAAAGACAAAGACGGTTATTATCAATTTTCAGTAAGTTTTGATAATAGAACTTTGAAAGTGAAAAAACATAGATTATTAGCATTCGCTTTTATTCCTAACCCAGAAAATAAAAAAATAGTAAACCATATTGACGGAAACAAGCAAAATAACGATTTAAATAACCTAGAATGGTGTACTAGCCAAGAAAATACATTGCACGGAATATATGTATTGAAAACCATAAACCAAAAGGGGAGGATTAAAAAATGACTAACATATTTGATAAAGTACAGACAGCCAAGCATTTAAAAGAGCGAGAAGACTTAATAAATTTAAAAGATGACTGGCTTATTGATACTTTAATGCCAAGTTCGCAAGCTGGAATATTAGTAGCACCGTTTAAGTCGTTTAAAAGCTCTCTAGCAATGCACATGGCTTTAATGGTATCGCAAGGACTACCTTTTTTTGGTTATGACACAAAGCGTAGTAAGACACTATACATCGACAATGAGGACACGGACAGAGAGTTAAACAAAAGGCTTAGAAATAAAGATAATGCACCAGAAGACTTGCATTTCTTAACAGGTGGCGAGTTTATGCTTGATGATTCGCACCACATGAATTTATTGTATGAGTACATCAAAGAAAATGATATCAAGTTCGTTATTTTAGACAACCTTATGACAATGCTAAGAAATGGCGATATTATCTACGGTAAAGACTTCGAGCCAATGCTTAGAAGAATTACACGCTTGAAGTTGCTCTTTCAAGATGTAACTTTCTTACTGGTAGCTCATGCAAACAAATCAGCTTATGCAAACTCAATGGACGATAAAGCCTATATGGTAAAGCCTAGTGATGCCTTAGGTGGTTCTACTCTTACAGCTTGGGCAGAATTTATGCTGATGTTAAGCCCTAAACGTGGTAGACATAACGACTTCTCTAAGTTATCAGTAAAAGCGCGTGGATATCAGTTTGATGATGATTTGAATTTTTCTTATGTTGATTCAGTATTTACTTGTGTCAATAAATCTAAAAAAGAACCAGATAGCGAACTAGTGGAAAAAGTAAAGGTTGAAACTCCTGAAGAAGTAACGAAAGAATCAGCACAGGCTTTCTTAGACTTAGCAAAAGGACAAGGTAAGGTAACAGAAAATGATTAATTATGAAAACAAAGCGATTAATTTACATGCTGAAGTGTATGGCTGGATGTATCGTGCATTAGAAGAGATGATAAAAGCAGAATGGCATAATGACGAACTTTTCAAAGTATGGATAAATCGTGCTGAATTTCTAGTCAGACAGTCTAAAAAGTTGCATAACGCTTGCGAAAATGATTACTCTAAGCGTGCATTAGTTAGGGCATTACAATTAAAAGCAGAAATAAATAAAAAAATAACATCTAATGCTTGACAAAGTGAAAGCAATTTGGTATAATAATATATATAGAAATAAAGGAGAACTATAAATGGTAGTTAAATTAACGAAAAAACAAGCTGATTATCTTGAAACTTTTGGAGGTAGAACAAAAGAAGCGATTTATTATATTTCTCGCTGGGGTTTTAATTATAAACTTGAAGACGGCTTAGGTAAAGTTTATGAAAATAAAGAAAAAAAACCGTTTGAGATATTTGAAAAGCTGAAAATGGTTGAAGCTGTCATTAACGGTTATGAAGTTATTGAACCTAAATTTAAGTTTTATAACTTCTCTGATAAGACTAGGTTTGCACCTTTATATTATGCTGGAGAAGAAGAACTAACTAGTGATAAAGAATTTGCAAAAGAGGTTGAAGAAGATAGCGAAGAATATGTGGCTTTGAAAATTTTAGGTTTCCTTAAAGCAGAAGTATGATAACATCTTTTGAATCACTAGCTAAAAGGCGATTGATAACTCTTAATTATCACAAAAAAGATAGTCAGCAGTACATCAATAGCTTAAATTACTTTGAATATGCTAGAATGTACTTTGAAAAAAATGGCTTTCCAGAAGATAACAGACGAGTTTATCAAAGTGGCAAACGAAAAGGTCAAAAGGTTGGCTGGTCTGATAAAGAGGAAAAACAGCAAAAAGAAGATATTAGGAATTTCATATATGGAAAGCAACTACAAAAGTTTAAAAGCCAGAGAAAAAGCAAGTAAACATTATGCCAGAAACGTCAGGAAGTTGTCTAAAGAGCTCGAAGAAATGAACGAAACAAAGTATAGAGTGGAGCCTAACGAGTGCTTATATGGCTTGATAAATGACTTGTGGAACTATCGGGAAAAAGGTCACATCTTACCAATGCTTAAATATAATATCGAAATTACAAGACAAGGCGATGTATTCATCATAGAAAGAGTAGAAAATGGAAACAATTAATATTAAATTTGATGAAGAACAGCTTGAAGAAGTTGTGAAAAAAGTTACTGAAGAACTTAAAAGCCAAGGTTGGAAAGAAGAGATTGTCGAATGAGCGAAGTTGAAACTTTTGTTAAAATTGATGGTTTTGAGAAATATGAAATATCTAATCTAGGTAAAGTTAGAAATATAAAAAGTTCACGAGGCTTCAAATGGAGGAGAAAATGAGCGTATTTGAACAGCTTAATGCAATTAATGTAAATAGTAAAATTGAACAAAAAAAGACAGGAAAAACTTCTCTAAGTTATCTATCTTGGTCTTGGGCTTGGGCTGAATTTAAAAAAGTTTGTCCTACTGCTACTTACGAGATTAAAAAATTTGATGACGGTAAAGGGAAACTAGTTCCATATCTATATGATAATTCTTTAGGCATTATGGTATTTACTTCTGTTACAGTTGATGGTATTACACATGAAATGTGGCTTCCTGTAATGGACGGAGCTAACAAGGCAATGAAGTTTGATTCTTATACTTATAAGACTAAGTTCGGAGAAAAAACAGTTGAACCAGCTTCAATGTTTGATGTAAATAAAACCATTATGCGTTGTTTAGTTAAAAATCTAGCTATGTTCGGACTTGGCCTATACATATATTCAGGCGAAGACCTCCCTGACTTGACAGAAGAACAGAAACTGTTGGAAGCTGAAAAGCAACGACTTCGTGAGATCCAACCAGCACTAAAACGAGCTGAAGAACTTGGATATCCTAATATGGAACTACTTAAAACAAAGACAAAAAAAGAAATCTTTGATATTATGACAATTTGGAAAGCAACAGAGGGAAAATAAAAAATGGCAATTATCACAGTAACAGCACAAGCGAACGAAAAAAATACACGTACAGTAAACACAGCAAAAGGCGATAAGAAAATCATTTCAGTACCATTATTTGAAAAAGAAAAGGGATCTAACATAAAAGTTGCGTATGGTTCAGCATTCTTGCCTGACTTCATTCAATTAGGCGACACCGTAACGGTCAGCGGTCGTGTACAAGCAAAGGAATCAGGCGAGTATGTAAATTATAACTTTGTTTTCCCTACGGTTGAAAAAGTATTTATTTCTAATGATAATAGCAGTCAATCACAAGCTAAACAAGACTTGTTTGGAAACTCTGAACCGATTGAAGTTGATGAATCAGACCTACCTTTCTAGAAAGTCGGTTACATGTACACAGCAGAAGAAAAAGAGCAAATTATCGACATCGTTGATAAAATGAGCTTACTGAAACAAGACTTTGACGGAGCTTTCACTTGGATCAAGGAAAACGTATCAATGCCATTTGACTTCGACGGAGAACAGCAATTCATATCGGACTTGAAACAGTTAGTTAAAATTAACGCTTTGAAGTTTGGTAAAATATATGATGGAGTATTAAATTGAAAGTTAAAACGCTAACTAGAAGCATGGCTTTAAATGAAAATATAGTGGAACAAATAAAAATTTACTTCGGGATATTTTCAGGAAATGCTATTCTTGATATAAAAGACATGGATAATATTTCTGATTTAGAAGAAGATTTACTCATGTTTATTGAAGATAATGAGGAAGTTAATTCTTTTTCGTACGAAAATGGACTATTATCAATATCACTTAAATAGTAAAGGGGAATAAATGACAACACTAAGAGAATTGCATAAAAAACTTAAAATTAAACAAACGCTTGACAACTACGTACGCAACACAAATAAAAAATACAAGTATAATCTTTTGCCAGATGAAATTCTTGGCGAGGGAATGGCTAAACTAATCGAGCTTAACACGCAAGGTAAGCTTGGACGACATGCACAACAAATTGCTTATATTAACCATAACTTGAGCCTAGAGCGACAAAAGGAGCAACTGGAACAAGCTAACGAACGACTTGCTAAACGTGCTGAGAAAGCTCAAAAATTGCTTGACACGGAACTTCTGAAAGATAGTTATATCGAAACGCTTGAAATGTTTAGTAAATTCAACTCTGTTAAACCTAGCTTATTTGGCGAACTTGAAACTCCAAGTA
Organism: Prevotellaceae bacterium; assembly: GCA_003150315.1. Taxonomy (GTDB): domain Bacteria; phylum Bacteroidota; class Bacteroidia; order Bacteroidales; family Bacteroidaceae; genus UBA6398. The sequence goes on along the minus strand of QAML01000025.1, from coordinate 12,166 downwards.
AAGTGATTGAGTTCATGGAAAAAAACGGAGTTAAACAAGGTAAATGGCTACGTCCTGAAGGGGTTGACGCTTGGTTCAAAGAACGAATCATCTGGTTCAAGAATAAATTGAAAGAAAAATAATTAATGATAAAGACTTTAGGCTTTACAGCTTAGAGTTTTTTTGATATACTTAGTACATCGAGTTAAGGAAAGAGGTAAAAACAATGGAACTAATTGAATGCCAAACCTGTGGGGCTTCAAGCTTTACTAATGGTAAATGTGATTATTGTAGAAATCAATACGAAGTAAATGAAGATAAAATATTTTACGGTAATTCAACAGAAGATGATTCACCATTAGATGAGGAAACAACTTTTAAAGATACTAAAACAGGTAAACTAATACTTAAAATCATGATCTATACTTTAGTTTCTATTGTTTGGTTTGCAGTAACTGTATTTATCCCACCGCTATTTATAATAACAATTATTTTATTAGTGGTTTATGTGAGTTTTCGCTTGACAATTAAAAAGAAATAGATTATAATAAGGCATATAATAAAGGAGCTAAATAAATGAATGTTGAATCAATAATTGGTAAAGTTATTATAATAGCACTAGTCGGAATTGGACTATATACTTTTTTTGCATTAGTTGACCTGATTAAAACGAAAGGAAGCAAATAGATGAGTAAATACTTTAATGACAAAAGATATTGCCACTGCTTCGATATACCAACGAGTAATGGCTTGGGAGTTTGCAAAGTTTGTAGAGGATACGTGAACGTCTGTTATAGTTGCGATCGCTGTTTACATTGCTGGTGTACATCACAGATTGAACTATTTACTGAATATGATGAACCTAAGTTGCTGGAACTTATAGAAAACTGGAATAAATTTTACCAAATTAGAAAGACAAAGAACGGTTAATGTTTGACAAAGCAAAAGTAATTTGATAGAATAGAGTTATAAATAGAGGAGGACAAAATGAAAGATACAGTAAAAACTTTAATGATAGCTGCAGGTGTCGGCTTTACACTTATCGCTATCACTTGGATAGGTATAATCGCAACGTTGCTTATTACATGGCTTGGAGGAATTATCTAATGAAATATATACAATGCGTTAAATGGTCAAACGGAGATTTCAGAGAGCTTGAATACTATAAAAGAAGTCAAGAAGAAATGATAGATATGCTTAAGCGTGACATAACACGGAAGCACATTATCGCCACTTGGTTAAAAGATAAAAATGGCAAAGAGTTAGCTTATTTTGATAAACATATTCAATCAATCACAGGAGAAGAAGAATTGAAAAAAGGAACAATAGAAGAAGTACTTCTAGAAATTAATAATAAAGTTTTTGTTTCACAACCAGATATTAGAAGTGTTTTAGAATCGTTAGAAAAACAAGGATATATTAAGTTTAAAAAAGAACCTAAAAAGTATAAAGTATTCGTCAAACTTGTTACCATTGGAGAAGAAAATAAAAAACTTTACTATGTAAATGAACATCATTTGACTGATAATATTGATGAAGCTAAGCGGTTTGGGCTTAATGAAGACAAATATGGATATGCCTATGAGTATGTAAAGGAGTACTAATTGAATTTTAAAAAGAATCGGCACTATGCCAATGAATACGGTGTAGAACTTAACGAATACTTTAAACATAATTTTAACTATGAAGAGCTTGCAGGTTGGTATACAATGCAGGTATTAAAGTATCTAGTAAGAGCTGGCAAGAAAGAGGGTGAAAGCTACGACAAAGACCGTAACAAGGCTCTAGACTATGCAAGCGAACTGGCTAAATTAAGTAACGAGAATAAGCTCACATACTACACTACTGACGATATTATGGGCTTTGCACAAGATATAGCTGATGATTTCAAACAATGGAAAGGCGAATAAAATGACAAAAAAATTATTATCTCTAAAGAGTTGAACGAATGGCTAGAAAAACATCAAACATTAGATACTGATGATACAATATATAGCAAACGTTTTGGCAGAAAAATTTTCGACAAATTGTATGAAGAAGTAGAAGTTGGCGATACAAAGAAGTATGATAATATTTTAGAAGTATTTGGCTTAAGTGGGTATACTAAAGTAGTTCACTTATGGTTATTGTTGAACCGTGACAAATGGGAAGTAGAAGAAGATGAGTTATTTTATATCTGTATTCCAGAGCCTAAGTCATCCGTGTTTAACTATACATCTTTATCGAAAGTTAATGGAATACAGTATTTTGATAGGTTGCCTGACGATAAAGATTATAAATGGACACAAGAAGAAATTGATAAACATGAAGTAGCTAAACATCTAGAATACTTCAAAAAGAAAGTAGAAGAATGAAAGTTAAAAGAGTTTATGCTTGACGGTATAAACTTTTTTTGATATCATAGTCTTATAGAAACAAAGGAGAACAAATGAAAAAATACAACGTTAAATTGATGAACAATAAAAAAGGATATTTAAACTCTTTTAAAAATGAGCTAGGGGAAAAGTTCCTATTCCTAGGGTTTAAAGAAGAAAGAAATAACTTCAAGTCAGAGTTTACGAAAGAAGAAATTAAAGCGATTGATGAAAGATATTTGTATTTTATTGAAGAGGTTTAGAGTTTATTATTGACAAACATAAAATAATTTGATACTATTGTCTTATAGAAAGGTGGTTAAATAATGGCAATGCGAAAGGATAGGGAAATAGTAGCTTATAACCCTATTACAGAAGAAGAGCTACACTTTAGTTGTAAAGCTCAATGTGCTAAGTATTTCGGACTTAAAACTAATACAGTCGTCAAGTGGTTCGATATTGGTAGACCTATAATTGAACTACTAAGAGAGCAAGATAATAAGCAGGTAGCGATTGAAAAGCAAGACAAGCTAAAAGGCTTTGAATTATTTACTATAAAGGAGTGGTTAGATTATGTGTAAGAAACGCAAATACACAAAAATGGGCGCTTTATATTCAATAGCGAATGCCCAGCATACTAAAAAGAGCAAGAAGAATAAAGATGATAAGATACCAGTTAGAGCTTATTATTGCAAATGGTGCACTTGTTATCACTTATCAAGTCAGCAAAGATTAAACATTAAGACAGGAGTAATTGGATAATGAAAGATGAATTTACATACTACATAGCTCGATACTTTTCAGATGATTTTGGAGAATTTGAAAGCCGTAAGTTTTATAATAAAAGAGAAGCTCTGGAATGGTTTGAATTGTTACCTGAAAAACAAAGAATTGAACTTAAAAAATATACTGAAATCACTGAGGTTATAGCATAATGACAAATGAAGAATTATACGAAAGAATAAGTAACTCACTAAAAGAGCAAGGTATCGGAATAAGTCAATTTGAATCAAAAGTTAAAGCTGAAACAGGTAAATACCCTAACTTAAAAATGACTAAATCACGTTTGAGTTTACCGAATACCGTAGCATTCCCTTATCTTACTATGTTTTTCAATGATGATGAAATGCACGAAATTACACTTAAAAAGATTGATAGCGTAGGAAACAACGGAGAAGCGTTTGACTTATTAGATGAGATATTATCGAACTTAGAGCCAAGCAAGGAGTATCTATATAAGCAACGATTAAAGCGTAGAATGCAAAGAGAGGTAATAAAATGATTTTACATAAGTACACGCGTAAGATTAATAGTTCAAAATATCCACGGTCAACAGCTCGAAAAATTGCTAATGGCTTGAACAAAAAAGACTGCTTCAATAATTATCTAATAAGTTTCGAGCTTGGTTCTAAAAGGTATATTATTGAAAAATTTGAAATTAAAGGAATGAAATAAATGGAATGCAAACACAAATGGGTAACAGTAGGTTGGTGCGCTGATGGTTGCGGTTGTTGTGGTAATTTAAGTGCAGTTTGTACAATATGTGAAGAAACTATAAATGACTACTTAAGTTATTGGGAAATAGAAAAGCTTGAATTAGATGAAGATGAGGACGACGAATAAATGAAACGTTACTACGTAGAAGAGAACGACGAAGGCAAAGAAATTAAACGTAAACTTACAACTTTTGATAATGATGATTTAACACAGTTTTCAGATGATGAACTAGAAACATTATACTATGAATCATCAGCGCAGTTTTTGGCTAAAGCGTTGCACTTTATAAAGATTGAGAATGAACTATTTTCAAGAAAGAGTGTAACTGTAAGTGATGAATTTCTAGAACAAACTGGAAAAAACATTTTTGAAGCCATTAAGCAGGTAAGCAATTGAACCATGGAACAGGAGGTAAGAATTTGAATGATGTATTTATGCAAAAGAAACAAGTAAACAATGAAATAGCAGTAAATTCATATAACCAATTATTAGGCTGGATATTTTATCCAAGTTCTAAAGCTGTAAAAGACGGAATAGAAAAGAGTATGGCATGAAATTGCTCATAGAAAAGGATATTTTTATAAATGGTTGAAATTTTAAAACACTACACAAACAAAGCAAATTCAGCGGTCAATCCAGAACACTGCGGTAAAATGATAGCTAAAATATTGAACGAGCAAGACCCACTGAACCAATACCAATGCGAGTATAGCCATAATGCAAAAATGTGGCTAGTGACTAAGTACGAAATTTATAAAGGAGAATAACTATATTTATTTTAACAGACGACACGCTTAAAAGTATAGCATTGATTCAGAAAGCTCATAAAAAGGCAGACAAGGGCTTTAATGATATTGTAGCACAATTATATCAACAAGAGTTTAAAACACAAGAGAAAGCAAAATATGAGCATATAAAGCAAGCTAAGGAGAAAGCACTTGAAGAACAACGAAGAGAAGCTATTAATCACGCTAGGGAGAGGGACAGGGAAAAATCAATTATTCAAAATGATACTGACTCACAAGATACGGATAATTCAAAAGCTGGACTTCAAATTGAAGAGCCTGCGCAACAGACTACAAGCTCGGTTATTGGAAGCGATTGGTCACAAGTTAGCCCAGAAATAGCTGCGAATTACATGTCAAGTAAGACAGGAGTAAGTGCTAGTAAATGGCTTGATGTGATTTATAAGGAGTCGAGCGGAAACCCTTATGTTGAAAATGAGTTATCATGCTGGGGACTATTACAGATAATGCAAAGCGTGCATGGGCAGGTATCTAATTTAAGTCCACAGGATTATTTAGACAAAGCAGTAAGTATATACCAAGGTTCAGGCGGCACAGCATGGGAAACGTGGTAAATATAAAACAGCTAGTAAATATATAATAAATTAAATAATAGAAAGTAGGTATATCCTCTTTAAAATATGCTCAATTACAAAAGAAAACCTCACAATTAAGTGAGGTTCTTTTTTTAGTTTACTTTTCCGTACTCTGCTTCAAATTCGGCTTGGAACATAACAGTTTCTGGTAACTTGATTACTCCAAATTTACCTTGGAAACCTCCAAGCATACGTGTTGTTTTAATATGTCGTGCTGAAACTCCGTTACATACATACCAATTTTTAGTGTCTTTGCAATTAATTAGGAACATTTCGATTTCTCCACTTTCTGTTGTGTTATTGTTAGAGCCTCCAGTTTGTCCTGTAAGGCGTTTATTTAGTTCTGCGATAAAGTATGAGCGACAACTCTCTAAAGTGCCACCATGGACTTCTACTGACCGTCTAGGGCAACTTGTACTTGAAAGTTCTTGATGTAGCTTTACAGTATCACGATTAGGAATTAGTCCCCATTGTTTCATGTACTTAGCTACATCGTCCAGTACTGCTTGTTCATTTCTCAAGAATTGGTTTAAATCTCCCTCTGATTGGCACACTTCCCAACTGGCATAATTTGCATTACCATATGAGTTAGCGCAATGCCATGCCATATTAGAGAAGTCAGAAGCCTGTAAGCGGCCATCGTCTCCAATGTAAACATGAGCAAAACCATTTTCAGGGTTGTGCGTAGGTAGCCAATTATTGTAGAAACTAGCATTAGCACCATTTGAGCCTGCGTCATTGTGAATCACAACCCCAGTAGGATTATGCCCACGAACGCCAGCATTAGTTATATTCATTCTTTTTTATCCTCCGTTTGTTCTTCTTCCACTTCTGGAATATTTACACCATTCTTTTTGATAAGTTTGAGTAAACCGGCAAACATAGGGCTGATACTTGCAATTAAATAAACAAATTGTCCGACAAAGTACAACAAACCTACGTTAATCACAGTTTGAGCAACATCTGAAGTAGAGGGTGTTTGTGTAAAGTAAAAGACTGCATATAAAACCCATAGGGAAAATATCACTGTCAAGTCAATTACAAGTCTACGTTTGAAAGGTGGGTTCATTGCTTCTCTATCTTTAACCCATGTAGCGAATAAAATCGCCAAAATTAAGATAGTTATTAAAATCATTCTAGTTACCATTATGTTTTTGCTTTCTATTGTAAATAAGTTACTGTTCCACCAGCATATTGATTATTCCCAGCGTAATGACTCCATACTCGAATTTCTCCATTAGCCGTAATTTGTAATTCCATTGGTTTGTTATTGTTGTTTCCACTTAGAGAAGATAGGGTTACTGATATATCGCCTACAGGACGAACGTTTTCAGGTAGAAACGCAACTTGTTTGGTCTGATTAGCCCTAAAGTTTCCAAAATTACCGCCACCAGTAACCGTAACTATGCCATTTTTCTTTTTGTATTGTAGTTTAGCTGTAGTGACGTCAGACATGTTCAAAGCTGTCCAATCACTAACGTCTCCATCTACACTAAGTAATTTAACATTGATATTTTCTGCATTAACTTGGTCTAATGTCGTAACGTTTCGAGGTTTTTCGCTTGAAACTACACCTGTTCCGTCAGTTGTCCTGATGTCAATCAAAACTTTTAGAACTCCAGAACTATTATTTAAATCGACATTATTGCTATTATTTGAAGTTTCAGCCGATAAACTTACAGGGTGTGCTGTTTGCGTTAAGTCGATATTTGCATGAATATAGTTTACAGAATTGCCCTTTAACGCTACCGTTTCGTTTAATAGTTCAAAATATCTACCTCCAGCAATAATTGAAGTATTAGTATATTGTACATTAAGAGCTGTATTTAACGGACTTGTCCAGTCTTTGCGCCTAATAGTTCCGTAGTCCATTCCAGTCAACATCATGTATAATTTTCCGTCATTGTTTGAACCTACTGGAAACTCTGTACCACTTGGACTGAAAAACGTGAAGTTTTTAATTGTCATTTTTAACCTTTCTTGAAATTATCTTTGCTTTATCTAAAACTGGGTTATCAGTAATTGATAATTCTAGTAATCTAAATTTTCTACCGCCATACGGATAACCACCAATTGATACAAATTGACCGACCTCGTACAAGAGCGTAGTTTCGATTCTAAGCGAGTTTTCACTATTGTAATATACTTTACCTGATAAAAGTTCTAAGTGATCTTTACGTAGCTCTCTGTACCCTGTGAAGCTATCTATTCTATATTTGTCTCCGTAAGTAGCTACATACTCATATAACATTTGGTTTGTCTCCACTTTCTACAAAAATAAGTCTATCATTGAACTCTGTTTTAACCCTGTCTGCTATGTAACCTGAATACAGTTTACCGTCATACCATATATCTACCAAGTCATTAACATATAAAGGCAAAAGCTCATTTTGGTTGAAAATTAATCTTGTGACGATTGTAGAGGGCGAAACTTCTGCTTTAATGGTTGAGATATCTGGAGGGTTTCCGTGTTCATCTCTATCATAAAATAATGTTTTTGCTGTCCTTACATCTGGCAAGTCTGTTCCGTCTCCGCCATAAGTACTATAGTCAATGACATCTCCATTATTTTTTGCTGTGTACATTTTAGGAGGGTCTGTATAGTCGTCTGTTTCCTTATTCTTAACGAATACAACAGCGAAATTATAAGCCGAGCGTTCTACTATTGTTTCCGTGTCCTTTGTCACGTTTTGCTTAATATCTACCCTTGTTGTGATTCTATTTCTATTCCAGTTCCTAGAAGCGAAGTTAATGAATAACAAGTTCCTGGGGTCTGCTTCAGACGAAGCATGTTGAATTGTTGTAGTTGGTTGAAATTGAACCTTAGAGAATATTCTTTTTGCTACGTCGTGAGCTGATGAAGTTTCCGCTTTACGGTTAATCGTAGCCTTTCCAGCAAAGATACTTGAATTGAAAAAGTAGCCATAACTCATTAAATCATTCTTATTAGGGTCAATCAAATAGTCAATGATAGCAAAGTTTGTCGTTTTAGTTATTGCGTTCGGAACATCAAGGTTTTCAATCATTGCCCAAAAATAGTTCTTTAATGTGGCTTTATTGCTTTCATCTACATCTGTGACAAGGTAAACCATATCTAAGTTCAGCTTTTTCTTTTGACCTAGAGCCTCCTCAATTGGAACAACTTCAGGAAAAAGAATTTGAACAATATCGCCAACCTCTACTGAAACGGTCAAAGTAGCTGATGAAGTATAAAGATAGCCTGTTTCCCACAGTTCATAGTTAATAACTTGACATCTTGCTTTTGGTATCGGCAACCCTCTTTTTTCTTTTTTGCCATTAGGAAGATTAAAATCAGATATATTATAGTAGTTCGGATTAAAGTTATCATAAACGTTAGCTTCTAACATTAAACGAAGTCCGCCTTTCTCTTAACTTTAAACTCTGCCTTACTTAAATTGATTAGCTCCATTTGACCTTTTTCAATTATACGAGTTCTGTATCGCTCAAAGTCCATTACAGGGAATAAATTTAGAGCAGTTGTCCCCTTCCAACCTTGATAGGTTTCGTCATTTACATCTGTATTTATTAAAATGTAGTCTTGTAATTCTTCCGTCTTGAATACAATTGCAGTATATTCATTTCCAATATCGTCTAAAAATCTAACTCCAGCAGGTGTTTTAGGTAGTTTCGGATATAATATCCCCATAAAACTAAATATTTCGTCTTTTATATCCCAGTGACTTAAACGTTCTATATTTGTTTCTCCATAATAAGTGTAAGAAATTCCTTTGATATACTTATAGTCTCCTGGTGCTGTTCCTCCATAAATTTTAGACTTACCAGAAATAACTTTACCATTTTGAACCATATCGAAAGTTAAGTTTTCGTAAGTATACCACTTTGTGATTATATCGAACGTTATCTTTTCGCTGAAAGTTCCGTTCTTCCCATAACCCTCTGTCTTTGTGACATCTGCTAAAGCTAAATCAGCGTACACCTGAAAAATCTCTGTTTGATATTCAAGTGTAACGAATTTTTTGCTAAGGATATCGTTTACGAAGTCTTTCATTAATTGATAGTTTTCTTCTAAACTTTCGCCAAACGTTTCTAATTTAAACTCTATTTGAGGTTTAGTGATTGAGCGTGTCCCCATTACTCCGATACCGTTACTTTGCCAAATATTATTAGTTGATTGTAACCCTAAATTAGAGGGCTGGTAAAATCTAACTTTTCCATTTGTAACATCCCAAACTTTGTCGTCTGTTCCGTCTAAGTTGGTATGTATTTTGTACTGTCTTACCATTAAGCCCTCCCTAGGTCAAATTCTCGTCTGATTGCTCGTGCTAAATTAGAAACATCTTGACCAGCACCACCTTGTACGTTAAATGTGTTATACGTTCTATTGTCGCTTGATACGCTGTTCGTACTTAAACCGTAACCGCTAGAAGATAAGTTAAATTCTGGTAAACCTACCACCATAGAACCTTTAAACATTCCGCCAAGTTTACCTGCAATACCATTAATAGCTCCTGATACTTTTTCAATCGTTCCTGTAACACCGCCTAGAACTCTGTCTATCGTGTCTTTGATTCCTCCGAATATCCCACTAAAGAAGTCTCCGAGCCCTTTAAATACTCCTGTTATTGCGTTATAAGCATTAGAAGCAAAGCCACCAAAAGCGCTGAAAACTCCACTTACTGCATTTCTAACACCGTTGAAAACTCCACTAAAGAAGCCACCAACTCCGCTAAATACACCTGAAATTCTTGACCAAGCACTTGAAGCAAAGCCACCAATGGCACTAAATACGCCACTAACGACACTACTAACGGAATTAAATATACCGCTAAAGAAACCTGATACTGCGCTCCATATTGACTGAACTACTCCCCAAGCACTAGAAGCAAAACTACCGATTGCGCTGAAAACGCTAGATACAACTCCACTTACAGCGTTAAATATTCCACCAAAGAAGCCGGCTACTGCATTCCATACACCAACCAGTACATTCCAAGCTGAGCCAGCAAAGCTACCGATAGCGCTGAACACGGTTGAAACTACGGAACTAACAGCATTAAATATTCCACTAAAAAAGCCAGTTACTCCGCCCCATACAGATTGAACGCCACCAATAACAGTTGTCCATAAATTGCTAAAGAATGTTGTTATTCCGTTCCAGATATTTTGAATACCTTGTACAATTCCGCTGAACCAATCAACTAAGCCTTGCCAAATACCTTTTGCTCCGTCAACTGCTCCGTTCCATATATCAGCGAACCATTGACCGATACCGCTAAAGAATGAAACTATTCCGTCCCATGCACTCTTCAAGAAGTCTACAAAGTCAGCCCATATCTTTTTGCCTGTTTTGGTTTGAGTGAAGAAATAAACTAGACCGGCAACAACAGCGATGATTGCAGCTGCAATTAATACATAAGGGTTAAGTCCAGCAACCTTATTGAAAGCTTTCATTATGCCCATTCCTGATTTAATTGACTTTTGTAACTTTTGGAAAGCACCGATAGCAGTTACTATTCCAGTTCCGATTTTAAAAGCCACAAACCCTGCTATTAGTTCAACTAAAGCCACTTTTATCTCATCTATTGCACCCTTACTCTCACTAAATTTCTTTGCAAAATCAGCGATTTTCTTTATGACATCAGCCAACCATTTTGCCAAATTAGCGATAGTTTTACTTACATTCTCAACAGAACCTGAACTTTCAGCAGTTTTTGAATCTACACCAGTAAATGATTCTATTAGTTGTCCGATTATACTTAGAACTGAACCAAAAGTTGATTTTAAACCGTCCCAAATCTTAGAGAAAGAACTTAAAGCACCATTTTTTTCTAACGCTTCCCATAGTTCTTTGACATACTTGACTATGCTATCTATAGCTTTACCAGCACCTTTGCCCCAATCGTCCATTTTATCAATTATGGCATTGATAACAGGCGTTAAAGCCTCAAGAGTAGGAAGTAAAGCTTGCGATAAGTCTTCATTAAAACCAGACCAAGTGTCCCTTATAGTTTTTGTAGCACCGCTTGAACCGTCTGCTGCTTTTTGCATAGCCTTATCGAGCATATCCATTGAGACAGCACCGTTTGAAACAGCTTCATTGAATGAACCATACTGCTTTAATTGTGGGTTCATTTGCATAACAGTGTCTTTTAAAGAAGCGCTAAGAGCCGTGTTGTTGTCTGTTAACTGATTGATATTTTCAGCAGTAACTTTTCCAGAAGCCGCCATCTGACCATAAGCCTGTGCGACACCTTTTAAATTTTCTCCAGTACCACCAAACGCTTGGTTAGCTTTTACTAATGCTTCTGTTTTACCAACAGCTGACTTGGCACTATCCCCTAAACCAATGAACGTCGTCGAAAGTTTTAAAGTATCTTCACTATTTGCATTTGTATCTCTTGCGAGCTTCTGCATAGATTTGCTTACATAGTCGAATTCTTTTCCATTACCCTTGAACTTCATTGTGTTTTTCAAGGCAATCATGGCTGTCTGGGTGTCCATTGCGTCGGATATCCAGCCTTTTAAGCCATTACCAACTGCACTAACAGCACTTGCACCAATTTGCCTGAATACACCTACAGCAATCTCTCTAAGACCGCTAAAGCGTGACTTCATGCCATTAATTCCGCTATTAACGCCCTTGGTATCCATTTTAGCTTCAATGTTCCAAGAGCCTGAACTAATAGCGCTCTCGACTTGCTTAATTTCGCCCTCTAGCCTGTTAGCTTGTGTTTCTGCTGTACCTAAATCTCTAGTAAGTTGTAGCCATTTCTTTTGACCTGCTGACGTACCTTTGTCAACCGTAGAAAGTTCTTCTTTTAATTTTGTTGCTTTGTCACGTGATAAGCCCAACTGCGTTTGTAAGTTCTTCTGCAGTTGCGCCATTTTATCGGTATTTGTTGGGTCAAGTTTTAGAGCGTCTCGTAAGTTTTTAGCTTCTCCTCTAAGCCCTGACATTGCGGTATTAACGCCT
>QAML01000045.1 GCA_003150315.1 Prevotellaceae bacterium | reverse complement strand
GCACTGCGTAAGCCTTTGTGCAGTCTTGGCTATAACTAAAAAGAACCTTCTGTAAATTGGTCTACTTCCTATTATTTGAGAACTGATACGTTACTATCAATTCCATTTTAATTCAAGTTCCTATTTCTTAATAGTTAGCAATAAACTTTTTGTTGTATCTTTGCACCAACAAAGTTAAGTAATTTGGAATTAGCAAGCAACAAAGCGTTTATAAAACGCGCTTCTATCCTCAAAAAACAGAAATAATAATAACATTACAATAAACTCGGCATGAAAAAGTCCCTGACCAAACTGGTTGTTGCATCAATGATGCTCGGCGTAACTTTTAGTATTTACAGCTGCAATTCCAAAGGAGAAAAAGCATCTGCCACATCAAAGAACAATCAAGTTAACACTAAAAGCGATAAAGAAGAAAATGGAAAAATCGCTTACGTGTGCATTGACAGTATAATAAACAATTACGAATTCTGCACAGAGCACAGTAAAGTTCTGGAGAAACGCATGAACAATATAAAAGCTACTCTTGCATCCAAGGGTAAAGCTTTGCAAAACTCCGCAATAAACTTCCAGCAAAAAGTACAATCAGGAGCAATTACTTCGCAAGAGCAGGCACAAAAGATTCAAGCCTCTTTACAAAAGCAACAAATGGAATTAGAGAACCTTCAGGACAAATATTCTGCACAGTTTGAAAAAGAACGTCAGAAATACAACGAAGAAATGAAAGATTCTATTGAGAATTTCCTGAAAGACTACAACAAAGACCACAAATATGCCATGATACTGAGCAAAGTGGAAAACAATATTCTTTACGCCGACAAAAGTTTGGACATAACGGAAGACGTTCTCAACGGACTAAACAAACGCTACAAATCTTCAAAAGACAAGCAAGTTAAAAAGCAGAAATAATGGTTCACAACTTTGTCAAGATTGCCGGTGCCATTCCACATGTTGCGGTTGGGAATTGCAATTATAATACCAGGCATATAATAAATCTTATAAAACAAGCAGAAGAAAAAGGGGTGGAAATAGTCTGCTTCCCTGAGCTTTGCATTACAGCATATACTTGTCAAGATTTATTTGAAAGCACACTGCTGCTTGACAAAGCAATAGAGAATATCTACAATATAATAGAGGCAACAAAGCACTCGGACATTATATCAATTGTTGGTGCGCCTATAAAAATAAACACTTATCTTGCGAATTGCGCAATAGTTATACAACAAGGAAAAATTCTTGGCATTGTTCCTAAAACATATCTGCCCAATTACAAAGAGTTTTATGAGAAACGTTGGTTTGCCTCAAGCGATGAGATTCCAAACAGCATAATAAATATTTGTGGTCAGACAGTAAACGTCAATACTAATCTCCTTTTCCAAACAGAGCATGCGACTTTCGGTATCGAAATATGCGAAGACATGTGGGCACCAATACCTAAAAGCTCTCATCTTGCACTTGCCGGCGCAGATATTATTTTTAATCTGAGCGCAGACAACGAATGCACAGGAAAATATGATTATGTAAAGTCTCTTGTTATAGGACAAAGCGGACAAACCATATCCGGTTATTTATTTACAAGTTGCGGTTGGGGAGAAAGTACACAAGATGTAGTTTTTGCAGGGAACATTTTTATCTGTGAAAACGGGAAACTTTTGGCACAAAGCAAAAGATTTTCTACCGAGGAACAACTTACAGTAAGCGAAATAGACACAGAATTAATTCACCACGAAAGACGAGTAAACACAACTTTTAGACACTGTGCTCAAAATAATATTTCTCTCAAAGATTTTATTGTAATCCCTGCTTCGAAGCAAAAATCCTCAAACCAAAGTCTTACACGTGCTATTGCCCCATTACCTTTTGTTCCAACAAAAGAAAACTTTGACGACAGATGTCGCGACATTGTAAATATTCAAGCCTTGGGACTTGCAAAAAGAATCTCGCACATAAATGCCAATTCCGCAGTAGTCGGCATTAGCGGCGGATTGGATTCAACATTGGCTTTGCTTGTTTGCGTAAAAGCTTTTACAATCTTAGGAAGAAATCTACAAGATATAATAGGCGTTACAATGCCAGGATTCGGAACAAGCAACAAAACTTACAACAACTCCATTAATCTAATGCACGAGTTAGGCGTAAACATTAGGGAGATATCTATAAAGGACGCTTGTCTTCAGCATTTCAAAGACATTGATCACAATCCTGAAATTTTTGATACTACTTACGAGAACAGTCAAGCCAGAGAAAGAACTCAAATTCTCATGGATGTCGCAAATCAAACGGGAGGCATTGTTGTCGGTACAGGAGATTTAAGCGAATTGGCTTTAGGCTGGGCAACATATAATGGCGATCATATGAGTATGTACGGAGTAAATGCTTCTATTCCTAAAACACTCATTCGACATCTTATAAAATGGTTTGCTGATAGCAGCACAAACACTGCAGAAAAAGAAACTCTTAAAAGTATAATTGAAACTCCTATCAGTCCGGAATTGATTCCTACCAACGAGAAAGGCGAAATAACACAAAAGACAGAGGATAAAGTCGGTCCATACGAATTGCATGACTTTTTCCTTTACTACACCCTCCGATACGGATTTCGTCCTTCAAAAATATTCTTCCTCGCCAGGAAAGCTTTTATAGAGACAGAAAATCCCAAATACAGCCAGGAAGTCATTAAGTATTGGATGAAAGTATTTTTCCACCGTTTCTTTCAACAGCAATTCAAAAGAAGCTGTCTCCCCGACGGACCAAAAGTTGGAAGTTGTTCTTTCAGCCCCAGAGGAGATTGGAGAATGCCTAGCGATGCAGACTCTGCGTTATGGGAAGAAGAGTGCAATCTATTATGAACTTAACGTAAAACTGCATAGTAAAATAAAAGCAAATGAAACAGACAATATTGGTTACAGGCGGAACCGGTTTCATCGGTTCACATACAACCGTAGAACTTCAGCAGGCAGGCTATGATGTAGTAATCATCGATAACCTTTCAAACTCAAAAGCTGACGTTGTTGACGGCATTGAGAAAATAACAGGCATTCGCCCTGCATTCGAGCAAGTTGATTGTCTTGACATGCCTGCTCTCGAAGGTGTTTTCAAGAAATACCCTAACATTACAGGCATTATCCATTTTGCGGCAAGCAAAGCCGTTGGCGAATCAGTGCAAAAACCATTGAAATACTATCGCAACAACATCGTTTCATTAGTAAACCTTTTGGAATTGATGCCCAAGTATGATGTCAAAGGTATTATATTCTCTTCTTCTTGCACTGTTTACGGTCAGCCCGACAAAGAAAACCTTCCCGTAACAGAGAAAGCTCCTATCAAGAAAGCCGAAAGCCCATACGGCAACACCAAACAGATTAACGAAGAAATAATAGAAGACGACATTAAGAGCGGTGCTCCCATTAAAGCCATACTCCTACGCTATTTCAATCCCATTGGTGCTCATCCGTCTGCTATTATTGGTGAAATGCCTAACGGTGTTCCCGCAAACCTAATTCCCTACCTCACTCAAACGGCTATCGGAATCCGCAAACAGTTGAGCATCTTCGGAGATGATTACAACACTCCCGATGGTACTTGCATTCGCGACTATATATATGTTGTCGATCTTGCTAAAGCACACGTTTGCGCCATGAAAAGAATTCTCGAGGACAAATGTCAGGAGAATGTGGAAGTATTCAATATAGGCACAGGACATGGCGTTTCCGTTATGGAACTTGTTAATACTTTCGAAAAGTGTACCGGCGTGAAACTTAACTACCAGATTGCTCCACGTCGTGCAGGCGATATTGAGAAAATATGGGGCAACGTAGATAAAGCCAACAATGTACTCGGGTGGAAAGCGGTTCATACTCTTGAAGACGCTCTTTCATCTGCGTGGAAATGGCAACTAACACTACGCGAACGCGGAATCATGTGATTTTGCAGCCATAAATCATAACAATCATATAAATCCCGCAATACAAATACACTTGTGTGTTGCGGGATTTTCTAAAAACGAGAAAGATGAACGGTGTTCCTTCCACTCCTTATTATATTTTATATGAGGACAAACTGCGCGAAAACTTGAAACTTATAAACAAGGTTTCAAGCGAATCGGGTGTGGAAATTATATTGGCTTTCAAAGCTTTTGCCTTGTGGAAGACTTTTGATATTTTCAAAGAGTATATCTGTTCTACAACGGCAAGTTCTCCTTTTGAGGCAAAGCTTGCCAATGATTATTTCGGTAGCCTTGCCCATACCTATTCTCCTGCTTATGAAGAAAACACATTCAATACAATTTTGGAGTGTTCCAAGTGTATTACGTTCAATTCTCTTTCGCAATATTCTCGCTTCTACGACAAAATTAAAGATTGGAACAGCAATCCTGCGAACCATAACATATCCGCAGGAATAAGAATAAATCCCGAGCGTTCGGAGATTGCCACCGACATCTACAATCCGTGTGCCCCCGGAACACGTTTCGGAATTTCTGCATCCGATATGCCCGCAAACTTACCTGACGGAACAGAAGGCTTTCACTGTCATTGCCATTGCGAAAACGACTCTTACGCACTCGAACGCACCCTTGACACCATAGAATCTAAATTCGGCAAATGGCTTGGAAACATAAAATGGCTAAATCTTGGCGGCGGACATTTGATGACACGCAAAGGATATGACATTAACCATCTTGTCAAAATTCTTCGAGACTTCAGACATCGCCATCCCAATCTTGAAATAATCATGGAACCCGGTTCGGCTTTTGCATGGCAAACCGGAGATTTGATTGCAAGTGTTGTTGATATTGTTGAGGACAAAGGCATAAAAACAGCTATTCTAAACGTCAGCTTTACCTGCCATATGCCCGATTGTCTTGAAATGCCTTATCAACCGGAAGTAGAAGGTGCGTTGTCTCTGGGGAATGAAATCAAAAACATTACGGATGAAAACATTTTCCGCCTTGGAGGAAACAGCTGCCTCAGCGGAGATTTCATGGGATATTGGTTGTTTCCTAACGGGCTTAATGTTGGCGACGAAATCATATTCAAGGACATGATACACTACACAACTGTAAAAACAACCATGTTCAATGGCATTCAACACCCATCCATATGCATGAAACGGCACAACGGAAACATTCAAATGCTTCGCGAATATAAGTTCGAAGATTACCGCGACATGATGGACTGACCACTGGATTCAAAACAAATACAGCACAATAACCTGTAAGCAATATGACCATGCAAAATATAAAACGTTTCGCCATTTTTGCACTTCTCGCATTTGCGACCCTTTCATCAAAAGCGCAAGGAAACATTAACGACATTTACATTGCGCAATACTGGAATATGGCGGTGGAGCAAATGCAAAAATACCGCATTCCCGCAAGCATTACCCTTGCCCAGGGAATTATAGAAACGAGTGCGGGAAGAAGCATGCTATGTACTAAAGCCAACAACCACTTCGGCATAAAATGTTCAAATGGTTGGACAGGACCTTACATGCTTGCCAATGATGACAGACCGAACGAGAAATTCAGAGCATATAAAAGCGCAAGGGAAAGCTACGAAGACCATTCCAAATTCCTGACACAGAACCCGAGATATTTTTTTCTTTTCAAATTAAATCCCAAAGACTACAGAGGTTGGGCATACGGGCTTAAAAGTGCGGGATATGCCACGAATCCGCGATACGCAGACATGCTTATCGGACTGATTGAGGATTATCAGCTATACCGTTTCGATGATTCCCATGCCATAAACCCGCGTCAGGTACAACGAATAGAGCAACGTCAGGAACACCGTGTTTATTTCAATAATGACAACTATTACGTTATAGCCCGTGCAGGAGACACATTCAAGAGCATATCCAAAGAAACGGGTGTTTCACGGCGTAAAATCATGAAATTCAACGAGCTCGAAAAAGGATATACTTTACGGGAAGGCGATGTTGTATATCTTGAGAAGAAGAAAAAGCACGCCGAGCGTTCTTACAAAGGCAAACTCATAACTGTCTCCGCAGGCGAATCTTTCTATTCCATATCACAGCGTTTCGGAATTCAATTGAAATATCTGTATAAAATGAATAATCTGTCCCCAGATGCCGAAATCTATGCAGGACAAGAATTGTTTGTTTACAGATAAGTGAAAGTGCCGATAATTGAGGCTTGAAACATAACGCAACAACCCGCAAAAGAGGGCTTTTATAAGTCGCAATATTTCAATATCTTATAAAAGAAAAAAAAAAAAAACACAAGGCACTTATTTTAAAATAAGTGCCTTGTATTTTAAAATATATGCCTTATGTTTTTTACGATAAGCCATATGTTTTTTTCGATGTCGCGGAACCTTTGTTTTTCATGCCCTTTATCGCATCATAAATTGCGGTTTCCGCATGCCGCAAACAGCAACTTAAACCGCAAAGAAAAAGATTAATATTTGCATGAATGCAAAAAAAACACTACCTTTGCACCCGTAAGTTACAGAAACAGGTTCTTACATACAAGGAAAGATGCCAGAGTGACCGAATGGGGCGGACTCGAAATCCGCTGTACGGCTTGTCCGTACCGGGGGTTTGAATCCCTCTCTTTCCGCAAAGCACGATTGAGATTTTCAATCGTGCTTTTCCTTTTGCATACCCGCACACTTGTGCCAAACAACGTTTTAGACAAATTTTAAAGCGTATGATTTTGTGGTTTGTAGGCGTTGAAGTAAATTTGCAGTAATTTTAGAAATAATAGACTATAATGCAGAAGAAATTCGAAGAACATTCAGACTTCAACCTGTCAGAAATAAATAAACAAGTCCTTGAAGAATGGGACAAAAACCACGCCTCAGAGCGCAGTGTAAGCGAACATGAGGGCTTCCCTCATTTTACTTTTTATGAAGGTCCCCCCTCTGCAAACGGACATCCGGGAATTCACCACGTTCTTGCGCGAACCATAAAAGACACAATCTGTCGCTACAAAACGATGAAAGGTTTTTATGTTCCGCGCAAAGCCGGTTGGGACACCCACGGACTTCCCGTTGAGCTTGGTGTGGAGAAAGAAATGGGAATAACCAAAGACGATATTGGCAAAACCGTTTCCATAGAAGAATACAACGCACACTGCCGCAGCAATGTGATGAAGTTTACCGCCGAATGGGAGAATCTCAGTCGCCTGATGGGTTACTGGGTTGACATGAAAAGACCATACATAACATACGAGAACTATTACATAGAATCAGTATGGTGGTTGCTTCACAATCTGTACTCACAGGGACTTATATATAAAGGATATACCATACAACCTTACTCTCCCGCAGCAGGAACAGGCTTAAGCTCTCACGAACTGAACATGCCGGGATGTTATCGTGATGTAAAAGACACCACGGTAACGGCTATGTTCCGCATGACATCCCCACAGGGTGCTTTCAAAACAGATTGGGGAGAGACATATTTCATGGCATGGACAACAACTCCATGGACATTGCCTTCGAATACGGCTCTATGCGTAGGACCAAAGATTGATTATGTTTTGGTTAACACTTTCAATCCCTACACATCCCAACCGATTTCCGTTGTAATGGCAGAAGCAAGAATAGCTTCTTATTTCAATCCCGCCGGAGCCGAAGCAGCAATGGAAAATTACGAGAAAGGCGGTAAAATACTACCCTACCGGGTTGTTGCACACTTCAAAGGCACAGACCTTGAAGGGTTGAAATACGAACAGCTTTTTGCTTATGTAAACCCGGGTGAGGGCGCATTCCGCGTAATACTTGGCGATTACGTAAGCACAGAGGACGGTACAGGTATTGTTCACATAGCCCCTACTTTTGGTGCAGATGATGCTTTCGTGGCAAAGAAAGCAGGCGTTCCCGCATTGCAACTTATAGACAAAAACGGCAACAAACGTCCGATGGTTGACCTCAAAGGACGCTTCTATAAGCTTGAAGATCTTGACGAAGACTTTAAGCAAAAGCACATGAACGTTGATTTGTACAAGACGTACGCAGGAAGATTTGTAAAAAATGCCTATGATGACAAATTGACCGACAAAGACGAAACGCTTGACATATCAATCTGCATGGAACTTAAGGCATCCGGTCTTGCATTTAGAATAGAAAAGCACGTACACAACTATCCGCATTGTTGGCGTACGGACAAACCTATTCTCTATTACCCACTTGACAGTTGGTTCATTCGTTCTACGGCGAGAAAAGAGCGCATGTTCGAATTAAACAAAAACATCAAATGGAAACCGCAATCCACCGGTACGGGAAGATTTGGTAAATGGCTTGAAAACCTTAACGACTGGAATCTGTCGCGTTCTCGTTTTTGGGGAACTCCGTTACCTATATGGAGAAGCGAAAGCGGAGAAGAAATTTGCATAAGCAGTATAGAAGAACTGTACAGCGAAATAGAAAAGAGCGTAAAAGCAGGAAACATGACCACGAACCCGTTCAAGAAAAAAGGATTCGTGCCGGGCGATTACTCTGACGAGAATTACCACAAAATAGATCTGCATCGCCCTTACGTAGACAACATCATTTTAACCTCACCTTCGGGTAAACCCATGAAACGTGAGACCGATTTGATTGACGTATGGTTTGATTCCGGCTCCATGCCGTTTGCGCAGTTGCATTATCCGTTTGAGAATCGAGAGCAAATAGAAAAAAATCTTTCATATCCCGCAGACTTCATAGCAGAAGGCGTTGACCAAACGCGCGGTTGGTTCTTTACTCTTCACGCAATCTCTACAATGATTCGCGACAGCCTTGCCTTCAAAGCTGTAATAAGCAATGGTTTGGTTCTTGACAAGAATGGAAATAAAATGTCCAAACACTTGGGCAACGCCATAGATCCTTTCAAAATTATTGAGAAATACGGCGTAGATCCTGTGCGTTGGTATATGATGACCAACTCTTCTCCGTGGGAAAATTTGAAATTTGATGAAGCCGGCGTTGCAGAAACTTCTCGAACTTTCTTTGGCAAATTGCATCAAACATACTCTTTCTTTGCAATGTATGCCAACGTAGACAATTTTAATTACAGCGAAACTGATGTTCCAAGCAACGAACGTCCGGAACTTGACCGTTGGATTCTTTCGGAATTAAACAGTCTCGTAAAAAAAGTTGACGAAGCATATAATGATTACGAGCCGACACGTGCGGGACGGTATATTGAAACTTTCACAATTGACAATCTTTCAAACTGGTTTGTGAGACTTTCAAGAAAACGTTTTTGGGGAAGTTCTATGAGCCAGGACAAATTGAGCGCATATCAAACACTTTACACCTGTCTCATAACACTTTCAAAACTTATTGCACCTCTTTCTCCGTTCTATGCTGACCGTCTTTACAAGAGTCTTGCAAGCGTTACAGGAAAAGATTTGTGCGACAGCGTACATTTATCAGAATTCCCCAAAGTAAACGACTCTGTTATAGACAAAGAGCTTGAACTTCGTATGGAAATGGCGCAAAAGATTACTTCCATGGTTCTTTCGCTCCGCAAAAAAGAATCAATAATTGTGCGTCAGCCTCTTCAGAAAATCACTATCCCTGCATCTAAAAACAGTGATACGAGAAAGCATATCGAAGAAGTAGCCAAACTTATCCTTGACGAGGTTAACGTAAAAGAATTGGAATTTGTTGAGGACGACAATCTTTTGAAAAAGCGCGTACAACCGAACTTCCGAATTCTTGGAAAGAAATATGGCAAACTTATGAAGGAAATAGCTCAAGCCGTAAAGGATATGTCGCAAGAAGACATCCGCAAATTAGAAAGCGAAGGAGTTGTCTCATTCAACATTCTTGACCAAAACGTTACCATTAATCTTGACGAAGTTGAAGTAGTAAACGAAGACATTCCCGGATATGCCGTAGCAAATGACGGAGCTCTCACAGTTGCTCTCGACCTTGAGATTACTGAAAACCTTCGCATTGAAGGTCAGGCAAGAGAACTTGTAAAACATATCCAGACCTTCCGCAAAGAGAGTGGCTTTGAAATAACCGACAGAATCAATATTACAATAGAAGATTCGGACGTTGCGAAAAACATCATCAGCAATTTCAAAGATTATATATCAACACAGGTTCTTGCAAAATCCTTTACTATTTCTCCCAAAGTTGAAAACGGAGAAGAATGGAATATCGGCGACACTAATTTAACCATTAAAATAGAAAAGTAATCTTTTCAAATATCAAAAGACTATGGCTGAAAAAACAAGGTACAGCGACGAAGAACTTGCGGAATTCAAAGAGATTATCCTCAAGAAGATAGAAATGGCAAAAAGGGAATACACCCAAATGATGTCTGTTCTTACCAACAAAGCCGGTAACGACGTTACAGACACCTCTCCCACTTTCAAAGTTCTTGAAGAAGGCTCTGCCACGCAGGAAAAGGAAGAACTTACTACAATGTGCGCACGACAACAAAAATTCATACGCGACTTACAGCAAGCTCTCGTAAGAATTGAAAACAAAACCTATGGTATTTGTCGCGTTACCGGTAAACTTATACCTAAAGAACGGTTACGCATAGTTCCGCATGCTACATTGTCTATTGAGGCCAAAGAAATGCTTAACAAGCAAAAACACCGTATTTGAAATATATTCCGTGCTTAATAATAAAGTTAAAATAAACGCTATAACGGCAGTGGCTATTGTTGCTGCCGTTATATTTATTGACCAGTCCATAAAGTTTTACGTCAAAACCAACTTCGCTTTGCACGAAGCCCACGAAATAACATCATGGATGTATCTGTACTTCGTTGAAAACAGCGGAATGGCTTTTGGAGTAAACATTGCCGGAACATTGATACTAACGGTTGCGCGGTTGATATTCGTGGGATTCCTCATATATTATATAAGCAGAATTTCCCGCAAGAACGTTCCGAGAGGATACATCATTTGCATATCCCTGATTATTGCCGGTGCTTTGGGAAACATAATTGACAACGCCATATACGGCATGATTTTCAGCGAAAGCACCAACTATAATGTTGCCTCGCTTGTATCTTCCGGCGAAGGATATGGCAGTTTCATGTCGGGAAAAGTGGTAGATATGTTCTATTTTCCGATTATTGATACCTATCTTCCCTACAATTTGCCCTTAATAGGCGGAGAACATTTTGTTTTTTTCGCACCAATTTTCAATTTTGCCGACTCTGCCATAACCTGTGGCTCGCTTTGCGTAATATTATTCTATAGAAAATATCTTTCTGCTACAAGCAAATCATCGCATACGCAGGAAAGCAAATAAAAACATGTCATAAAAAGGGAAGTAACTTCATGAAAGCATCAAAAGTAATCACGATATTCCTTACGGCTACAGTCATATTTGCAGCCACATCATGCAAAGTACGCACTCCCAAAGGAATTATTTCTCCCGACAAAATGGAGAACTTACTTTATGACTATCACGAAGCGCAAGCCATAGCCAAAAACACAAACAACAAGGACAACAACACGGAAATTTACACCGAAGCCGTGCTGCAAAAGTACAATGTTAGCCGGAAGGAGTTCAACAATTCAATGGAATACTATTCCCGACACGCAGATCAGCTCTATAAAATATACACCAACCTCGAAAAGCGTTTCCAGAACGAAATACAAGCCAATGGCGGCGCTTTGGAAAACGACATAAACTATTCCAATCTTACTGCAAACGGAGATACGGCAAACATATGGACTTTCAAAACGTATGGTTTGCTTCTCCCCCAACCCGGCAAGAATCGTTTTGAATTCCATATCAATGCCGACACATCGTTCAAGCCGAAAGACAGGTATGAATGGCACTTCACAACCATGTTTGTCTATAAAGAAGGACGCAAGAATGCCCAAGCTGTAATTTCAATAAAATACGCAAACGATTCTGTTTCATGTGCACAGCAACCTATCTATGGCGAGGGAGACAACGTCCTTACCATAGACGCTTCCAACCTGCCCATCAAACAAATAGAAGGATTCGTTTATTTAGACGAGCCCAAGAGCGATGCCGTAAAACTGCTTTTCATTTCAAAAGTTTCCATGATACGTTTCCATACAAAAGAAACCGTGGAAACCACCAAACCGTCAGTTGCCGACAGCACGGCAAATTCACAAGAAGCAGCAAAGAAATCTTTCATCGACTCCATACAGCAATCCGTAAATAAGAAAGATGAAGGAGATCATTTCCGCGCAACCACACGCAAACGCGCTCTCCCCCACCAAAAAGAATAATTTGTATCGTTTGCTTATTGCTTTCATCTTTCCACAAACGCAGTTACACATTGCCATAGAGATATATAAACCATACAAAATGAAGTCAAAAACCAGTATTTACAGGTTTCTGTATTTCAACACCTTATAACAGTCAAAAATACAAGCCATATATTTTAAAATACAAGGCACTTGTTTTAAAATAAGTGCCTTGTATTTTTTGCGATAAGCCATGTGTGTTTTCCGGGGTGCTTTTTGGACTGAAATATTTCCCGATTTTCCGATGTTTTTCTCGTTGTGAAATAAAAAATTCCATGTTCACTCCAAAGTTTTCCCGACTTACTGAAAAAGCTTTCCGATTCCAAACGATGTTTTATCGGCTCGGGAAAAATTTCCCGGCTAAAATAGGTGTGTTTGTTTGGTGTTGTTATGCTTCTTTTTTATATTTGCAACAAACTAACCCGTTATAATCATGAACAATGCGGAGCGGCATCGGACGGAGACGGATGTCCTATGACGGAAGAGCTGCCTGCAAAGAATACCTTATTATATATGAGTAGAACATAGCCGAAGAACGTTTCTCTTTCACACATACTTTTGCCTTCTCATGAACCTGCGTTTCGTCTTTTCCTTGATTGTTTCCCTGCTTTCGCTTCTTCCGGCGGCAGCGCAGGACCTCACGCGCAATTGGATAAGGGAGCGGATTTTTCTTGACGCGGAGGGTAAGGAGTGTGTTACTTCCGTGCAGTATTTCGACGGCATCGGAAGAGAAACTCTGCTGCTTACCGACGGACTTTCGCCCGGCGGAGATGTGGCGGGAGCGTTGACCGGGGAGTCGTTCGCGGGAAGGACTTCCGCCAAATGGCTCCCGGCTACGGGACTGACGGGTTTCGATTTTCTTACGCCCGAGAGGGTAAAGTCTCTTGCCGTTTCTTCGCATGAGGGAGACAGTGTGCCTTTCTCTCTTACGAGGCGCGATGCGCTCGGAAGGGTTTCTTCGGTGCGCAATGCGGGCGGAGACCTCGCGGGAAAGGCGCAGCTGTCGGACTATACGGTGAACCGCGCTTACGCACCCGTGAAAAGGTATTGCGTGGATGCCTCGGGAAAGCTCGCTTCGCGGGGTATGTGGCGCGAAGGTACGCTTCAAGGGGTGCTGACATCCGATGAGGACGGCATTTCCACGGAGGTTTTCTCGGATTTGCGGGGAAGAAAGGTGCTGGAACGCAGAAACGGCAATAACGACACCTATTTTGTTTATGACGACGCGGGGAGACTGAGTTTTGTTCTCACTCCCGGGATGCAGGAGGATTCGAATCTTCTGAAACATGCCTACGAGTACCGCTACGACAGGCGTTCGGAGTGTGTTTACAGCCGCATTCCGGGGTGCGAACCTGTGGAAATGCACCGCGACACTGCGGGAAGAACGGCGGTTGTAAGGGACGGGGTGCTGCGCAAAAAGGGAAGAAGCCGTTTCATTCTCTATGACCGTTTCGGAAGAACGGCCGTGCAGGGCACGTGCAACGGTTTCCCGGATGCCCCGAAGCATGCCGCTGCCGATTCCGCGCCGGATGTAGCAAACGGTTTCGAGGATACGGGATACTTTTTCAAAGGCATTTCGTTCTCCGGCATAAAGATAGAGCAGGTTTTCTATTACGACGATTATCTCTTCCTGCTTTCGCCGGCTGTGGCGGAATGCAGGGAAAGCGGTTTCCTTAACGTTTCTTCTCCCAACCCTGCCAAGGGCTTCCAAACGGGGAGCATTACTGCGGTGTCGGGCGGAGGATTTGTTTACAATGCCTTGTATTACACTCCCGAGGGCAGACTATCTGTCTCGAAAACGGTGTATCCTTCGGGAGAAAAGCTTTCGGAGCGCACGGAATATACTTTCACAGGCTCGCCCCGGCACAGGGTTTTCGCGCTTTCGCACGGCGGGCTGACAGATTCGGTATCGGTTTTCTACGGTTACGGTTCCAACGGGGCGTTGGTATCGAAGGATCTTTTGGTTAACGGACATGACTCCCGCAGGGTGGCTTCGCTTTCATACGATGCGCTCGGGCGTGTGGTCGGAAATACTTTGCCGGGGAAAGCCGGGAGGATTGCTTATTCCTACAACATACGCAATCTCGTTACGGAGGTGGCGGGAAAGGGATATAAGGGTATCACCGCCTATACTCCGGGACGTTTCAACGGCAGTCCCTCGTCTGCAACCGACATTTATTCGCCCGCTCCGCAAACGGGGGCTTCGGGTACCGACACCACGAGGTGGAGATTCTCATACGACGCTCTCGGCAGACTTACGGAGGCGGAAGCAGTGTCGGGAGACAGGAAGCACACGGAGACAACGGCGTTCGATGCAAACGGCAATATCACGCGGCTCGTAAGATGGGCGGATTACGCGCCGATGTTAAACACTGCGGCGGACGTTTTATACTACACGCTTGACGGAAACCGCCCGCTTTCAATTTCCGACCGGGGAGTAAACCTCGCCTATGCGGGGTCGTTCGATTTCAAGAACCGGGGCAGGAGTGGCGAATACGCTTACGACGGAAACGGAAGGCTCGTGAGCGACCCATACAAGGGGATGACCGTAACGTATGCCGATTGGGGAACGCCCGAAAAGATGACTTTCGACGACGGAAACCATACGGCGTTCACATACACGGCTTCGGGGGAGAAACTCAAGACGGAATGGCGGAGCGGAGCGGCGAATCTGCGGGCGGGAGAAGGTTCTGTGGCGGTGCAGGCGGCGGTGATAAACTCCGAGGAGCTTTTCGGACCGTTTGTTTGCAGGGACGGGAGGTTGGACAAGTTCCTTTTCGACGGCGGATTCTGCGAACTTTCCTCGGGAGTGGCGAAATACCGTTACTTTGTGCGCGACCGTTTGGGCAGCGTGCGCTCCGTGGCGGACGAGGACGGAAATGTTTTGCAGCAGAACCTTTACTATGCCCGGGGAGGGGCTTGGGGAGATGTCTGTACGGCTCCCGGTTTCCAGTCTTACAAGTATTGCGGAAAATATCTCGACCGCAAACACGGACTTGACCTTTACGATTACGGCGCAAGGCTGTACGACCCGGCGGCTGCCTTTTGGACTTCGCCCGATCCGCTGTGCGAAAAATACTACAACATCAGTCCATACGCTTTTTGCAACAATAATCCCGTAACTTTCATTGACCCCGACGGAAGATTTATAGACACAGCATGGGATGCTGCAAACGTTGCGATGGGAGTAACGAGCTTTGTTGCAAATGTTACTGCCGGCAATATTGTTGGAGCTGCTTTAGACGGAGCAGGACTGATTGTTGATGTTGCAGCAACAGCTATACCTGGTGTCCCGGGCGGTGCGGCAACAGCAATAAAGGCATTAAAGGTAGCAAATTCCATAGAAAATGTTGCAATTGCCAATTATGCAAAAATTCTACCCCAAAAGGCAGAACTGGTAGACAAACTCGACTCATAGAATTGGGTGATGAACCAAAATTGGGTAAGGCAGACAGAGGTTGGAAAAAGCAAGAGCGAAATAATCTAAAACGTAAAAAGCTTACTATAATACACACCCCCCAGGTAAGGTTCTTGCCCATCCTCGTGGCAAAGAAGCAGCAAAAGGTTATTCTTATAAAGAAAGCCAATTGCAATTAGAAAGTAATCATAAGTTACAACATAAATATGACAATAATGGAAAAAGAAACAAAGATAAGGGAACTTTGGATTTCAAAAGAAGAATTCCAAGCTCTTGAGAAATGTAACTCGGAAATTAGGTATACTTACACAATAAAAAGAATTGCTGATGCAGAAGCTTTGTGGTATATTTTAGATGAAGATGGTTATTTGATCATTCAGACAGATGGTAATAAAAAGTTTATGCCGGTATGGTCTTCTAAAGAATATGCACAAGTTTTTTGTGTAAAGGGGGAGAATAATTATAAATATTCCGCATTTACTTGGGAGACTTTTGAAGATTCTGTGATGGAATACATACGTCAAAATGATATTTTAATCAATGTATTTCCTACCAAAAAGGAACCATTTGGAAAGATTGTTGACTCAAACACTTTTGTTGAAGAAATAAACAAATTAATAGAAGAATATTTTGGATAACAGGATTACAAATAAGAAAAAAGTCTGTTCAAAATGACAAAAGAGAAAAAGAAAAACATTATAATCGCTATAGCAATTCCGCTGCTATGCTTTTTTACTGCACAGACCGGTTATTACAGAACCAAGTGCGGAAACATGGAAGACACCTTGTATTTCATGAGATACAGGTATGACATATACAGTTTTTTACAGACAAGCCAAATGCAAAAAGACAAAACCGTAAAATACAATTACCTTGACGACAAAGAAATTGACATTGACAAAAGTAATATATTCTTAAACTGCAATCCGGAAACAAATATAAATTTGTTCAAAGGCGTTTCCGCTAAAATGGCAGCCCGCATAGCCGAGGCGGTTTGGTTTACAGAATTCAATGATACCATAATTGAAAAACGCCCGATACAAGTATATAAAGAAAAAAACTGTTGGCTGGTTTTTTCTGCAAGGAATATGGGTTACAGAGGAAGACCTTGCATGGAGATAGACTGTAAAGACGGGAGAATAATAAGCTACAGATTTGAGAAATAACGAAACCATGTCCAAACAGTCCGCATCTAATACAAATCCTAATATATGTACATGGTGCAAAGACCATATCATATACATCGCGATTGCCTTAATCGCTTGCATAAGTATGACAAGTTGCAACTGGTTTTCGGGAAAAAGCAGCGACAAACTCATTTCGTTTGCAGATTCATTGATTTACGGTTATTATTGTTCCGAAGACACAATGCTTTTACACTATGCGTTGAAAATTTATAATGAAACCGACAGTAACAAAATTGATTCCAGGATTGCATATACCAAGCTTAGGGTACTTTTTCTGCTCAAACATTATTCGCAAGGCGAGGAATTTGTGCGCTCGTTAGATGAGAACATCTTCTTCAAGCCATATCACAAAAAAATGTATCTTGATTCGTTCCGGGCATTGCAGTACGAAGAAAACGGCGACAGCATTAAAAGCACCAACATTTACCGCAAAACAGCCTCGAATATCCAAACTTACTTCGACAAAACCGAAGATGTTGATGCACTGCTTGACTTATATGCAATAAAAAGAAAGTTCGAGACACAAAAAAGCATTCTTGAAGAGATTGACCGCATGATTGACAAACAGGAAAACCTTCATAGAGAATTTATTTCTCTAAAATATATGCAGAAAATCCATTATAATCCGTTCACATACTTGGATGAACAGAGTTTTATGTTTTGAACATTTTTTTCGCCCCCAACATTCGTAAAAAACAACGTCATTTTAGCCCTTTTTCAAGACATTGCTTTTCAGCTATTTGAAAAGGCGGAAAATACAAGCCATATATTTTGAAATACAAGGCACTTATTTTAAAATAAGTGCCTTGTATTTTTTGCGATAAGCCATGTGTATTTTCTTGGGTGCGGGAACAGGGCAAAAAACAAGGCTTTTTTGTATCTGTTTTCTACATGTCAATGACTCACGAAAGCATAGAAAATAGTAATGATTCGGGGCTTTCTCGCCTGTTACGGTTTCTTTTGCTTCCATTTAACAAATCTTACCTTACAAACAGCATTTGATTAGTAATTATTAAGTGAGAAACCCAAGGGAAATGTTTTTTGAGGAAAAATATGTTTCGTAACTTTGCATGGATAAATAAAGAGTATAAAACAAAGCAGTTTAACCAATGATTAGAAACGGAATTGTAATCGCATTGGCGGTTCTTGCCTTCGTAAGTTGCGGCAAGAAATCGAGTCAGGACACAAATACCCCTGACGAGTATGTAGTAGAAACAGTTGCTACAAGTTCTTCGGAACAATCCACGTCTTATCCGGCAACCATAAAGGGTAAGCAGGACATTGAAATTCGTCCGAAAGTTTCGGGTTTCATAACCAAACTATGCGTTGACGAAGGAAGTACGGTAAAACAAGGTCAACCATTGTTCATGATAGACCGTGTGCAATACGAAGCACAGGTTAAAAGCGCGAAAGCTTCTGTTGAAGTGGCAAAAGCATCTTTGAATACCATGAAACTCACAGTTGAAAACAAACGCGAACTTCACAAGCGTCAAATCATAAGCGACTTCGACCTTCAGACAGCCCTTGACAATTTGGCTTCGGCAGAGGCGCAACTTGCACAAGCCAAGGCTAATCTCACAAACGCACTTGAACAATTGAGCTATTGCACTGTGGTCAGCCCGTCAAACGGTGTTGTAGGCGAAATTCCCTACAGGGTTGGTAGCCTTGTAAGTTCTGCAAGTGCCACTCCGCTTACAACAGTGTCGAACATTGCAGAAATGTATGTTTATTTCTCGATGACAGAAAAACAACTTCTCGAGATGACACGTAACAGCGGCAATGTAAAAGCTGCAATCTCACAACTTCCTTCCGTAAAGCTTAAGCTTACAGACGGAACTATATATGCTTATGACGGAAAAGTAGAAACCGTAAGCGGAGTAATCGATCAAAACACAGGTTCGGTAAGCATGCGTGCCACATTCCCCAATCCTAAGCACGAACTTCGCAGTGGCGGTACGGGAAGCATCCTGATTCCACAAACTTACAACGCAGCAATCGTTATTCCTCAAAAAGCCACTTACGAAATTCAGGACAAGAAGTTTGTATATGTTGTAGGAAAAGACAATAAAGTTACACAACGTGAAATAGAAGTGGCAAGTGAGAACGACGGAAAGAACTACATTGTTACTTCAGGACTTGAAAGTGGCGAAAGAATTGTGGTGGAAGGTGTAAACACTCTCAAAAACGACATGGTTATAAAGCCTATAACCGCTGCACAGTCGGCAAAGAATTTCCAGCAGACTCTTCAAGACGAGAAAGACGGCAAACTGCCTTTCTAATCCACGCTGCTGCAAAACATACATAAACATATAAGATTGAAATAAATGAAATTAGACAGATTTATTAATCGCCCTGTGCTGTCAACGGTGATTTCCATAATCATCGTAATATTGGGTGTGATAGGTTTGGTTACCCTGCCTATCGAGCAATATCCTGACATTGCTCCTCCTACTGTGTCTGTAAGAGCATCTTATACCGGTGCAAACGCACAGACAACTCTAAACAGTGTTGTCGTGCCTTTGGAAGAAGCTATAAACGGTGTGGAAAACATGGACTACATGTCTTCGTCGGCTTCAAATACCGGTGATGCAAGTATCACCATTACTTTCAAACAGGGAACCGACCCGGATATGGCAGCCGTGAACGTACAGAACAAAGTGTCTTCCGCAACCGGTCTTCTTCCCGCCGAAGTAACAAAAATCGGTGTTACCACCGAAAAACGCCAGAACAGTATGTTGATGGTATTTACCCTCTATGATAAAAGCGGTAAGTACGACCAGAGATTTATTGAAAACTACGCAAAAATCAATATCATTCCTGAAATTCAGCGTGTAAACGGCGTTGGTGAAGCTTTTGTGATGGGTGCTGACTATTCCATGCGAATATGGCTCAAGCCTGAGCTTATGGCTCAGTATCATTTAATGCCTGCCGATGTAACTACCGCCCTGGCACAACAAAACATTGAAGCTGCGCCGGGTAAAATTGGTGAACGCGAGAATCAGACATTTGAATATACTTTGCGTTATCGCGGTCGTTTGCAGGACGAACACGAATTTGAGAACATTGTTATACGTGCCACTTCGGACGGTCAGATTCTTAGACTTAAAGACATTGCACGCATAGAATTGGGACGTCTTACCTATGCCTTCACAAACAAAGTAAATGGTTATACAGGTGTAACAAGTATTGCTTTCCAAATGGCAGGTTCTAATGCAACACAGGTTGTAAAGGATCTTACCAAAGTTTTGGACGATGCAAAGAAAGATCTTCCCACAGGATTGGATATAAACGTTGCACAGAATGTAAACGACTTCTTGTTTGCATCAATACATGAAGTATTGAAAACACTTATCGAAGCGTTTATTCTTGTGTTTATCGTGGTTTACATCTTCCTTCAGGATATGCGCTCCACGCTTATTCCTGCAATCGCAATCCCTGTGGCATTGCTGGGAACTTTCTTCTTCCTGAAATTACTCGGTTTCAGTATAAATCTTCTTACCTTGGGAGCAATGGTGTTAGCCATAGCCATTGTCGTCGACGACGCCATTGTCGTCGTGGAAGGCGTTCACGCCAAACTTGATCAGGGTTATCAATCTTCGCGCAAAGCATCTATTGATGCAATGCACGAACTTGGAGGAGCAATCATATCCATTACCCTCGTGATGATGGCGGTGTTTATTCCTGTAAGTTTTATTTCAGGAACTTCCGGTATATTCTACCGTCAGTTTGGTTTGACAATGGCTATTGCAATTGCACTTTCGGCTCTGAATGCTCTTACACTTAGTCCTGCTCTTTGTGCAATATTCCTAAAACCTCACGATGAGAATCAGAAAAAGAAATCAACTTTCATTGACCGATTCCACACGGCTTTCAATACCACATATAATACTTTGCTCGGTAAATATAAAAATGCAGTATTGAAACAGATTCATCGTCCGTATCTGACGCTCGGTTTTGTGGTTATAGGCATTGCTGCATTGGTTACATTGATGGCAGTTACTCCTACGGGATTCGTTCCTAATGAAGATACTGGTACCGTTATGGGAACTGTGGACCTTCCTGAAGGAACTTCACAGGACCGCACCGAAACAGTTTTGGCAAAGATCGACAGTTTGATTACTGCAAATCCCGCAGTACAAAGCCATACGCAGATTTCCGGTTATAGCTTTCTTGGCGGACAAGGTTCGAATGCTGGTTCGTTTATCTGTAAACTAAAAGACTGGGACGAACGTTCTATAAAAGAAAGTTCCAATGTAGTAGTTGGTACTCTTTATCTAAATGCACGCCGTTTGATAAAAGACGCACAGGTTCTCTTCTTTGGTCCACCTATGATTAACGGTTACAGTGTTTCGAACGGTTTCCAAATAAACCTGCAGGATAAAACCGGCGGTTCTATTGAATCTTTCTACAAAATTGCACAGGATTTCATAGCTCATCTTAATGAAAGACCGGAGATTACTCAGGCTCAAACTTCATTCCGTCCTAATTATCCTCAATACATGATTGATATTGACGCTGCTGAATGTATGAAAGCAGGACTCACCCCTAACGATATTCTTACCACCTTGCAAGGATATTACGGCGGTCTATATGCTTCGAACTTCAACAGATTCGGTAAACTCTACCGTGTCATGATACAATCCGAACGCAGCGAACGTACCAACTTGGAATCTTTGAAGAAAATAAAAGTACGCAATGGTAACGAAATGGCTCCCATCACGCAGTTTATGTCTGTAAGAAAAGTTTATGGTCCGAGCAGTATCAGCCGCTTCAATATGTACACGTCAATGGCTATTAACGGAAACCCGGGAGACGGTTACAGTAGTGGTGAGGCTATTAAAGCCATCCAAGAAGTGGCAGAAAAGTACTTGCCTACCGGATATGGCTACGAATACTCAGGTATTACCCGTGAGGAACAATCAAGCAGCGGTAGCGCAACGGCAATTATATTCTTGCTCTGTATAACATTTATATATTTGCTTCTTAGTGCACAATACGAAAGCTATTTGCTCCCATTGGCGGTAATTCTGTCCGTACCTTTCGGACTTGCCGGTAGCTTTATATTCATACAGTTGCTTGGTTTGGCAAATATTGTATTACCGTTCTTAGGCTCGGCATCTAATAATATATATGTACAGATTTCACTAATCATGCTTATTGGTCTGCTTGCAAAGAACGCCATACTTATTGTGCAGTTCGCGCTCGAAAGAAGAAAAATGGGTATGAGCATAACTTGGGCTGCCGTCCTCGGCGCAGGAGCACGTTTAAGACCTATTATCATGACATCACTTGCTATGATTGTCGGACTTCTCCCGCTTATGTTTGCCATGGGAGTTGGAGCAAACGGTAACCGTTCCCTCGGCGCAGCTGCAGTTGGTGGTATGCTTATCGGTGTTATTTGCCAGATTTTCGTAATACCTTCTCTCTTTGTTATATTCGAATATCTTCAGGAAAAAGTTAAACCTATGGTTTGGGAAGATATTGATAACAGCGATGCCAGCGGAGATATTGCACAATATTCCATAAAAAAATGAGACACATGATAACAATCATAAATATAAAGAAAGCAGCAGGCAACATTTTTATGTTGCTGCTTGCTGCCTTCAGCTTATACAGCTGTAGAATATATTCTAATTACGAACGTCCAAGCAATCTTCCGACAACAGGGCTTTACCGCGACACTACAAGTGTTACCGGTATTTTGGTTAGTGATACACTGAACTTCGGGAACACACCTTGGAGACAAGTTTTCACAGATGCGAACTTGCAGACTCTGATAGAAAAAGCATTGACGAAAAATACAGATTTGCTTAATGCTCAAGAAAACATAGAACAGGTGCAGGCTGCATTAAAATCGGCAAAACTTGCTTATCTTCCTTCTTTGAGTTTGAATGCGCAAGGAACGCTCAACAGTTTTGGCGGAGGAAAAACTGTTAAGACATATTCCGTTCCTTTAGTTGCTTCGTGGCAAGCAGATTTGTTAGGAAGCATTCGCAATGCTAAAGAACAAGCAAAGTCTGTACTTATGCAAAGCAGTGCCTATAAACAATCTGTACAAACACAGATTATAGCTAACGTGGCAAACCTATATTATACTCTTCTCATGCTTGACGAGCAATTGCAAACTACTCGCGAGACTTCGGAACTCTGGGGAAAGAACGTAAAAGCCATGGAAGCGATGCAAAAAGCAGCAATGACAAATACGGCATCTGTAGAACAAAGCAGAGCTAATTACTTGCAAATAAATACAACCATACCGGCTTTACAAGAAAGCATCAGAGAAACAGAAAACTCAATATGCAAGATTTTGCACGAAGCTCCTCATGCTATTACCCGCTCCACTCTTGACGCACAACAATTACCCGCAAATATGTCTGCAGGTGTTCCTGTGCAATTGCTATCCAACCGTCCTGACGTGAAAGCTGCCGAGTATTCTTTAAGAAATGCTTTTTATGCAACTAACGCTGCCTACTCTGCTTTCTACCCCAATCTCACTATAACGGGACAAGCAGGCTGGACAAACAGCAACGGAAAGATTGTAAATCCCGGCAAAATAATAACAACTCTCGTAGGACAATTGACACAGCCGATATTTGCACAAGGCAAACTCACAGCACAACTTAAAATTGCTCAATCACAACAGCGCACAGCACAAAATAATTTTGAGCAAACGCTTTTGAATGCAGGAAGCGAAGTAAGTAACGCTCTGTATTCTTACAAATCTGCATGCGAGCAGGCAACTATATGTAAAGATCAGGTAAAAGCTTTGGAAAAGACACGCGACCAAACAAACGAGCTTTTCAAATACGACCGTTCTACCACATACCTTGCAAAGCTTACTGCAGAGATGTCTTTACTTAATGCGCAACTAACACTTATAAATGATAATTACGCCAAACTTCAGGCAGCCGTAAACTTATACGCAGCACTCGGAGGCGGCAGAAACTAATCATAAAAGACATTGACCATGATAAGCAAGCAAGCATACGTTGACCCAACAGCAAAATTGGGAAACAACGTTGAAGTAATGCCATTCGCTTTTATAGGCGAAGATGTAGAAATTGGAGACAACTGTATCATAATGCCTTATGCAGGAGTTCTTAAAGGAACTACTATCGGCAAAAACAACAGAATCCATGGACACGCTCTCTTGGGAGTTGATCCGCAAGATTTCAAATATCACGGCGAAGCAAGTCGTTTAATTGTTGGAGACAATAATGATATTCGCGAGAATGTTGTAATTGCACGAGGCACACATGCTGACAGAGCTACAAAAATTGGCAACGGCAATCACATAATGGAGAAAGTGCATATATGCCACGATGCTGACATTCACGACAACACCGTTCTTGGCATAGCAACAATCATTGCTGGTAACACTGTTATTGAAAACGAAGCCATTCTTTCCAATCTTGTGGTTCTTCACGAAGGAAACCGAATTGGACGACTTTCACTTATCCAAAGCGGGTGCAGAGTTCAAAAAGACGTTCCTCCGTATATTATCACAAGTGGTAATCCCGTTGTTTACCACGGTGTGAATGCCAAAATCCTTGCAAACTACAAGAATGTCAGTGAACGTATTCTGCGACACATTGCCAATGCTTACAGACTCGTTTTCAATGGAGATACAAGCATAGAAGACGCTGTTATGAAAATAAAAGAGCAGATTCCGCAAAGCGAAGAGATTTCAAACATCGTGAGATTCATAGAAACATCAAAACAAGGAATAATTCAGGCAGAATATTAATTACTAAACCACTCTATAAAAAGGCTGTAAATAATTTTACAGCCTTTTTTGTTTGTAAAACTTGTATTGCAAATTTCTAGTCATATTGTGCGCAACATTCAAATTTTCATTATTGTAGCACAGGCACAGGAAATAAAACGCTAATTTTGCTTCGGTATAAATTGAAGACTAAGAAAAACTTCAAATCCACAAAAACAAAAATATTATGCTACAAGAAAAAGCTGGAGAAACAGCAGGAAAGATTTGGACCGTACTCAATGAAAAGGGTGCTATGACGCTTAAACAAATTAAGAAAGCAGCCAAAATCAACGAAAAAGACTTCTATCTCGGATTGGGCTGGTTACTTCGCGAAGACAAACTTACTATCGACGAAGAAAGCAGCGAAACAACATTTGAACTAAAGTAACCTTTCCGGTTATACAAAGCTAACAAAAGCCTCCATAAATTTATATGGAGGTCTTTTGTTTTATACGCACACGCGTTTTGTTCTGAGTAAATGTACAAATCTTTACCGCTTTGAGTACAAATAATGCGCAAATTCGTAAGAACTAAAACATAAAGAAATTCGCTTTTTCAACACACATTCTTTCTAACATCCTCTCTTTCTTTTCAGGCAGAGGGAATATTTTTGAGAATTGTTGTATTTTTGTATTGTAAAACGTATTTGTTCTACCAACTCCATCGGGGAACATAAAGTACCATATTGCAAACCGATTCTTTATATTTACTGCAATTTGCATGCTTCATCTTTATGGTGATAAATGCATTAGTCATTGGCATCAGTCGTCTGCATGTCAAATGGACAAACACACGCTATGAGCAATCGCGCAGTATGCTTTTCATCGCCATGATAGGCATGGCTGCGCAATATCTGATGCAAATGCTTTTCGGCTTTCGCAATCATGCCGATGATCTCGGGGCAGTTGTGAACATTCTTATCTATACTCCATGCTTCACACTCATATCCTACGCCATATATAATATAGAGACCACACAAACCAAGCGTGGAAAGTTTGGCACAGTTTGCGCTTGCTTTTATGCCGCAATAATCATTGTTTTCGGTATTGGCGCATTCCTAAACGGCAACATGCACATCGGCGCATGGCTATATGTCATGCTTTTTCTCTTTGGCGCAAACGTTGTGTTTTGCATCTATATGAACTTCCGCGAAATGCTTAAGCGAAAGAAAATATTGGAAACAATGACCGCCACAGACTTGATGCCGTTTGTCAGATACTCACATGCAGGTCTTACATTCCTCTTCCTTGCAGCATTTGTAATGCCTTTTGCCATTCTCTCCACTACCCTACTGTACATAGTTGGACCTATTGCACTGCTTGCCGTACTGTTCTTCAATATGAATTTCATTGCCATTGCCTACAACTATACACCCTCCGAAGACACACTGACTCCGAAAAATGCAAATGACTACATTTATCCCGCATTCGGACAAACTCACACCAACACTTCTGTTGTAGAAAATGAAGAAGATTCCGAAACATCCGACACGGCGCTGTCGCCCGAACGCGAATGTTCCATTAAACTCGCACTCGAAGATTGGTGCAAAACCGAGGGATATAAAGACAGTTCGGTCAACTTGATGACACTTTCTTCCGCCCTAAAAATTTCTCAGAAAGATTTGAAGCAATATTTGGGAAAGTCTGTCAACACTACTTTCAGGTTATGGCTTAGCGACATTCGCTTCGATGCCGCCAAAAAGATGATGATTGACTTTCCCAACTACAGCAACGACGTGATTTCCGCGAAATGTGGTTTTTCCTCACGCTCACATCTTTACCGCATTTTCAAAGCAAAAGAAAGCTGCACGCCCACGGAATGGAGAGAATCGCAAAAATCCGTCCATTCGGAATAAATTTTTGAGCAACTTTTCTGTTGTTATTTTTCTTCTTTACCACGTCTTGAAAAACATAAGGCATGTTGTAAAAAATACAAGCCATATATTTTAAAATACAAGGCAC
>QAML01000093.1 GCA_003150315.1 Prevotellaceae bacterium | reverse complement strand
AAATAAGTGCCTTGTATTTTAAAATATATGGCTTGTATTTTTTACGAAGTGCCTTATGTTTTTTCGCAGACGGTAAAGCGGCACGATTTTAATGAATATTCCGCGCATATCGAGAGGATTTTTTTGCAAGAAAAAGCCTTTATCCGCCGCTCCGGAACATGCGGCGCAACAGACAAAAGTACCCACTCAAAAAGAAAGCGCCGGATCACGCAGTTTTTCCTGTTTTCAAAAAAAGTAAAAGCTCAAAACCAACAACATGCCGTCTTTACTGTAAAAAATGCTAACTTTGAAGCCCGATAACAATTAATACAACATTAACACGACAGCAATGAAACTCAAACATACGGTTTTCGGTGTGATTCTTTCCTCGCTTATGCTGCTTCCCACAGGAGAAGCGCAGGCACAAAACAGTGTTTACAAATATCGCGTCTACTTTAAGGACAAAAAGGAATCGCCTTACAGCAAACGCAAGCCCGAAGCATTTCTTTCAAAGAAATCGCTTTTGCGTCGCGCCAAATGGGGCATAAAAATAGACGATTACGACATGCCCGTAAGCCCTTCCTATGTGAAACGCATAGCCGCAGAGGGAGCCGAAGTGCTGTGTTTGAGCAAATGGAACAACACCGCCCTTGTGCAAAGCACCGACAGCGCAAAACTCGAAGGACTTGCTTCGCTGCCGTTTGTGAGCAAAGTGAAAAAAGTATTCAACTCCAAACCATTCGAACCCGAACCGGAAGATTTGAGATTTGACGAACTTAACGACTCAACCATTCTGTCGTCGGAATATTACGGCTACGCAAGCGAACAAATAAGCATGCTCAACGGCATGAAGCTCCACAACCTCGGCTTTCGCGGCAAAGGCATGACGATAGCCATTATAGACGGAGGTTTTCACAATGCCGACGCTGTGAAACTCCTTGACAACGTAAAAATACTCGGAACTCACAATTTTGTGCGCCCCTCGCGCAGCGTTTATGCAGAAAACCAACACGGCACAAACGTTCTGTCGTGCATGGGAGCCAATAAACCGGGGTCGATAGTGGGAACCGCCCCCGATGCAGAGTATTGGCTTTTGGTGAGCGAGGATACCTATACGGAAACTCCGGCAGAACAGGACACATGGGCGGCGGCTTTGGAATACGCCGACAGTGTCGGGGCTGACGTTGTGAACAGTTCTTTGGGCTACGCCCTTTATGACGACACGACAATGAATGTAAAATACAACGAACTCGACGGCAAAACCCATCTTATAAGTCGCAGCGCATCGCTCGCCGCATCAAGAGGAATCTTGGTGGTAAACAGTGCCGGCAATTCGGGCAGCGACGAATGGGGAAAGATAGGCGTTCCCGCCGACGGGCGCGACATGCTTTCGGTAGGTGCCGTTTTCACTGCCGACTGGGCAGCACCGTTCACATCGCGAGGCTTCTCTGCCGACGGAAGAGTGAAACCCGATGTTTCGGCACGCGGTATTTATGCTGCAGTAGTGAGATCCAACGGACGAATAGGCTATGCCAACGGAACATCTTTCTCATCGCCAATAACAGCAGGCATGGCAGCCTGCCTGATGCAGTCTTTGCCGAAACTTAAACCCACGGAAATAATAGAACTCCTGCACCAAAGCGGCGACAGAAGCGAACACCCCGACAACATGTGCGGCTACGGAGTTCCCGATTACTATAAGGCATACAAGAAAGCACGTCCCTGATGAGCAACGCAGTTTCTCTTTACGAACTTACGACAAGCATTCGCCTGGCAATAGCACGCGCTCTGCCGCAAACCTATTGGGTGAGAGCGGAAATAAGCGAGGGAAGAAGAAATATTAACGGTCATTTCTACTGCAAATTCATTGAAAAAAACGCAGCAGGGCAAGACATTGCCTCGGCAAACGGTATAATCTGGGCGGGAACGTACAATATAATAAAAGCACGCTTTGAACGCGAAACCGGACAGGCACTCGCCGCAGGAATAAAGGTACTCGTAAACGTTAAAGTGAATTTCCACGAACGCTACGGGCTTTCGCTTGTGGTAAACGACATAGATCCGTCGTATACTCTCGGAGATATGGTGCGCCGTCGCAAAGAAATTCTTGCGCAACTGGCAAAAGACGGCGTGGCAAACATGAACAAGGAAATTGTTTTGCCTCGTCCGCTCATGCGCATTGCCATTATTACGAGCGAAACGGCTGCCGGCTACGGCGATTTCATGAATCATATAAAAAGCAACGGTTACGGTTTCCGGTTCAACATAAAACTTTTCCCGGCAATCATGCAAGGCGATAAAGTTGAGACATCCGTAATAACAGCTCTCAATTGTATTGCCGCCGAAGCGGCAAATTGGGATGCGGTAGCCATAATTCGCGGCGGCGGAGCGGTGAGCGATTTGAACGGTTTCGAATCCTACGCGCTCGCTTCCAATATTGCGCAATTCGTATTACCCGTAATAACAGGAATAGGACACGAAAGAGACGAAACCGTAATAGACCTGGTGGCTAACACACGCTGCAAA
Organism: Prevotellaceae bacterium; assembly: GCA_003150315.1. GTDB lineage: Bacteria > Bacteroidota > Bacteroidia > Bacteroidales > Bacteroidaceae > UBA6398. The sequence continues at coordinate 18,857 of QAML01000093.1, read as the reverse complement.
ACTCCCACGGCAGTGGCTGATTTTTTGGTTTCGTGCGCCATGGGAGAGACGGAAACGCTCTCCGCGCTGTCCGTTCGCCTTCAGCGGGCGGCCACACAGATTGTGGCAAACCAGAACAAGCGTTTTGCATACACCGCATCGCGCATTGCGCCGGCGTTCTCGAATGCGTGCAAAATTGCAAGGCTCGGTTTCGACCGCCTTTTGCTTCGCATTCCGCGCGCAGTCAAAGAAGTTTGTGCCCGCGAGGATACACGCCTGCAAAGACTTGCCGTAAAAACGGAAATGCTTGCCACAAACGCCACACGACTTCAGACATTGGAACTGCAAAGACGCACGGAGCGGCTTAAAAGAGCCGTGGCTACGCTGCTGCAAGCCAACAAAACACGCATAGACACCGCAGAAAAAAACATAAAACTTGCAGGACCGGAAAGGATGTTTCATCTCGGGTTTTCGCTAACCACCATAAACGGAAAGGCAATAGTAGATGCGTCGCAGCTAAAGCCCGGAGACACCATTACAACCCGCTTTGCCAAGGGCGAAGCCGTGAGCCGCGTGGAGAAAACAAACTGATTATATACAACAATAGATATGGAAAGAGAAAAACTTAGCTATGCCGAGGCAATGAACGAACTCGAGAGCATTGTGGAACGTGTTGAGCAGAACGCCATGGACATTGACGACCTGACGGAGCGTTTGAAACGTGCGCAGGAGCTTGTAAAATTCTGCCGCGAGCGTTTGCTCAAAACCGAAGAGGAAGTTAAGAGCATTCTTTCGTCGGACGATTTGAAAACTTCGGCAGACACCGCCAACCACGAGCCGAAAACGGGGGATATTCCCTTTTAAGGCGTGGGATTTGTGAGGATTTGAAAAAACCATTAACTTTGCGCCATATAAACAAAGCCATAGATAACTGCTCATTATTATGAACAAGAAAAAAATCATCATTCCCGCAGCCATTATAATAGTGCTTTTGCTCGGCGGTTTGGGATATACTTTCTACAATCTGCAACAACAGAAAAAGAACAACGCCGATTTGCAGCAGCTTGCCACTCTTGACAAAAAAGAGATGGAGAACGAGTATTCACAATTTGCCTTGCAATACGACGAACTCAAGCGTTCCATCAAAAACGATTCGCTCATGCAGCAGCTCACAAAGGAACAGCAGCGCACACAAGAGCTTCTTGCAGAACTGAAGCAGGTGAAGAGCGACGACGCAAGAGAAATAACCCGATTGAAAAAGGAACTTGCCACGGTGAGAGCCGTTTTGCGAAGCTACATACTCCAAGTTGACTCCCTGCAACGCATGAACACTGCGCTGGCATCGGAGAACGAACATGTAAAAGCGCAATACAACGAGGCTACAGCAAAAATATACAACCTCAACAGCGAGAAAGCAAATCTTTCGGAGAAAGTGGCGATTGCTTCACAGCTTGACGCAACGGGCATATCGGTTCAGGCGCAGAACAAACGCAACAAAAACGCCAAGAAAGTAAAGGACGTGCGCCGCTTCGTGGTTCATTTCACCATTACAAAGAACATAACCGCATCGACAGGCAACCGCAACATCTACGTTCGCCTTTTGCAGCCCACCAACTCGGTTGTAAACCCATCGGGGTCGTTTAACTACGAAAACCGAAGCCTCCAGTTCTCGGCAACAAAGGTCATTGAATACACCGGAGAGGAACAAAGCGTAACACTCTACATTCCCGTGGGCGAAACATTGAGCGCGGGAATATATCGCTGCGACATCTTTGCCGACAACCAGAACATAGGCACCGGTTCGGTGAGTGTGAAATAAATCCGGACACAGAAAAGCAAGTCGGCAAGCCCTGATTTTTTCCGCCAATGCGGCAGGCTGAACGGCGCAAAGAATGCGATTTTTCGCAAACAGCAGAAAACCAACACTTTAAGGCTTTTTTGAAGACTTTTTATAAGTTATTGTCTTACAGAAACTTAACATGGCGAAAAATACAAGCCATATATTTTAAAATACAAGGCACTTATTTTAAAATAAGTGCCTTGTATTTTTTGCAACATGCCTTATGTTTTTCGGCATCTGCCCACAATATCTATTTTCGAAGCGTTTTCGGACGTAATTTTTGCCATGCGGCGGCGATTATTTACCGCGCATCATTGCCGAAACCTTATCTCACACCCACAGGCTTTGTAGGAGGAAGTTCCCTGTTGCGTTTTTCGGTGGCGGCAACCACGTTGTCGGCAAGTTTGTCGAATGCCTTTCCCACCACCGAGTGTTTGTCAGTGGCGACGGGCGTTCCGCTGTCGCCGCTCTCGCATACAGCCTGAACAATGGGTATTTCTCCCAAAAGGGGAACGCTCATTTCCCGGGCAAGACGGCTCACACCGCCTTTTCCGAAGATATAATATTTGTTTTCGGGCAATTCGGCAGGAGTGAACCACGACATGTTTTCCACAAGTCCGAGAATGGGAACGTTCACCTGCTCGTTCTTGTACATGTCAATGCCTTTGCGCGCATCGGCAAGGGCAACCTGCTGCGGTGTGCTCACTATCACCGCCCCCGTAATGGGAATGCTCTGCAGCAATGTCAGATGTATGTCGCTCGTTCCGGGAGGCGTGTCGATAATAAAATAGTCGAGTTTTCCCCAGTCAGCCTCGAAAATCAGTTGTTTCAGGGCATTGCTCGCCATACCTCCGCGCCAGAGCGTGGCAGTTTGGGGATTGACAAAAAAGCCGATGGAAAGCATTTTCACGTTATACTTTTCGGCAGGTATGATGTACTGTTTTCCGTCGATGTTTTCACCGAACGGCTGAAATTCTTCCAAATGAAACATCTTCGGCATGGAGGGTCCGAAAATATCTGCGTCGAGAAGTCCTACACGATAACCCTTCATGGCGAGCGAAACTGCGAGATTGACCGCAACAGTTGACTTTCCCACACCGCCTTTGCCCGATGAAACGGCTATTATGTTCTTTATGTCGGGAAGCACAGGCTCTTGTTTCTTGGGAGCTTCGGCTTTCCTGGTGGTTATGTGAACTTCCAAATCTTTGCTGACGTATGCTTTTAGCGAAGCTTCGGCAGAGCGGACCACGGATTTTATGAAAGGGTCGGTTTCTTTGGGGAAAATGAGCGAGAACGACACTTTGTTTCCGTCTATTCTTATATTGTCTTCCACCATTCCGGCTTCCACGATGTTTTTTCCCGTACCGGGATAGCGCACTTTCTCGAGTGCGTCCATTATTAGTTTGGGATATATTGCCATGTTTCTTATGTATTTATTTCGATGTTTCTAGTGAGGAACGTTTCTGACGGTTGTAGCTGCGATAAGAATCGAGAGGTATTTCCACATCCGGCTCGTGCAGTTCGCCGTTATGGGGAAGCGCGAAACTTATGAACTTTATCTTTATTCCCCTGCCCCGCCATTGCTGTTCGTAATAGGTTTGCAGCGATGTAACTTCCGCAGGCACTCCGGAGTTTTCGGCATATACATCGTCGGATATGCACAAAAGCGGCAGATTGTTTTCGGAAACCACGTATTTTGTATAGGTGAAAAGAAAATTGCTGTCGGTCTTAACGTTTATCACACCGCCGTCCTTGAGGAAGTTACGGTAACGTTTCAGAAAATAAGTCGATGTCATGCGTTTCTGGGCGCGTTTCATCTGCGGATCACTGAATGTAAGCCAAATTGTGTCGGCTTCGCCGGGAGCGAAAATGCGGTCTATGTTCTCGATTTCGGTACGCAGGAAAGCCACATTGCCCAACTTTTCGTTCAAAGCCTGCGTTGCGCCCGTCCACATCCTTGCGCCTTTTATGTCTACGCCTATGAAATTGCGGTCGGAACAGTTTTGCGCAAGCCCCACAGCATATTCGCCCCTGCCACATCCGAGTTCGAGGGTAATGGGATTGGAATTGCCGAAAACTTCCGCGTTCCATTTTCCGCGCATAGGGCATTCCGCGTTTTCGAGAACGTGGAACGGATATTCAAAAACGTTCGGATATGCCTGCATGTCGGCGAATTTCGCAAGTTTGTTCTTTCCCATTTTTATTTATGCTTGACGTGAAACACACTAAATCTGTTGCAAAGTTATCGATTTGCGTTCATATACAAAAGAAGGGCGCGAAATTCGCACCCTTCTTTTATATATGTATGTTGTTCTGCACAAATCATTCGGTCGGCAATACTTTTACGTAATCATCCGGACCATACGGTTCCTTGTTAGCCTCATCTTCGAGCAAACCATGGTAGTATGCTGATTTCGCCGACATATAATATGGCGTGAACCACAGGAATCCTATTCCTAAAGTGAGGATACTGAGCAAAAACCAACCTATGAAAGACAACGAAAACAGGAAAAATTCCCATTTGTGTCCGTTCATCAATTCGCTGCTGCGGGTTATGGCGGCGTCGTACTTCAAATCGGGATTGTCGTTAAGCACAAATTCGGTCATTGTGTAGGATATGGACTTTATAAAGCCCGGCACGATGAGAAGCAGCAACCACAAGAATATATAAACACCTCTCAGAAGAAGTGTCAGAAGCACTCTCCCCAAAACTTCGGTATTTTTGTAAGCATCGAAAATGTCTACAAGCTGTATCTCACCGCCTCTGTAATTTTTCAGAATGGCTATGGAATATCCGTATCCCAACGGAATTACTGCCAAAGTCAGTAAAGTGCCGACATAAGGTACAAAACCAACTCCCGAACCTATAACATAAGCCACAAGAGTTATGGCTACGAACTGTCCCCACTTGTTTTCAAGGGTTTTCAATGCAGAATCTTTCAGACTGCTAAAGCTTTTCATGGTTGTTTCTTTTTTATGGTTTGTTTTTTATTTGTTCAGTCAATCACCGTAACCCAATTGTGCGTATCGGGAGCCTCGCCCAACTGAATTGCTCTCAAAGCATGATAGAGTTTGGTGCTCCAAGGTCCGGGCTTTCCGTCTTTGCTTATCACATAGCTCTTGTTCTGTTCCAAATCGTCTATCCTTTCTATCGGGCTTATCACGGCAGCCGTGCCGCAAGCTCCCGCCTCCTCAAAAGTAGTAAGCTCTTCTTCGGGAATGGGACGCACTTCAACTTTCATGCCAAGGTCTTTGGCAAGTTGTTGCAGACTGTTGTTGGTTATTGAAGGGAGAACCGATGACGATTTCGGCGTTATATACGTATTGTTCTTGATGCCGAAGAAATTGGCTGCGCCGCATTCGTCTATATATTTCTTTTCTTTCGCATCGAGATAGAACTCGCACGAATAGCCCTGGTCGTGAGCTATCTTGTTAGCCACAAGACTTGCGGCATAATTGCCACCCACCTTGTAACGTCCCGTTCCGAGCGGAGCGGCACGGTCGTAACCGCGCATTATAACGTAGTTGGAGCTTGCAAATCCGCCTTTGAAATACGGACCTACGGGAGTTACGAAAATCAAAAACATATATTCCGTGGCAGGATGCACACCAACCTGCGCACTCGTGCCGATAAGCAAAGGGCGAATGTAAAGCGATGCATCATGTCCGTAAGGCGGCACGAACTCTCGGTTAAGTTCCACAACCTTCTTCACCATTCTTTCAAACAAATCGGTGGGAAGCTCCGGCATAAGTATGCCGCGACATGTGCTTTGCAGACGCTCCGCATTGGCTTTGATACGGAAAATCCTGACCTTGCCGTCTTTGCACCCGTGAGCCTTCAATCCCTCAAAAGCTTCCTGTCCGTAGTGCAGGCAAGTGGCTGCCATGTGAATGTTGAGTGTTGTTTCCGAAGAAACTTCTATTTCACCCCATTTGCCATTGCGATAATAACAACGCACATTATAATTAGTGGGGATATAACCGAATTTGAGATTTTGCCAATCGATATTTTCCATTTTCGAGTTTGTATTTCTTTAATTATTTCACCACAAAGTTACGCATTTTCTCTATACAAAACACTTTTTTTCAGACACCCCATCCCCCAAGAACCATAAAACAATACCCCTTTGCCGCCGCGAATATGTAAAAATGCTATCTATGCTATACGTAATGACCCGTCTTGCCTCTCATGCCGCAAATCGGCAAGCCTGTAACCCGTAACGGCAAAAGCCTCCGCCTCCACGGCAATGGCATAAGACATAAAAACACTGCAAAGCAGACTGCAACGGTCAGCACACGGCACAATGCCGTTATGAATATTCATTCAATACACCCCGCAAGCCACGTCGTTTTTATCCCTTGCATACATTTCGCTGCAACACACTGAAATTCAGAGAAATATCCCCATTTGAAGCAACTTTCGTAAGTTATTGTGGCACAGCTACTTGAAATCGTCAAAAATACAAGGCACATATTTTGAAATACAAGGCACTTATTTTAAAATATGTGCCTTATGTTTTTTACGACAAGCCATGTATTTTTTCCGGCAAGGCGGGAAAACACCATTTTTAACCGCATATTATTGAATAAAGCCATAAGAGATTCCCGTCAATCGGCACACCGGCAAAAAGCCAAGCGACACATAGCCCCACCCAACAGGAACACACATGATTTTGTATCATTTACAGCCGTCAAAGTGCAGGAAATTTTTCAACAAGAGAAAAAAAACATCAAAATTCCTACTTATTTTTTGCGGTTATCGAATAAAAGAGTAATTTTGTTCGTGCATTAAAAAGGCATACTCTTACCGGAATTTTATTCAATAACTTAATAACCAAACATTAATCGTAAAACAAAATCATTAAAGATGGAAACAACAGTTAAGTCTCCTAAGGCTGCTCCAAAGCCAAAGGCAACAAAAAGCGCAGGCTTCAAAGGTGTGAAAGCAGCGTGGCTTGTAATGGTGGTTTGCTTCGTAATAGCATTCTGCTTCTACAAATTCGTTCTCGGTAATCCGGAGAACTTCCAGGGCGGCGACCCCGCTAACCAGCCTATCCAGGGCAACCTTCTCGGTACAATGTACAAAGGTGGTTTCATGGTGCCTATCATCCTCACCTGCCTCCTCACCGACTTCGCGCTCATTATTGAACGCTATTTCGCACTTCGCACCGCTTTCGGCAAGACAAGCCTCGTGAAGTTCGTAGCAGGCATCAAGGCAGCTCTCGCAGCAAAAGACCTTGAAAAAGCACAGAAACTCTGCGATCAGCAAAGAGGTTCCGTAGCAAACGTAGTTTCTGCAACCCTTCGCAAATACAAAGAAATGGAAGCCGATACCGTTCTCACCAAAGAACAAAAGGTACTCGCCATCCAGAAAGAGCTCGAAGAAAGCACCGCATTGGAAATGCCTATGCTCCAGCAGAACCTTCCGATTCTTGCAACACTTACCACTCTCGGTACATTGTTCGGACTTTTCGGTACGGTTATGGGTATGATTCGTTCATTTGCTTCTCTTGCAGGTGAAGGCGGTACAGACTCAGCCATGCTTTCCGTAGGTATTTCCGAGGCACTTGTGAACACCGCTTCAGGTATCGCAACCGCAGCCTTCGCACTTATGGGTTACAACTATTATACTAACAAGATCGACAAACTTACGTTCAGCCTCGACGAAGTAGGCTTCACAATCGTACAGACTTTCTCGGCTACTCACTAATCAACAAACAAGAAAGGTTAAATCATGGGACGTTTTAAATTAAAGAAACAAGATGTCTACATAGACATGACTGCTATGAGCGACGTCACTGTCCTTCTGCTTACCTTCTTTATGTTGACTTCTACTTTCATCAAACCCGAACCCGTTAAAGTAAATACCCCGGGCTCTGTATCGGATATAAAAATTCCGGAATCAAACATCGTAACCATCTTGGTAGAACAGAGCGGAAAAATATTCCTCTCCATGGACAAGAAAGGCGACTTGATGTCAGTTCTCGACGAAATGCAGGAAAAATACGGCGTTTCCTTCAATGCAAAACAAAAGAAGGAATTCGGACTTCTTCCCGCGTTCGGTCTGCCATTCGGACAACTTCAGGGATTCCTTGATATGCCCACAGAATCGCAGAACGCTTATCTTAAAAGCGAGCAGAACCCCGGTATTCCGTGCGACAGCCTGCACAACGAGTTTAAGGACTGGATACTTTGCGCTCGTGATGTAAATCCCGATTTGCGTATTGCTATCAAGGCTGATGCAAAGGCTCCTTATAAAGTGATTAAAACAGTGATGAACTCTCTTCAGGACATCAAGGAAAACCGTTACAATCTTATAACGGCCTTGAAAACCGAAGAATAATTATAGATGTTATGGCAAAATTAGGTAGCAGCAAGCAGAAAAAATTTAGTTGCCGCATAGACTTTACGCCTATGGTGGACATGAACATGTTGCTGATCTGCTTCTTCATGCTCTGTACATCTATGATTAAGCCACAGACTATGGAGATCAACATGCCTTCAAACAAAGAAGACATGAAAGAAGATCAGCGTAACCAGGTGAAAGCCTCGGAGGCAGTAACAATACTTATGGATAAGGACAACAAAATTTACTATTATGAAGGTATTCCCGAAATAAACACTTTGAAGGAAACCACATACGGTAAAGATGGTCTTCGCGCGTTTTTGCAGCGCCGCAATGCCGTTGCTCTTAACAAAGTAAACAAACTCAAAGAAGAAAGACTTAAAAATGCAAGTACCAATCCTCGCGTAATGGCGAAGCAGGACGAAGCATTCCGCAAAGAGCTCTCAAAAATTAAGAGCGAAAAAGGCGTGCCTAATGTAATTATCAAAGCTACAGACGAAGCAATCTACGAGAATTTGATCAATGTTCTTGATGAAATGCAGATTTGTGGTATTGGTAAGTATGTGATAGATAAAATCAGCGACTTCGACAAGAAGATGATTGAACACTATAAGGGAGAACATCCCGAAAGTGCCGCAGCACCTTCACAACCGACCGGCGCGAAATAAACAAAACAACTAATTAGCGAAGTATATTATGGCAAAAATGGATTTAGCCTCTAAATCATGGTGCGAAATGGTGTTTGCCAATCGCAACCAGGCTTACGGCGCTTATCAGTTGCGCGCTGAATTGGGAAAACGTAACCAAATAGCTTTGATTGTAGTGCTTGCACTCATAGTCATAGGCTTGTTGGTTCCCCTCTTCCTTAAATTCGTGATTCCTCAAAAGAAAGATGATACGATTACGGAAGTTACCAATTTCTCCAAGTTGAAAGAAGCAGAAGTAAAGGACCAGCACATTAAGAAAGTGCAGCCCAAACAGCCTCAGCAGGAGGTGCAGCGTATCAAGAGCTCCATTAAGTTCACAGCCCCTGTCATTAAGGAAGACGATCAGGTTAATGAAGCGGACGAGATGAAGACTCAGGAAGCTCTTGGTAAGTCGCAGTTCACAATTTCTATCGCAGACGTTAAAGGTAACGATGAAGAACACGGTAAAGACGTTGCAGACCTCAAGGAAGTGATTACTTCACAGAAAGAGGAAACCAAGGTTTACACCGTTGTAGAGCAGATGCCTTCGTTCCCCGGAGGTGAAGAAGCTCTTTTGAAATACATCGGTTCGCACATCAAATATCCTTCGATAGCTCTCGAACAGGGCATCCAAGGTATGGTAATGCTGCGTTTCGTTGTCAATCCCGATGGTCATGTGGGAGAAGTGCAGGTTCTAAAGAGCCTCGACCCATATTGCGATCGCGAGGCAAAACGTGTGATTCAGAGTTTGCCTAAGTTCATTCCCGGTAAGCAGCAAGGTCGTGCAGTTGCCGTTTGGTACACCTGCCCCGTGCGCTTCCAGATTGACTAACGGCATTCAAGCTGTGTCGGGAAACCTTAATATTCCGACAACATACGGATTTAGATTTTCGGCACAACATAAAAACATTCATAATAAAGGCCGGCTCGCTTGCGGGTCGGCTTTTATTTTTCAAATCAGCTGCAATGCGGCACGGATGTGCAACTTGCAACAAACTAAAACAGGAATTTTATAACGGCATATATTATGAAAAGAGTGATTTTTGCGGCATCGATGTTAGCAATATCCTTCACGCTGATGTCATGCGGCGGAGAAAAGAAACCCCAAGGCGATCCCGACCTCATAAAAGTGGCTATCGATGAAACATTCAAGCCCGTCATGGAGGAGGAAATGCACCAGTTCAATCTGAAATACCCCGAAGCTACTTTCAAATATTATTATTGCAGCGAATCGGAGGCTTTGCAGATGCTTCTTGACGACAGTGTGCGCTCTTGTCTCGCCACTCGTCAGCTTTCCGACAAAGAAAAAGCTGCTCTTCAGGCTCGCAGTTTGAACGTAATGACCGAACGCATCGCCACCGACGGAATCGCGCTTATCGTAAACCGTTCCAATCCCGACACTCTCATATCCACAAACGACGTGTTCCGAATTGTAACCGGACAGGTTACGCGATGGGAGCAAATTAAATATGCTCACCAAAGCGGCGAAATACAACTTGTGTTCGACAACACCCAATCGTCAACCGTGAGATACGTTGAAGATTCCATTTGCGGAGGAAAAGCTCTGAAAGGAAACGTTTACGCGCAAAAATCAAACGAGGCTGTCATAGACTACATCACCTCCAATCCAAAAGCCATAGGCATTATAGGCGTTGACTGGTTGAGAAACGAAAACGACTCAACCAATCTCTCGTTCCTGCCAAAGATTCGCGTGATGAGCGTAAGCAACTCTTCCATTCCCGAAGTGGACAACAGCTACAAACCATTCCAAGCTTACATAGCCTTGGGCAATTATCCTTACGTCCGCGCGGTATATTACATGACCACCGACCCGCTTATGCAGGGCAAGGCGCGTTATTTCTATCACTTCCTCGCCGAACAGAAAGGACAACTCATAATAACAAAATCCTCACAACTCCTGCCGTGGATGCAGGTACAGTTCAAAGAGGTTAACATCAAGTAAAACCGCACACCGGTAACAAGAAAAATAAAACACATAACGAATCAAAAGTCCGCAGCGTCCCACCAACGTTGCGGACTTTTTGTCTTCTTAAAATCCATAACGCCGTTCATCCGCACCCTGTTTTTCGCTCTTTTTCATAACTATCAAATATTCAGGCTTTTACAGCATTTTTTCTCTACTTTTATAAGTCATTGTATTTCAGACACTTGTTTTACTCAAAAATACAAGGCATATATTTTGAAATACAAGGCACATATTTTAAAATAAATGCCTTGTATTTTTTGCCACATGCCTTATGTTTTTTCCGATATGCCGAACCATTGGAAAATCATCCCGAAATTTTCTTCGAAAATCCGCATCTTTTGCCCTGTCGGACGCTCTTGAAATTCCGCTTCGCGGCATAAAAATTCACGCTCTCCCACCAAACGAACATAAGAACGTCTTCGGGTTCGTTTTTATCCGCTTACGAATATCTACTTCTGTAAAATAAAGTATATTTGCAACCATATATAAACAACTAACATCTGTACCAAGCAAAACATCTATGAACATAAACCGCAAACTCAAACGCATTCTCGGCGTTGCATTGCTTTGCAGCCCGCTTACGCTTGTTTCCGTCAGTGCCGAAAGCATCACCACCGTTCTCCGTCCCAACACGTCCGACGCTTCCGCCTGCTACATTTCCAACAAAGCCCCGCTCCTTTCCTCGTTTTTCATTAAACTTCCCACCGGCAGCATAAAACCGCAAGGTTGGTTTCTGACCCAATTGAATCTGCAAGCCGAAGGGCTCTGCGGACATCTCGGAGAAATAAGCGCGTGGCTGCAAAAAACCGACAACGCATGGCTTTCCTCCGGCGGCAAATGGGGCTGGGAAGAAGTGCCGTACTGGTTGCGCGGATATTCAAGCATGGCTTGGATTCTCAATCGCAAAGAAATGCAGAAAGAAAGCAAACTGTGGATTGACGCAATACTGAAAAACCAGAAACCGGACGGGGATTTCGGTCCCCGCGAAGAAGGTCTCGACCATTTTTGGGCAAACATGGTTGTTCTATGGCTGCTTCAAGACTACTACGAATACACCGGCGACAAACGGGTAACGGACTTCATGACCAAATATTTCCATTACCAGCTCACCGTTCCCGATAACGAGTTTCTGCGCAAGTATTGGGAAAACTCGCGTGGCGGAGACAATTTGTGGAGCGTGCTTTGGCTTTACAACCGCACAGGCGACGGCGAACTGCTCAAGCTTGCCGACAAACTCCACCGCTGCACCGCCGACTGGACCCAAGCGCAAAACCTCCCCAACTGGCACAATGTGAACATTGCGCAAGGCGTCAGGGAACCCGCCGAATACTTCATGTTCAAAAAAGACAGCAGTCTGCTCCGCGCCACATACAACGACCAGCAACTCATAAGGCGTATATTCGGGCAAATGCCGGGCGGAATGTTTGCCGCAGACGAGAACGCGCGAATGGGATACATAGATCCGCGTCAGGGCACCGAGACTTGCGGATTCGCCGAACAAATGGCAACCGACGAAATCCTTATGCTGACAACCGGCGACCCGTATTGGGCGGAAAACTGCGAGGACGTGGCGTTCAACAGTTTCCCTGCCGCTTTCAGCGAAGACTATAAGGCTCTGCGCTATCTCACTTGCGCCAACATGGTTGTCAGTGATGAAAAAGACCACAGCCCGGGTGTTCAAAACGCCGGACCGTTTCTTGCCATGAATCCCTTTAGCAGCCGCTGCTGTCAGCACAACCACGGTTTCGGTCTGCCTTATTACGCACAACATCTCGTACTCGCCACCAACGACAACGGACTTGCCACAGTGCTTTTCGGCTCCTGCCAAACCACAGCCCTCGTGGGAAAAGAAACGCAAAAGATAGTTTTGACCGAAGAAACCGATTATCCGTTCGACAGTAAGGTTAAACTCATCATATCCGCCCAAAAGCAGGTAACATTCCCCCTGTACATCCGAATACCTTCGTGGACACACGGTGCAAAAGCCGCAGTAAACGGAAAGCCATTGGAATGCCGCATTGAAAGCGGCAAATATCTCAGAATAGAACGCGAATGGAAAAACGGAGATCTCGTTGAACTTGAATTTCCAATGGACATAAGCCTGCGCCGGTGGGCAACAAATCAAAATTCTGTCAGCGTTGACTACGGTCCGCTCACCCTTTCTTTGCGCATAAACGAGAAATACGAGAAAAAAGAAAGCGACAAAACCGCAATAGGTGATTCGAAATGGCAAAAAGGTGCGGACACCTCAAAATGGCCAACGTGGTTAATTCATCCCGCATCAGACTGGAATTTCGCGCTATGCACCGACGAACCCATAAAGCTCGTAAAGAAAGAAAAAGTAAAGGAAAACGAAAATCCCTTTGTGGCTACAAAAGTTCCGCTTGTCTTTTCCGCCAAAGGACGAAAGGTACCCGGTTGGGGAATTGACAAATACGGGCTTTGCGCTCCCCTACCCGATGAAAACGCAGTGCAGACAAACGAAAAATATGATTTGGAACTTATTCCCATGGGTGCGGCGCGGTTGCGCATATCCTCGTTCCCGCAGGCAAAATAAGCCTTTCGCCATAAACCGCAGCGCATCTCGCGTTGCGGTTTTCTTTTCATTTCCCTGCCGTTCCGAAAGCTTTTGCAACCATAGGGCGAAAAAATATTGCCATAGCCAATGAGCGCATGAACAAAAATGATATGAACGCCGTCCAAAGGGCATAGTTTCCCATGCCGTCCCTCAACGCAAAAAACAAGCCGAAGAACACCGCCGCCGAAAGTATTGCCGAAAACAACATATACCTCGAAGCCGTAGCTCCGACAAACACGCCGTCGAGCAAAAAGGCTGCCACCGACACCAAAGGTATTGCCACGGCAAACGGAAGGTATTTCACGGCTGCCGCAACCGTTGCGCCGTCATCGGTAAGCAAAGAAAGGAAGCCTGCACCGCCTGCAGCATAAGCCAAAGCAAACATCGCAGCGGCAACAGCACACATGGCTCCGACCACATTCATCATCTTCCTGAAAGCCCCCAAGTTGCCCGCACCTATATATCGTCCCGACAACGCTTCAGCCGAGAAAGCAATTCCGTCACTTATATACGAAAAGATTACGAACAACTGCATGAGCAGCGCATTTGCCGCAAGAATCGTGGCATCCATTCTCGCACCGCTGATAGTGAACCACGACATTACGGCAACGTGCAAAAGCGTGCGCAGAAATATATCCCTGTTCACGTTAAAGAACTTAGTAAACGCCGCACGGTTCATGATTTCCGTCAATTCCACTCCCGGCAGAGCTGCATGGTATTTGGCACGAAATATAACAAAGCAGAGCGCAAACCCCACGTATTCTCCCGCCACCGTTCCCGCAGCCACGCCCTCCACTTTCCATTGCAGCGCATACACAAACAGCAAACTCGCCACGAGATTTGCCACATTCTGCACTATAGCCACACACATGGGAGCCACAGAGTTCTGCATTCCGAGAAACCAACCCGAGAACGCATAAATTCCGAGCACTGCCGGCGCACCGAGAATGCAGATTCTGAAATAAGTAACGGCAGGTGCTTCGACATCGGCGGGACAATCAACAAAAGCAAAAACCGCACGGCACAGCCAGGGGCTTAATGCCACGAACAGCAACCCTATGCCCAACGCCAGAAACAAAGCTCTTGAAAACTGCAAAGCCATGTCGCGCGAATCTTTGCGTCCGAAAGCCTGCGCAGTCAGTCCGCTTGTACCCATTCTCAGGAAACCCATCAACCAGTAAAGCACATTGAAAATCATTCCTCCCACGGCAATTGCCCCAAGATACACACGCGAACCGAGATGTCCCGTTATAGCAGTGTCAACAAGCGACAACAGCGGAACGGAAATGTTCGAAACAATTGCAGGAACGGCTATCCGCATAATGCTGCGCAATGTTTCGCGTGATGTGGGTGTTTGAAAGTTCGTCATGTTCCGAAATGTTTTTTCGAGATGCAAAATTAGCGAAAATAATTGCAGTCCGTGAAACCCCGCATACCGTCTAGCAAAAATAACGACTGTTGCAGTGAACCCCATGGGCGTAAATGTGTTAAAAACATGCCTTTTTCACACGCAATAAAACGCCCGTTACTTTCTTTTTAATAGCTTTTGTATGTCAAACACTTAACATGGCAAAAAATACAAGGCACTTATTTTAAAATAAGTGCCTTGTATTTTAAAATATATGGCTTGTATTTTTAATTACATGGGGAAGCGTAAAAAAGGCAAGGCAAATACCTCCTTTTTTTCGCGATAAAATCCGCCCGAAATGCCACGCATTTCGAAGCAAAACATATATGTACTTTTGCACGTACATACCCGAACTTTTGCCATATCTTCCGGGCAGCCATATACCCGATAATACGTTTCCGAAAAACATCGGGTTCGGCAGAACAAAGTCTGCCGAACCCGACACATAAAACCATTACGGTCTCTTTTGCTATAAACCTAATTATTACATCTTAATTTTCAAGCTTCTTCCACCGGCTTTTATTATATAAATGCCTCGTTGTAGAGTAACAGACGCATTACCCTCGTAAACAATGCCGTCTGTAACATCGTACACCTGCATTTGCTTTCCGTTGGCATATACCTTGTTGCCGCTGATTTGGATTCCCATCTCATCCGCAGGCACTACGGAAATACCGGTAGGAACACTTTCAACGATTTTCTTGAATTTTCGCCAAGGCTCTGCGCTCTTGTAGGCATCAATACTACCCTTCGGGACATAAAGTTCCACATTTTCGAAACACCATTCGTTGAACGTGCCGTCAACACCGCTTTGCCTTGCCGCTCTAAACACTATGACCTGCGGTTTGACCGTTTCACTTATCGCAGAAGGGGGCGTTGCAGATTCACAAATTATTTTGGTCAGTCCTGTGCACTCTTCAAATACTCCGGAACCAAGTTTCTCTACGGTTTCGGGAATGGTAATGGAATTCATTCCTATCTGCCCAGCAAACGCATAGTCGCCTATGGAAGTTACGGTGTATTCATTTTCTTCGTCATCTGTTACTTTCGAACAGATAATAACATCTCCTTCGTAATTAATATTGGGATTTGCATTTACTTCGGCAGTCTTGTCAGGATTGAGGTCATACCACAAGCCGTTTACCTCAGCCCGTTTAACAATATTCGAATCCGGGGCAGCATTCTTCGGATTTTCACCTTTTTGTTGTATGTTTGCAACATGAAAACAAACGATGACGAAAAATACATGCGGCTTGCCATTGCCGAAGCCCAACTTGCAGCCAACGAGGACGAAGTTCCGGTGGGAGCAGTGGTGATTTGCATAGACAGGGTCATTGGTCGCGCACACAACATGACGGAAGCCCTGAACGATGTTACGGCACACGCAGAAATGCAAGCCATTACTGCGGCGGCAAACTATCTTGGCGGAAAATATCTTACGGAATGCACGATTTACGTAACCGTTGAACCGTGCTACATGTGCGCCGGCGCAATAGGATGGTCGCAAATGGGACGTTTGGTTTACGGTGCAGGCGACCCCAAACGGGGTTACACCAAGCTCACCCCCTCTCCGCTGCATCCCAAGACGCAGGTGACCGCAGGGGTACTTGAAGAAGAATGCGCGGAAATAATGAAAAACTTTTTTATCTCCAAGAGATAAAATTCCCGGAACGCACGGTTTACGCTTCTTTCCCTTTCACTGCTTTGGCAATATATACAAGATAGAAACCTTTGGCGGATATTTCCACCTCATTAGCCGTTGCCTCGTTCAGAGTTCCCTGCCAAAGCATATCGAAGTCGTAGCATTCATATTTAAGGTTCTTCGATTTCATGCCCGTGGCGTTGAAGTTGAAAACCGAAACCTGTTGTCCCTTTTCCACAGTGAACCTTGTGCAGTCCATGCAGGGAACAAACACGCCGTAATCGGTTGGCATCACCGCCATGATCCCATGCTGCAAATAATATATAAGGAGACTTATGTTTCCCAAGGCATGGTCTTCGCGCTTTCCGGTAGCTCCGAGAATGGCTATGCGGTTCATTCCTTTTGACTTCAGGAATCTCACGGCTTTTGTCTGGTCGTTGTAATCCTGCTCTCCCAACAAATGCAGAATGTCGGCATATCTGCTTTTCATGACATGCGACAGCGAATCACCGTCGCCCACAATTGCGTTGGGCAAGATGCCGGAAGCGAAAGCCTTTTCGGCAGCTCCGTCGCAACAAACGGTATATGCCGCCTTTGAAACCCATTCTTTCACGGTTTCCATGGCACACCATTCCCCGTTATCCAATATTACCGCCTGCGGAATGAAGTCTTTCAATGAAAACGTCTGTTTTTCCATGTCCTTTTCCATTTGGGGGAGTTCGTCAGTCAAGATAGATTTTGCGGCGTTGCCTTATGGTTACGAACACAATGACCATGCACGTAAGCACCTCGGACAACGGCACCGCAAGCCACAATCCGCTCACGCCCATTACCGACGGCAGCCACACGAAAACGGGAACGAGAAACACCAAACCGCGAAGCAGCATGAAGAAAACCGATTCTGCCACACGCTCAACGCTCTGCCAAAAGCCTATGACCACCATGTTGAACGAAAAGAGCACGAAACTAAGGGCGAAATACGGGAAACCCTCCGCGCCAATGCGGAAAGCGTTTGTTCCGGTGCTTATGAAAAGCGAAACAAGCGGCTTGCTCGCCACAATGCCCAATATTGTCATCAACGCGCCGCAGCACGCCGCAAGAACAACAGCAAATTTGAACGCCGACCTCACCCTTTTCTTGTCGCCGAGACCGTAGTTGTAGCTCACAATAGGCAACTGGCTTTGGGCTATGGCGTTTGCAAACATGAACACAAGGGGAAACAGATAGCAGCAAGTGCCGAAGGCTGCCACGCCGTCCTCTCCGAGCGTGCGCATAAACATATAGTTGCCGGCTATAATCATGCAAGTTATCGCGCCCTCGCCTATGAAAGTGGGGAAACCCAATTTTGCCATATAGGCAGTGTTTCTGGCGGTGAGCCTGAGGGCTGTGGCTGAAAACTTGGGCTTATATAAATGTATCTTCTTTGAAAAGAACAGCAAATAAACCAACACCATCACCGTTCCAAAGCCTGCGGAAAAGTTTGTGGCAAATGCAGCGCCGGCAATGCCCCAATCCTGCCGGTACACAAGCCACCAGTCAAGGAACACATTTAGCAATGAGGGCACAACATTGACCATCATGGCATAATTGGGCGATCCGTCGAGGCGCAGAACAAACGAGCCTTCAATCATGATGAGCTGGAAAATGGGATAAAGCCCCAACCAATGCAAATAGTCGGACACATAGGGATACAAAAGCTCGGAGCCGCCAAACAGGAAGCACAGTTCGCGCGCACCGAACTGCATTACAGCTACGAGAGCAAGCATGGCGAGGAGCGGAACGGTGAGAGCCTGAGTGGTGTTTATGCACGCGGCTTTTGTGTTGCCCTGCGAAAGATGAACCGCACCCACTATCGACACTCCCGACGCAAACATCAGCGAAAACGATGAGGAGATTAGGAATATGGGAGCGGCTATGTTTACCGCCGCAAGGGCATTGCTCCCCACTCCGTGCCCCACAATCACTCCGTCGGCTATATTATAAAAGGCGGAGAATATGAGTCCCATGAGCGTTGGCACGAATAATTTCGCAAACAACTGCGGAATGTCGGTTTTTCCGAAATCAATGCTGTCTCTGTCCTTATTGTTCATTTCCTTTTAGCTTTTTTGTTTTACCACATTGCGGCAGCCGCTTTTTCAAGGTGCTTCCACCTATAGGCAAAAGGATTGCAAAGGTAAGCATTTATAATTTAATATGCCATGGAAGCATTGAAACAGTTCGAACAATTGTTTCCGCAAAAAACACATGGCGGTTTCACAGTTTCGCACCCGCTTTCCCGTGTGCAAAACGGGACAAAATTCCAACCCTTCCGCATTGCGAAAAATAACATAAGGCATGTTGTGAAAAATACAAGCCATATATTTTAAAATACAAGGCACTTATTTTAAAATA
>QAML01000080.1 GCA_003150315.1 Prevotellaceae bacterium | reverse complement strand
ATTTTGTGGGAAAAGGGATGCACGAGCAGTATTAGTACTGTATAAATATTGCTCATATTTCCGTAATTTTGTGTGGGTATGTTTTGATTTGGTACGCACATTGAGAGCGTAGTATTGTTGACTAGAGTACACAATTAAAAGTGCGAAAAAGGCTTGAAATAAGGGTATTTCGATAGTTTTGGTTACTGGAAATAATACCGCAAAAATGTCCTAAAAGCCTTTAAAAATCTAGAAAATTTTATGGTCGGATAGACAGGAACATTGAGATTGGGTCGATTATACAGAAGTGTTAACTTCCGATTATAGGTACAACTAAACAAAAATTCGTTGCATATCAATTGTTAAAAACCTTGAAAATACGCCAAAAAACCTGCGTTTTTGAGGGTATTTGCACAAGTTGGTGGGAACCGTTCTCGAGATGGTGGGCTGGCTTGGTGGGCTACAAAAATCTGCAGTGGTAAACTAAAACTGGACACGAAAATGTGGGGTGTTGTACACTTAAGATAGATAATTTGTACACATCATACAACAAATTTGTGCACGGAGGTTACCAATGAAGTACAGTAAAGAAGAACGCATAGAGCTTGGCCGTAAAATACACGAATCCGGCTTATCCAACCTGAAGGCGGGAAAACTCTTTGCCCTTAGCGAAGAAAGTGCTAGACGTTATAGAATTCTTTATGAGCAATGGCAAGGTATAGAACATACTTCAAGCTATGGGCGTAAAGAAGAAAAGATTACTGTGTCGCCAATAACACCCGGAGAACCTTTGAGTAGCTCTGAGGACTATTCTTCAATGTCTAAAGAAGAACTTATCGAAGAATTAATGAAGTCTAAGATTAGAGAGGCTCGGTTAAAAAAGGATATCTGGTGAAAGGAGTTGGTGCGGACAAGGAGTATATTCTCCTCGACAGCAAGAATATCAAATAATCCTCGAATTGTCAGGGGAATTCACAGTAAAGGACTTATGCGCATGTATGGAAATCAGCAGAAGCAGCTTCTACTATTGGAAAAAACGTCTTAGCCATCCAGCAGGCAGAACCAAGGCTTTGATTGATAATATATTACTTTTTAAGGAATATCACGAAAGATATCCGTCGCATGGGTATCGCTGGCTGAATGCTAAAATCCGCTTAGATACGGGAGTAACTGTCTCAGATGTATATGCACATAAATGTTGCAAAATAGCAGGGATTAAGAGTAAATCCAAGCACTACAAAT
The DNA here is from genome assembly GCA_003150315.1 of Prevotellaceae bacterium. Classification (GTDB taxonomy): domain Bacteria; phylum Bacteroidota; class Bacteroidia; order Bacteroidales; family Bacteroidaceae; genus UBA6398. The sequence continues at coordinate 12,200 of QAML01000080.1, read as the reverse complement.
ACAAAAGGCCGGGGCCTCCATTTAAGGTCTATCCCAATCTTCTTTTATCTGAATTGAATATTACGGGACCTATGCAGTGTATTGCCAGCGACATGACATCTTTTTATGTGAAGGGGATTTACTACGAACTTACTCTCTATATGGATTTGTGGAATAATGAACTTCTCAGTCATTCATTGTCTTCTAAGCGTGGTGACAGAATGACATACATCAGCGGATTAAACGATGTAATTGAGTTAAAGAAGCAGCATCCGGAATTCAAAACAGTGCTGCATTCTGATCAAGGATCAGTATATGCATCAAAAACATTTAATGAACTGCTTCCTGCCTACAATATTATTAGGTCGATGTCCAGAGCAGGTACGCCAACAGATAATGCAGCTATGGAAGCCATTAATGGATGGATAAAAGCTGAGATATTTACTGATTTTCATATTACAGATAATGAACATATCCAAGATGAAATATCCCAATACATAAAGTTCTTTAATGAAGAACGGCCTGCATATTCTCTGAACTACTTAACGCCTAAGCAGTTCAGAGAACAGTATAGTCAGGTCTGAAAAATACAATTTGAAAGTATAATTTTTTGACAGTATGTGTCCAAAATATGTTGACTAGTGCAATACAAAACGCACAAGAAGTTTTATAACGAGTGTGCAGCAGATGTGATTAAAATCTGCGAGGAACGAGGAATAGATTATCATATTAAAGATAAGACGATTACAGAGTCCTGATTATTGGACACTAGAATTATTAGAATAGAATGGGATGACTGTATAGACAGTCGAGAATGTCAATGTGTGTAAGTGATTACACCGAGTCAAGGAGATGTAAAAAATGGAAGTGAAAGTATTTGATAACGTTACGGAAATTGTCCGTGACGATATGGCATCTACTATCAGTAAGGGCAGCAAGGTATCTATTGCTGCAGCTTGCTTTTCCATGTATGCCTACAAAGAATTAAAAAAGCAACTGGAGTCAGTGGATGAGTGTCGCTTCATTTTCACTTCTCCAACCTTCGTAACAGAAAAAGCAGAAAAGCAAAAAAGAGAATTTTATATACCAAGATTAAATCGTGAGAGCAGTCTTTATGGTACTGAATTTGAATTGAAGCTTAGAAATGAAATGACCCAGAAGGCAATCGCTAAAGAGTGTGCTGACTGGATTAAGCGCAAAGCAACATTCAAATCTAATACAACCGGTGAGAACATGGGAGGATTTGTTACGGTTGCTAACAAACAGCAGCAAGTAGCTTATATGCCTATGAATGGTTTTACTACAGTTGATATTGGATGTGAGCGTGGTAATAACAGCTACAACATGGTCAATCGTTTTGAAGCACCTTTTTCTGCTTCTTATATGCAGTTGTTTGAAACCTTGTGGAATGACCATGAGAAGCTTCAGGATGTTACAAATGTTGTAATTGAAAATATTACAACTGCCTATAATGAGAATTCACCCGAGTTTATTTATTTCATGACTTTGTATCATGTGTTCAGTGAATTCCTTGATGATATTTCTGAAGATGAACTGCCTAATGAAGCTACAGGATTTAAGCAGAGTAAGATTTGGAGTCTTTTATATGACTTCCAGAAAGATGCTGTATTAGCCATCATAAATAAGCTGGAACGCTATAACGGTTGCATTCTTGCGGATAGCGTAGGTCTTGGTAAAACGTTCACTGCACTTGCAGTAGTGAAATACTACGAAAACAGAAATAAAAGCGTTCTTGTTCTCTGCCCTAAGAAGTTGGCAGAAAACTGGAATACTTATAAAGATAACTATGTAAATAATCCGATTGCAGCGGATAGACTTAATTATGATGTCTTATTCCACACAGATTTATCAAGGGCACACGGTTTCTCTAATGGCCTTGATTTGGATAGATTAAACTGGGGTAATTATGACCTAGTTGTAATCGATGAATCTCATAACTTCCGTAACGGTGCAGGTACTCATGCAAATACTCATGAGAACCGATATGTAAAGTTAATGGATAAAATCATCAGAGCCGGTGTAAAAACAAAAGTTTTAATGCTGTCTGCAACTCCGGTAAATAATAGATTTGTTGACTTAAAGAATCAGCTTGCTATCGCCTATGAAGGTGATTCTGAAAATATGAATAAGCAGCTGAATACTACAAAGACAATTGAAGAAATCTTCAAGCAGGCTCAGCGTGCTTTCAATACATGGAGTAAGTTGGAACCGGAAGCAAGAACGACTGATGCATTGCTTAGAACACTTGATTTTGATTTCTTTGAATTGCTCGATAGTGTTACGATTGCTCGTTCAAGAAAGCATATCGAGAAATATTATGATACAGCTGAAATTGGAAAGTTCCCTGAGAGAAAGAAGCCTATTTCGCGTCGACCTCAGCTAACAGACCTGAATTCAGCTATCAATTACAATGAAATATATGAGCAGTTAATGCTTTTAACACTGTGCATCTATACACCTTCCAACTACATCTTCCCTAGCAAGGTGCAGAAGTATATCGACTTTACTCATAATAAGGGAGACAACCTTACACAGACTGGTCGTGAAGAAGGTATCAGAAGATTGATGAGCATCAACCTCTTAAAGCGTCTGGAAAGTTCAGTTAACTCATTCCAGCTTACACTTAAGAGAATTAAGGCATTGATTGAAAGTACCATCAAGGCTATTGATGATTTTGAAAAGTACGGTGCAGCTGACATTGATATGTATGAAGCATCTGATTCAGAATTTGACATGGACGATGGTAATACAGAATACTTTACAGTCGGTAAGAAAGTTAAAATCGAGCTGGCGGATATGGATTATAAGTCATGGCGCACAGAATTAAAAGCAGATGCAGATGTTCTTGAATTGCTGACTTTGATGGTTGCGGACATTACTCCGGAACATGATAGTAAGCTTCAGGAATTACTGAAATTGGTATCTGAAAAAATCGAGAATCCAATCAATCCGGGTAACAAGAAAGTATTAATTTTCTCAGCTTTCTCGGATACTGCAGAGTACCTTTACGACAACGTTAGTACATATATCAAAAAGAAGTATGGCTTGGATACAGCAGTTATCACAGGTTCTATTGACGGAAAGACAACTATCAAGGGATTCAGAGCTACACTTAATAATGTGCTTACTTGCTTCTCTCCAATTTCAAAAGGCAGAGATGTATTAATGCCGGGAAGCAAAACTGAGATTGATGTTCTTATTGCTACAGACTGTATTTCCGAAGGTCAGAACCTTCAGGACTGTGACTATCTTGTGAATTATGATATTCACTGGAACCCTGTACGTATTATTCAGCGATTTGGTCGAGTAGACCGTATCGGCAGTAGAAACTCACAGATTCAGCTTGTAAACTTCTGGCCTGATATGGATTTGGATGAATATATCAATCTTAAGGGTCGAGTAGAAACAAGAATGAAGATTTCTGTTATGACTTCTACTGGTGATGATGACCTTATCAATCCAGAGGAAAAGGGAGACCTTGAATATCGTAAACAGCAGCTTAAACGTCTTCAGGAAGAAGTAGTTGATATCGAAGATATGTCCAGTGGTATTTCCATCATGGATTTAGGCTTGAATGAATTCAGACTAGATCTTCTTGAGTATGTAAAAAATCATGGTGATTTGGATAAGAAGCCAAAAGGAATGCACGCAGTTGTTCCTGCAACTGACGAGTTGCCGGAAGGCGTTGTATTCATTCTGAAAAATATAAATAACAGTGTAAATATTGATAATCAGAACAGAATCCATCCGTTCTACATGGTTTATATTGGAACAGACGGAGAAGTCATTTGTGACTATTTAAATCCAAAGAAAATGCTGGATGACATCAGACTTCTTTGTCGTGGCAAGAAAGAACCAATTAAGGAATTATGCCAGCGATTCAATGAAGAAACAGATGATGGAAGAGATATGAGCGAAATGTCAGAACTTCTTAGTGAAGCAATCAACTCTATTATTGATTGTAAAGAAGAAAGTGATATTGACAGCTTATTCTCTGCAGGTGGAACATCTGCATTGATGTCTGCTGTATCAGGATTAGATGACTTTGAACTTATCTGTTTCTTGGTTGTTAAGTAAAGGTCGGGTGATTTGATGATAGGATTGCCAAAAACAACGGAATTCAATAAAAGAATTCCTAAACAGAAATTCTATGAAAACATGGATATTTCACCTGCATTAAAAAAAGTGTTTGTAGAGCAGGTCAGAATTATCTATTGGAAAAATAAAATTGCAGCATCTACAACGAACCTTGCTGCCGGAAACGATGTAACCGAGCTGGAGGTATTTGAGGTTCGATTGAATAGTCCGGTACTGGATGATAGCTTGCTTAGGCAGATTGATAAGGAAATCCCATATCACATTCTGTTCTTGCTGGAATACCAAGGAAAATATCAAGCGTGGATTGGGTATAAAGAAGCTGCAGCATCTGGTAATAACGCTTTCAAAGTAAACGGATATTATCATACAGAATGGTTGACTGAAGACGAGTTGCCATTGAAGCTGGAAGGCTTGAGTGTAGATGCCGTGTATGAAAACTTTGTGCGTCAGATAGCCGGAGACAAGTTAAAGACTGAAACTTCCGGTGAAAGCCTAAAAGAGTCTGTTGCACGTGACGAACAGAAGCAGGCATTGCAAAAGCAGATAGCAACATTGCAAGCGAAAATTCGTAAAGAAAAGCAGCTTAATAAACAGATGCAAATGAACAATGAGCTGAAGAAGCTAAAAAAAGAACTGGAGGTTCTATAAATGGACAAGATGAGAATGGAATCAGTCGACATGACTGCTCAAAATATTGAAAAAATAGGAGCCCTCTTTCCTAATTGTATTACAGAAACAGTAGATGAGGAAAAGAGTACCTCCGAAAAGAAAGTTTACAAAAAAGCAATCAACTTTGAACTTTTGAAGCAGATGCTTAGTGGAGATGTTCTTGAAGGTGATGAAGCTTATGAATTTACATGGGTTGGTAAGAAAGCCGCGATTGTAGAAGCCAATAAACCAATTCGCAAAACTTTACGTCCTTGCCCTAAAGAAAGTGAGAATTGGAATGAAACTGAAAACCTGTATATTGAGGGTGATAATCTGGAAGTTCTTAAGCTGTTGCAGGAAAGTTATCTTGGCAAAGGTAAGATGATATATATCGATCCGCCTTACAATACTGGAAACGATTTTATATACAGAGACGATTTTGCACGAAGTTCGTCTGAATATATGGAGGAAAGCGGATTGGTCGATGAAGAATGCAACAGACTTTTTAAGAACACTGACACTAACGGACGTTTCCATTCTGATTGGTGCTCGATGATTTATTCACGGCTTATTGTTGCCAGAAGCTTCCTCACAGAAGACGGTGTGATTTTTATCAGTATTGATGAAAACGAGGTAAACACTTTAAAGTCCATCTGTGATGAGGTTTTCGGAGCCAGCAATTTTATAGCGGAGCTGATCTGGTCGGCTGGCCGGAAAAACGACTCAAAATACATATCGGTATCTCATGAATACATTCTTGCTTATTTTAGAGATGCACAGTTTATTCGTGACAATAAGATCGTATGGCGTGAGAAAAAACAAGGACTGGAAGATATCTACGCTAAATACGAAGCTCTGAAAAGAGAATATGGCGATGACTATAAAGCTATGGAAAAGGAACTTAAGGCGTGGTACAAAGGTCTGCCCGACGGTCATCCTGCCAAGGATCATTCTCACTATAACAAGGTAGATGATAGAGGTGTATTTTTTGCATCTGATATTTCTTGGCCGGGTGGAGGTGGTCCGAAGTATGACATTCTCCATCCCATCACCAATAAGCCGGTGAAGATTCCTTCCAGAGGATGGATTACCAATAGAGAAACTATGCTTTCTTGGGTTGAATCTGGAAAAGTAAACTTTGGAGACGATGAAACTGCTGTGCCAACAATTAAATCATATCTTTCTGAGCATGAGTATGGGGTGCCATATAGCGTTTTTTATAAAGACGGAAGAGCATCTTCTAAACGTCTCGCTACTCTTATGGGAGACAAAGTATTTGAGAACCCGAAGGATGAAGAAATAATTCAACGTCTTATTGAGTTCTGCGGAACGGACGACGGGGATATTGTAATGGACTTTTTCTCCGGATCTGCCACGACTGCTCATGCACTTTTCTTGGCAAATGTGATTCAGAATAAAAATCGTAAATTTATTCTAGTGCAGTTGCCTGAAGAAATAGTGCCGGAGAATGCATCTGCAGGAGCTTCAAGAAAGGTTGCAGAAAAAGCTGTTGCTCTTTTGGATGGACTTCATGCTCCGCATAACATTTGCGAAATTGGGAAAGAGCGTATACGACGCGCTGCAAAGAAGGTGCATGAAGATAATCCAACGGCAAAGTTTGATGATGGTTTCAGAGTCCTCAAATTGGATGACAGCAATATGAACGATGTTTACTATAATCCTAATGATTATTCTCAAGGCATGCTTTCAATGCTTGAATCAAATGTTAAATCAGATCGTAATGATTTAGACTTATTATTTGGTTGCCTACTTGAATGGGGACTTCCTTTATCACTTCCATATTCATCAGAAAATATTGAAGGATGTACTGTTCACAATTACAACGATGGTGATTTAATAGCATGTTTTGATGAGAATGTACCAGATAGTGTTATTAAGGAAATTGCAAAGAAACAACCATTACGTGCGGTATTCCGTGATAGTAGTTTTGCTAACAGTCCTTCAAAGATTAATGTTGGAGAAATCTTCAAATTGATGGCGCCTGACACAAGAGTAAAGGTTATTTAAGGAGGTCCGCTATGAAGCTACAATTTAAGCATCAGAAATTCCAAGCAGATGCTGCCAAAGCTGTAGTTGATGTATTTGCTGGTCAGCCTTATTTGACTCCTTCTTATATGATGGATAGAGGTTCAGGAAATTATCAACAAACATTAACAGAAGATGATGATTTTACAGGTTGGAGTAACCAGAAGATTGTTCCGGAATTAAATGATAGATTGATTCTGGAACATATCAATACAATACAGAGAGCGAATCAGATTAAGCCTTCAAATAGTCTTGAAGGCAGATTTAATCTGACTATCGAAATGGAAACCGGTGTTGGTAAGACATATACATACATTAAAACAATGTATGAGCTTAACCGTGCTTATGGATGGAGTAAGTTCATCGTTGTTGTACCAAGTATCGCAATCCGTGAGGGTGTATATAAGTCATTTCAGGTAACACAGGAGCATTTCGCTGAAGAGTATGGAAAGAAGATTCGTTTCTTTATCTACAACTCAACGCAACTTACTGAAATTGACCGCTTCGCATCTGATAATTCCATTAACGTTATGATTATCAATTCTCAGGCGTTCAATGCTAGAGGAAAAGATGCAAGACGTATTTATATGAAGTTGGATGAATTCCGTTCTCGTCGTCCAATTGATATTATTGCAAAAACAAATCCTATCATGATTATCGATGAGCCACAGTCTGTAGAAGGTAAACAGACTAAGGAAAACTTAAAGCAGTTTAATCCTTTGATGACTCTTCGTTATTCAGCAACTCACAAGTCAGATAGTATATACAATATGATTTACCGCTTGGATGCTATGGAAGCCTACAATAAGCGTCTTGTTAAGAAGATTGCAGTTAAAGGTATCACAGAATCAGGTAGTACTGCGACTGAAAGCTATATCTACTTGGAAAACATCAATCTTTCGAAGGCTGCACCTACAGCAACCATTCAGTTTGATATGAAAGGTGCAACCGGCATCAGGAAGATTACTCGTACTGTTTCTGAAGGCTATAACCTTTATGATAATTCGGGCCAGATGGAAGAGTACAAGCAGGGATTTGTTGTTTCCAGAATTGATGGACGTGACGACTCTGTTGAATTTATCAACGGCATTAAGCTTTATGCAGGTGATGTAATTGGTAAGGTATCAGAAGACCAACTTCGCCGCATTCAGATTAGAGAAACAATCCTTTCTCATATTCAGAGAGAACGAGAATTGTTCTATAAGGGCATCAAAGTTCTTTCGTTATTCTTCATTGATGAGGTTGCTAAATACAAACAGTACGATGCAGCTGGTCAGCCGATGAACGGAAGTTATGCTGATATGTTCGAAGAAGAATATAAGGATGTTATCAGCAACCTTCAGATTGGTATGGGCGAAGATGACTACATGAAGTACCTTTCTGCAATTTCTGCGGATAAGACACATGCAGGATATTTCTCTATCGATAAAAAAGGAAAAATGATTGATAGTAAGGTTGCTCGTAAAGAAACAACGACGGATGACGTTGATGCATACGACCTTATTATGAAAAATAAAGAGCTTCTTCTTGATAGAAATCCGAAGAAGTCACCTGTACGATTTATCTTCTCACACTCTGCACTTCGTGAAGGATGGGATAACCCTAACGTCTTCCAGATTTGTACTTTGAAGCAGAGTAGCAGTGATGTTCGTAAGCGTCAGGAAGTAGGACGTGGTCTCCGTCTTTGTGTAAATCAGGACGGTGAGCGTATGGATACAAATGTACTTGGTAATGATGTTCATAACGTAAATGTGCTTACTGTAATCGCCAGCGAAAGCTATGATAGTTTTGCTAAAGGTCTCCAGAATGAAATCGCAGAAGCGGTTGCTGACAGACCAAAGGCAGTTACTGCAGAATTGTTTATTGGTAAAGTCATCAAAGACGATAAAGGCAATGAGCAGGTTATTGATGGAGATACAGGTAGAGCAATCCACTTTGACCTTATTGTTAATGGTTATATTGATAAGAAGGGCGTTCTTACTGATAAATACTATGAAGATAAGGCAAATGGTGAATTAAAGGTTGCTGAAGAAGTAGCAGATTCTGCTTCATCAGTAATTGAAATTATCGATTCCATTTATGATAGCAGAGCTATGCAGCCTGAAAACGCTCGTAGTAACAATGTTGAACTTGAGGTTGATGAAAGCAAACTTGCTATGCCTGAGTTCAAGGCTTTATGGGCAAAGATTAATTCTAAGTCTGTATATGTCGTAGATTTTGATACTGATGAGTTGGTAAGAAAATCTATCGACTCGTTGGATAGAAAGCTTCGTGTTTCCAAGATTTACTTCAAGGTTGAAACCGGAGCTATGGAACAGATTAAATCTAAAGAAGAACTTGTAAGTGGAGCATCTTTTGTTAAGGAAGAATCTGCAAGCTACGGTAATGTAGTTGCTGCAAGTTCTAATGTTAAATATGATTTGATTGGAAAGCTTGTTGATGAAACTGGGATTACAAGAAAAGCGGTTATTCAGATTCTTCAGGGAATCCAGCCAGCAACATTCAATCAGTTTAAGAACAATCCAGAAGAATTCATCATCAAGGCAGCAGCCCTTATCAATGATGAAAAAGCAACTGCCATCATCGAGCACATCACTTACGATGTTATGGATGAAAAGTATGGTACGGATGTATTTACTGCCCCGACAATTAAAGGTCGCTTAGGTGTAAATGCGATGAAGGCTAAGAAGCATCTGTATGACCATATCGTTTATGATTCATCTAATGAGCAGGCATTTGCAACTGAACTGGATACAAATACAAACGTAGCAGTATACGTTAAGTTACCAGATGGATTCTATATTTCAACTCCGGTTGGACACTATAATCCAGACTGGGCAATCGCATTCTATGAAGGAACCGTTAAGCATATTTACTTTGTTGCAGAAACAAAAGGTTCAATGAATTCAATGCAGCTTCGGTTAATCGAAGAATCAAAGATTCACTGTGCAAGAGAACACTTTAAAGCCATCAGCAATGGTAGCGTAGTTTACGATGTTGTTGACAGCTATAAGACACTTCTTGATATGGTGACTAAATAAGAACTACGCAGGAGGCAACTATGGCATACGGAAAATCTATAGAATTATTCTTAGTAAATGGAACAGCAGATAGCCTCATCACAGCTGAATTATCAAACTGGAATGGAAAGGCAATAAAAATTCCTCGTATAGAGGTTGCCTCTTGTAATCGTGATGATATAACACAGGCCGGAGTATATTTCTTGTTTTGCAAGGAAGACGATGGCGCCGACTCTGTTTATATTGGTGAAGCTGAAAATGTTAAAGAAAGACTGGTGCAGCATTTACGCGACTACCAGTCAGAAAAAGAAAAGTATTATTGGAGTACAGCGGTTATCTTTGTAGGAAGAGACTTGAATAAAGCTCTAATTAGATATCTTGAAAATCGCTTCGTAGAAATTGCCAGAAGCAGTAAGAGATATTTAGTATTAACAAAGAATACATATCGCAATACAGTTATGAAAGAATCTCAGATTGCGGTCATGGAGGAATTCGTAGATAACGTTAAAGTTCTTATAAATGCTCTAGGGTATAAAGTTCTGGAACCTTTTGCTCAGGCAGAATCTCCTTCGGCAAATGCTGATGATGAAGTACTGTTTTTATCAACAGGTTCTGCAAGCGCATCAGGAAAAGTGACAACAGAAGGATTTGTAGTTTTTGAAGGTGCTTCAGTTAACGAGAAAACTTCAACTAAGTCATTAAGTGCTGGGATGCAGAAACTTCGTCAGAAGATATTTGAATCTGGAAAGGTTAAAGAATTTACCACGACTGAGGATATTCTTTTTTCAAGCTCATCAGCTGCAGCAGATTTTGTGCTTGGTTATAGTGTTAGCGGTCCTCAAACATGGAAAACTAAAGATGGACGCACGCTTAAAGAAATAGAAAATAGCCAGACAAATTAAGGTCGAGACAATGGCAATTAAAGCGGAAACAGTTCTACTATGACCAATTCCCGAAATGGCCCATCAGAGGTGGAGATGATAGTCCTCCCTGCGCTGCTATATATAGTAGCAACAAGGAAAACTGGATATATTTCCACTAACGATAAGGACTTAGTTAGCGGATTGGATAAGGGCAGATTATGCCAATAGATATGTTTCCGCAAACAAGCGATATTTGGCTCAAAATACACAGATATGTTCCAATATTGCGACATCAATCAGGACGTATCGAGCCATGTGGAGACGGTAGTATTGATGTCAAAGAAAGATAAATAAGTGCCAGAAAGCGGCGTGTTTCTGGGCTTTTCGGAGGTTTGGATTTGAAGCCAGACTTCTGAAAAAGCTCGGTTTTCTTATATGGAAACATATCTACGGCAAAATGTGTGTTAGGTTGTAACCTCGGATTAGATGTCGCGATTTGAGACAGTGGATTAAATGTCAGGCATTTTGGGATGATTTTTGGAAAACGAAAAAGGGTGACAACCAATCGGGCAACTCGACCATTTTGGGTGGTTGCAGGCAGTGGAATGGATGTGAGGGAAAAATTCGGCAAATCGGAAGTTGTGGAGGTGATATAATGACAATTCACGAATACGGAGCAGATAGAGAAAAAGTAATCGTACTGATACATCCTTCTGTAGTTATGTGGGACTATTTTGAAAATGTCATACCATTACTTAAGGACAAGTATCACCTAATTATTCCTGCGCTGCCCGGATATGATGAAGAAAATCCAAATGAAGATTTTACCAGTGTAGAGGAAATTGCCGATAATTTAGCAAAATGGCTAATAGAACATAAAATCAGAACAATAGATACTCTTTATGGTTGTTCTATGGGGGGAGCTATTGTGCTGAAAATGATTGCCGAACAGAAAATTATTATAAAAAATGCGGTTTGCGATGGTGGAATTACACCTTATCAGCTTCCGTGGCTCATCACAAGGTTTATAGCTGTCAAAGATTTCCTGATGATTTCTATGGGGAAAATCGGAGGGTTAGGGCTTCTTGAAAAAGCCTTTTCTACTGATGAGTATAGTAAGGAAGATTTAAAGTATATTGTCAAGGTTCTTCATTTTATAAGTTATAAAACAATATGGCGAACTTTTGATTCATGCAATAATTATGTTATGCCAAAGAACATACCTAAATATGAAGGGTGTCTGCAATATTGGTATGGAGATAGGGAAGCAAAAGACCGAGCATGGGATATTAAATATATTAAAAATCATTTTCCTGATACAAGGTTTATCAATTTTGAAAATATGGGACATGGTAGTATGGCAAGTCTTTATCCTCAAAAAATGGTCAGGCGTTTGGAAGTTATAATAGATGCTTAGAATTAGAAAATTCAAATTCCAGTTTGATGAAATAAAGAAATTATTGGAGAGGGAAAATATGGTTGGAAGAATTTATCACGTTGGATTAACCGTTTCTGATTTGGATCG
>QAML01000014.1 GCA_003150315.1 Prevotellaceae bacterium | reverse complement strand
ATACGGAAATCGCTCTAAACCGAGACTCGAAGAAGTACGCCGCATTTTTCACCGGCTCTTTAAATGCAAGAAAGAGAGCCTTTTGGACTCTCTTTCCTTGTGACACCGACAGGACTCAAACCTGTAACCTTCTGATCCGTAGGCATAATTCGGCGGTTTTTGCCGATTTTAGGCGATTTTTATTTTGTTTTATAAATGTTTGTATTTCAGGTGCAAATATAGCTATTTTATTTCATTGTATTTTTGTAAAATTGGATTTAATTCATATGTTTGTGTATAAATTGTGTACCGAAAATCAAAATTTATACACAAAATGAACTATTCAAAAGACGGGATAACGGTGGCCCCGATGCTCGATACTACGCACCCGAAAAAGTCCGGGAGGTGTCCCGTAAAAATCCGGGTTACTTACAATCGAGTCCGTTATTACTATCCGACCGGGAAAGACCTGACCCCGGAGGAGTGGGAGATGTTGCCGACTACAAAGGCCCGCGCACTCGTAGCGGTTCGTAAGGACATCGAAAGCAGCTACCAAATAGTGCGGGCGGCCGTTGAGGAGTTGGCGGCATCTGGCGGGTTCTCGCTTGACACCCTCAACAATCGATTGAAAGGGGCGGCGGTCGATACGGTAAATACGATGTTCCGGGCCAAAATAGAAGAACTTAAAAAAGTCGGGCGTGTTGGGTCTATGCTTGTCTACGATAATGTTCTGAAAGGTTTGGAACGCTTTGCCGGGGCACATATCCGTTTTGAGGCAGTCACCGTGTCGTGGCTGGGGCGGTATGCTGATTTTCTGCGCAAGGAGGGCAAGACACAAACGACTATTGCGATACACTTGCGCCACCTCCGGGCAATTCTTAACGAGGCAAAACGTTTAGGCTCGATCAAGGATGCGCAATATCCATTCGGCCGGGGGCGGTATGAGATACAAGCCGGAGAAGGGCGTAAATTGGCTCTTACGTTGGAGCAAATAGGGCAGATTGCCAACTATGAGGATGGAACCGAGGCAACGGCCAAATACCGCGATTATTGGCTGTTCCTCTACTTGTGCAACGGGATCAACGTTGCCGATTTCGTAAAGTTGAGGTATCGGGACATCGTGAACGGTGAAATATGCTTCGTTCGGCAAAAGACCGAGCGGACGACCAAGACCCGCAAGGAAATCCGGGTCGTTGTCACGGCGCGGATGCAGGCAATAATCAACCGTTGGGGCAACCCCTTTCGTTCCGATAACTTTATTTTTCCGATCCTCGACGGACAGGAGGATGCGATGCGGCGGAAGATGAAAACACTATACATAACCCGCGCGATCAACAAGCGTATGAAGGAGGTAGGCGAACAGCTCGGGATCGGCAATATTTCGACCTATACGGCCCGGCATTCGTTCGCCACGGTGTTGAAGCGGGCAGGAACCAATATTGCCTATATATCGGAAAGCCTCGGACACCAAGATTTGAGAACGACGGAGAACTACCTCGCCAGCTTCGAACGGGAGGAGCGGATCAAAAATGCGGAGCTATTGACGAAATTTTAGAACTATGGGGCGGTATAAATTTGATAAATTCGGGGGTGAATACCTATCAGAGTCAACTATTAAGGGCATAGCGGCAGATCTATGTAAAAACGCTAATATAAACAGATATTTGTATGACTGGGCCGTGCTCGATATCCGGGTAAAACGAGCACACAAGGGCCAACGGCATAGGTTTGCGGATTCTATACAGCGGTTAGAGACGTTTTTAGAGAGCCCCAAGGCCGATGAATACAAAGTAGCGGCGCGCAAGGGCTATCAAAATAGGATGATTCTTTTCAATACTATATTTTGCGACAACGACCCCCATCCGTTGATTGTTCATGCAACTAATATAAGCGAATTTGCCGCCATAACAGGGCGTAATCGAAAAACAATTGATGATTGGTTATCTAAAGGGTTTTTATATACGGCATTTAATGGCGATTACATAACGCCCCGAAAATTAATTGTAGTAGAGAAGACGATAGAAAAACTAAAAAAAATCAAATCGGGGTTATATATACCCAATCGGAAAAAGTAAATGACAATGCGACACTAACCAACCCTAACCAACATTTTGACCCAATATAATTTACACATTTACCGGACAATATTTGCGCTTTTTCCCGGTAAATGCGTAAATATTAATTATCTATCATCTTTGCCCTATCAACGTTGAGTATCCAACCCGATCAGTGGATAGTATCAAACAGTTAATAGCGTCAAAGTATGAACGATCCAATTATCGTAACCACTCCCGCACAGTTGCGCGAAATCGTCGCCGACGAGGTGGCCGCAATTCTTCCTAAACTCGCTGATTTCCGGCGCAAGAACGAGCCCGTCGAAACAGACGGCATGAACGTCGAAGATGCCGCCCGGTTTCTGACCGCGCAGGGCATACCCACCACCCGGGCCACGCTCTACAATCAAGTATACAAAAACACGATTCCGTACAAGAAATTCGGACGCCGCACGGTGTTCTCGAAAAAGGAGCTTTTAACGTGGATCGAGGCGCACACTGTCCATTCGGAGGACAGGCGGACCGCTGCCGCATTGCGTATTGCCGAGAGTGCTAACCGTAAATAGTTCCGGAGATATGAAACAAAAAGAGAATGCCCCCGGCACTCGGAGCGAGCGCGCAGGGGCAAATAACGGCACCGGCAAATATACGCAATTCGGAAATGATGTGCAAATTTCATTCGGCTATCATCAACGACGGGTATATAATTTCCTGTTGCAGGGCGGGTGCCATTCGGTGGCGGATATTTCCGCGGCGTTGAGGTTGTCAGATCCTCGCAGCTCGATACGTGACCTACGGGCGAAAGGCGTGCCGATTGCCGATGTGTGGTGCGACAGCGAACACGGCGGCCGTTTCAAACGGTACTTTATTCAACAAGACAATGCGGGAAAGGAGGCGCAGCGATGGCCGCGATAGAGCACACGGAAAATCCAAGCCGTAAAACGTTTGCGTTTTATTGGAGTTTTAAGGACGCCATACGCGATATGCCGGACGCCGACAAGTTAGCAGTATACGAAGCTATTACGGATTTTGCATTTTTCGGCGTAGATCCGGACGGATTGTCCCCCGTGGGTCGCTTGGCGTGGAAACTGATACGCCCGCAGCTTGAGGCTTCGATAAGGCGTTACGACGCGTGTAGAAATAACGGCCTTAAAGGTGCCGAATACGGGAAAAACGGAGGCGCCCCGAAAGGGAATCAGAATGCGAGAAAACAACCCCAAAGGATAACCCCAGAGGACAACCCCAAAAACAACCCCTTAAATCATAATGTTAATGATAATGCTAATGTTAATGAAAAGGGGGTTATAGGGGGAGAAGTCGCAACTAAACGCCGGGCGTTTGTTGCTCCCTCGCTCGAAATGGTCAAAGATTATTTTTTGACGATCAACGGAAGCGATACGGATGCCGAATGCTTTTACGACCATTTTACGGCCAACGGCTGGCGAACCGGTAAGAACCTGATAAAAGACTGGAAAGCCGCCGCACGAAATTGGATGCGCCGCAAATCCGAGTTTAATGCCACAACCCAAAAACAAACGACCCATGAAACGCGAAAAACAAATTTCTTATAACCGCCCGGATGCCGTTGAGGTGCTCCCGGAATCACCCGAACTCGAGAAGGCTGTTTTGGGCGCTTTAGTTCTTGAATCGGATAACTACCCGACGTGGCGGAGATCGTCGAAATTTCGGCGTTCCACATCCCAAATAACGGCAAAATCTACGGCGTGATGCTCTCAATGCTGGAGCGTGGCAACAAAATCGACCTCTACACGCTCGCAGATCGTCCGGAACTGAAAGGCCGGGAAATGTTGCGTTACCTTTCAGAACTGACCAACGCAGTAGATTCCGGCGTTAACGTGCTGGACCACGCCCGACAACTCGCAAACACCGAAATACGCCGCCGTATGTGCCTTTTCGGCTATGAACTCTCGGCGCGTGCTGTCTCCGATCCGGATGGTGTCGTAGATTGGGCTACGTCGGAAATAACCGCGATAGCTGACCGGGCCGTGCGTTCGGATGACATCACGCCATTGTCGGATGTCGTGCGGGCCACCCTCGACGATTTGGAACGACGGCAGCAGGCAAGACAGGAGGGTGAGTGTATCGGTATCTCTACGGGCTTACAACGGCTCGACGCGCTGACGGGCGGCTGGAGGGGCGGGCAGCTTGTAGTGTTGGCCGGCCGTCCCGGGACCGGTAAAAGTGCTACGATGTTGCATTTTGCCCGTGCCGCTGCTATCGCAGGGGTTTCGGCGTGCGTGTTCTCGCTGGAGATGCCCGCCGGGCAGTTGGCCGGGCGTATGCTGGTGGGCTATTCCGGGGTGAACTCGCAGGCGTTCCGGGTGGGGAGCGTCGCCGCGGGCGGCTGGCGAGAACTCGAACAGGCCGCCGCGGACCTTTCCGCGCTGCCGGTTTACCTCAACGACCGGGCCAATATCACGATGGGGGCTATACGCTCGCAATGCAAGGCGATGCACCGCCGGGGACGGTGCGGGATGGTCATTATCGACTATCTGCAACTGCTCGACACGGCAAGCCGGAACACGAACAGCACCCGCGAGCGGGAGATCGCCGCCGCCAGCCGTTCGGCAAAACTGCTCGCAAAGGAACTCGATGTTCCGGTTATCTTGTTGTCGCAGTTGTCGCGCAAGGTTGAGGAGCGGACGGATAAGACACCGCTACTGTCTGACCTCCGGGAATCGGGCGCCATCGAGCAGGACGCCGATATGGTGCTGTTTCTCGACCGTCCGGCGATGTACGGGCGGACCGAGATAGACGCGGGCCGATACGGAACCATTTCTGCCGAGGGTGTCGGGCTGCTACATATCGCCAAGAACCGGGAAGGTGCGACGGGGAGCATAGTTTTCCGACATAACGAAAGTATGACCCGGATAGCCGACTACGACGATCCCGCAACGGATGCAATCGGGGATGTCGGGCCGTTTTAGATTGCTTCACCGCTGGACTGTAAAAAGAAAATCCGGGACAGTATTACGCCGCCCCGGATTTTTGAGCAATTCCGAAGAATCACCCCTGAACCCACAACAAAGGTAGTGATTAATTCGGATAGAACAAGATGCGAAACAGATGCCGCGGTAAATATTCGCCCGCCGTCGCCTCGGTGATCGTTCGGAACTACTCCCGACTGATGGAAAGGCTTTGCGCGTCGCAGTCCGGACCCGTCCAGGGTGCAATGGATGATGCCGACATCATGCAGGAAACATTCCTGCACGTGACACACGATCCACAATGCACCGCGATGAAGAACGAGGCGGAGATCCTTGCCCGTTTTGTGTTCCGGTATCGGTTGGTGCGCTTTCAGACACTTCGGGACGAGGCACAGCGCAAAACAATTCCTTATGCCGATTACCTCCGGATGGTGGAACGCGATGAGGACCGATAGGGATGCCGCCCGGTTGAAAATACGATGAATCGACGACCCGCGGCCGGCTGGGGCTGGAGATACAGGTGCCCCTACGCTTGTATTTGTGCGTAAAAGTTGGCGATTTTGAAAAAAAGTCCGTGTGTGTAAAGCCGGGCACGGCGAGGTTTGCAGCGCGTAAAACAATAAAATATTACCCCCTATCCCCTTATGCGAAACGTTTGCCGTTCGGCCCGGCTATCCCCTCCGGGTGCACTCGTGGGGCTGTTTTGTGTCCGCGTAGCGTGTCCTATACAAGCAGTACGGAGAGGATGACACAGGGGCCGCCCCGGTTCTGCCTGAGGTTGTTGCCGGCTGAAAGCGCCCGTTTTTTGATTGAAAATGCGTGCGATTTTTGTACGGAAATCGCGCGTTTTAATCGTCTTTTTGCACGAAATCGCATGTTTTCCGCACGTTCCCGGCGTCTTATTCTTGCATATTTGCACGCATAAGGACCTGGCGGCGCCTCGCGTTGGTCTCTCTTGGTCGCGGAGTGTCTTCCGTCGGCACTGCTTGTGCATGGTGTACGGTCGGTGCGGTGGACTGTATCGGGTGCAACGCCGACACGTTCGAGGGCTGGCCGCCCGGGCTGTTCGCCTCAACGACCGGGGAGCAGATCAACGGTATAGCGCAGGACCGGCAGTCGGGGCCGTTATTCTCTATGTTGCAGATGCCGAACGATGGAAGCCCGTGCAGGGCCTCCGATGCTTTCAGTCGTGGCGTTGTTCAGTTTTCGGAAGATCGTCGAAATTTGGAGCGGTTCCGTGCGACTGCGGGACGATGGCAGTGCTATGCCCTCCGAGGGCTGGCCGCCCGGGCTGTTTGCCTCAACGGCCGGGGAACGGATCAACGGGATAACGGGAAGCGGCGGCCCGGCACGTGTTGGTGTGTATTGAACGAATGGAACAATTTTAGAGCGCTTGTGGGTGTTTTGGTTCGGGAAATATCAAACCTTTCGAACAAATAGCCGTGCTATATTATCGATAAAAACGGCCGAAGTGTCAAAAGTTGACACGGCGGGCCAAGAGGAACACCCGGCAATGTTCGACGGGGTCGGGGCTCAATAGCCCGTTGGTATCTATTAATTACTTACCCGAACGGCCGGGGCAAATCCTTATTTTTGTGGGTATTTAATCCAATGCTGTTCGCCTCAACGATAGGACCGGATACACGGCACAAGGCCCAACGGTCCGGGGGCCTTGAATGCAAACAACCGCCCCGGGGCGGGCGGCTGTTGCGGTGGGCGGTTATTTCTTTGCCTCCGGGTGTGCCTGTCTGAATCCTACCGGCTGGGAGGGCTTGCGGGTTTGCGGCAACTTGACCGACAGCGCCCCGATAGCCTGGTAGATGCTGTCGAGTTCTCGGCGCATATCCTCCGATAGGTCGCTGACCGCTTCGGCGTTATCCTTGCCCGTCTGCTCCAGTAGCGCAAGCCGTGCCCGTATTTCGGACAGTTCTGCCGTTACCGTCGTTGTGGTTGTGATGTAGTTGCGCATTGCCACGAAAGCCCGCATAATGGCGATATTTACCTGTACTGCGGCTTTACTGCGTAAAACACCGGAAAGCATCGCTACGCCTTCCTCGGTAAATGCAAACATTTCCGAGGAACCGATGTTGTAGCCTTGGGGTATCACATTTTGTGATCTCCCTATGTCTATCAATCTGTTAGCCTCTTTGGCGGATAATCGTAGCATGAAATCCTCGGGGAATCTTTCGATATTGCGCCTTACTGCCTGCTTTAGTACTCGGGTTTCTACTTGGTAGAGTTCGGCCAGGTCGAAATCCAGCATTACCCGCTGGCCCCGGATTTCGTATATCTTACTTTGAATGGGTTGCAGTTCCATAGTCGGTATTGTTGATATTTATGCTTTCACATAGTGGTAGCGCATAGACATTATTTGTACTTCTACGACCTCGCCCAATACTTTGTATATTATTCTATGTTCTGCGTTGATCCGGCGCGACCACATACCCGACAACTCATATTTAAGCGCTTCCGGTTTTCCGATCCCCGTATATGGGTGCGCGGCGATGTCTTCCAGGATTGCAGCTATTTTTTTTACTGTGTGAGCTTGTCCGCTCTTCACAAAATAGGCGTAATCCGTTTGCGCCTGTTCGGTTAATACTATTTTATACATTGGCGATACGGTTCAGAAAATCGGAAATACTTTCGCCGGGTTGCTGGGAGACAAAACGTCCTTCTTTTATATCGCGTTCGCCCTCGCGGATTGCTTCCATCATCGCGGGCGACGTCATTATATATTCGGTCTCCTTTATGGCGTTATATTCGTCCAGTGATATAAGCACGGCGCCCGTACCGCCGTCCCGGTTTATTATAACCGTGTCGGAATCGTTTGTAACTGCGTCCAAATACTTTTTTAAGTTGTTCCGCAAGTCTGTAAAATTTGTTGTTCTCATGGCTTTGCTGGTTTGGTGTGTACAAATATAAGTACTTAAAGCAGTACCCGCAAATAAAACGCCGATTTTCTTACATTAGTATATGCTCGGAGACCGGGCGTAATCTTTATTCCCCTTTCTCCACTTTGATAAGTTTGCCGCAATGCGGGCAGGTGATCGTGTTCGTCGGTTGAGGGGCGAAAAGCTCCGGAACCGATACACCGAGAGCGACGGCCATTCGGTCTAATAGGTCAAGAGAGGTGTTTCCCTTGCTTGCCCGGCTCAATGTCATTTCAGATACGCCTAATAATCCGGCTAACTCTTTTTGTGTTATGCCCTTTTCCCGGCATACGTCCTTAATTCGCAATTCCATATACGCAATACGTTATTTGTTCTACAACTGCAAAGATAATCAAAGCAACGTAAAATGTATAGTTGTGTGTAAAAATAAATATTTGGTGTCTATTTTTCTGCTGAAATATTTGGAGCGTATAAACATTTGCTGTATATTTGTAGTGTGGAAATAAACATAAAAAGTATATAAGTAATGAAAGTAGCAACTTATAACCTGTCGAAGATTGTCCGCAACGCCTGGTATCTGAAAAAGTCGCAGCCGTCGATGACCTTTTCGGCCTGCCTGCGTAAAGCCTGGCGCAATGAGAAACAAATGATAATGACGGCCCGGATCGAGGGCCGCACGTTGGCGACCGCGCCGACTTCGGAATATTGTCCGATACCAATGACCGCCGCCGCCAATTATTACGGCGCACAGGGTCAATATTGCGGAGATTAAGAAATAGCGAGATTCTCGCATAACCTCGATAAACCTATGAACGAAGCAACACAGATCGTTGACAGATTAACGCAGATGCTCGACGAGCAGGCGGCGTGTATAGAGCGAATAATAGCACTACTTGACAAATGATTAATATACCGCGTCTCTCTTACCTTCGCGGGTGCATAGCACCACGGCAGGACACCCCGGCGGCAATCCGGCCGCCGGGATCAGGGAGAGGCGGAACCCGAAACAAATAACAATAACCATTTTAACCCCTACAAAGTTATGGACATTCAAAACCTCGAAATGCCTTTAGTATTGTTTAAGGACGCCGCGGACCGCGTTTTCGATCACGCCAACGGTATCGATGTTATCGACGCTGTAATGCGCCGTTATTCCGATTACGCATATCTGATCCGAGATATACAAGCGGTCCGAAATGTTGAAATGTTGGAAGAACTGAAGGAAACATACACGGACCCGGATTTATATGACCCCGCCGATGATTTGCGTGATCTGCGGCTCGCTGTTACGCTGCTGATGGCGGCCTGTGATTTTTACCGAACCATAACAACGAAAGAAAAGACGAACCGCCCCGAACATCCGCAGGTGTCGAAATTCGCATACGACGCACTCGAAAAAAATTACGAAACGTTGAAACGTATGTTTGAGACGGAAAAACTAATGACCGAAACCCTGTTGCGGGGTTCAAAGGCCATCGAGGGGACCGGGACCAACGAATAATATTGCCGATCATGTTTTACGAACTTCTTTACGGCGGCTATCGGCTGGGGACATTCCCCACCGAGGCCGAGGCCATCCGCCGGGCGTACTACCTGCCAAACGGTTGCTATACCGTCCGGGAATGGGCCAAAGACGGCGATTTTTCGACGTTCGACCCTTCGGTGAATAAATCCTACAACTTTACGAATTACGACCGTGAAAACGTTATCGCCGCAGATGTTAACACGCTGGCGGGCTTGATTCGAGAATATGTTTCCGCCAACTGCAACGGAGTAAGCGAGGGTTTCGAAATCATACACGGCGGATATGTTGCCTTTATCGACTATCGGGCCGATACTGATGGCGATTCTATTACCGTGGTCGATGTATGGAACCAAAATGGGAACGAGTGCCCCGACATTGCCGAGGCGTTGCAGCTATTGACCGACTGACGGGCGATCAATTAACCGGGTAGAGGGGCGGCCGTTTGCGGCTACCCCTTTTTGTCGAAATACGGATACTTTCCGTTAAATAATGGGGACAATACCGACGGGCGGAAATTTCCGTCCGTCAAATGTTGTGATGTCGATGACCTCAACCGAATAAGAATCGGCCAAGTTGTGTTTAAATTGTGTACCGGGTCAAAAATAAAAAACCACCTACATTGCTGTAAGTGGTTGATTTTGAGAGTGACACCGACAGGACTCAAACCTGTAACCTTCTGATCCGTAGTCAGATGCTCTATTCAATTAAGCTACGGTGCCGAATTGCGAGTGCAAATATAGGGCGAAAATCCGAAACTCGCAAATTATTGGGCGTAATTTTGTGAAAAAAGATGCCCTGAAAAATCGCATGCCGGCGCATCGGACCGATTGTC
>QAML01000035.1 GCA_003150315.1 Prevotellaceae bacterium | reverse complement strand
AAAATACAAGCCATATATTTTAAAATACAAGGCACTTATTTTAAAATATGTGCCTTGTGTTTTTTGCGAGATGCCTTATGTTTTTTTACAGTGTGGGGAAAAGTCCGGAAAAAGTCCCGGATTTCGGTTGGAAAATGGGGGAGTGCGGAGGGAAAATGCGATTGCCTTTACCGTTGCTCCGCTTCGTTTTCCGGAAATAGGCAAGCGGACTTTACTTTCCGGCTGCGTTTTTTGCCTTGAAGGCAAGGGCGTACATGCGCATTTGCTTCTGCATGGACAGCAAGCCGTTGCTGCGTGTGGGCGAGAGGTGGTCGCGCAGTCCTATCTTGTCAATGAAATAAAGATCCGCGTTGAGAATTTCATCGGGAGTATGTCCCGACAAAACACGTATGAGTAGCGAAACAATACCTTTGACAATGAGCGCATCGCTTTCGGCACGGAAACAAAGAGTGCCGTCCTCGTTCTGACTGCAAGCCAGCCACAGGCGGCTTTGGCAACCGTCAATGAGATTTTGGTCGTTCTTGTCTTCGGCAGGCAGGGGTTGCTGTTCGTTTCCCATGTCTATGAGCAACTGGTAACGATCCATCCAATCGTCAAGTTCGCTGAATTCTTCAATTATCTCGTCCTGTATTTCGTTAATGCTTGGCATTATGATTTTATTTTTCGTTGTAAATGAGTTGAAGCATGGTTTGTCCCACCGCTTTGAGCGTTACGCGGTCAATGTTTTCGGGCGTGTCGTTCACGGTGTGCCATGTGGGTCCGAAACTGTTCTCATAGTCGGTGTAACAAGGTATTATATCCACTGTGGGAATGCCGGCTATTTGAATCAGTGGCAGGTGATCGTCGGTGGCATAACCGCCGTCTTGAACGGGGAATACTGTTGAATATCCGGCAAGAGCCGCTGCCGCCCAAATTTTGTCCACAACGTTGGGAGCGTATCGCTTCGAGAATCCCTCCTGTAGGAATTTCGCGCCTTTTCCGCCCACCATGTCAAGATTCACAGCGTATATAGGGCGATATTCGGGCGTTGGCAGATTGGCGGCAAAGTATTGTGAACCCAAACACCATGTTGCTTCGTCTTTTTGGTCGTTACCTGTTTTGTCCCATTCGGGAGTTCCGCAGTCTTCGGTGTCGAAACAAACGAAATCAACTGCTATCCCCGGCTGCTGCTGTCTGATTATTCGCGCCAGTTCCAGCATCACCGCCACACCGCTTGCCCCGTCGTTGGCGGCAAGCACCGGTTTCTTGTGATTTTCTTCGTTGTCATCCTGATCAGCCCAGGGACGCGAATCCCAGTGGGCGGAAATCAAAATGCGACGTTCGGAAACCGTGTCGCACGAAGCAAATATGTTCACGTTTTTCATGCTTACCCCGTCATATCTTGGCAATGTGGCGGTTTGCAGAGTTACTTTGTAACCCAGCTTCTCGAATGCGGCGGCTATGTAGTCGGCACATTTTTCGTGGGCATCGGTATTGGGAACTCTCGGACCGAAGTTGCATTGCTCCACAATAGACTTGTAAGCGTTTTCGACGTTGAATTGCGGCACGTTAACGGTGTCGTTTCCTGCAACATCGGCTTCGTTTTCGCTTTTGTCGGAATGCAAAGCGAAAGCAATGGCTGAAGCTGCCGCTACAACCGCTATTGCTGCTATGAAGATGATTTTCTTTTTGTTTTTCGTCATGATGTTTTATATTTCTGCGGCATCCTGTACCTGCTGCATCACTCTCAGGAAATTTCCTCCCCATATCAGCGCAATGTCTTTCTCGCTGTAGCGTTTGCGCAGAAGGCGTTTGGTGATGTTTATCATCTCTGCGGCAGAGGCAATGCCCGGTACGCCGCCGTCGCCGTCAAAGTCGGAGCCTATTCCGGCGTGTTCTATTCCGGCAATCTCAATTATGTGTTCCAAATGGTCCATTGCATCGAGCACCGTAGCTTTTCCGTCCCTGCGCAGAAAGCCTTCGTAGAAAGTTACCTGCGCCACACCGCCTGTTTTTCGCAATGCGCGGAGCTGGTCGTCGGTAAGGTTTCGCGGGTGATCGCACAACGCTCTCGACGAAGCGTGGCTGCAAACAATGGGAAGGCTACTTATTTCCATGGCATCGTAGAAACTTTTTTCGCCTCCGTGAGATAAGTCAACCATTATGCCGCAGCGGTTCATTTCTTTAATGACCTTTTCGCCGAAATCACTGACACCGCCGTGTTCGTTACGGGTTTTAGCCGCCGAATCACAGATGTCGTTGTCGCCGTTATGGCAGAGAGTTATATATACAACGCCTTCGCAGGCGTAGCGTTCCACATTTGTTATGTCTTTTGCGAGAGCATATCCGTTTTCAATGGCTTTCATTATGGCGTGTTTGCCTTCGCTTTTCAGACGCATGAGGTCTGCAGGCGTTCGTGCGAGTTCCACACCGTCTGCTTTGCCTGTCATTTCGTCTATTTTGCCGAATATGTCGTCAGCCATGCGGGTTGCGGCGGCAAGCGATGCATCGTCGCGCGGACCTTGCGGTATGTAGGCAGCCATGATTGAGGCATCGAGACCGCCTTCGTCCATTTTGTGGAGGTCTACAAGTATTTTCGGGTCGCGCTTTCTTATGTCTATTCCCTGAGGAAAGAACATGGGAGTGTCGCAATGCGTATCGAGTGTGAGATGTGAGGCGTGGAATTTGCGGGCTTTGCGATATGTTTCGCCCTCTGCCACTATCCAGTCGAAAAGATTCCCCGCAGCTTCGTTGTTGTCTCCCGTGAGGCATTCGGGATGCCATTGAACGCCGAGAACAGGTTTGAATTCCGAGCTTTCAACTGCCTCAATCACGCCGTCGGTGGCGTAAGCGGAAATTTTAAGATGCTCTCCCGGGCTGCTTATTGCCTGATGGTGGAACGAGTTTACCGCTATTTTTTCGGCTTTACAGATTTGTGCAAGAAGCGAACTCTTTTCAATGTTCACAAAATGGGTAAGCGTGTTGCGCGGTGCGTCTTGCGAATGTTTCAGAAGCCTTTTGCCGTCGGGTGTGGAGTAGATGTCTTGAAACATGCAGCCTCCGAGGGCGAGCGTGAGCGTTTGTATTCCCCGGCAGATGCCGAGTATCGGAATTTGTCTGTCGAAAGCGAGCCGCGTCAACAGCAGTTCGTAGTCGTCGCGTTCGGGATTTATTCCGTGAAGTCCCTGAACGGGGGCTTCGTCCATGAAAAGCGGATTGATGTCTGCGCCTCCCGAGAGCACAAGTGCGTCAATGCGTCCGAGAACATTGAGAATGGTTTGTTTGCTGCGGCTTGGCGGAATAATCACAGGCACTCCTCCTGCAAGTTCAACGCTTTTGTAGTAGGCAAAAGCCAGTTTGCATGTTTCCGCATCAAGGTTGCCGGTTATGCCGACTATTGGTCGGGGTGTGGTGTTGGGAAACGTGGAGTTTATGTCGGAGTATATCTCGTCGATGTCGAATGTTTGTTTGATATTTCCGCTTTCGTTCATTTTTTGTCGTCGAATTTATAGTGGCGTTTGGGGTTTCGCGGAAACCATCCGCGCTCCACCCGCTGTTCCTGTTCGAAGAGTTCTTTGATAGCCCAGAATGCGGTGAAGGAAAGTACCCCGAGAAGCGAACTTATTATCATGTCCTCGACAAAAAGAGCCGCGCCCAAAGCGGCAAGTCCCGTGAGGAGATAAATCCACCACGGACGTGTGCCGAAATAATACTCGGTTTTTATGACGATAGGGTGGCTCACACCGATTATGAGGAATGTGAACACTCCTACGAGCAGTCCTTCGAAGTTCATTTGCGTGGGTTTTTGAGTTTGGTGGTTAATCCGATTCTATGGTCAGCGGTTTGTCAATGCTTTGTTCAAGCGAAATGAGGGTTTCGGTTGATGTTACACCTACGATTTTCTGTATCTGGTGATTGAGAAGCTCCATGAGATGTGCGTTGTCGCGTGCGTAGAGTTTCACAAGCATTGTGTACGGTCCGGTGGTGAAGTGGCATTCCACTATTTCGGGTATTTTGGAAATCTGGTCCACTACACTTTGGTATCTCGAGCCTTTGTCGAGGCTTATACCTACGAATGTGCAGGTGAGATAGCCCACAGCCTGCGGATTGATATCGTAGCGCGAGCCGGTGATTACCCCGTTTTCAATCATTTTGAGCACACGCTGGTGAACAGCTGCGCGAGACATCTGGCAAACTTTGGCTACGTCTTTCAAGGGTACGCGGGCATCGCGACCTATTATGCTTAATATCTTACGATCACTGTTGTCGATTTTCTTCTGTTTTGTTTTCATAGATTTTGGGGTTTAGTTGTTATTATGTTTGTTGTTTAACTTCATTGTCCTGTATTCGTTTGTGAATATCGCAAAGATATGAATTTTCTTTTTAATCGGTGGGTTTTGTGATAATAATATGTGTTTTTGCCGAAAAAAAGTCCTTTTTTCGTAAAAGAAAAGAGACATCTGACTAAAAAAGCTAATTCACGCGGAAGCCGTGCGGCATGTTTTTGCATTTTTGCCTGCAGGCGGACGGATGAGTGCATAATGACGCTATAAGAAAGGTTCGGAAAAAACTTTTTTCGGGACGCGGAAAATAACACAAGGCATGTTGTAAAAAACATAAGGCATATATTTTAAAATAAGTGCCTTGTATTTCAAAATATATGCCTTGTATTTTTGACGATTATAAGTTGCTGGAAAATAAATACTTGTAAAAGGGGCTTTTTTGAACCTTTTTGATGCGTAATTTTTGCCGTTTTGCAAACAAAAATGTCCCGCAAACCGTGTGGCTTGCGGGACATCCGTTTATTAGTAATAAAGGTTTACTTTACGAGAACCTTTTCTTTACCGATGATGTAAACGCCCTTCTTCAGACCGTCCTTAGCATTTGCAGCCTTAACGTTCTTCTTAACGAGCACACCGTCAACGGTGTAAACGTTAACCTTACCGGGCTTGGTTGCAACGCCTGCGTTGTTGATGTTGTTAACAAATTCACCCTTCAAGTTGAGAGTGAGAGCGGTTTCAACGCCTTCCATGTTTGTAAC
Source organism: Prevotellaceae bacterium (assembly GCA_003150315.1). Classification (GTDB taxonomy): domain Bacteria; phylum Bacteroidota; class Bacteroidia; order Bacteroidales; family Bacteroidaceae; genus UBA6398. Next base: position 2,007 of record QAML01000035.1, on the reverse strand, counting down.
CTGGGCTGCATTGATGTAACCACGCTGTCCGAATACTGCAACTTCGGTTGCCTCGGTTGAGATTACGGAGTCGCCCTTAATCAAACCGACATTGCTGGGAATGAAGGTGTAATTGAAGGTACCTACGAGACCGTTGGCATCAGCGAGATCGTAGCTGTAATCGTTAGCGAGGGGCAAGAACATCTTGATAGTTTCTTTATCTGCGTCAGCATTGTTTGTTAGTTCGCCTGCAACAACTATCATAGGCTCACCGGCTGCGAAGCTTTCTTTCTGATAGAGAAGGAGCTTGCTGCCGTCCTCTGAAACGCCCTTGATGCCGTATGTCATGATGCCGTTCTCCTTGTTGGTAGCGGGAGAAACGTCGCCGTCAGCACCGTAAGCGTAGGGAAGAGTGATGATGGTAGCTTCGTTGTTGTTAACATCGATTTCGAGATTTTCGATATTCTCGTCAACCGGTTCGAATGTCCATGTGGAAGGACCGTTTACAGAACTTGACCAGGTTACGAGAATCTTACGTCCGTCAGCATGCAAAGGTACTTTATTGCTGTTAGCCACCTTGTCTGCACAAGTAAGGAAGAGTGCTCCGCTCTTAGCAAGTGTAATGTGATAAGGAACGGGTTCTACCGACATGCCGCTTGTTCCGCTCTGGTTGCCATATACACCAATGTAATGACCTGTAGCACGGCTTTGGATAGCATAGCAGGGTTCGTCTTCGCCTTCTACGTTGTCCATCTTGACAAGACGCCACATAGCGTAAGGATCAGTAGCTATGTAATCCTCGCGAGAATTGTCTGCGTGGTTATAGCCACCCCATTTGATAGCATTTTCCCATTCTGACCAATAAGCATCTTTGGTAGCGTTGGTAGTAGGCGCAAGAATTACATTGCCATTGCAGAATCTGTCGTAAATACTGTTGCTTGTACCGCCGTCGCCGTCCTGATCGTAACCCGGACGCTCCTGGTCCATATTGGAAATGAGATACCACTGATTAACCTCAGGCATCTTCTGCTGGCTCTTGAATTGAGCGAATGCTTTGTTGAGAGCTTCAAGACGAGAATTGATGTCTGACTGAATAGGTTTCTCATGATCGTAAGAATCTGCTTCGTCAATTGCATCCTGCATGGTAACGAGTTCGTCAGTACTTACATCGCCCCATTCGTCGTTATCTGCAAATTTTTCAACATACTCTCTAACTGCTGCAATTCTCTCGTCGAGAGGATCTGTCTTCGGAGTGAGTTCGTCAACCTGCTTGGTGAGTTCGGTAAGCTTGTCAACTTCTTCCTGAGTAATCTCTGTGCCGTTGTTGAGTTTAGCCTTGGCAGCGTCAATGAGAGTCTTGAGTTCGTCTACGAGAGGTTTCAGACCTTCAACATAGTTGTAAGGTGAATTTTCCTCGTCGAGTTCGCTCTTGTAAACCTGGAACTCGCCGATGGTGTACATCATGCAAGACTGCGGAACTATGGTGCTTCTTACAACGAAGCGGATGTAACGATATTGCTGGTCAAGACCTCTCACGGGATAGTAAATGTAACGTCCGTTAGAGTTCATGTTAGCACCTTCGGGCTTGATATAAGAGGTAAGATCGGTATAATTGCCTACGTGAGTCCAGTCTGCGTCGTTGAAATTCTCTTGACTTGCAACATTAGCGTCGTTTGTAGCGTAAATATCGATGTTACTCCAGCATTCTTTCCAGCCCCAGTCGCCTTCGCGAAGACCGAAATAGAATTCGAAGTTGTCTACAGGATTACTGCGAAGGTCAACCTGCAACCACTGTTGTCCTTGTCCTTCTTCAACTTTGCTGCCCCAGGTACCGGAATCCCAAGAACTCTGGAAACATGTGTTAAGGTCGCCGTCAATGAGGTGAGCATAGCTTGTATAAGAATCATTTACCTGAGTACCCCAGATTTGTCCGTCAAGAGGTGAGGTTTCGTTAGTTTCCTTAATAAGACCGTCGTTATGGTCAGAGTTATATCTGAACACAGCTTTATATGCAGGTTCTGCTTTTTG
>QAML01000102.1 GCA_003150315.1 Prevotellaceae bacterium | reverse complement strand
TAAAGGGAAAGAGGATTAAAGAAATGAAAAAAGTTTGGGACAAATGGACCAGGATTGCTCTTGTAAAGAGAATCCTGGTTGGCCTGATTCTGGGTGCGATTCTGGGAATTGCTGTACCGCAGGCAACAGGAATCGCAATTCTGGGTGATGTCTTTGTAAGTGCATTAAAGGCAATCGCACCTTTGCTGGTATTCTTCCTGGTTATCAGTTCCCTGTGTAATGCAGGAAAATCTCACGGAGGAGTTATTAAGACAGTTATCATTCTCTATATGTTCAGTACAGTTCTGGCAGCAGTGATTGCAGTATTTGCGAGTATGGCATTTCCTGTAAAGATGACACTTGCAAATGCAGCAACAGATACAAGTGCACCACAGGGTATCGTTGAGGTATTAAATAACCTGCTTCTGAACGTAGTTGCCAACCCGGTATCTTCACTGGTAAATGCAAACTATGTAGGGATCCTGATGTGGGCTGTTCTTCTTGGGCTTGCTTTTCGTGTAGCTGATAAGATGACAAAGAAGGTTCTGGCTGATGTTGCAGATGGTATTTCCATGGTAGTAACCTGGATCATTAATCTTGCACCTTTTGGAATTTTTGGTCTGGTATTTAACACAGTATCTACAAACGGTCTGGATATCTTTACGACTTATGGAAAACTGTTGCTTCTTCTTGTAGGATGTATGCTGTTTATCTATTTTGTGACCAATCCGCTTCTGGTTTACTGGTGCATCCGCCAGAATCCATATCCGCTGATTTTCCACTGCCTGAAGAGAAGTGCGCTGACAGCTTTCTTTACAAGAAGTTCCGCAGCTAATATTCCGGTAAACATGAAAGTCTGTGAAGAGATGGGACTGGACAGAGATACTTATTCTGTAACCATTCCGCTTGGTGCAACTATTAATATGGATGGTGCGGCTATCACTATTACGGTTATGACAATGGCAACTGCATTTACTCTTGGTATTCATGTAGATATTCCGACAGCAATTATCCTGAGTCTTCTTGCAGCTCTGTCAGCATGTGGCGCTTCCGGTGTAGCCGGCGGATCACTTCTTCTGATCCCGATGGCATGCTCTCTGTTCGGAATTTCGGATGACATCTCCATGCAGGTTGTTGCAGTAGGATTTATCATTGGCGTAGTTCAGGATTCTGTAGAAACAGCTCTGAACTCTTCTTCAGATCTTCTGTTATCTGCTTCCGCAGAATTCAGACAGTGGAGACTTGAAGGGAAAGAGATTAAATTTAAATAAGAAATGGGAAATCCCATATAACGGTCGCCCGGTAAGGGCGGCCATTTTTTATATAATGTCACTTAAAAAAATATATTTTGCATTTATTGAAGATAAGTTATATTAAGAATAATGATAAAATATATATGGGGGCAATATGGAATAACTTTATTGTTTTAAAGGAGTTGGATGTATAATAGAAAGAAAAATTAAATTGGTTTTGGTTAAAACAAAAGTTGCAAATTAAATGCTATTTGAAAAAATAGAGGACAGGGAGGCGGAAAATTAATGCTTAATAAAGTGCAAATGGCGGCTTATGATTTAATTCAATCAGATGCAAGGTTTTTATATACAATAGTACATATTTATAATAACGCTGAAAACATCGAGAGCAATTATATAATGATGTGTACGCCTTACATAGGGATTTTTACAGATGGTGTTGAACAATGGTGTAAAAAAATAGGAGCGCATGCGCCTGTTTTTAATAAGGCTGAAAAAGAATTTTATACAGCATTGAGGCAAAGCCATAAGCTATTTGAAAAGGCTTATGAAGAATATACACTGTTATTATTAGGAAAATTACGCGAAAGTGATAAGTATTTCTATGATATTCGTAGTTTATATGAAAAGTTTTTTGGTTATTACAATGTAGGTGTTGATTATTGCAATGGTGAATTTTGTGGAAATACGATTTTATGCGCAATGTATATGCCTTTTAAATTACTCGGTAATGAAAATGCAGGAATACAGCTTAAAGAGTTAATGGCATTTACAGGAGAAATATCAGCCTATATTTTGGGGATGGATATATATCCATATTCTTATGACGATAAAAAAGTTATTGCTAGGTATCAGGACTATCATTTTTATCAAAATTGTCCTATAAAACTGAAAAATGATTTAGGGTTTGTGCTGTTTTGTATTTTGTGTAGTATTAATTACGTTATAGAGTTTATTGACAAGTATTTTGTAGAAGAAATACCGCAAAAATTTAAATATGCGTATTTGCAATATTATTATTTATGTGATTTTTTAGAAGAATTAAATGCAGCTAATAAAACAAATTATTACATTAATAAATCGTTACAAAATAGATCGTTACGTAATTGCTTAGCTCATTATGGTCTGGGACAGTTTTTAAAAGAACAGGAGATTGTTGATGAGGATATTATGAAAGGCTTAACAAATAAAGCTTTTGATATGGATTATTATATTTGCAAAAATCAGTTATATAAGTATTTAAGAGATTTAGGGCAGCAGATAAAAAATGATATATTTTAAAAGTATAGAAAGGTTGAAAGGGGTTGAAATAAGTAGTATAATGTAGCTGAATGATTACAGTGATTACAAGAAAGGATAAATATGGCAAGAGCAAAGAAAGATGGCATTTATTTAAATGTTTGCATTGAATCAAAGATTTATAGAAAATTAGACGATTTCTGTATTGAAGCGGGACAGACGAAAACAGTAGCCGTTGAGCGAGCATTGGCAGAATATATTAATCATTATGAAAAAAAACAGAAAATGTTACGTGACTTGGAGGACAGCGATGCTTAAAAGTGTTATATCTAGTTCATTATTGCTTGAATATAAGATAAGAGAAATAAGTGAAAGGAGACACGAAAATGGCATATACTCATATTGATTGCTTCAGTGGTCCTGGCGGAATTTGTACGGGTATGCATGCTGCAGGGTTTGAAACAAAGGTTGCAATTGAATATATTCAAAGTTGTTGTGACACATATACAGCTAACCATCCGGGAGTGCATGTAATACATTCGGATATTAGGAAAGTAAAAGAAGCGGATATTCTTTCTTATATACCTAAGGAAGGGGTTGATTTAGTTACATCGGGGATGCCGTGTGAAACTTTTTCTACAGCCGGAAATACATCTAGATCTTTTTATGATGATAGACAGTTTTTATTTCGTGAAGGAATTCGCATTGCGGAAATATCTAATGCAAAAATGATTCTTTTTGAAAATGTTCCTGCTATTACAACAAAAACTGTTGAAAAAGGTTCAAAAACGTTGATCGTCGATGTGTTAAAAAATGAATTGAAAGAAGCAGGATATGTTAATTATAAGGAATTCGTTTTAAGTGCTGACCAATTTGGAGTGCCACAAAAACGTAAACGTTATTTTATATTGGCTTGCAAAAATTTAGAATGGATACTTGATGAACCACAACCAGATACGGAAAAGGTTGTTACAGTTGAAGAGGCATTTGCTGGTCTTCCGAATGTTATTCCAAATAGTAATGAAGAGGCAGGTTTTTATGATGGAACAGAATCTTTATATTCTAAGAGAATGAAGGATTTAAAATTTTGGAAAAGAGAGGAATTTAATAATCAGCTTACTTATCAAAAACCGATGAAACATAGAGAATGTACATTGGAAAGATTTGGACTATTGAATCAGGGAGAAAGCTTAAAAGATTTGTTTGAACGATTTAATGGAGAAGAACGTAAAGAGCTTCAGGCAAGAAGGGTTTTACCTAAAAAAATGTTTATTAAAAGAAATTATCGTTTGGTATCAGATCAGCCATCTCCGACAGTGACAAGTCACTGTTTAGATGAATTTGTTCATCCTATTTATAATCGGGCTTTGACTGTTAGAGAGTGTGCGAGGTTACAATCATTTCCAGATTCGTATGATTTTTGTGGCGGACCTTATTTAACACCGCATCTTCATAATGATATTCAGGATAAATATGAACAAATAGGTGATGCTGTTCCTCCGCTTTTAGCATATGCATGGGGGAAATGTATTAATAACATATTGAAACAATATACAGAAAAATAAGAAGGAGGAAATTATGGCTCTTAAGGCGATGGAATTAATTACTCAGTATAAAGATGAATTTGAATATTGTCAGAATGAATATATGAAAGAGTGGAATTCAATTATAATAGATACTGATGAAAATGATTCTGAGAATAAGAAAACTGCTGCAAGACGAGATGCGCAAAAACATGCTATAGATATAGCTTTTGTCAAATCAATGGCACAGTTTCCTAATGTAGATGAAGAAATTATTTGGGCATTGATTAGTTTAGCTCACAAACTTAATCTTGCTCATTTAGAAGATTTTCAACTTAATCAAATGCAGCGAGTTGAGGCTTATACACGGTGTATTTCAGCACATCAAAGCTGGAATAAGGCATCTGGTCATTCGTTTGAAAGGTATATAGCGGCTGTAAATAAGCAGATAATGATAGACAATGAGGTGCGCTTTGTTTTAAAGAGTGATGTGATTAAAATGATAAAAGAAGGCAAAATGTATAATCATCCAGAGGATTTACATTTAATTGAAGAATGGAATGATAATTTTGACCTTTATGCTATTCAGACAAATCATGGAAAACCACATATTTTTGGTTGTATTCAGGTAAAAACAAGTATACGTGATAGAGTGGGTAGAGATGATCAGTTTTCAAAAAATGCAATGGACAAGAATTTTTGGGTTGCTGAAGCCGTTTTAAATGGAGATTTTTTTAAACTTCCTAAATATTATGCAATGGTTAATGGAGGATCATTAACTTACCCAGAAAATAATTGGCATGGAGTATATGTAATGTCAGGAATTGAGTCAGATGGTAGAATTTATCATGATGAATCGTTTGAGATTATGGCAGAACATGCAGTGGAAGCTGCAGATTGTTTTGGTGTTAACCGATCTCAATTAACAAGAAGCTGGAAGGCTGAGAAATGAAAATGGATGTTCTTACACCTGAACAAAGACGAAAAAATATGCAGCATATTAAATCTAAAGATACATCTATAGAAATAGCACTTCGCAAAGCTGCAAATTATGCTTAAACGGAATGCCAGTTCCGCTACTGCGGAACTGCTATTCCATTTTTAACGGTACGAAGTACCGCTAGATGATATCATTCTGTTTCACGCATATTTATACCGTTCATCTCCAGACGATATGTATGATGTTTATCTGTGATTCGTGTAAGGCACGCATCAGCGTAGGTATTATCAGCAAACATATCAAACCA
>QAML01000023.1 GCA_003150315.1 Prevotellaceae bacterium | reverse complement strand
GACTTGCTATACAATCAGATAGAAAGCGTAATCGGAGGTGAAAATCCGAATCAGTTTCTTTGTCTGACCCTGCCAGGGCAAGCACTCACAGCCAAGGACTTTGCCTACGACTACAAAAACAATGCGGAAAAAGGGCCGATGGTGGAAGCCAACGAATCGCGTTTAGCCAACAAACTCTTCGATCCCTGTCGCGTTACAGGCGGTTACCGGCAACATTGAGACTACCAAGAAACTGATGGGACACAAGTCGCTCAAATCCACCGCCATCTATGCAGATGTGCTGACGAATGAAAAGGTCAAGGCTGTTGACAACACAAAGAAAGCCTTTCGAGGTCGCAAACAACGTGAGGAGAACAAGCAAATACCGAGGACAAAGCGGACAGCAGCCACCAACACTCATCCACGTAAAACCCATTCCCTGGCACAATGTAAAAGCAAAAAAGGCATTAAGTCCCATGCTCGGAGCCTGCGCGAAAGGTAATTTCGCCATAAAAGCAAGCAAAATTGTTGCTATGGCAGATGCTATCGCCGTTGCAGTAAATACGCCGGCTTTGTCCATGCCTGTTGTACTAAGAATCATTGGATTTACAGCCAATATATAGCTCATGGTGAAAAACGTTGTTGCACCGGCTACAATTTCTGTCTTTACCTTCATATTTTCTGGTTTGAAACCCAGGAATTTATTCAGTAACATATAATTCTCTTTATACTCTTTATTGATTTTGCCTCGCGAAATTACACATTTTTCACACATCCTACCCTTCCCACACCACACGAAAAACATACTCGGGTGCATTTTGAAGATAAATGATTATTTTTGTAACAATAAAAGACTATCATTTAATGAAAATAATTGTAGGAGAACCGTTAGCAAACAGCAATAATACAGCATATCAAACGTTAGATATTATAAGAAAAAGTGCACGTATTTCAACGCTTGCCGATACCACGCTAACGACTCACGGCAAACCTGTGTTTGTTCCCGATTGGGGAGGAAAATGCAATGCGGTGCTTTGTGTGGCAGTAAGGATAAGCCGTTTGGGAAAAAGCATTCCCCAACGCTTCGCAAAAAGATATTACGACGCACTAAGCCTTGCCGTAAAATTTGAAATGAGCGGCATGAAAACCGAACTTCAAAAAGCATGTGAGCCGTGGTATATGGCGGAAAACTTTGACGGTTCCGTTTCGTGCGGAACCTTTGAAGAGCTGTCAGACAAAGAAGTCGGGAATATAAAGATTCTGCTTAAAAACGGCGAAAAGGAAACTGCATTAGAAATTGAGAATTTGGGCAAAAGCATTGACGAAATCATTGCAACCGCAAGCGAATTTCTTTCTATAAGACAAGGAGATATTACTCTGCTTCCCTTTGCAAAAACGAATTTCACGGCAGTGCCCAATACTCATATAGAAGGGAGCATTAACGGAAACAAACTTCTTGAATTCAACATAAAATAAAGTCCTCTAAAGACTACCACATACAAAAAAGATTCTTCTATGAACCGAAAATATTTATATCTACTGATAGCATTTTTCCTCGGGCTACAGAGTTTCAAGGCTTCCGCCACAAAAGAAAGCGAACCTATTGCTACCGTGGGCGAAGGAAAGTTTGTAACAATTCCCTACGAAAACATTATAAAAGGCAACGAACTTCCCATTTACGCCACGCAGATAAATGTGGGTAAAAACTACGCTAATACTTCTTTCAACGTAAAAATAGAATATCCCGAATACGAGAAACTCAATGCCCAAGAGGTTTTGGCTATCATTGCAAACAAAAAAGAAATAGGCGAAGACATAAAAGTAAACAGTATAATGGCAGTACAACGCAAAGAAGGCGTGCTCGATATTTCGTTTCTGCCATATATAAAACGCAACGAAGTTTATTACCGACTGAAAAGTTGCAAGATTGCCGTATATAGAAATGTTTCTGCTCAAGCACGCAAAACGCAGGATTTAACTTCCGGAAGTGAACGATACGCTCAGCATTCTGTTCTTTCAAGTGGCAAATGGGTAAGAATAAGAGTGAATAAAGAAGGAGTATATCAGCTTACAAAATCATTTTTGGCTTCCGCCGGTTTTTCTAATCCTGCAAACGTAAAACTATACGGCTACGGAGGTTTGGTACAAGATTCCGTAATTAATTATTCGGGCGACAAAAAAGATTTTGACGACCTTGAAGAAATTCCTTTATATCGCGACGGGTCAAAAATTCTTTTTTACGCCAACGGCACGACCAAATGGACTTTTGTCCGCAATAAATGGAGACATATAAATAATCCTTATTCGTCTTACTCTTACTATTTTCTTACAGAAGGCGATAATCCTGCTACTATGCAAAATTCTGCAGAAGTAACAGCCTACAACAAAGCACGCACAACAATTCCCGCGCATTCGCTTTACGAAGAAGACGCATACAGTTGGTATAGCGGCGGACAGCAATTCTTTGACAGTTATGATTTCGCCAACGGAAATTCAAAATCTTACCAACTTGGTACGGAAGAAATAGCTAACGAAGGAGAACAGTACGTAACTATTTCATTTTCCGCTTCCGATGCTTCCTCTGCAACAAACGTTACCAGTAGTGTTAACTCCGAAAGCCTCGGAAGAATGACTATTCCTTTGCTTAACAATACAAACGTCGGAGAGCAGGGAAACAGAGCAAGAATGCTCGAAAGAACTTACAAAGCCACAACATTAGATTTGTCAAACAGCGTTCACTTTACCACTACGTCCGGACACTCGGCAAGACTTGACTACATAAGATTCAATTACCAAAGAAACCTTAATCTTTCGACACCATACTTTGAACTTTGCGATCCTTCCAATAATGGGGCGGGGAATTATGCCATTTCATCCGCAAACAATAATACGAAAGTTTGGCGACTCGGCATTTCCGGTCGTCCTCAACAGAATGTGGAAGGCTCTCTCTCAGGCAATACTTTGAATATAACACTACCCGAATCGTCCGACAGATATATTGTTGTAAACACGGCAGAAACTTTTCCTTCGCCGACTATTGATAAAAAAATAGAAAACCAAGACCTCCATGCCGATTCTGTTTGCGACATGATTATAATAGTACCAGCAAGCGGAAAACTTACCAAACAAGCAGAGCGTCTTGCCGCAGCACACAGAGAACACGACAATCTTTCGGGAAAAGTTGTTTCCGCAGACCAAATATATAATGAGTTTTCTTCGGGAACACCCGATGCCATGGCTTATCGTAGATATGTTAAGATGCTTTACGACCGCGCTTCTTCACAAAACGAAATCCCTCGTTACCTTTTGCTTTTCGGCGATGCTGCGTGGGACAATCGTATGATTACCAAAGATTGGCAAAACAGTTCCCCCGACGATTTTCTCCTTTGCTACGAATCCTGGAATTCCATAAACGAAATATATTGCTACGTTACCGATGACTTCTTCGGATTTTTGGATGACGGCGAAGGAAAGAACATGACATCCGAGAAGCCGGACATTGCAATCGGAAGAATTCCCACTCACATAGAAAGCGAAGCAAAAGCCGTTGTTGACAAAACAATCAATTACATGTACAACAACAGCGTGGGTTCATGGAAAAACCTTATTTGTGTAATGGGCGATGATGATAAAAAAAGTAATTCGCTCATGGGCGATGCCGAAACTATAGTCAAGCAGATAGAATCAAACCACAAAGAATACGATGTCCGAAGAGTTTATTGGGACGCTTATACCGTGGTAAAGACATCTACTGGAAATTCTTACCCGGAAATTACAAAGCAACTCAAGAGCTACATGACAAACGGAGCATTGCTTATGAATTACACGGGGCACGGAGCACCGGCTTCAATATCCCACGAAAAAGTTTTGCTACTCAACGACTTCAAAGAAAACAAGACAAATAACCTTTCCGTGTGGATTACCTCTTCATGCGAAATAGCTCCTTTCGATTCGCAGGAAGAATCAATCGGCGAATGTGCTGTGCTGAACGAAAAAGGAGGTTCGGTGGCTTTCATCGGAGCCACACGTTCCGTATTCTCCCAAAGAAACCTAAACCTCAACACCAACTTAATGAGATATATTCTCACTGAAGAAAACGGAAAACTCATGACCATGGGCGAAGCTCTCATGAAAACAAAATGCGCTCTCGTATCCACGTCAACGGGAAGCACCGATTTAACAATAAACAAAATGAAATACGTACTTATGGGAGACCCTGCTCTTCGTCTTGCAGCTCCTATTGGTAAAGTTGTAATAGACAGCATAAACGGACAAAAAGCTACCGGCGCAAAAGTTAACCTTGCCGCAGGAAGCGTGGCTAAGGTAAAAGGACATATTATAGCACAAAACGGTACGAACATGCCGGATTTCAACGGCACGGTTACCGCTAATATTTTCGACAAGCTTGAGCAAATCACCTGCCACGACAATGCAGGCAATGGTAAAGACCCGTTTGTTTTCAGCAACCGCACACGCCGTCTTTTCGAAGGCACGGACTCTGTTAGAAACGGCATGTTCGAAATGGAATTCCCTGTATCGGTTGACGCAAGTTACTCCAACGAAAGCTGCCTCATGAATCTTTATGCCGTGAGCAACGACAAATCTGCCGAATGCCACGGAATGAACGATAATTTTGCCATAAATTCTTCCACAGATCTCAAGAACGATTCCACAGGACCGGCTTTGTTCATCTATCTCAACAATCCCGACTTCCGAAACGGCGACAAAACCAACACTACTCCCTACTTTGTGGCAATGCTCCGCGACAGCGACGGAATAAATGCCACCGGCAGCGGTGTGGGACACGACATAGAACTCATCATAGACGGTAACGCCGCCACTTCATACGTCTTGAACGATTACTTTAAGAACGATTTCGGAACATTCACAAGCGGAAGCGTGGGCTACTCCATTCCCGAACTTTCTCCGGGCAATCACCGCCTTGTTTTCCGCGCATGGGACATGATGGGAAACTCTTCTTCCGCATCGCTTGACTTTGTTGCCGTGAGAAACCTCAAACCCAATGTACTCGATGTTACTTGCAATCCCAATCCCGCCATCGAAACGGCTATATTCAATATATCATACGACCGACCGCTTACCGATGTGAAATTCACCGTTACGGTTTACGACTCTTACGGTCAGATTGTTTGGAAAACAACGACCAACGGCGAGAGCGACTACGGGCACTACCCCATAACATGGAACCTTACCAATTCTGCAGGAGCAAGAGTGGGCGGCGGGGTTTACCTTTACCGCGTTTCGGTGTCCGAAGGCAACGGAGCAGCAAGCACCAAAACCAAGAAATTGATTATTCTGAACAATAAATAAAGCCCCACACAGTTTTATATTATAGTGCAATCCTCATTTGAAAAAGCAATGAAATACAAAATAGCATTACTACTCATGTCGTTTCTGGCATTTGCCACGACAATCAAAGCCGACGGTGAAAAAGACAAATTCAATCCCGTGAGCACGGCAGTCAATTCCCTGAAGATAGGACCCGATGCACGTGCCGGCGGTTTGGGAGATATTGGCGCAGCAACCGACCCCGACGTAAACTCACAGGCTTGGAACCCTGCCAAATATCCTTTCTGCATAAGCCGCGCAGGAATTGCCGTGAACTATACCCCCTGGCTTCGAAAAATTGTCAATGACATTGACCTTGCATATGTTGCCGGATACATGAGGCTGGGCGATTACACAGCCATATCCTCTTCGCTCCGTTATTTCTCCCTCGGCGAAGTGGATGCAGGCGAAAACATGAGCATCAAGCCCTATGAAATGGCTTTCGACATTGGCGTTTCACGAATGTTGAGCGAGAACTTCTCGGCAGCAATAGCCCTGCGATATATTCGTTCCGACCTAAGCGGAAACTATTCCGACGATACAAAACCGGGCAACGCTTTTGCAGCCGACGTAGCCATGTATTACAACAAATATGTAGTAATGGGAAGCCGCGAATGTCAGTTCGGACTCGGACTTAATATAAGCAACATCGGTAGCAAAATGAAGTTCGGAGACGAAAACACATACTTCATACCCACCAATCTCTGTCTCGGCGTGAACTATCTCATTCCCATAAACGAATACAACAAGATAGCTTTCGGGCTTGACCTCAACAAACTTCTCGTACCCACCATGCCGCGCCAGAAAGACGATGAAAGCGGTGAAGATTATCAGCAACGCTTGCAAAAAGACTACTTCGACATGTCGCCCATTACCGGTATTTTCAAAAGTTTCGGCGATGCCCCCGGCGGATTCAGCGAAGAACTTAAAGAAATTCAGTGGAGTTTTGGCGTGGAATATACTTATAATGACAAATTCATCCTACGTGCAGGCTATCACGACGAAGACAAAGACAAAGGTAACCGTAAATATTTCACAGTAGGTGCAGGTTTCCGCATGAACGTATTCTCAATCGATGCAGGCTACGTACTTTCCACTGCGGCAAGCAACCCGCTCGACCAAACCTTGAGAGTTTCGCTCGCATTTGACTTTGACGGAATAAAAGACCTGTTCTCAAACAGAAGATAACCACTTTTTTACATACTACATAAGACATGAAACCGCGCATAGGATTCGGATTTGACGTTCACAGGCTTGTTCAAAACCGCGAGTTGTGGCTTGGCGGAATAAAAATACCGCACACTCTCGGACTTCTCGGACACAGCGATGCCGATGTGGCACTCCACGCACTTATCGATGCACTTCTCGGAGCCGCAGCCCTGCGCGATATTGGTTATCACTTTCCTGATTCCGACGAACGCTATCGTGGAGCCGACAGCAAAGAACTTCTGAAAGCCACCCTCGACATTCTGAAAAAACACAACTTCAGTATAGGAAACGTGGATGTAACAATTTGTCTTGAACAACCCAAACTGAAAAATCACATTCCCATGATGCAGGAATATATAGCCTCATGTCTCGGCATTTCCGGGAAAGATGTATCGGTAAAAGCCACCACTACCGAACGCTTGGGATTCACAGGACGCGGAGAAGGCATAGCCGCCTACGCTACCGCCCTGATTTTCGGGGACTAAGACACAATAACGCCACACCTTCTTTTTTGAGAAAAAATACAAGGCACTTATTTTAAAATAAGTGCCTTGTATTTTAAAATATATGGCTTGTATTTTTTACAACATGCCTTATGTTTTTTTGCTCCCCCTTTTAGACCTGAGACCAATTATATTTTTACGCCAATTTGCTTTTTATTCCCCGCGATTCGAGAGTTTGCTTTATTTGCATAGCCACATGATATGCCAAATTTACGGGAACAGCATTGCCTATCATCTTGTAGCCGTAATTAACATCGTTATATATGAATATAAAATCATCGGGGAATGTTTGCACACGTGCAACTTCTCTGACAGTCATTCTGCGGTAGAGGTATTCCTTTCCCTGCACAAATTTCTGCAAATTCTTTTCAACTTTTACCATTTTGGGTGCTTGCGGATGCAGTTGACATTGTCGTCCGCTCGCTTGCACGGTAAACCCCGGCTCATTCCAAGCTCTTACGCGATTGCGAGACATAAAGACCGGAGAATAACTGCCAATGAAGTATTCGTGATTGGGAACTTTGCATTCGAGACCATTGGTATGGTTTTTATCTTTGGCAGGAATTGCCGAATCCTTTAAGTCCCAAATTGCATCACGCAATGTTGGCTTTCGGGGCTGCGGTGTTGGATAAACAAAGTTTTTTATACCTAAATCCTTGCGAAATCCTACATAAAAAACACGGTCGCGGTCTTCGGGCACGTCAAAGTCGTTGGCGTTGAGCATTCGCAGATTTACATCATAGCCGGCTTCGTCAAAAAGATTCAAGAAACTTTTTACTGCTTCCGAGTTTCTTGCCGCAAGCATGCCCGATACATTCTCCGCAACAAAAAACAATGGTTGTTTGTCCTTGAGTATGCGGATGTAATCATAAAACAGTTGACCTCTTGCGTCCTTTATGCCTTTTAACGAACCGGCTTCACTCCACGACTGACAAGGCGGACCTCCAATTATTCCGTCTATATTGTCGGGGAAATCTTCAGAGCTAAGTTTTCGTATGTCTTTTTCTATCAAACGGACATTGGGAAAGTTTTTTCTGAAAGTGGGACATATCTTTGCATCATATTCATTTGCGACAACTGTATTAAAGCCGGCTTTATGAAATCCGAGATCCAATCCTCCCGCACCTGTAAATAAACTAATTAAATTCATATGGTTATTGAATGTAATATGTTATCAATTTGGCAGTGCACAGCTTTGCAGGATTGTCGGGATTCTTTATTTTCACACTCTTTATGCACAGGTTTTCCTGCTCTTCCGCAAGTTTGAGCAATACTTCCTTATTGTCGAGAGAATTCCATTTGTCATCGTTGATAATACACATAAAATTGAAAGTAGCATCACGTTTTGGCGTGTAAACGTAGTCAAACACTTTTGTGGGATTTTCTATACCCCACATACCCCTAACTCTAAGATATGTTATTCCCAACGGGTCTATTCTGTTTATATGTCCGAGTTCATTTATATCTTCATTCTCTACACAGGGAGTGTTTATGACAGATTCCTTAATTCTGTTACGTATATTTGAATATGTTTCTTCTGAAGCACAATACTCACTGCCATATACCATATTTAGACTTTGGAGTCGCTGGCTTTTAACAACACCTATTATGTACAGCATATCTTTTTCTTCCCATTCTTCGGCTTCTTTGCACGCTTTGGTGATTAACGGATTGGAACATTTAAGAGTATGCTTGGGATAACTGCTATTTAATGCCAACGTAGAACCTTTCGATTCTATTTTCTTTACTTCTATGGCATCACCATCCCTCAACATCATATCAGGGGGATTATTCTTGTTTCCGAAATAAGAAAAAACTTCCCGCAGTTTCTCTAATCGTTCAATTTCGGAAAGATTAAAAGAATTGCCAAAAAGGTTCTTCACATATTCTTCCAAGGCTGTGCCCATTTCGTTTGCACGATTGTTGCCGCCTTTTACAGTTTCCAAAGTCAACACTGGATGATTAACCAAATTGACAATGGCGTTTATGATGTTATGCTTCATTAAGAATTCCGTAATTATATAGATTTACTATTGCATAAAAGTACGGCATGATTCTCAATCGAGAACCATGTCGAACTGGTCGCACTTTCCTGTGCGGTGGGCAAACTGCTTTGTTGTGGGAGAAATTCCGAAAAGTGCGGAATAGGTGCTCACTTTCACAGTTTTTCCGTCGGGCATGAATTCAAGTATTCTAAGCCATCCGTCGCCGCCGTTGCCTTCCCAGCCGCCGCCAAGCACTTGTACGTTGAACATCATTTGATGAACAATTTTGCCTGCATCGTTTTTGTCCTTACGATATGCCACGCTTTCTTCAAAAGAACCGGGAACGCCTGTATGTCCGCAGAATACAAAACGAATGTTTGGCGTACACTTTACAAGTTTGTCCCATATTCCCTGTCCCCAGTTATGAGGTTCTATTTTGTAGTTCTCATTGTCGGTACGTTCTGCCGACTTTTCGCGCAAAAAAGTATGGGTTAAGACAATTGCCTTGTGGTTCTTGTATTTTTCACTGTCGCACAGTTTCTTTGCCCAAGCCAGTACTTCGTCTCTCGGAGCCCATTCCAAGGCTATGACAAGCAAGTCGCCCCAGTTTTTATCATTGAAAACATACGCAGAATTCTCAAGCGAAGCCTTACCTTCTCTATTTGGATAAGCGGCAACAAGACAATCCATCCACTTGGAGTTTCTTTCTACCGGGAAATATTCAGGAAAATGCGTAAAACTTTGGTCTCCGCGTGTATAACCATATTCATGATTGCCGGTAGCAATGATATATGGCACTTTATTGTCGAGGCGTGCCAAACTGCGTGATGCGCTTTCCCACATCTGGCGACTTGTCTGATTGAGCATAGAACGGTTGAGAACTATATTGTCGTTCTGCTCTACAAGATCGCCGGTTATGAGAACAGCCTTTACGTTGAGGTTTTCCACATTGTCGGCACACCACAAAGTTGTAAGCTCAAACAACGGTTGGTTAATGTCATACTTTGTGTAGCCCTGCGGATCTCCAAGCAAAAGCATGGTGAAAGAGTTTTTGTCGTTGAGATGTTGACGATCGGCACGGCTTTGCGCTCCTGCCGTTACGCCTGTCATGAGACAGAGCGATAAAAGAATTGTTTTGAAGTTCATTGTTTTGATATTTATTGTATACGTATTATTCTTTTTTTATTTTATCGGAAACAAAGACATTTGTAATCGCACATGGCACAAGGTTTTCCGTTTTCGCAAGGTGTAAAGGGCTTTGAAATATCAAATATATCATCCACCATGTTTTGCACCTCGTTTCTCACTTCATCCCTTATACTTGAAAACTCATCTATGGGATGTTTGTCAACAGTTACTTGCGGCGTGAAATCTTCGTGCGTCATGGCAGCAACAAAATATAGTTCGGGTCTTACGGAATGTTTTTGCATCGATTCTTTATTGAGTGTTTCGTCAAGAGCGAGTGAATAGACCATAGTCTGCAAAACATAATTGTAATGTTTAAGAGTTTCCAGCTTGGTAAACACGTCTTTCAAATTCGCAGCCTTGACAGGTCCGCTCCATTTTCCAGTCTTATAGTCCACAACCACATAAATATTGTCTTTAATATGAACACGATCGAATTTGCCGCCAACCTTGACCATATATCCGCTTTTTGAAACAAACGGTACATAAAGAAATTTTTCTATGTACTGCGGAACTATATCAAATGGAGCTTTTGCGGCATCATAACGCAGCACGTCTTTCAAATATTTCAAGATTATGCCGCTTATAATACTATTGTCCCGAACATTTGATTCATTAAAAGCTTTCTTTATACAGGCAGAAAGATATGTGTATTTCTTATCTGCAAGATCCTGCTCTATGGTAGAACGTTCTATATGTTTATCCGGTTTGTCTTCATAATATTTCTGAATTGAATCATGGAATATCGTACCGAAAAGATTGGACGGCATTTTTTCCGGGTCTGGCATAGGTGTACGCAGGCACGCCACTTTATTATAATAGAACTTTAGCGGACATTCCACATACATATATAATGGTGTTGCCTCAAGCCT
Source organism: Prevotellaceae bacterium (assembly GCA_003150315.1). Classification (GTDB taxonomy): domain Bacteria; phylum Bacteroidota; class Bacteroidia; order Bacteroidales; family Bacteroidaceae; genus UBA6398. The sequence continues at coordinate 25,114 of QAML01000023.1, read as the reverse complement.
CTTTATTTTTTGAAGCATTTGAGGAGTCTTTATCACGGGCTGCGGTGTATGTTCGTGCAATACGGCTTTGCCCACAAGATTCTTTACCTCAAATCCACGCATTATCTGTCCAGCAAAAACTTGCAATATATATCGCGAAACTTCTTTGCTGCCTATAGCCATGGACGAAGAGGAATAAGCTACGGATATATTGGGAGTACGCTTTAATAAACGGAAGAAATTATACGCCGCCACGCTGCCGTTGTTTAACAAAGGTAGTCCGTAAGCCGAGCGAACACTATTGGGAAGCATTGTGGGATGCCTTTTTGTCTGAGGAAGCGATCCTTCATTACAATCAAGTAAAAGAACATTATCAAAGTCTATAGTGCGCGTGTCTTGAAGATTTATTACATCCACACGACGCTTGCCATATGAATTGAATTTCGTTTCGGATTCTTCGTCTTCAATTTCGGCAGAAATATACTGCGACTTGAATATCATGGCTGCAACACGTGGCGAAACTTTAATTGTATCGTTTTTTTGCAACAACGTTTCAACTTTCTCTACAGCCGACTTTGCCGCATCTGCCGACAATTCTTCATCCTGGTATTTTCCTCTGTCATCTTTCAAGACTTTATTTTTTATCTCCTCTTTCAAAGCAGCAATCAAAGCACGACCGTCATATCCTTCCTGACCTGCATTCTTTTTAATCTCCGAATCGGCAAAACGCATCAACTTTGCAAAAGTAGAAGTATATGGTAACGACATCGGCATATTAAAAGCAAAAGATTCGTGAGGCAGAAAATGACGCATTATTCCGAGTATTGTGTCATCCATTGGAATTATCGCCGTAAAATCTTCTTTGGCAGGATTTACTTCTTCAAGCCATTTGCTTATATAAGCAACTTCTCCGCTTTGGGTGGAACTTTCTACAATATTTATATTGGTATGTTCCATATCTTCGGCAGGAGGAGTCCAACCGCCGAAACTTTTCAGGTTCCGCAAAACATTTGATACCGCCACATTATCCTCGTCAACAAATCCCGGTGTATAATCCCAAAAGAAATCTGCGCAACCTTTGTCTTTCAAATGCTTCATTACGCTTCTCTCTGCACCACTAAGCAGATTGAAACCGACAAACACATATTTTCTTTCGTCGCTGGATTTTAGTAGTTTTTCGCAACCCTGTCTATAGACTGCTCCTTCGTATATAGTTTTTTCTTTGCTCGATTTCACACACTCATATATATCCGCAAGCATATTCCATATCCCATGATATTTCCCACGCATATCTTCTCCATATGCTTGAAAGAAAGTTGTAAAATACTCTTTGAGCTGTTTCACACTTTCTTCATCGGCAAATTTCATGTTGTCTATATCATGAAAATTATTCACCTCACGAAAAACAGAAGGAGCATCTGCAAGACTTCTATCCACATCGTCGAAATCTGAAAACATCATCTCACTCCATGGAAGAAATTCCTCAAACGTCATTTGGTTTGAAACACCACGCTTGGTACACACCTCAAGATATGCACCGTATATACGGAAAAGCATGTCGGTTCTATCGGCTTTCTTCAGTCCCGAAGCATTACGAAACAGGCGACTCATTGTAAAAAGCTTGGGCGAGCCACCATCTTTTATAGAAAACTTCTTTTGCCAAATACTGCGAAAGACCTCTATTGCACGACGCTGCGGGAATACAATATTAAGAGCAGAGAAATCTCCTCCACGCTTTATAAGTTCTTCGGCTACCTTTGCCAAAAAAGAATTTTTCATGATATTCCCTCCATTTTTAAGTCTAATTCGACAGCCTTGCCACGTGGTGAAAATCTTTCGTCATCTTTCTTTGTTTCTTTTTTGCTTGGTACTATGTCTTTTCTGTATTTCTCCATATCCATATTGCTCAAAGCACAAACGAGATAATCCGAAATTTTCATGCTGTTTATTGTGTCTCCAATCTTTTTCCGTTCGGCATATTGCACAAAAAGATTGACCTTGGCTCTTGTAAACGCAACATATAACATATTTATATTATCCACTTCCACATCGAAAGCTTCTTTGGCATAATCTTTATCATATATACTTTCTTCTGCTTTTTTCACGAAACTCACAGGCACAAGAGGAATACCATCATAAATTTCACCATGCGGAGTGCACCACATCTTTGCATTATTCGTAGGAACAAGTTTCCAATCACAATAAGGAATAAACACCGTATGAAACTCAAGTCCTTTGGCTTTGTGTATTGTCATAACTTTGATACCGTTATCAGCTTCCGTGGCAATATATTGTTTCGCACCTTCAGCATCCCAATCATAAAAAAAACGTTTCAAATCATAGGAGTTACGCTGCGAATACGCATTTATATAGTCTATGAAAGTAAGAAAGTATTGGCTTTCCTCTTTCATTTCAAAAACGCGCAACATACGCGATATTCTTAATACCATTTCAACTATTGGAAGCTCAGCAAGAACTTTAACAGACTCCACTAATTCCTCCGGCAAAGAATTCTTTACATAGTCTGATACCACATTTTTGTTTTCTTCTTCAAACGAAGGCTCCTTAAATGCATCACCATCACAAATTCTTCGATATTCCCGTGCAACAAAATAGCCGCTCACATTATCTTGATTCTCGCAAGTTTCACCATATATATATTTCATTGCGGCAATAATCATTTCTACCGCCACTGAATTTGTAAGATTATATGCCTCACGGGTATCTATTTTAAAAGGGGCATTTTTTAGTTTCATATAATCGGCTATGGCATATATTTCATCATTTTTACGTGTAAGAATTGCCATATCGCTATAATCCACTCCCGCATCGTGGGCAAGTTTTATATTGTCAAGCAATGTTTCAAGTCTTTCTTCCTCCACGTCTTCACAGTCGGGCGATATGCCATAGACCTTTACACATCCCCTTTCTTCGGGTTTGCATTTTATATTCTGACTTACATCCGAATAAATTCCCGCAATGCCTTCCTGGCGTAGTTTCCTGATATTTTCAAAAAACTCATTATTAAAAGCCACTATATTTTCGAAACTGCGATAGTTGTCTTCAAGAACATAACGTCTGCTTGAATCATATTTGTTTCCCAATTCGTGAAGTATATTCCAGTCGCCACCGCGCCAACGATATATACTTTGTTTCACATCACCCACTATGACGCAACGGTTTCCCACAGAAGCCAAAAGGTTTGACATCAATCTCCACAGACTGTCAAACTGCATTTGCGATGTGTCCTGTGCTTCATCAAGCATTATATATCTGTATCTTCTTCCGGCACGTTCAAAAACAAACGAAATATTGTCGCTGTCGTGCAACTGTTCGCTTACGAGTTCCTGGCTTTTAGAAAGTAATATTCTGTTTTCTTCGCGACTTTCCTTTTTTACTTCGCTGTCTATGGCTTCAAGCATTCTCATCTCATTAAGATTCTCAAGAGTAAGAACAGCACTGTTTAACCGTCTGAATAGTCTGGCGCGATCTTTTTCGAATGCCACAAATTGCGAGTGCCAAACGTCCATATCCTCCAGAGATGCCTTTGTCTTACCATAATCGCCGTTATAAAAAGCAGTAACCGATTTGTTCATACCGTCGCACTCGCAAACCAAAGCTTTGGCAACATAATTGGCTACATATTTTCCTTTCGAAAATTTTTCATAGTCTATTGTCAAACTATCCGCGAGGTGCGAAATAAGATTTTCCGTCTTTTTCTTTTCTTCCGCCAACCTGTCATATATTTCCGAGAAAGTTTTAGAATCACCAAAAACTTTGTTTATCTCTTTTTCATTACGCATATACGTCTCACGACATACGTTCAGTCCAAAACGTTTCAAAGCACGGCGGAAATCCCAAGAAGAATTTTCTTCAAGGTTTTTCTCTATATAATCCTTCAAAAGGTTAGTCAATATCCTATTCTTCCCTTCCGCTGCCTCTGCAACGATATTTTCCACGGCAAAATCGACCATTTCGTCATCATTCAGGAACACTTCGAGATTTGAATCATAACCAATCATTGCAGCGATATCTCCTATTATTCCTTGAAAGAAAGAATCTATCGTCTTTACATCAAAAAAATCGTAATTGTTCAGAATATAATTCAGCGTAATTCCGCAACGCTCTCTTATTTCCTCTTCACTTAATTTTCCTCCGAGTATTTCGCCTATCTTTTGCACATAACTATTGCCTTGACGAAGCCTGTTTTTTATGTACCAAAGCGTATTGAGAATACGCATCTTCATTTCGCCCGTGGCTTTGTTCGTAAAGGTTATGGCAAGTATATTGGCAAATGCCGATGTTCCCACATAGGAAGATATGGCAATGGCTATATACTCCGAAACAAGCGTAAACGTTTTTCCGCTACCCGCAGAAGCACGGTAAATCTTCAGATTATTGTTTTCATCCATTAGTAAAGAATATGTTCATCACACATATCTTACAAAGTTAACCATAAATCCCAACACACAGAAAAATTGATACAAAAAGATTGCGTTCTTTTCTTTGGCACAAGCTTTGCTTATAGTCTGTATTGAATTTATTAATACCTTTGCAAAATAAGGAGAACCACCAAATATGAATAATCAATTCTCACCAAGAGTAAACCAAATACTCATATATAGCAAGGAAGAAGCCGAACGCTTGCAATCTCGTACAATAGAACCCGGACATTTGTTTCTCGGTATGCTGCGCGAGAATTCGGGCAAGGCTATTGAAATACTCAACAAATTTCATTTGCGCCTTGACGATATAAAGCGAGGAATAGAAGAGCAGCTTAACGAAGAAACAGGCAATACACGTACAGATATATTCAGTGAAATCGTACTCTCACCTGCATCCGCAAAAATTCTTAGAGGCGGAACTCTTGAAGTGCGTTTGCTTCACAGCCGTTGCCTTGACACAGAGCATCTGTTGCTTGCCCTGCTTAAAGACAACGACAACATTGTTTGCAAAATTCTTAACAACAACGACGTTACATATGAAGCGGTTCATAAATTGCTTGCCATGAAACCGGACGTTAACGCTGGTTTTGATTTCGGCGATGACGAAGAGGATGAAGAAATGGATGCACGCGATAAGAAAACTTCCATACATTCCGCAGGTTCCAATCCCTCTCCTGGCAATGAGACACCTGTTATAAACAATTTCGGATACGATCTTACCGAAGCTGCCGCCAAAGGAAAACTCGACCCTGTGGTTGGAAGGGAAAAAGAAATAGAACATATCGCACAAATTCTCAACAGACGCAAGAAAAACAACCCTGTGCTTATTGGCGAACCCGGTGTTGGTAAAAGCGCAATAGTGGAAGGTTTCGCTCTAAGAATAAAAGAGCGCAAAGTGCCCCGCACTTTTCTTCACAAACGTGTGGTTGCTCTCGACATGGTTTCCCTTGTGGCAGGCACAAAATATCGCGGTCAGTTTGAAGAACGCATACGCGGTCTTCTTGAAGAGCTGCGCAAAAATCCCGACATAATTCTTTTCATTGACGAAATACACACCATTGTAGGTGCAGGTTCCACGCCGGGAAGCATGGATGCAGCAAACATTCTCAAACCTGCGCTTGCGCGAGGCGAAATCCAATGCATTGGCGCAACGACAATGGACGAATATCGAAAATCCATTGAAAAGGACGGAGCTCTTGAAAGACGTTTTCAAAAAGTTATTGTAGAACCTACTTCCTACGACGAAACTTTGCAGATTCTTCACAACATTAAGGACAGATATGAAGACCATCATAATGTTCGATACACAGAAGAAGCTCTCGAAGCCTGCGTTTCCTTAACCGACAGATATATCTCCGACCGCTGCCAACCCGACAAAGCCATTGATGCTCTCGACGAATCGGGTTCGCATGCCCACATCGTAAATCTGAAAGTGCCTAAGGAACTCGAAGAATGCGAAAACCAAATAGCACAACTCAAAGCCGCAAAAGATGAAGCCGTAAAAAAACAGGACTTCGAGAAAGCGGCGGAACTGCGAGACAGAGAAATTTCACAGACACGTGTATTTGAGCAGATGCAGAGGCAATGGGAGGAATCGCTGAACGAGAACCGCGAAATTGTTGACCGTCCGCAAATAGAAGAAGTAGTTTCCTATATGTCGGGAGTGCCTGTTCAAAAAATGGTACAAGCCGAAAACATCAGACTTAAAGGCATGAATAAAAAGTTGTCGGACGAAGTTATAGCCCAAGACACTGCCGTGCAAAAACTGACCAAAGCAATAATGCGCAGTCGCATCGGACTGAAAGACCCGAAGCGTCCAATAGGAACGTTCATGTTTCTCGGTCCCACCGGAGTGGGCAAAACATTGCTCGCAAAAAAACTTGCCGATTTCATGTTTGGTTCCGAAGACGCGCTGATACGAATAGACATGAGCGAATACATGGAAAAGTATTCGGTTTCACGACTTATAGGTGCACCTCCGGGATATGTGGGATATGAAGAGGGGGGGCAGCTCACCGAAAAGGTACGTCGCCATCCCTACTCCATTATTCTGCTTGACGAAATAGAAAAAGCCAACGGCGATGTATTCAATCTTTTGTTGCAGGTTATGGACGAAGGCAGGCTTACAGACAGTAACGGACGCACTGTAGACTTCAAAAACACGGTTATAATCATGACGTCGAACAGCGGAACAAAACAATTGCGTGAGTTCGGGCATGGAATAGGTTTCAACGCTCCCGGAGCGGGAAACAAGAACCAGAACGACTCTATTATCCGCAAGTCGCTGAACCGTACATTCGCTCCCGAGTTTTTGAATCGCATTGACGAAATAATTATGTTCGAACCGCTTACAAAAGAAGCCGTAAGAAAAATTGCCGACACAGAGATTGACAAACTCATAGAACGCACAAAAAACACAGGCTATGCCTTGAACGTAACTTCCGAAGCAAGAGATTTCATTGCGGAAAAGGGATTTGACCCGCAACTCGGCGCAAGACCGTTGAGACGTGCCATACAAAACTACATAGAAGACGCTGCGTGCGAACTTTTAATGGAAGAAGGAGCGGACAAACACAACGCTATCAATGTTTCAACCTGCAAGGAAGGCAACAAACTCAATGTGGAATGGGCGCAAAGCCTTGAAAATACCGCTAAAACCGACAACTGACAAAAATTGTCTGATATATAGACATAAAAAAGGTGCATTACACAATTTGTCATGCACCTTTTTTATTGCACACAGTTTTCGTAAAACAACCTTTCCCTGCCATGCGAAACAGAAACGCGCATATTTTTCATACAAGCTTGATACTCACACACTTACCCCCTTTTATATACTTTCTTTTAAGTTGTTGTTTATCAAGCATTTGTAATGGCAAAAAATATAAGGCTTATATTTTAAAATAAGTGCCTTGTATTTTAAAATACATGGCTTGTATTTTTTACGACATGCCTTGTGTTTTTTCGAAGACCTGACAATTTTCAAAAAACAACCTTTTCCGTGATGTTTTTCTGCGTCAAAAACGATGTTACGAATTATTCGCCCACAGTCTTGACAAAGATGTCGTTCATTGAAGGGAGTTTTTCGGCAAAATACATAAGTTCGCCATGTTTTGCCAACTCTCCCGCAAGTTGCGAGTTGCTTGTGCCATTGATCTTTGAAACCTTGAAATATGTCTCGTTTCCCTGAAAACCGGAAGAAATCACCTTGTACCGTTCACAATCCTGCAATGAAACATTGCCTTCATAGGAAACATCATAAATGCCTTCGCGAAATTTACGGCGCACTTCGTCAACCTTGCCGCTGAGTGCCACCCGCGACTTGTCTATTATGGCGAAATAATCACAAACTTCTTCCACACTTTCCATATTGTGGGTTGAATATATTATGGTATGCCCCTTGTCGCGGAGTTCAAGCATCTCGTTCTTCAACAAACGGGCGTTAACAGGGTCAAAACCGCTGAAAGGCTCGTCAAAAATCAACAATTTGGGTTCATGAACCACTGTGATGACAAACTGAACCTTTTGCTGCATGCCTTTGGACAATTCCTCGAGTTTTCTGTCCCACCACGACAGGATGTCAAGCTTTTCAAACCATTTTTTCAGTCTTCTCTGCGCCTCGTTACGCGAAAGCCCCTTGAGCATACCGAGATAAACAGCCTGTTCACCCACTTTCATCTTGCGGTAAAGCCCCCGTTCCTCGGGAAGATAGCCTATAAGCGCAACATCATCGGGTGTCATTTCGTGCCCGTTAAACACAATGTGTCCGTTGTCGGGAGCCGTTATGCGGTTAATTATCCTTATAAGCGTCGTTTTGCCCGCCCCATTTCTGCCAAGCAGTCCGAAAACGCAACCTTCGGGCACATTTATGCTTACATCATCGAGAGCCGTGTGATTGGAAAAGGCTTTCACCACGTTATGTACTTCAAGAATATTGTTCATAAGAATGTGATTCTGTTTGTTGCAAATTTATAAAAAACATATCACTTTATAAGCCGTGTCATAAAGATTCAAGCCGCGAAAGTGATGAACTTGCAGCGTAAATTCGTAAATTCGCACACAAAATCACATAGACAATGAAAACGTACATACTGACTGCAGTTTTGGCAACATCGTTGATGCTGTGCGCATGTGGAGAGAAAAAAGAAAACACCGCAAGTGTTGCACCGGCGGAAAGCAAAACAAAAAGTGCCACACAGGAAATCATAAAAGACGCAGCCCGCACAAGTTGCGACACATTGGAATGGAGAGGTGCAAAAACCCTTATAAAAATAAGCAGAACCCCGGACAACGAGGGCGACATAGTAACTGGCGAGGACGACATAAAATATCTTGACAACATAGTTACACTTAAAATCACCTCGGGCGGAAATGTAATTGTTGACAAACCCATACGCAAATCGACATTCCGCAATTACATGGATTCGAAAACGTACAAGAAATTCGTTCTTGAGTGGATAGTGTTTAACAAAATCAGAAACGGAAACATAATGCTTGCCGCAAGCGTGGCAAACCCCATACAGGAAGACGAATTTCTTTCGTTTGCCATAACGGTTTCGCCCAACGGTAACATAAGTATTTCGAAAGACGAGAATCCCGACATGTCTGCTCCTGACAATGACAATCAACAATACGATTTAGACTGACGGCGCAACTTTTTTGTCTGATTTTCACGACACAAAACAAGATATGACAAAAGCCTGCAAGGGATTATTGTGACCTCGGCGGGACTCAAACCCGCGACACTCAGAACCGGAATCTGATGCTCTATTCAACTGAGCTACGAGGCCGTATATGCGAAAAGCTTTGCAAAATTAACGACAAAGCATTTAACCACCAAATTATTTGCAGTACAAAAGAATCATTTAATAGAAAGAAAAACCGTAATTTTGCGACAAATTATATATTAAACGAGGAATAAGTAATGGCAAAAGTAGCGGCATTGTTATCGGGAGGTGTGGATAGTTCCGTATCGGTTTTCCTATTAAAGGAACAAGGTATAACTCCCGACCTCTATTACATCAAAATAGCCAGCGATGATTCCGAGAATTGGGACTGCTCCGAAGAAGAAGATTGGGAAATGGCAAGTCTCGTGGCAAGAAAATATGGTTGCAAACTTGACAAAATAGACTTGCACCGCGAATATTGGGACAACGTTGTGGGTTATTCCGTGGAACGTTTGCGCAAAGGTCTTACTCCCAATCCCGATGTAATGTGTAACCGACTTATTAAATTCGGAGCATTTTACGAGAAAATAGGACATAACTACGATTTCATAGCCACAGGACACTACGCATCTACCGAAAAAGATGAACAAGGCAATGTATGGCTCACCACAAGTCCCGACCCGGTAAAAGACCAAACGGATTTTCTTGCGCAACTCGATAATCTGCAAATTTCACACGCCATGTTCCCGATTGGGAAACTAATGAAAGAAGACGTGCGCCGCATTGCCGAAGAACAGGAAATACCTTCTGCCAAAAGAAAAGACAGCCAGGGCATTTGTTTTCTCGGGAAAATAGATTATAACGAGCTTGTTCGCCGCTATCTTGGCGAAAAAGAAGGACTTATAATAGATCGTCAGACCGGCAACATACTTGGAAGACATAAAGGTTACTGGTTTCATACAATAGGTCAGCGTAAAGGCTTGGGACTCGCGGGAGGTCCGTGGTATGTGGTGGGAAAAGACATCCGCAGAAACATAGTTTATGTGAGCCGCGGCTTTCAAACCCGCGACGCTTACGGAAATGAATTCCGCATTGCCGAACCCCATTTCATAACTCTCAATCCCTTTACAAAAGACGGCGATTACGACATTTCATTCAAGATACGCCATACCCCGATTGTCTTTCCTGCCATATTGCAAAAGCGCGGCAACGAATACAATGTGGTTTCCTCGCATCTTGTTCAGGGAATAGCTCCGGGACAATTCGCTGTAATTTACGACAAAGACTTTCATCGCTGCATAGGTAGCGGAGAAATTGCGGGCGACAACATGACATCCAAATCAAAATCACAAGCAATATAACCAACTTATATAATGTATAAGCAGGAAAAAATAAAACCGTACTCCGAACAAGGCAAAAAAGGAAGTCAGGTGGCGGAAATGTTCGACAACATAGCCCACTCTTACGACTTTCTTAACCATTCGCTATCGTTTGGAGTGGATAAGTTTTGGCGCAGGGCTGCAATAAAATCGCTAAAACCTTATGCACCAAAAGACATTCTTGACGTTGCCACGGGAACGGGCGACTTCGCAATACTGACAGCCCGAATGCTGAAACCGAAAAGCCTTATCGGAGTGGACATATCGGAAGGAATGATTGCTGTAGGAAGAAAAAAAGTTGAGAAAAAAGGATTGGCAGACATTATTACCCTAAAAGCCGATGACTGTATGCAACTTTCTTTTCCCGATAACAGTTTCGATGCGGTTACAGTGGCTTACGGCGTGAGAAATTTTGAGAATCTCGACCGGGGACTCAAAGAAATGTACCGCGTATTGCGTTCTGGCGGACGACTTGTCATTGTTGAGTTGACAGTTCCCGATAAATTTCCGATGAAACAGCTTTTTACGATTTATTCAAAGGTTACATTCCCGATTATGGGCAAACTTATTTCGCACGACAACAGCGCGTATAAATATCTTCCGGCTACAATGAAAGCTTTTCCCCACGGACCGCAGATGAAAGAAATATTGGAACGTGCAGGATTTAAGAATACCAAATACAATGATTTCATTTTGGGCATAAATACCCTCTATGAAGCAGAAAAATAACAAATCATGGCAGAACTATACGGCTTGATAGGCTTTCCGTTGGGGCATTCTTTTTCGGCTAAATACTTTGCAGAAAAGTTTGCATCGCAGAACATTGATGCGGAATACCGTAACTTTGCAATAGAAAGCATAAAGAATCTTCCTGAAATCTTAAAAAACAATTCGAATCTCAAAGGATTGAACGTTACAATCCCGTACAAGCAGCAAGTTATGCCTTTTCTCGACGACATTGACGAGGCTGCAAAACGCATAGGTGCCGTTAACGTTATTTGCGTAAGCCGAAAAGGAAACCAAACAAAGCTCACGGGACACAATGCAGATGTTATTGGCTTTACGGAGTCCCTTCGTCCGCTTCTGAAACCGCAGCATACAAAAGCTTTGGTGCTTGGCACAGGCGGCGCATCAAAAGCTGTCATCGACGGATTGCAACAACTTGGCATCTTGACGCAATACGTAAGCCGCACAAGGCGTGAGGGAATTATTGCTTACGATGACGTTACCCCGGAAATGCTTGAAGAGTATAAACTCGTGGTAAACTGCACTCCGCTTGGCATGTTTCCAAAAGTTGATGACGCTCCCGACATTCCTTACAACAGTCTCGGACCAGAACATTTGCTTTACGATTTGGTTTATAACCCCAAAGAAACTCTCTTTTTGCAAAAAGGACGCGAACAAGGGGCGACAACAAAGAACGGTCTCGAGATGCTTCACTTACAAGCCGAGGCTTCGTGGAATTTTTGGAACAAATAATATGAAGCCAAGCCTTTGCACTATTGCAGGAAATTGCTAATATTGCAATATCAAAGAACTTAAAAACATATTATCATGATCAGAGTAAATTGTTTTGCCCAAATTAAAGATGCCGCTCACAAAAGCGACGTAATAGAAAGTGCAAAGAAACTCACCGAGGCTTCTTTGAAACATGCAGGAAACATTGCATACGATATTTTTACAAGTGAAACAAGAGAAGACGTGGCTTTGATTTGCGAAACTTGGAAAGATGCCGAAGCACTTAAAGCTCACATGGCTACCGAAGAGTTCAAACTTTATGTAGGCAACATGGAAAAGTATGCCACAATGAAAATTGAGCAATTCGAATTCTAATAAAGAATATAATGGTTACCAATGCGCGTGTGGAGCATTCCATACGCGCATTTTAATAGTCTCGAAAGCAAAACCTACTGTTGAAAACACACAAAATAAACATTGATTGGCAAAAACAGCGAGTAAAACTTTGCCTGTCAAAATAAAAGCCGTAAATTTGCACCGCTTTTTAGGCGAATAATAAAATAAAATCAATATACAGCAATGAAAAAAGGCATTCATCCAGAAGATTACCGTCCTGTGGTATTCAAAGATATGAGCAACGGCGATATGTTTCTTTCGCGCTCTACTTGCAAAACAAACGACACCATAGAGTTTGAAGGTGAAACCTATCCTTTGGTTAAACTTGAAATCTCCAGTAGTTCTCACCCTTTCTATACAGGTAAGAACAAGTTGGTAGATACAGCCGGACGTGTTGATAAGTTTATGAGCCGTTACGGCAAAGTAAACAAGGCAAAATAATCGTAAGCCGACAGATATCTAAAAAAGAGCTTGTCTCATGAGACAAGCTCTTTTTTTATTCCTATGTTTCGGTGAAGTAGCGGCTTTCGGTTTATATGCAATCTATTTTCCCTGCCAAGAGATTCTTTGATTTTCGGAACGATTGCCTGACGGAGACAAAAATGAATATCACACTCAAAGGAGTGTGATATTCATTTTCTTGCATTCCTCACGCATTTCCTCGGGCCAGATACTTGCCTGTATCTCGCCTATGTGCGCTTTTTTCAGATAATACATGCACAAACGCGACTGTCCTATTCCGCCTCCTATACTTAGCGGCAGCGAACCGTCCAAAAGGCGTTGGTGGAAGTAAAGCTTCTCGCGGTCTTCCTTTCCTGCCTCTTTCAACTGGTAAAGCAGGGCTTTCTTGTCAACACGTATGCCCATTGATGACAATTCCAATGCCATGTTGAGAACGTCATCCCACACCATAATATCACCATTAAGTCCCGGCAGTCCGTTTTCAGACACCGTGGAATAGTCGTCATAGTCCGGAGCACGCAAATCGTGCGGTTTTCCGTCGCCAAGCGGACAACCGATTCCTATTATAAACACTGCACCTTTTTCTCGTGTTATAAGTTGTTCGCGTTCCTTTGCAGTTTTGTCAGGGAACATCTTGCGCAATTCTTCGGAGTGTATGAAGTATATGTCATCGGGAAGCTGCGGTTTTATTTGGGGATAAGCCTCAAACACCATAAATTCAGTGCGTTTCAAAGCCGAATATATCTGCTTCACAATATATTTAAGGAATTCGAGCGTGCGGTCATCCTTAGTAATGACACGTTCCCAATCCCACTGGTCCACATAAAGCGAGTGAATGTTATCCAATTCCTCATCGGCACGTATGGCATTCATATCGGCATATATGCCATAACCGGGTTTGAAACCGTACTGCGCCAATGTCAGTCTTTTCCATTTTGCAAGCGAATGCACAACTTCCGCCTTCATATCGCCAAGATCCTTTATAGGAAACTTGACCGCGCGTTCAGTTCCGTTAAGGTCGTCGTTGATACCCGTGCCCGACGGAACAAACAAAGGACCCGTAACACGATGCAGGTTCAAAGCTGTTGAAAGATTCTGTTGGAAGAATTCTTTTATCATTTTAATACCACGTTCTGTCTGCAATCTGCCAACCAACGGGTTATAATTTTCAATTTTCAGAATTTTGCTCATATTTCATTCTATTTGCTCGCAAAAATAGCAATTAAATTTCATATTTCGATTTTATTGCGCCACAAAATGAATAATTGTATATCAACAGGCCATGGTTTTATTGCATATCGATTGCAAGATGCGGACTATCCTGTGAAGCTAAAATGACAACATTCCCGTTGCCGAGAAAAACCACAAGGCACTTTGTAAAAAATACAAGCCATATATTTTAAAATACAAGGCACTTATTTCAAAATATATGCCTTATATTTTTCGCAAAAATTGGCATCTGATTTTCAGCAACTTACAAAAACCTTGAAAAACGCCCGAAAAGTCTCGTTTTCGAGCCATGCAGAAACTGAAAATTTATTCATACCATGCCCCATGCGGCAGGCATTTCACGAGATTTTGCACACAACCTTGAAGCGTGCGCTTTTAGTCTTACACTTGCGGGGAATTAGCATCGGGTTTTCTTATGCAGACTTTACGTTTTGAAAGATTTATTTTGTTTTTCGCTTTCTATTGTCCTTTATTTTTGCGAGAATGGACAAGATTTGCTATTTTCGCAAAGTATTGAATGGACAACATAAATCCGGTTTATGAATAAAATTATAAAGTTGCACAAAGGCTTGGACATTCCAATAGAAGGTATGGTCGTCAACACTGTTTCCGATGCTCGCAAAGGCTTGGACACTGTTGCCGTATGTCCTCCCGATTTCATAGGATATGTTCCGCGTGTGATTGTAAGCGAAAACGACACCGTTGAGGTGGGAACGCCGCTGTTTGTTGACAAACGCAACGAGGCTCAAAAGATAACATCACCCGTGAGCGGCAAGGTTGTTGCCGTGGAACGAGGGGAACGCCGTAAACTGCTAAGTGTGAAAATAGAAAACGACGGTGAATTCCGCTCCGTAGCCTTTGAAAAGGCAGACATCGAAAGCATGGACGCACAAAAGGTGATAGACATTATGAACACCGCAGGCATTTCGGCATATCTGCGCCAGCGTCCCTTCGATATTGTTCCCGATACGTCCGTGCAACCGCGCGACATATTCATTTCGATGTTCAGCACCATGCCGCTTGCCGCCGACTACAATATAATGCTGAACGGTAAAGAGGACTATGTCAAGGCTGGTGTCAAGGCACTTTCCAAGATAGCCCCCGTTTACGTGGGCATATCGCCGAACCAGAAAGCCACATTCGGCGAAATAGACGGCGCGGAAGTAAACGTTTTTGAGGGAGCAAATCCGGCAGGGAACGTGGGAGTGCAAATAAACAACGTCAAGCCCGTGAACAAGGGTGAGATTGTGTGGACCATAAGCCCGGAAGCCGTGGCAGTGCTGGGAAAACTGCTTACAACAGGCGCTCTCGACTTTACACGCCGCATTGCAGTTGCCGGTTCCGAAGTCATAGATCCGCAATATTACGACACTGTGGCAGGCGCAAGCTTGAAATCCCTCATCGAAGGCAAATTGAAAAGCACGGAACACGTACGCATTATAAACGGTAACCCGCTTGTCGGCACTCCCGTTGCAGAAGACGGATTTCTTTCGGCATTTGCAACAGAAGTAACGGCTATACCCGAAGGCGATGACAAACACGAAGTTCTCGGCTGGATAAGTCCGCGCACAAAAGAATTCTCGGCAAATCGTTCATATCTGTCATGGCTTTTGCCCAAACGCAAATACAATCCCGATGCACGCATAAAGGGAGGCGAACGCCATATAATAATGAGCGGAGAATACGACAAGGTTTTCCCCATGGACATATATGCGGGATATTTGGTGAAGGCAATTATAGCCAAAGACATAGACCGTATGGAAGAACTCGGCATCTACGAGGTGGCACCCGAAGATTTTGCCGTAGCCGAATTCGTGGATTCTTCCAAACTCGAATTGCAGAAAATTGTGCGCGAGGGACTCGACTTCCTGCGCAAGGAATTGGCATGACAAATAAAAAGATATGAGTAATATAAAAAACTATCTCGACAAGATAAGACCGCAGTTTGAAGACGGAGGCAAATTAAAGCCGCTGCGCTCGGTGTTTGAAGGTTTCGAATCGTTTCTTCTTGTGCCTTCTGTCACTTCCAAATCAGGAGTATCCATACACGATGCCATAGATTCCAAACGAATAATGTCGTTTGTGGTTATTGCTCTGATTCCCGCTCTTTTGTTCGGAATGTACAACATAGGCTTCCAAAACTACAAGGCAGCAGGGGTTGACGCTTCATGGTTCACAATGTTTGCATACGGTTTTCTTGTGATGCTTCCCAAGATTATTGTTTCATACATCGTGGGACTCGGAATAGAATTTGCCGTTGCACAATGGAAACATGAGGAAATACAGGAAGGATACCTTGTTACGGGACTGATTGTGCCTATGATTCTTCCCGTGAACTGTCCTCTGTGGATAATGGCAGTGGCCATAGCTTTCGCAGTAATATTTGCAAAAGAAATCTTTGGTGGCACCGGCATGAACATATTCAATGTGGCTCTCGTGGCACGTGCATTCATGTTCATTTCCTACCCTTCGAAAATGTCGGGCGACACGGTATGGATTGCAAATGACAGCGTTCTCGGTTTGGGAAACAAGCTTCCCGAAGCATTCACAGCCGCCACGCCTTTGGCACAAGCAGGTGTAGGGCAAACTCCGGACGTTTCGCTCATTGATTCAATAGTAGGTCTCATACCGGGAAGCGTTGGCGAAACAAGCGTAATAGCCATATTCATCGGTGCAGCCATTCTGCTAATAACCGGAATTGCAAGTTGGAAAACAATGCTTAGTGTTTTTGTGGGAGGAGGCATTGCAGCCGCTCTCTATCACGCAGCCGGACTTTCTACAATCTCGTGGTACGAGCATCTTGTGCTTGGAGGTTTCTGTTTCGGCGCAGTATTTATGGCAACCGACCCGGTTACAAGCGCACGAACCGAAGGCGGCAAATATATTTACGGTTTGCTAATCGGCATTATAGCAGTTACCATAAGAGTTCTCAATCCCGGCTATCCCGAAGGCATGATGTTCGCAATTTTAATGATGAACATGTTTGCCCCCGCAATAGACTATTGCTTCGTACAAAGCAATGTGCGACGTCGTATGCACAGAGTGAAATCGCTTAACAAATAAGACTTATGAAGATAAATACAAACAGCAATGTTTATACATTGGTTTACGCTTCTGTAGTAGTAGTGATAGTGGCGTTTCTGCTGGCTTTCGTTTCAAAATCTCTTGAACCTGCTTCAATGTCAAACGAACGTATCGACAAAAAGAAGCAAATTCTCGCCTCGCTCAACATTCGTAATCTCGACAATAACCAAGTGGAAAGCGAATATGAGAAATATGTAACCTACGACCAGATAATAAGGACCGACGGCAGTGTATATAAAGAAGGAACCGACAAAGATGAAGATGGTTTCAAAATAAGTTCGAAAGAAATAGATGCCAATCATTTGCCCCTATACCAATGTTATGTAAACGGACAAACCAAATACGTAATACCACTTTACGGAAAAGGTCTATGGGGACCTATTTGGGGATACATAGCACTTGATGACGATAAAAACACAGTGTTCGGCGCATATTTCAGCCACCAAAGCGAAACCGCAGGACTTGGAGCGCGTATCACAGAAGAAAGCTTCCAAAAGGAATTCATAGGGAAAAAACTTTTTGCCGACGGTGAAAGTACTGTAATGCTAAGCGTTGTAAAAAAGAAAGAACCCTCGAAAGAAACTTTCCAATGCGATGCAATTTCGGGAGCAACCCTTACAAGCAACGGAGTAACCGAAATGATTCACGAATGTGTAGCTAAATACAGCGCGTTTCTTTTGGATAAATAAAAACAGATAAGAAACCTAATTAAGAGAAGGTATAAGATATGGCAAAATTCTTTTCAGTGGAAAACCGCGAAGTGTTTAATACGCCATTGGGAAAAGATAATCCCATCACGGTACAAATCCTCGGCATTTGCTCTGCGCTTGCCGTAACGTCGCAACTTGAGCCTGCAATCGTAATGGGACTTTCCGTAACGGTCATAACGGCTTTGAGCAACTTCATAGTATCACTTATTCGAAAAACAATTCCCAACCGTATACGTATAATTGTACAACTTGTAGTCGTTGCAGCACTTGTTACCATTGTAAGTATGGTTTTGAAAGCCGTAGCATACGATGTGAGCGTGAAATTATCCGTTTACGTTGGACTTATAATAACCAATTGTATCCTCATGGGGCGTTTGGAAGCTTTTGCAATGAGTCATTCTCCTCTGCCGAGCTTTATAGACGGTCTCGCAAACGGCTTGGGCTACGCATACATCCTCGTAATCGTTGGCGGAGTGCGCGAAATTCTCGGATCAGGCTGCCTGCTTG
Organism: Prevotellaceae bacterium; assembly: GCA_003150315.1. Lineage (GTDB taxonomy): Bacteria > Bacteroidota > Bacteroidia > Bacteroidales > Bacteroidaceae > UBA6398. The sequence goes on along the minus strand of QAML01000023.1, from coordinate 6,797 downwards.
GTTTCAGATTTATTCCTCAAGCAGTTTATAATGTCGGCTATCTCGACAACAGCATGATGACTACGCCGGCAATGGCTCTGATAATTCTCGGCTGCGTTATATGGATTAGCAACACCATTATCGATAAAAAGTCGAAGTAAGTCTTTTATGTATTGTAAAACCTATTAAGATTAAGAAATGGAACATGATATAGCATTGTTTATCCGCTCGGTTTTTGTGGATAACATGATTTTTGCTTCTTTCCTCGGCATGTGTTCTTACCTTGCCGTGTCAAAGAACCTGAAGACTTCGCTCGGACTTGGAATCGCTGTAACTTTTGTGCTGGTGGTAACTGTGCCGATAAATTACCTTTTGCAGACAAAAGTTCTTGCTCCCGGTTGCATTCTTCCTGGCGTTGATCTTACATATCTTTCATTTATTCTTTTCATTGCCGTGATTGCAGCCATAGTGCAATTGGTTGAAATGGTAGTGGAACGCTTTTCTCCGTCGCTCTATAACGCATTGGGAATATTCCTTCCGCTTATTGCCGTAAACTGCGCCATAATGGGCGCGTCGCTTTTCATGCAACAAAGAATAGAAATGGACCCTGCCACGGATGCACGCGCTATTGCGGGAGTGGGAGATTCTATTGTTTACGCATTCAGTTCAGGTCTCGGATGGCTTCTTGCCATTGTGGGACTGGCAGCAATCCGTGAAAAAATGGCGTACTCCGATGTTCCCAAGAATCTTCAAGGTTTGGGAATAACTTTCATCACCGTGGGACTTATGGCAATGGCTTTCATGTGCTTCTCGGGGCTGAATATATAAACATCACACTACAGAAAACAAGAATCAAATAATATGTCGCAGACAATTATAATGTTCATTACATCAAGCATTGGAGTGTTTTGGGGAGTGATTATCCTCATGGTCATTTTGCTCCTTATTGCAAAAAAATACCTCACACCGAGTGGCAACGTAAACATAACCATAAACGGACAGAAAAAGCTGTCCGTCCCGCAAGGTGCTTCACTGCTCTCCACTCTTGCCGAACAAAAAGTTTATCTTTCCTCGGCATGTGGCGGCAAAGGTTCGTGCGGACAATGCAAATGCCAGGTTATTAGCGGCGGAGGCGAAGCTATTGACGTGGAGAAATCACATTTCACACGCCGCGAGCTTCTTGACCATTACCGTCTCGGTTGTCAGGTGAAAGTAAAGGGAGACATGGAAATCAAAGTTCCGCAATCGGTTCTCGGTGTTAAGAAATACGAGTGCACTGTAGTATCCAATAACAACGTGGCATCGTTCATAAAAGAATTCATAGTGGCTCTTCCCGAAGGCGCACACATGGATTTTCTTCCCGGAAGCTATGCGCAGATTGAAATTCCCACATATACTATGGACTATGACAAGGATATTGACAAAGATAGTCTGGGTCGTTATTTGCCGGCTTGGCAAAAATTCGGTCTATTCTCACTCAAATGTACCAACACCGTACCTACCACCCGCGCTTACTCAATGGCTAATTACCCTGCCGAAGGTGATCGTTTCATGCTCACGGTTAGAATAGCCACACCTCCTTTCAAACCGAAACCTCAGGTTGGTTTCCAGGACGTGATGCCGGGTATTGCTTCTTCCTACATATTTACGCTGAAACCAGGCGACAAAGTTATTATGTCAGGTCCTTACGGCGATTTCCACCCACGCTTCAATTCTAAACGCGAAATGATATGGGTTGGCGGAGGTGCCGGCATGGCTCCGCTGCGTGCCCAGATAATGCACATGACACGGACTCTACACACAACAGATCGCAAGATGTCGTATTTCTACGGTGCACGTTCGCTTTCCGAAGTCTTTTATCTCAAGGACTTCCACGCACTCGAAAAAGAGTTCCCCAATTTCAAATTCTATCTTGCGCTTGATCGTCCCGACCCGGAAGCCGATGCCGCACACGTGGAATACACACCGGGATTTGTGCATCAGGTGATGTATGAGAAATATCTGAAAAACCATCCCGCCCCCGAGGACATAGAATACTACCTCTGCGGTCCCGGGCCCATGACAGGAGCAGTTACCAAACTTCTTGACTCTCTCGGCGTGGAACGCGAGGATATTATGTTTGACGATTTCGGAGGTGGCGCACCGAAGAAATAACATCACGCAGCATACAAGGCACAAACGGAGCAGATTGTTTCACACAATTTGCTCCGTTTTCGTCTTCCCGTTGCGCATGTCCCGTTTTACAATTTTTGTTTCCCCAATATGCCGAAACACTCCCCTGTCGGTCGCTCGCGAATGTGCAAGCCGTAACGCAAATATTCGAGAACAAGAAAACCCGAACCCGGCTGATTTTTCGCACACCGCACCCGATTTCCGCCCTTACAGACGTACCTTTCACAACGCCGTGAGAATCAAGCAATTACCTCTCTTTTTGACAATACACAAAACTTATTGTTTATCAGATACTTAAGATAGCAAAAAATATAAGGCACTTATTTCAAAATACAAGGCACATATTTTAAAATATATGGCTTGTATTTTTTACAAGATGCCTTGTGTGTTTTTGCGTGTTCGTAAAATGTAATAAAAACAACGGAATTTTCGATTCCCGCAAACCGCCACACGCGGAACATTCGCTTTACGGTTTTGTTAATATAGCTCATCTTTATCCGTCCGAGTCAAAAATCTGCAGAAGCACGAGTTGTAGTACACGCAGATTTTCATAACTTTGCAAAGCAAAAGGAAATCAACCGTAACAACGTGGCAAGATTAATGTCGATAGACTATGGCAAACGCCGCACAGGCGTTGCCGTAAGTGACCCCCTGCAAATAATTGCAGGGGGACTTGAAACAGTTGACACTCCGAAGCTTCTGGACTATATCAAGACTTATACCGCCAAAGAAACAGTTGAACGCATAATCATAGGAATGCCGACGCAACCGAACGGTGTCCCTTCGGAGAATGCCGGTCGCGTAAAAGAATTTGCAGCCAACCTTAAAAAGGCTGTCAACATACCTGTTGAATTCTACGACGAGCGTTTCACATCCGTACTGGCGCACCGTGCCATGCTCGACGGCGGATTGCGTAAAAAAGAAAGACAGAACAAGGCTCTTGTAGATAAGATAAGTGCAACAATAATTTTGCAGTCCTACATGGAAAGCTGCAACTCCAAATAAACAACAAAGATGAAACTACCCATTTATGTATATGGCGAACCCGTTTTGCGCCAGGTGGCAGAAGACATAACCCCCGAATATCCCGAGTTGAAGCAACTCATAGCCAACATGTATGAAACCCTCGAAAACGCTGAGGGTGTGGGACTCGCCGCTCCCCAGATAGGTCTGCCCATACGCCTTGTGGTAATAGACCTGCGCGATCTTGCCGACGACTATCCCGAATACAAAGATTTCCGCAAAACCTATATCAACGCCCGTGTCATAGAGGGAAGCGAAGAAACATGCTCCATTGACGAAGGCTGCCTGAGTATTCCCGGAATACACGAGAAAGTGGTACGCCCCAAAAAGGTGCACGTAAAATATCTTGACGAAAATTTCGAGGAACACGACGAATGGGCAGACGGATTCCTCGCACGTGTCATGCAGCACGAGTTTTCGCACCTCGAAGGACATGTCTTCACCGACATCATTTCCCCTCTGCGCAGACAGATGATAGCCCGCAAGATGAAAGCCATAGCACACGGCAGTTTCCGCTGCGCATATAAAACAAAGTTCAACAGACATTTGAAGTAACGCATCAGCCGTCCTTTTCGCAATCCCGCGAAACGTTGATGCCGCTCCCCCAGACATTGAAAAGGTTTCTGCTTTTTCTATATCTACTGCCCCTTGCGGTGGCTGCACAAATCAACACCGACAGGGTTATGCTCATAGGGCGCAACGCGCTCTATTATGATGATTATGTGCTTTCCATACAATATTTCAACGAAATCATAAATGCCAAGCCTTTTCTCTATGCCCCCTACTATTTTAGGGCAATAGCGAAATTCTATCTCGAAGATTATCACGGCGCGGAGGCAGATTGTTCGAAAGCAATCGATTTGAATCCTTTCATAGAGGACAGTTATCAGCTTCGCGGGCTTTGCAGGATAAAACAGGACAAATACGAGGATGCCGTAAACGATTATTCCAAGGTTATAGAGTATAAGCCTCTCGACCAAGTGTCATGGTACAACCGCGTTTTGTGCAGAATACACTTAAAACAATACCCGGAAGCTGTGGCAGAACTGCAAACGATGCACGCAAAATGGCCTTCCTACACAAAATGTTATGAAATAGAAGCCCAGGTAAACCTTCAGCTAAAAGACACATTAAAAGCCGACAGTCTCTTTGCCTATGTCATAAGCAAGAACCACAACAACGGCGATGCGTGGGGCGCACGCGGAATGATTGCATTCAGCAAAGGAAACTACGAAAGTGCCGACACGTTGCTGACGCATGCCATTAAGTATTCGCCGAATATACCCGATTATTACATCAACCGCGCACTCATCCGTTATCACAACAAGAAACTGCGCGATGCAATGGCAGATTACGACAGCGCAATCAATGTTGATCCGCAAAATTTCCTTGCCCATTACAACAGAGGACTGCTTCGTGCCCAGGTAAGTGAGGATAATCTCGCAATACAAGACTTTGATTTTGTTCTGAAAACCGAACCGGATAACCTGCTTGCACTCTTCAACCGCGCCGTATTGCTTGAAAAAACCGGCGGATACCGTCAGGCAATAAAAGATGTCTCGAAAGTTATAGGCGAATACCCGCATTTTTGGACGGGTTACGAACTTCGTGCACGCTGTCGCAGAAAAATTGGCGACAGCAAAGGAGCTGCCAACGACGAACGCAAAGTTTTCATTGCACAACTCGACCGTACTTTCAACCATAAGCGTTATGCAAACAAAAGCACCCGAAACCGCCGCGAAATAAACATAGAAGACTACCAGAAAATAGTAGTGGAAGAGGACACAAATGCCGTAGAAAAATACGCAAACGACTATCGCGGAAAAGTGCAATACAAAAAAGTGGAAATTAAAGCCAAACCGATGTTCGCGTTCTCCACATCGCGCGAATCCACAAACGCTCTTAATTCGGTTTCTCACTATTGGCAGGGACTCGACAAATGGAATAAGAAAAAAACAACCTCACGTCCTGTGAAACTTACCAATTCCATTAAGCCCGCCGCGCAGAATGACATCGACAATCTCTTTGCTGATATTAATCGCATCACCCAGCAGTCCGACAGCAACGAAGTTCATAATCTCATGGCTTGTGCTGTTCTTTACAGCGACGTAAAAGATTACAATTCTTCGCTTAACTGTCTGAACAAGATCGTGAAAAAGGATGCCAACAATGCTTCCGCTTTCTTCGAGCGTGCTGCTGTGAAACAATATATCATTGAATTTCAAAACAATGCCGAAGATTCCGAGAAATCCCACGGAGCTAATCTTTTGGGATTGCAGTCAGTGTTGAACGATCTCGAAGCTGCCGAAAAACTCATGCCGTCAAACGAGTATATAATGTATAATCGCGGCTGTGCTTACCTTTCTGCTAAAGACTACAACAATGCCGAGCTGTTTTTCGGCAAAGCTATTTCAATAAATCCCAAATTTGCCGAGGCTTATTACAATAGAGCGTTGGCAAGAATTCCGTTGTCAAAGAAAACGGAAGCCCTGGCAGACCTCAGCAAAGCCGGAGAATTGGGACTTTACGAAGCATACAGTGCCATAAAACAAAATTCCAAACAATAATTTCATGGCAAAAAGAAAATATCTCGTAGTAGGAACCGGCGGTGTGGGAGGTTCCATAGCCTCTTTTATGTCTTTGGGCGGAAAAGATGTAACCTGCATAGCACGCGGCAGTCATTTACAGAAAATCAATGTCGAAGGCATACATTTGAAATCCTTCTTGAAAGGCGACATGTACGTTCCCGTAAAAGCCTTTTCGGCTGAAAACTTTGACGGAAAAGCTGATGTCATATTTGTTTGCGTGAAAGGATATTCTCTTTTCACCGTAACCGATGTGATTAAACGGGCATCAACTCCCCAAACAGTGATAATACCCGTGCTCAACGTGTTTGGAACGGGAGAGAAACTCGCATCTGCCATTTCCGATGCCCAAACCCTTGCAGGATGTATATACATAATTGGCACGAAAACCGCCGACGGCGAAATAACACAGCAGGGCGAAATTTTCAGAGTGGTTTTCGGCAACATGCCGGACGGAACAGCAAGCAGCGAAACCCTCGCTTCCATAGCCGAAGACCTGAAAGAATGCGGCATTGAAGCACGTGTTTCTTCCGACATCATGCGCGACACGTTCTGCAAATGGGCTTTTATTTCCGCGATGGCATGTACCGGCGCATACTACGATGTTGCCATGAGCGAAGTACAGCACAACGAAACAGTAAGAACCACATTCGTCAACCTTCTCAAAGAAGCCGAAGCAACAGGTCGGAAATCGGGAATAAACATCCCTGCAAATTTTCTCTCCACACATATAAAAGTCATGGACAATCTCGATCCGACATCCACCGCTTCCATGCAAAAAGACCTGAAAAGGGGACACGATTCGGAGATAAACGAACTTCTGTTCGACATGTTGCAAAGAGGAGAAAAACTTGGTCTGGAAATGCCAACATACAAAGCAGTGGCAAAGAAATTTCAAGAGTATAAAAAGCCATAAAAGCGGACACGGAGCAAGGCTCTCCGCACACCCGAAAAAAACACAAGGCACTTCGTAAAAAATATAAGGCACTTATTTCAAAATACAAGGCATATATTTTAAAATATATGCCTTGTATTTTT
>QAML01000024.1:11078-21615 GCA_003150315.1 Prevotellaceae bacterium | reverse complement strand
TAAAGATTTACACTCGGATATTTCTGATTAGTTTTGGTTGTTCTATGGTTATAAATACATAGTAAAAAAGCGTTTTTTCCTATCGCTGTAAGTGAATTAGGAAATATTATATTACGAAGGCGACTTCTATAAAACACATATTCGCCGATTGTAGTAACAGAATTGGGAAGTTCTATACTTGTAATGGAAGATCCCCAAAACGCACCATTGCCTATTGTAGTAACAGTGTTCGGAATTACCAAACTTCGAAGCTTATCACAATTATAAAAAGCTTCTTCCCCTATTCCCGTAACAACATACGTCATGTTATTATATACAACCGTATCAGGAATAACAATATCTCCGCTATAATTATTTCTGCTAGAATTTTTAGCAACTTGGCATCCATAATCATCATAACTATCCACACTATAATAAATTCCATCAACTTTGAAAGTTATGGCAAATGCAGATATATTGACAAACATTACCACTGCCAGTAATATTTGTCGCAAATAATTATTCTTTTTCATAGATTTTCAGTAATTAAAATTCACGTTTTCTACTTCGGGAGACATCCAATGACGAAAGACATCATAGCTCCCCTTTAACAAAACCTGTTTGCTCGTCAGCTCATTCAAAATTTGATAGCTTGATTTGCTCAAATCATCTTCATTGGTGGTCTTGTAATACATTACTACTTTTTTGTCGTTACGCGAAAACACTCTACCACAAAATTTATTGTTTTCGTTTCTCATCTTTTCGTACTCATTTACATTAATTTCAATCATTGCTGTTTTATTTTACTTGGTTATTACTAGTTCTTCCAAATTTGCATGGACTTTTTTATTTTTCTCTACAAGACAAAGGTTCTATGAAAGTAACTCGCGGTGAATGGTCTTCATTTTCCACCACTCTTATTCTACCACTTACTTGCCATCTTGAACTTTTCGTGTAACATTCATCTATGGAAGTTACAAGTTTTACATGTCCCTCAAAAGAATATTCGCCTACTCCCTCAAAATTTTTCAAAAGGATAAATAAGGAATCTCCATCAGGGTCTGTTTTAAGGAACTTTTGTCCACGTTGAAAAGTCAGTTCGGCTATTTTCTTTTTGAAAACGCTCGCCAACTCAATCTCAACATCCCTTTTGCACATCTTAAGCTTAGGTCTGCTCATAGTTTTACTTTTTTGCCGAACGATCCCCCTTCTTCGGTGTAAATAATTCAAAGAAACTCATACAAAAAGCGTGGAGAATCGTATCATAACTCGCTCCACAACTTGAGGTCTTCGCATTACCCGGAACAGTAGAACGAGCAACACGAAGCCCACGCCGATGCGTTTATACAGTTTACCCACATACGAATCGGCATGTGTGTGCGCATATTTGCATATTGCGTACACGCCAAGTCGGCGGGAATTTCTATAAAAACATCCCATGAGCATCTGTTGCTGCATTGCCCGGCTGTTCCTTTGAAAGTTGCGAAGTTTCAAGTTGCCAAGAACAAGCGCATTGACAGACGCTTTATATATATAAGTGATTCTCTTTTATCCCCTACCCTGCCTGCATCGGATTTTCATCCTTCGCATCGGCGTGGAAAATGTCTCGCGTGCATTTCGCTCCTGTTTGCGGACTCTTCCGCAAGAGTTCTTGCTCCACAAGCCTGTGAGAATCACTGCAAATTTAGTATAAATTTCAAAACAATGGTATCTTGCTGCAAAGAAAATATACAAGTCGCAGAACAAAACCGGACATTCCGAAGCCCCTGCGGCACGCACAGGAGTTTTATGTAACTGCACTTTTCCCAAGCTAGCAAATATTCTAAAATCTGACAGTTTTCCCAAATTACAAGACATCCTTCGCACATAGAAAAAAGAACTGAATTACACATTAAGCCCTTGTTTGCAAACTCTTTTGAAGTAAACACAAGCGGTTGAATCATACCAGCATATCATATAATCGCAGTTTTGTTTTTTTATAATATTGGAAACAAACATACTGCTATAACCGTTTTTTCGCATTGTTCTTGCAAAATTCCAAGCCATTTTTAAGCTTTCCAAAAATTGTTTTTCGTATTCAGATGTTATTTTTCGAGGATTTTACTACTTTTACGGTGCAAAATATGATACCAGTATCAAAAAATGTACTATATATGATTTTTGAACGTAGTAAATATCTAAACGAACTTATCGCAGGACGCGGGAACGGACTTGTTAAAATTATAACAGGTGTCAGACGCTGTGGAAAATCTTTCCTCTTGTTTAACATCTGGCACAAATGGTTGCAAAATCACGGGATAAAAGAAGACCACATCATTGAGATACAACTTGATGATTTCCGTAACAGACATTTGAGAAAGCCCGATGTTCTGCTCAACTATATAGATTCAAAAATTGTTGATGATGTCAATTATTATATTGTATTGGACGAAGTTCAATTGGTAGAAGATTTTGTAGAAATCATTCTTAGTTTGACACACATGAAAAACGTTGACGTGTACGTTTCAGGCTCTAATTCTCGTTTTTTGTCAAGTGATGTCGTTACAGAATTCCGTGGAAGAGGAGATGAAATACGTGTTCGCCCTCTAACCTTTGACGAATATTTCAAAGGTGTAGGTGGTGATATTCGCAAGGCTTGGTTAGATTATTACACGTTCGGAGGACTTCCACAAGTTGCCTTGTTGGAAACAGAGGAAAAGAAGGTTGATTATTTGCGCAGACTGTATGAAACTACTTATCTGTGCGATGTGATTGAACGCAATCATTTACGCAATCCCGAAGGTATGAAAGAACTTGTTCGCATACTCGCTTCCAATATTGGTTCTTCCACTAATCCTACCCGAATTGCCAACACTTTTCAATCATCACAAGGTGTTGCCATAAAAAGAGATACAATAAAACAATACATTGAATATCTGAAAGATTCTTTTCTCATAGAAGAAGCATTAAGATATGACGTTAAAGGCAGAAAATATATTGGCACGGAAACCAAATATTACTTTGCAGACATCGGTATTCGAGCTGCAATTCTTAATTATCGTCAACAAGAAGAAACACACATCATGGAGAACATCATTTACAATGAACTTCGATGTCGGAGTTACAATGTTGATGTAGGTATGGTGGAACTTGGGGGCAAAGACAACAGTGGTAAGTTTGTCAGAAAACAATTAGAAGTGGATTTTGTAGTAAACCGTCCGCCATACAGAGTGTATATACAATCAGCTTTCCACATGCCTACACAAGAAAAAGAGATACAAGAACGCCGCTCTCTGCTGGCTATCAACGACCATTTTAGAAAAATTGTCATTGTAGGCGATGATATCCATCGAAAAGAAGATGAGTTTGGAGTTCTAACCGTTGGACTTTTGGATTTTCTAACAGATCCAAAGTTATTGGAGCAAGGTTAAAACTTTTATATCTTAAAATATTTCAAAACAATGGTATCTTGCTGCAAAAAAAATATACAAGTCGCAGAACAAAACCGGACATTCCGAAGCCCCTGCGGCACATGTCCGTGGCAAGGTTGCAACGCGCTTGTCGAAAGGCATTAAACTCCACGAAATCACCCCTCTTTTTGCGGGTTTTGTAAGTTATTGAAAATCAGATATCGTTTTTCGCGAAAAATATAAGGCACATATTTTAAAACAAGTGCCTTGTATTTTAAAATATATGGCTTGTATTTTTTACGATAAGCCATGTGTGTTTTTTGCACGGCGGACAGCCGCTAAAATTTGTCGCGTTACCTGTGTTCTCCGAGCCGGATTTTGCCATGCGTTTCTCCTTGTTTTTTACAGGAGAACGGTCGGCGGTTAGGATTGTGCCGCACGGGAATATACATATTATATATATGGGTTATTTTGTAATTTGCAAAGGTCATACAAACGGGCAAGACTGCCGCTGCATGGCACATGGCGGTTTTCTTGTGCAAAAAGGCGGTTTGTTTTGCCATGACTATTAATAAAATAATTACCTTTGCACCCAAAGATTCAAAATGATAAAACATTTTTCCACCAAGAATACAAAACCTTTACTGAAATGCATAAATTCACATTGCTCGCTTCTTTACTGTTAATAATGGTATTGGGCAGTTCGTGCGGTTCGAACAAATCGATGATCTATTTGCAGGGCGCGGACGAACTTTACAAAAACGGCGCAGACCTGGAAAACAATTACACACTCAACATCCAGCCCGACGACCAACTGGCTATTTACATAAGTTCTCAGGACGAGGAGCTCATGAAGCCTTTCACAAACCTTAAGATGATTGGTCTGCAAACGGGAATGTCTAGCAGCGCAAGCAGCACCTACACTTATTTCGTGGTTTCAAAGGACGGCTACATCGACTTTCCCATTTTCGGTCGTGTGAAGGCTGCGGGGCTTACGGTTAACAAGCTTTCGGAGCAGTTGCAGAACAGAATGATTAGCGAAGGACTCATAAAAGATGCGAAAGTTACCACTAAAATCATGAGTTTCAAGGTAACGGTTTTGGGCGATGTCAAGAATCCGGGCACACAAAGCTATACGGGCGAACGCCTTACGCTTCTCGAGGCAATTGGTCGCGCAGGCGATTTGAACAGTTCGGCTATCCGCAAAAAAGTTCTCGTGATTCGTGAAGAAGACGGCAAACGCCAGACGTTCAAAGTGGACCTTACGCAACCGGAAAGCGTATTCAATTCTCCTGCTTACTATATGCACCAGAACGACATTGTTTATGTCGAGTCGAACAAGTCGGTGAAAGTTAAGGGAAGTTCGGGTTATCTCTACCTTGGTCTCACAGGCACACTGCTTGGTCTGGGTACGTCGATAGCTTCTCTCATCATAGCATTAACGAAATAATTAACGGCACATGGAAAACCTGAATCCGCAACAAACCAACTCGTATATATCTCCGGAAGACGACAAGCAAAACGACTTTCTGCCCATAGTAATGAAATCGCTGCACGTTTTCGCGGCGAATTGGAAGTGGTTTTTGCTTTCCGCAACGGTATGCGTGCTTCTGGCATACCTTTATCAGGCAAAGCAGCCTCGTGTTTATGAGCGTTCGTCAACCATTGCCGTAAAGAACAACGCCGACAACAGCAACTCGCGCAATGCATCGGCGGCAATGGTGCTCAACGGTATCAATGCAAACGGAGAATTGAAGGACGAAGCGTTTATATTGGAGTCGCACAGGCTTATACGCAAGGTGGCGCAGAACCTTAACCTCGATGTAGACTACACCACGGACTTGGGATTGCGAAAGTATTCTCTTTACAAGGAAAGCCCTGTGAAGATAACGTTCTTCAAACCGTTTTCGCAGAACCTTAACTTCGACATAGACATTGAATCGGACCAGAGTTTCCGCATACACAATCTGAAAACCAACGGAAATCTTTCTGACTTTGACCAAACCGCAACTTTCGGCAAGGCAATGGAAACGCCGTTCGGGGCAATTCTCGTGGAAAAGAACAAAAGCACGTTTGCAAGATACATGAAACACACCATAAATGTAGGTCGCATAAGCAAAGAGCAGGCTGCCATGAGATTTACGGGGTGCATAAACGCGCAAGTCAAAGACAAGTCGAGCAATCTCATATTTGTTTCGTGCCACGACACTAATGCAAAGCGCGCAGACGACATATTGGCTACATTACTCGAGGCTTATAAAAACGACATTGTAGAAAACAAAAACATACAATCCATGAATGCCGACAAATTCCTCACTCAAAGAATCATGCTTATAGGAAATGATTTGAACAGTACGGAAAATCGCATGGCTTCGTTCAAACAAACCAACGACGTTATAGACTTTGATAAAAACGCTTCCATATATCTTGACCAAAGCAACCAGGCTAATCAGCAGGTCATGAAGCTTGAGAGCGAGAAGAACGTAGGTCTTTTCCTGCGCGACTATCTTCGCCAACAAAACGACGGCAACTACGAAGTAATTCCTTCTATCGGCGACATTGACAATTCGGGTCTTGAAAGCGGCATAAGCCAGTATAACGAACTTGTAATGAACTACAATCGTCTTTCAAGCAATGCCGGCTCCGCCTCACCCGTTGTGCGCGATGCCTTGGAGCGTTTGAAATCCACCCATTCGGTTATTACCAAAACCGTGGAGAACTACATAAACACCGTAAACGTCAAGTTGCGTCAGGCAAACTCCGTAAAGAACAGCATAACCTCCAGCATATCTTCCGTGCCGCAGAAACAGAAGTCGGCAAGCGACATTGAGCGTCAGAGAAAGATTAAGGAAGACATTTACGTTTATTTGCTGAACAAGAGAGAGGAAGTGGCACTTCAGCTCGCCGTTACCGAAGCAAACGTAAAAATCATAGAAACTCCCTACGGCTATGCTTCGCCAATTTATCCCAAGAGCGGAATGATTCTTCTCATAGGTCTGGTCATAGGTCTGGCTATCCCCGCCGCCATTTTCTGGTTAATCATGCAGTTTGATACAAAAGTGCGCTACCGCAAAGAAGTCGAAGACGGCTGTTCCGCTCCCATTCTCGGCGACATACCTTTGTGGAAAGAAGATGACGAGAACAATAAATTCATTGACCGCTCGCACGGCGGCATGAACTATAACGCCGTGAGCGAGGCATTGAGAATTTTGCGTTACAACCTCAACTTCATGAAGAAGCGTTCAAAGGTTATGATGATTACATCCTCCACGCCGGGCAGCGGAAAGTCATTCGTTTCGCGCAACCTTGCCCTTATTCTCGGCATATCGGGTAAGAAAGTTATTCTCGTTGACGGCGACATACGCAAACGCACCCAGTCAAAGATCATAAGCGGCAACGACGGACTCACAACCTATCTCAACGATGACACCTGCAACCTTGATTCGCTCATAAAGCGCGACGGTGTGGGCAAGAACGTCGATTTCCTCCCGGCAGGACTTACACCGCTCAACCCAACGGAATTGCTCATGAGCCCGAGGCTCGAAGAACTTACAGACGAGCTTAAGTCGCGCTACGACTACGTGATATACGACACAACGCCTGCCATCTCCGTTGCCGATGCAGGTATCATAAACCGTGTAACCGAGCTCACACTCTACGTCATCCGCATTGGCGTTGAAGACAAACGCTTCCTTGCCGAAATTGACAAGATGTACAAGACCAAGAAGTTCTGCAATCTTGCCATAATAATAAATGGCAGCGTTCGCAGCAAGTACGGCTACGGTTACGGATATGGCTATGGTTATGGATATGGCTATGGTTACGGTTACGGCGAAGAACGTGGCAAATCGCATAAACACGGCGGCAAATCCGGTTCCTCAAAAACCGCCGCAACCGCCGCACCGGTGCGCAAACCTTCGGTAAACAACAACCGGATAGACGTTAATCAGCTGCGCGATGCCAGCAAAGACGACAGCAAAGAATAAACACAATTAGAAACAATAGCGAACAACCGGGCGTATTAACAAACATTTACGCCCGGTTGTTTTATTATTACCCGGCGGCATGCCGCTCCGCCATTCGCTCGACGCACTTGCATTCCGGCACACGACACATTGCTCCGTTCTTATCCCATTCCGCGAAAAACACAGCCATATTTTTGAAGGTATTTTCCGCTGTTTTTTCACCCTTTCGGAAAGAGCAAAAACACATAAGGCATCTTGTAAAAAATACAAGCCATATATTTTAAAATACAAGGCACTTATTTCAAAATATGTGCCTTGTATTTTTCGCGAAAAACGGCATCTGATTTTCAACGACTTACAAAACCGCAAAAATTCGGTTTTTCCACACAGATGTGCGCGCAAAAAAATCATCCGAAACGGAATGTACACATCCCCGCAAACCGTGCATCGTTTTCGCCGAGCCGACGGATTTTACACACATGCCGCTTGTGTCTCCAAAGCTCCCGAATGCCGTTGCAAAAACACCGTCTGACGCTTTCAAAAAGACAAGTAAACCTTACAACGACTTTCTATATTTCCACCTTTTGATAAAAACAGTTGGCATATTTTCCGCATTCCCCGAAAATCAGGCAAAATAAAACATTCCGCGAAAAAAAGCTTTTCTCAAAAAGCAGTAATTTTGTAATGTATCATACAGAAGAATAATAAAAACAAAAGAAGACAATGATCAAGGTTACTAAAGAAGCAGCACTGGAATACCATTCCAAGGGCAAACCGGGGAAAATTGAAGTTGTTCCCACCAAGCCCTACCGCACACAATACGATTTGTCGCTGGCATACTCCCCCGGCGTGGCAGAACCATGCCTGGAAATCCAGAAAGAACCCAACGACGCATATAAATATACAAACAAAGGTAACCTTGTAGCCGTCATATCCAACGGCACAGCCGTTCTCGGTCTCGGTGATATAGGAGCCGTAGCCGGCAAACCGGTAATGGAAGGCAAAGGACTGCTTTTCAAAATCTACGGCGGCGTAGATGCTTTCGACATTGAAGTAAACGAAAAAGACCCCGAGAAATTCATTGAAGCCGTCAAGGCTATAGCCCCCACTTTCGGCGGAATAAACCTTGAGGACATCAAAGCCCCCGAATGTTTCGAGATAGAACGCAGACTCAAAGAGGAACTTGACATCCCCGTAATGCACGACGACCAGCACGGCACGGCTATCATTTCCTCCGCCGGACTTGTAAACGCTCTCGAAGTGGCGGGCAAAAAAATCGAAGACGTAAAAATCGTGGTTAGCGGCGCAGGTGCGGCAGCCATTTCCTGCACCAAATTATACGTAAGCCTGGGAGCAAAACGCGAAAACATCGTTATGCTCGACAGCCACGGCGTTATAACAGCCGACCGTCCCAATCTCACGGAACAGAAAAAGCTCTTCGCCACCACACGAACCGATGTGCACACTCTCGAAGAAGCCATAAAAGGCGCAGACGTGTTCCTCGGGCTTTCAAAAGGCAACATTCTTTCAAAGGAAATGGTCAAGACCATGGCGGAAAAGCCCATAATCTTTGCGCTTGCCAATCCCGTGCCCGAGATTTCCTACGAAGATGCCAAGGAAGCCCGTCCCGACTGTCTCATATCCACCGGACGAAGCGACTATCCCAATCAGATAAACAACGTGCTTTGTTTCCCCTATCTCTTTCGCGGTGCGCTCGACACAGCGTCCACAGCCATTAACGAGGAAATGAAGATTGCCGCAGTTCACGCCCTGGCAGACCTTGCAAAACGTCCCGTGCCCGACATCGTGAACCGCGAATATGCCGTAAACAACTTCACTTTCGGTCCCGATTACTTCATTCCCAAACCCGTAGACCCGAGATTAATAACAGAAGTCTCAATGGCGGTGGCAAAAGCAGCCATGGAAAGCGGCGTGGCTCGTAAACCAATCACCGATTGGAAGGCTTACAGAATGCGCCTGAAGGAATTGATGGGTCAGGAAAGCAAGTTCACACGTTCCTTGTACGAAACCGCACGTCGCGACCCGCAGCGCGTGGTGTTTACAAACGGCACCCACAGCCGCATAATCCGTGCCGCTGTCCAGGCATTAAAGGAAGGAATCTGCAAACCCATTCTCCTTGGAAACACAAAGGAAATCACGGAAAAGGCAAAGGCTCTCGACCTGAACATTCAGGACATAGAAATCATGGATTTGCGCGACGAGAAGCACAGCAAGCTTCGCGAGCAGTATGCTGCCAAACTTTACGAGCGCGAACAAAGAAACGGTTGCACTCTCGAGGAAGTTAACGACAAACTTTACAATCGTAATTACTTCGGAATGATGATGGTGGACATGGGAGATGCCGATGCCCTGATAACAAGTCTCACCAACAAGAAAGACGATGTGAAAAACATTGCCAAGGAAGTTATCGGCATAAATCCGCAATTCAAGCATTTCGGAACCATGCACCTCATAAATTCGAAACGCGGCACTCTGTTCCTTGTCGACACTATGATTAATCCTCATCCCGACACAGACACTCTTGTGGATCTCGCACTTCTCAGTGCCCACACGGCAAGGTTCTTCAATCGCCAGCCGGTTATTGCCATGGTTTCCTATTCCAATTTCGGCAGCGACAAAGAATCCGGTCCGCGCCACATGCACGAGGCAGTCGACATACTTCACAAAAACTATCCCACTCTTGCCGTTGACGGCGAAATGCAGATTTCCTATGCTTTCGACCGTGAACTGCGCGACAAGAAATATCCTTTCAACAGCCTCAAGGGAAAAGATGTCAACACACTCGTATTCCAGTGTCTCAATGCGGCTAACTGCACATACCACATGGTGAAAGCCATTAACCCGGACACCGAAGTCATAGGTCCGATACAGATGGGTTTGAACAAACCCATACACTTCACCGATGCCGATTGCTCCGTGCGCGACATTGTGAACATCACCGCCGTTGCCGTAATAGACGCTTTGGTTGAGAAAAAGAAATTGCAACTGAAATAATCTCACGTCATAAACGACCCATACCAAACGCTGCAAAACATATACGATTTTGCAGCGTTTTTTCATGTTCCGGCATCGCCGACAAGGCAAAATAAAAGTCCCGTTTGCCGACACTCGAAAAAACACATGGCTTGTCGTAAAAAATACAAGCCATGTATTTTAAAATACAAGGCACTTATTTTAAAATAT
>QAML01000024.1:0-7452 GCA_003150315.1 Prevotellaceae bacterium | reverse complement strand
AAAAATACAAGCCATGTATTTTAAAATACAAGGCACTTATTTTAAAATATGTGCCTTATATTTTTTACGATTTCAAACCTCTGAAAAACAATAACTTACAAAACTCGATCAAAAATTCGTAACAGACTGATCCTTAACGCATTGCAGCTTTCGGGGGTTGCACCCCGCAATCGTCGTGTTTTTGGTGGAAAATGCGTAACTTTGTGTCGAATATAGCAAAACAGATGTTCCGACCATGGCAATGATGAATTGGAAGCAACTAACCACCAACAAACGCTACGGACTTGAAGAAAAATATGACACAGTCAAGGAAGACCGCACGCAATTCCAACGCGATTTCGACCGACTGATATTTTCCGCGCCTTTCCGCCGCATGCAAAACAAAACACAAGTGTTTCCGCTCCCGGGAAGCGTGTTTGTGCACAACAGATTAACCCATAGTCTCGAAGTGTCGAGCGTGGGGCGGTCGTTAGGTTTGGACTGCGGGCACGAAATCATAAAACGCCACGAAAATCTCGGCGAAGATTTTGCCGTGTCGCTCGGAGCAATTGTTTCGGCAGCCTGTCTTGCCCACGACATGGGCAATCCCCCGTTCGGACATGCGGGCGAAAGAGCCATTGCAAGCTTTTTCTCGGAAAGCGAAAGCGGACGCAAATTGCGCGATTACCGCGACCCCGAAACCGGTGAGCAACTCAGCAGCGCACAATGGAACGACATCACGCGCTTTGACGGCAACGCCAACGCTTTTCGCATACTCACCCACCAGTTCAACGGACGCCGGCGCGGCGGATTCGTAATGACTTATCCCACTCTGGCTTCTATCATAAAATATCCGTTTTCTTCGTCGCTCGCCACCAAACAAAAATTCGGTTTCTTCGAATCCGAGCGCGACGCTTTCGTAAAAATTGCCGACGAACTCGGACTCATCTGCATTGAAAACCATGACGGACTGGTGAAATACTCGCGTCATCCGCTGGCTTACCTTGTTGAGGCTGCCGACGACATTTGCTACGAAATAATGGACATAGAAGATGCCTACAAACTGCGTTTGCTCACATTCGAAGAAACACGCGATTTGCTCTTGGGCTATTTTGACGAATGCGAACGCGAACATATAAAGAAGGCATACCCATATGTTACCGACAAGAACGAAAAAATAGTCTATTATCGCTCACGCGCCATAAATTTGTTGGAACACGAATGCGTGAACGTCTTTATTGAAAACGAAGAAGCCATACTTTCGGGCACTTTCAAGGGAAGCCTCATAGACAACATCAAGCCTCACATTGCCCAAGCCTATAAGCACAGCAGCCAAGTGGCTGTGGAAAAAATCTATCGCAGTCGCGATGTGCTCGACATTGAGCTTGCGGGATACCATATTATATATACGCTTCTGGAACTCGTGCTCCACGCCACACTCACTCCCGACAACGCTTACAGCAAACTGCTTTTGAGCCGCATTTCATCGCAATACCAGTTGAACGCAACCACTCTCTACGAAAAAGTAATGGCGGTGATAGACTTCATATCTGGAATGACCGACGTTTTCTCGCTCGACCTTTACCGCAAAATAAACGGCTCGCAGTTGCCCACAGTATAAATTTCCCATATAACGACACCCATGAACGTAAAAATAGAAAACAGTTGGAAAGAAGCCATTGCCGATGAATTCGAAAAGCCATATTTCGCAAATCTCGTGGAATTTGTGCGCAAGGAATACGCAAGCGGCATTTGCTATCCCCCGGGAAATCTTATTTTCAACGCATTCAATCATTGTCCTTTCAATGATGTCAAGGTTGTAATCATAGGTCAGGACCCTTATCACGAACCCGGGCAGGCTAACGGGCTTTGTTTTTCGGTGGCAGAGGGAGTGAGATTTCCGCCTTCGCTCGAAAACATATTCAAAGAAGTACAAGCCGACACAGGAAAACCGACCCCGGCAAACGGAGACCTGACACGGTGGGTGGAACAAGGCGTGCTGCTGAATGCCACCTTGACGGTGAGGGCACATCAGGCAGGTTCGCACCAAAACAAGGGTTGGGAAGAATTTACCGACGCAGCAATCCGCGCACTTGCCACAAAACGCAGCGGAATTGTATATATGCTTTGGGGAGCATACGCACAAAGAAAAGGCGCACTCATAGATCGCGAAAAAAATCTCGTACTCCAATCGGCGCATCCCTCTCCTCTGTCGGCTTACAGGGGTTTTTTCGGAAATCATCACTTTACCCTTGCGAACGACTACCTGACAAAACAAGGCAAAACTCCTATAAACTGGTAAACAAACGGCATGAACAACGAACAATACAGCACAATGATTGAAATAGGAGACACCATAGTTTCCTCGGAATGCATAACCGAATACTTTTGCTGCGACTTGAGCGTATGCAAAGGCGTGTGCTGCATAGAAGGAGATGCAGGCGCACCCGTAACCGCCGAAGAAATAAAAGAAATAGAGGATGCCGTGCCTATGGTAAAGGACAAATTGAGCCACGCCGCGCTTAACCTCATACACAAACAGGGTGTAGCCTACAAAGACAGGGACGGCGACATGGTTACAAGCATCATAAAAGGCAAAAACTGCGTCTTTACCTGTATGGGAAGCGATGGCTGCTGTCTCTGTGCCCTTGAAAGAGCCAACGCAGAGGGAAAGATTCATTTCATAAAGCCTATATCCTGTGCACTCTACCCGATAAGGATTACGGAACTCAGTAACGGCACGAAAGCTCTCAATTATAATCGCTGGGATATCTGTTCCTGCGCCCGCAAACTCGGAAAGAAAAACGGAATAAGGGTATATGAATTCCTCAAAGACCCGCTTGTGAGAGCTTTTGGCGAGAAATGGTACGAAGAACTCGACACTACCGCAAAAGAACTTCTGAAACAAAAAATACTTTAAGCCTCAGGCTCGGCATAAAACCGCACATGTAAAAAAATAAAACCCACAGGTCGGACATAAAAACAAAGATCCCATGAAACGCATCGGCATTATTATTTCGCTTATTGCTTTTGCTGTGATATGCCACGCACAAAATTCAACGGGCAACGGAAGTTTTGTGAAACTTTTCAAAGAGATTGCCCTCTACGACAGTCGTTGCACACAAGAAAAGGTTTATCTGCACCTCGACAATAACTCTTATTTCATTGACGAGACGATTTATTTCAAAGCTTACGTAGTTCGCGCGTCGTCTTTGAAATATACCGATTTGAGCAAGGTATTATATGTGGAACTTCTCGATGATCACGGCAACACAATAGAACGTAAGAGCTACGAAATATCGGAAGGACAGGCATCGGGAAGCATATCTTTGTCAAATCTTATACACGGCGGATTTTACGAAATCCGTGCTTTCACCCGCGCAATGCTTAACTGGGACGGCGATTACTGTTTCTCGCGCGTGATACCCGTTTACCAGTCAAACAGCACAACCGGAAATTATGCCAACCCGTTCATCTTTTCCCCAAAAGGCGAAGACCAACTGCCCATGCTTCGTAAAGAACCCAACACATTGCGCGGAGATTCGGCGAAAAGAAACGTTGTTTACGCGGAGTTCTATCCCGAAGGCGGCGCATTGGTTCAGAGCGATACGCCGCAAAACATTGCGTACCGCATAACCGACAAGGACGGGAATCCTATAAACTTCGCCACGTGCAAGTTGCTTGACGGAGAAAAAGAAATAGGAACGTCCAAGACACAACACGAGGGAATGGGCGAAATAACCCTTCCGTATTGGAAAAACTCCGTTAAAGCCGTTGTGGAAATAGACGGAAAAAACCACGAGTTCAATCTTCCTGCGGCGAGAAAGTCAGGAATTTCCGCCACATTGCAGAAAAAAGACGGGAAAACAAGTCTTAGCATCACACCAACCGATGACCTTAACGGCAAATACGTCGGAATCAGCATTACATGCCGGGGCGCGTTGTGCGCAATAGACAGCGTGGCTCTCAACGGGCAAACGCAATGGGAAACAAGCGACATCCGTTTACACTATGGCATAAATCAAATAACTCTTTTCAATTCCGCCGGCGACATACTATGGGAGCGTTTGGTTTGGCGCAGACCTGATTACCCCGTAAGCCTTGAAGTCAGGCAAAACGAGGAAGTTTACAAACCCTTTTCCCCGATAGTTCTCGACATGAAGCTTTCCGACAGACACGGCAACCCTTGCAACGCATATTTTTCCCTTGCAGTGCACGACCGAAACAGCGAACTTAACGGGAAAGACTGCGGTATAGCCGAAGACCTTCTGTTGTCGTCCGATCTGAAAGGCTACATTGCCCATCCGGAATACTATTTCGAGTCCGACGATGAGACTCATGCCAAATGGCTCGACCTCCTATTACTCGTACAAGGCTGGCGGCGATACGATTTTGCAGAAATGACAGGCAGGAAACCGTTCAAACTCATTCAACCTTCGGAACAGGGACAACTGCTGACGGGATATTTGCTGGCAAACAAGGGAAAGCGGCTGCCCATGCCCGGTGCGGGACTGAAAGTTGACATTTATTTCCCGGGCAAAAGGATTACAGGAGAGTGCATAACCGATTCGGTCGGAGGCTTTGCCCTTATGCCGCCCGCTTACTACGGCGAAGGCGTGGGGCGTTTCTATACTTATGAAAACGGCAAGCCGAAAACCATGCGCATTTTCCTTGACAGGAATTTCGCTCCCGCTCCAAAAATGTTCGACATCCAAGAATTCAACCTCTCTTCCTATACTCATAAACCCACATTGGCGCAAAGCGAAATTTTCACATGGCAGGACACGGTGGCTAAGGGCGACATACTGCTCGGCGAAGCCGTTGTGAAAGGAAAAACACGCAATAGCAAAGTGGGACAGGACAAATGGAACGGCGGCGAAGACTTTGCAAAACGAAACGCCGATATTTGTTACAACGTGGACCTCGAATCCATGAAATATTGCGACCAGGGCGAGGACGACCCTTTGCTTTGGGATTTGCTCAAGGACATGAACAAAAACTTTGACTATACCACCGAGGAAGCCGCAATAGCCGGAACAAACTACCGGTTCACCTATCGCAACCGCCCCGCAGTGGTTTTCAAACACAACACAGAGCAAAGCACAAACGACCACATGGACAATCTCACGATTTTTGCCAGCGAAGTGAGCCGCATATACATCATAACAGACCAGGAAAAGATGAAACACGTTCTTCCGGGCTTCGGTTCGTCCACCGACAGGGTTACTGCCATTCTCCTGTACGGCAACGGCAACAAAAGCATGATGAAAGAAAAGAGCAAAACCAAAGTAGTAAGATTTTTTGGCTATAGCAGCGACCCCGACTTTGTGCTGCCCGATTACAGAAAGCGCGATTTGCCCGACCCGTCCGATATGCGCCGCACGCTTTACTGGAACCCCGATGTGCTGACCGACGAAAACGGAAGGGCAACGGTCATGTTCTACTCCAACGCCAATCCCGACGTGAAACTTGGCATTACCGCACGCACCGTACTCCCCGACGGAGAGCTGATAGACTTTAGCCGATGAAAAGAAACAGACATATAATTACCGCATTCAAACTCCGCGCTCTTCATGCGGCATTTGCCGTGCTGCTCACAGCATCGGCGGCATATGCACAAGGCACGCGCACAAAAAAAACTGCACCCACAAAAACCGAACAGTCCATTGAGCGTCAGGGCATGACCAAAATCTGCGACACGGATTCAACCATTCTCGTAAGTCTGATGTACACCCGCGCCGACAATTTCACAGGCAGAATTTTATACACCGACCTCCACACGGCATATCTGCATCCCAAGGCAGCACAAGCCCTGAAACGTGCACAGCAGATACTGCGCCGCATAAACCCCAAGCTGACATTGAAAGTTTACGATGCCGCGCGCCCCATGTCGGTTCAGCAAACAATGTGGAACACCGTGGCGGGAACGAAAAAGGAAATCTATGTAAGCAACCCCGCACACGGCGGCGGGCTGCACAACTACGGCATGGCAGTTGACATAACTATTGCCGATGAAAACGGAGACAGCATAACGATGGGCACAAAGATTGACAACATGACGGCAACAGCCCACATTGACAAAGAAGAGGAACTCGTAAGGTCCGGTAAGCTCACGCGCAAAGCCATGAACAATCGCAGACTGCTGCGAAGAGTAATGACGGAAGCCGGGTTTCACACACTGCGCTCCGAATGGTGGCATTTCAACTACACATCGCGCGCCAACGCCAAGAAATATTACAAGGTAATAAAATAGTCCTTGAAAAAAAATTCCGAAAGGCAAAAACGGCATCATCAATCCTGCAAAAACACCCCGTTTCGCACCTTCAAAAAAAGCATAAGGCATCTCGTAAAAAATACAAGCCATATATTTTAAAATACAAGCACTTATTTTAAAATAAGTGCCTTGTATTTTTCGCCAAAAACAACTTCTGATTTTCAGCAACTTACAAAGCCGTAAAAACAGTCCTTTCCTGAAGCGGCAAATCATTGCGAAAAACACGCATTATATATAATATATAAATTGAATACCTTTGCACAAGCAAATCAAGCGTTATGCTGGTAAATTCAAAGGCAATAGTTCTCCGCACAATAAAATACAGCGACTCGACACTCATAGTAGATGCCTACACTGAGCAGGGAGGGCGCAGAGGTTTCCTTGTGCGCATACCCAAAACGCGGAAAGCCTCGGTGAAAAACGTGCTCTTTTCTCCAATGGCGATTCTGAACATAGAATGGAACGAACACGGCACATCGAAACTCACACGCATAAAAGCCGTTCAGCCTGCAAACATTTACTCCGACATACCCTTCTCGCCGGCAAAAATGGCAATAACCATGTTTCTTGCCGAATTCTTGTCGGCAAGTCTGCGAGCACCCATGCCCGACAGAAATATTTTCAATTTCATCTTCACCTCGCTACAATGGTTGGACAATGAAAAAGGAAACTGCGCCAACTTCCACATAGTATTCCTCGTCCACCTGTCAACATACCTCGGACTCGAGCCAAACATTGAGAACTGCAGCAAAACAAGTTACTTTGACATGGAAAACGGATGCTTCACACCCTTCCGCCCCGCCACTCCCCACGCAATAGAACCGCACGAAGCACGGCATCTGCCCCTCATAATGCGTCTGAAATTCACCACCGCATCGCGCATACCCTTTACCCGCGCCCAGAGAACACGCATTTTGCAAGCCATAACCGAATACTATTCCATACATATTCCTGACTTTCCCACACTAAAATCACCCGAAATACTGCACGAACTGTTTTCCTGATCACACATTTCGAATGATTTTTCATAAAATTCTCCCCCAAACACAAAAAAACACCCTCATAAATTTTGTCGGTAATAATAAATGCCGTACTTTTGCACTCGCAACTAAAGGAATGAGCCTTTAGCTCGCTAACAAGGCGGCCGATTCGTCTATCGGTTAGGACGAGAGATTTTCATTCTCTAAAGAGCAGTTCGA
>QAML01000084.1 GCA_003150315.1 Prevotellaceae bacterium | reverse complement strand
CGGTATCTCGAAAACGAGTGCCCGCTCGTGTTCGGTGTCACGCAGCTGGCGAAGGAGGGTTTGGACATTCCCCGTCTCGATACGCTTATTATACACCTTCCGCTCAAAGATACGGAACAGGCCATCGGCCGCATATCCCGCGAGTTCAGCGGCAAGAAACCTCCCGTCGCGCTGTACCTTCTCGATAAGTGTCCGTACACATACGGAGTGTTCAGGGCGGCCCAGAAGACGATCGCGATAAATGCCGAATACAGAGGGGCGACGACGATCCCCGAATTGAAGAAGTTACTCTAATGACGAAAAGAAACATGAATTTTATTACCATTGTCGCACGAGAGATCGTTAAATTGGCTATATTTGTAGTGCTCGTGCGGATGCCTATCGAACTCAGCAGGATATTCGATGACGCCAGCTATCTGTGGATGTACGCGCTGTCGATATTTCTGTTTATCGTTACGATTACGCATTACGAGAACCTTTCCCGTATAGACGCTATCGAGAGGACATTTGACAAAGACGAGGATGATGACACAAGAGAGTAACATACGACCCAACCGCAGGGAGAGACGACTGCTTCTCCGCAGGGGAAAGACCGGTGAGCGGTGGACTACCTTCGCCGACAACAAGGGATTCGAGTACGACTACAAGAGCGTGGCGAAGTTCGCTTCGCTGTGTAATTTCATCCTCGGGGGACTTAAAAGGGGATTCCCCGTCCTCGCACGCAGGCTGCACTATCCGGCATGGGCCTGCTATCCGTTCTTTTTCGTCAAGCGCGACCTGAAAGTGAAAGACCCGATTCCGATTCTCAATCATGAGAGGATACACGTAGTCCAGCAAAGAGAGCTGCATACGGTCGTAAGTATTCCCGTAGCGGTCGCAGCGGCGTTCACTACGCCGTGGCTGCTTCTGGCGGTGCCGTTCGTGCCGACGATCGTATACATGGCGGATTACGTCAGGGTGTGGGTGAAACTCTCGCGTATGAAACGGGCGGGTGAAACCAAATACGGGAAGATAACCGCGCAGGTAATCCGCGCCAATACGTGCTTCGAACTGGAAGCCACGTCGAAGGCTCCCAATGCGAACTACCTTCTGGAACGCAAGTTCATGGCCGAACTCGCGTGGACTGGTTGGAAAATATTCCGCAGCTATGGGAAGTAAATGGTATCGTTTCATCAATGGAGTGTTCGGGGTTATCTACTCGTTCGCACTCGGGATGCTGCTGTTCGAAGTGTCATTTACGGAGGACGACGTGGTGATGTTCGTCGTAAGCGATTTTCTGTGCGTGGTCTGCTTCGTTGCGGCTACGGCGTGTTTCTACCAGATGTATACAGGTAAAGATTTGTTTCGATGAACTACGATTTCGACAGGGATACCCCGCAGAGCGCATACGATGCGCTGTACGAGAAACCCATAGGACATGTGTTCTCGGTAAACCCCGACGACTACGAGACGGTCATTGGGAGAATCTCCGAGGGTGCCCGCGATGGATTCGCGGTGTTCCCGATAATGCCCGGGACGTCGCTGTACGTGCAATACGGGTGCGATCATTGCGTAGTAACGGCCAAGTAGGACGTTTGGAAATATCGTTTGCAACGTCTATATTTGTTCTCGTTCACAAAAACATTTCTCACAACTTAATTTTACAAAACTATGGTAATCGGAAAAATCAAACCGACGGCTACTCTTGTAGCGCAGTACCCCGCCAATTGCGAGGTCGATGCAATCGAACATGACGGCAGACTGTTCCTGCCGGTCGTATCGCTCGGAGCTTTCACACCGACGAAGGAGGAAGACCCGAAACCCGTTAAGAAATCCGCTCCGACGTTCGAGGAGGCTACGCGGGAGCCTGCCGCAGCTTCCCCCGCTCCTGCTCCCGCCGCATCGGGGGCCGAAGTTTCGGAGGACGACGCACAGGATGAACTCCCGGTGTACGCTGAACGCGATCTGATGGAGATGCCCACGAAGGAGCTTCTCGCTATCTGCGACAAACTCGGTATCGACCCCGACGCACAGGAGGGCAAGAACACGAACAAGAAATTGCGTTTGCTGATCCTCGACGCACAGGAGGGTACGAAACCTGCCCCGAAACCTGCTGCTAAACCCGTAGCGAAGGCGGATGACGACGACACGGACGATCTTCCGTTCGAAGATTCCATGCCGAAACCTGCCAAGAAGGAGAAGGACTTCACGCACGATGTGGCCAAAGTCCTCGAAGCGTTCGACAACGGGGATATGAACGAGAAGAAGTCCCTCGCTACGATCAAGGGATACGCTCCGTCGGACGACTATGACGAGGAGGGTGTCGAAAAGGCGTTCCGCGAGTTCGCCGACAACAGCGAGGCCGACATCATGGAGATCGCCCAACAGATTTCCGACGCACTCAACGCACAGTCTGGTGAGGAGGCTGCCGAGGAGGGGTCGAAAGATGAACCCGCCGGTGAATTGGTAGAACCTTCTCAGCTCCATGTAGGAGACCGTGTGTCGGTGTACTGGGCCGACGAGGCGAACAAGTGCTGGTATTCCGGCGAGGTGTCCGCGATGCGACGCGGTAAGCCCACGATCAAGTACGACGACGGTACGGAGTCGATGCTCGGGACGCACAACACGAAGATCATGCTGATCGAGGAGTAATCCGATTACCATTCAGCGGACGGGGGAGGGTGACGCTTGTTTGCTCTCCCCCGTTTTTCAAAAACAGGATACACTATGCCTACATTGAACAACAGCGAAGACGGTTTGGCGCTGACCGCGCTTAACTATCACCAAAGGAAACTCGAAATCAAGGAGATCGAAAAGGAACTCGCTTCGATGCGTCCGGTACTCGAAGATGGTGTCGACAGGCTCGGTAACGTTACGGCCACCGGAAGCCGTGTGGCGGTCATTCCCTATGCTGACAAGGAGATTCAACTGCGGAAGGACTTGCGTCTGACCGCCGTACTCGTTCCCGAAGCGGAGGACATACTCCGCCGTCATAAACTTACGGAGTGTTTGGAGACGACCACGATTATTCGGGAGGACGTCATTCAACGCATGTACGAGAGAGGGGAGATTTCCATCGACGTAATGAAGGAGCTTTACGTCGAAAAGGAGACCCGTGCGTTTTCTGTCAAAGTAAAGAAACGTTTTCATGAGGAGTAAAAAATTCACGGTTTCGATCAACGGGAATCTCACGGAGGTGTACGTCATTTCCGGTTTCGCCCGTGAGTGCGACCGGTCGATCGATACGATACGCCGGTACGAGAGAAACGGTGTTATTCCGCCGGCTTTTCTCACGTATCGCGGTGCCCGCTGCTATCCGGTCGAGTTTACGAAAAAGGTCGCACCGCTTATCCGACGAATTCCGTGCAACAGGAAGTGCCCGGCGGAACTGATTGTAGAAATAAACCGAATCTTTTCGGAGGAAAGGAGCAAATATGCCTAAAATTGCAGAAACCGACACCAAGAAAGTTCTCCGTGACGCAGGGTGTACGGTGTATTACGAAAAGTCGCTGACGAAGAATCTCGGCAACTACGAGAGTGCTAAGGTCACGGTCGGTGTAACGCTGCCGATCGAACCCACGAGGGAGGAGATCGCATTGGTCAAGACCACGATCGAAAAGGCCGATACGATCATTACCGAGGAACTGGAAGTGCAGTTAAAAGAACTCGACGGTAAGTGATGAACGGGTTGCACAAACTGCGAAAGGAGTTTTCCGTCAGCGGTATCGTGGACTTCGAAATTCTGTTGTACATGGCGCTTATATCGAATGTGTCTTCCGGTAAAGTGGAGGGAGACGATACGGTGTATGCGCTGTGTTCGTGCAAGAGGGATGATCTGTACGATATTTTCGCTACGTGGGATGAATCCGAGATCGACAAGGCGGTGGATGCACTCCTTCACAAGGGTCTTATCTTCATGGACACCGAAGGAGGCATCTACGCCGGTGAAATACGCGGGTCTCGGTTCTTTCCGTTCAATGCGGAGAGTTCCATTGCGGATGCCGCTATCGAAAAACTCAGGGAGGCTATCAAGTCGTTCGAAAAACCTCGGTCGGCGCTGCGAAGAAGCCGCGGAAGGTTCATCGCCGAACAGATAAACACGTATATAGACCGCGGTATCTCGGAGATGACCCCCGGGGACTTCACTACGTTGTTCACCTATCTGTACGAGATATTCACCGGCGGTGAAACGTATACGGTGCGCAACAAGACGGAGTACTACCAGACGACTAACATTCTCAAAGCTTACGATAAGTTCACGACGTTCGCCATATTGGTGGAGGGTACGCTGAACTATCCGGCGTATGATCGGAGGGGTGTGCCCACACTCACGCGGGTTTCGGTAATGAAGGACACGATCTTCGGTGCTCTCAGCAGAGGTGACGGAAGCAAGGATTACATGAGGGAGGTCGACGATGAAAGAGAAGGATTCTAAATTTACGCAGTATCTTCTGGACTGCGGCATACGCTCCGGTTGGCACGACAAGGAGATCGATGAGTTCACGAACGATCCCAGAGCGCTCGAAACGGTCATGCAGTACGTGGACAACGTGGGGGAGATGCTCCGAAACGGTGTCGGTCTGTACCTGTGGGGAGCGAACGGTACGGGAAAGTCCCATTTGCTGAACACGGTATTCGTAAGATTCATCAAGGAGCGGTACCGGTGCAGAGTCTACTCGATGGACGATATTGTCAGTAACGTTACGGCGTCGTGGTACTCCGACGAACAGAGGGTCATGTTCCAGCGCATGCTGTGTACGGTCGACTTTCTCGGTATCGACGAGTTCGGGAAGAACGTCGATGCGAACGGAAACGCTATTCCGCTGCCCGATCTGGTGAAGCGGGTGGTGGAATCCGTGCTGCGTTACCGCATACAGATGCGACGTCCGGTGTGGATTACGTCGAATACCGACCCGAAGTATATACGAACGGTGTTTTCGGAGGACGTCGGGTCACTTCTCAATGAAGCGGTGGTGCCGGTGGTGGTCCGTGGACAGGATTATCGAACGGTTATTCAAAAGAGACTTAAAGGATTGCTATATGACTGACGGAGAGAAACTTTTGCTGGCCATCGTAAACAGGAGAGACCTGAAAACGCTGTCCAAAGTCCGAAGACACTGGCTCGACGGTTCCGAGGTGGTCCAGCATCGGTTCATTGTAGACTACTACAAGGACAGCGGTGAGTTCGTCGGTGCGAAGGCTTACTGCGAGAAGTTCGGTTTGGATGCTTCCGAAGTGGACGCACGTCCGACGTATTATTTGAGAATCGTTCGCGAGAGGTATCTCTTTACGCGAATATCGGAGGAGATACCGAAAATCGTAAAGGGCCTGAAAGGAGACCCGAATAAAAAACTGTCCGATCTCCGTGCACTCGTTTCGTCGCTGTCGAACGACGGTATGGAGACGAAGGATGTCCTCTACTCGGACGATACTGACAAACGTCGCACCGACTACGAGGAGAGGGTCGCCACGAAGGGTGTCACGTACCTCAGTATGGGTGCGGAGGCGTTGGATTCTACACTGTACGGTTACAGGAACACGGACTTGATTACGATCGGTGGTCGCGCCGGTCAGGGAAAGACGTTTCTGATCGTATATCTGGCCATACTCCTTAACAAGGTCGTAATGAAACTTCGCGAGGAGGGTACGTCGATCGGGGACATACTGTTCATCTCGAACGAGATCGGGGAGGACGAACTTCGGGAGCGGTTCGATGCGATCATGTTCAGACTCCCCTACGGGAGGTTCCTCAAAGGAGAACTTACGGAACGTGAAAAGTCGAGGTACTATCATGGTCTGGATGCCTTGAAGGAATCTTCGTCGGCGATACGCATCGTGTACAGCTGTGCGACGATCGACGAACTTACGGCGTTGGTCGGTCTGTATAATCCGGCGCTTATATTCGTCGACGGTTCGTATCTGCTGGAACCTTCCATTCAGGAGGGTTGGGAGAAGATCACCTACATCACACGTAATTTGAAACGTTTGGCCAAAGAGACGAAAACGCCTATCGTGAACACTACTCAGATGCGTCGCGGAAGCGGTACGAAAGCCTCTAAGGACGGTTTATCCGGTCAGGATGATTTCGCGTATGCGAGTTCGTTCGTGCAGGATTCCGATATTGCGCTTCGAATGTTTCAGGACGCGGATATGAAGTTCTACGATCAAGTCGGTCTGGAACTCGTAAAGGGAAGACGTGCGGCGGCAGGTACCACGTACATCTTCCAGAGCAATCTTGAAAAAATGGACTTTTCCATAAAACTCAGCGCCTCGTATGAAGACGATACCGCAACTGTTACAACGGTTAGACCCGAAATCGGAATATGATACTACGGTGGGTTATGGAATTGTGTCTGTCGGCAAGGGGGTTCCTTACGATGTGCTGGTTGAAGGTAGGTTCCGGTTTTTCGGCTGGACTTTCATGGTTCACCGAGACCCTAACAACCCTGAACTTTACGCTGTTTCTGAGGCTAAGACGGGGGCTAACATCAGCTGTTACGGCTGTGCTACGCCCGAGAAGGCGGTCAGGGAGGCGGTGAACGTACTGTGGAGAAGACGATACATGCTTCATACGAGTATTATGGACGTAGTAGTCGGCAGGCGTATCGACTTCGAGGCTAAAAACAGAGGGTTGTCCCTCGGTATCGACGTAATGACATGGAATTTATAAAAGAAATGGGTACACACCGTACCTTCTGCGAAATTTTCGGGTGGTACGCCGTGCCGATCCACTACGACACGGTATTCTGGGTGGACGGTATAAAGTACTGCATTGGAAGCAGGGATGACGCTCCCGAATACCGGTGGGTGTTCGAGATGGAATCCGGTGCCGCATGTGCACCTGCTGCCGAAGATAACTACAAGGGAAAGCGGTACACCGATATGGAACTCGTCGAGATATTCCTGCGTCGTAAGAAGGAGGCGGAGGACTCCGGCGACTGTATTCCTTACAGGGTTGCCGACTTCAATAATGTAAACAAAGCATTCATGACCTTATGGGAAGTAACGATTCTAAATTAGGATACCACATGCTGATAACCGGTATCGTAATCGGTGC
Source organism: Prevotellaceae bacterium (assembly GCA_003150315.1). Lineage (GTDB taxonomy): Bacteria > Bacteroidota > Bacteroidia > Bacteroidales > Bacteroidaceae > UBA6398. Next base: position 41,221 of record QAML01000084.1, on the reverse strand, counting down.
GGTCGCGGTGGTTACGTGGGTGGCAGTGCCGTTGTTCTATTCCGCTCCGTTGCATTTTTACGCGCGTTTCGCGCTCGTATTGTTCGCGGTGCTGGTGTTCGCGGTGCTGAGGATGTACAATGCCGTAGTAGGAAATACGCGGTATAACATCCATTTGATAAAAGCTATCACGGAGCTTAGGAAGTCGCTCGTTCCGCTCGGTACGCTGATACAGACACACAAAACGGCGCTCGGTGTCAATGGTACGAAGGTAAAGTCGGCGGCCGATTCCGTGGAGCGCCTCAGGGAAGTTCTCGAAAGTCTCAGGACGAAACGATGACCGAGCTTCTCAAAGTATTGGAGGACTACGACCCCGTAAGGATGTCCAATGGACAGATACGGTGCATGTGTCCTTTCAGGGAGAACCACCCCGACGGCAGCGGCAGAAAGTCGTTCTTTCTGTCTCCTGAACTCGGGGTGTTTCATTGCTTTTCGTGTAATGCGAAGGGGAGTGCCGTAAGACTGCTTACGCGAAGATTCGGTGTGAACTACTTTGACGCGATGGAGATGGTCAATTTGGCCAGCGTAGTCGGAGATAAACCCAAGAAACCCGAATTCGAGCTTGACAAGTCGTTCACGGTGACACCTCCGAAGTATTTCCTCGACAGGGGATACAAGGATGAAACGCTCAGACACTTCCGCTTCGGCGAAACCGATGACGGGTGGATGATTATCCCGTTTTACCGCGGTAGGGAGCTGGTCGGTTTTCAACAACGAAAACAGACTCCCGATAGAATCGTTCGGAACAATACGGGGTTCAACAAAAAGGAATATCTGTACAACTACGACGACGGGTACGATTATGTGGTAGTCGTGGAGGGTTATTCGGATGTGCTTCGGTTGTACGAACACGGGTACAACGCCACGGCTGTACTCGGTGCCGACGTAAGTCGGTGGCAGGCGCAAAAAATTTCCGAGTTCGAGCACGTATATCTGGCATTCGACAACGATGACGCCGGAAGACGCGCTACGGAGATCGCCTATTGGCAAGTGTCTCCGCATACGGACGTAAAATTGATACCCTACCCCACGAAAGACCCCGGTGAGTGCGTGGATAAACGAACGTGGGCGGAGAGTTTTCGCGATGCCACGGACTACGCCGAATACGCTACCTACATGGCTATGTATTGGGACGGTTACATAGAGATGCGCGAGAAGGTGAAACGCGATCTTAAACACAGGGCGGAAGATGATAGTCGATAGTTTGTTCGTCGAAGAAGACAGGCTGATATGTGTCGTCGCTACGTCGAAACTTACCGATGAGGACAGGGATTCACTGGTACATTTGTACGGAGAAGACTATATCGAGTACGTGAGTGTCCGGTATCCGGGTGCCAAGAAATCTCGAAAACTCGTAAATTACGCATGCGGCGTCGCTGTTATTGAAGCCACGTTCTCAGCTGACGGATCATCGAAAGTGCCCGCGAAAATCTCCGTGGACGACCTCGACCAGTTCTGCCGACAGTTTCCGGGAGTGTGGTTCGACTGCATAGACGCTACTGCGAGAGCCTTCGACGAGGTGTCTCCCAGTATGGACGAGGACTTTTCGGTTACGACGTACGATGCTGGAATCATGATGGATGCTATCGTAGTTTCCTCGGAGGTGCTCTTTCTGACACCGCATACGCAGAAGTCGGTATGCAATCTTATCGCACGGAGGTTGTACGATAATTTCAGTAGGTACGTTGAGGAGGTGCATTCTGACGGTAAGACGAAATGCGTGCTGTATGTGAAAACCGCGTCGAGTGAACCCGAGTAAACTTTGGACGTTTGGAAATAATAGTTACTTTTGCTATATTTATAACGGATGCAAATCCATGTCGGGTTATAAGTAACCCCGCAGGTAATATAATACCAACTAATAACAATTAAACACTATGCCATCATTGGAAGGGTCTCCCAGAAGGAGACGTGTTGTGGAGGAAACCCCCGAAAGAAGCACCTCCGGTTGGGGTGCAGTCGCTCGCCGTCAGGCTGAAATCGCCGAACGACGGAGCGAAATGGAAAACCAAGTAAAGGAGTTCTATTTGAAGGACGGTGAATCGGCCACGATTCAGTTCCTTCACGACGAGCCGTATTGCTACGACGCACACAGCGTGCGTGACAAGAACGGTCGCTTCTCCGTAGTTCCGTGTCAACTGAACACGCAGAGACGTTGCGAGATGTGTTCGCGCGGTATCAAACAGACGTGGAGGGCCGCGTTCAAGATTCTCGACTATCGCGGTTCATGGGACAAGGACAAGAAGAAGTTCACCTACGACAAGCCGGTCGAAAAAATCTGGAAGGTCGGTGCCACGATCGCCAACCAGCTCAAATCGATCCGTGACCGCCGCGGTCGTGAACTTACGGAGATGGTTCTCGAAGTCACCCGCTCGGGTTCGAACACGGACACGACGTACAATTTCGAACCGGCGTTCGATGACGACGATCGCAAGAGAAGTCCTATTCCGTGGAAAGAGGGGACGCCTCCCGTCGAGACGTTGTGCCAACCTCCCACGGATGACGAAATCGACGTCTCGGGCTATTCCGATTCTATGTAATGACAGGGAGCTTATCGCTCCCGTCTTTGTCTTACTATCATGAGAAAACTCGATCTATATAAAGGTAAGGGTCTTCTGTTGTCCAGTGCCCGCGAATTGGAGGAGTACTTCGAGGGTCTCGAATCCGGCGGACTTCTTACGTGGGACTGGGAGACTACCGGTTTGGAGTACGACAGTATTCCTTTGGGTCTCGCGCTTCACCAACGCGGTAAGGAGCCGTGCTTCTGTCCGGTCGACTACTTTTTCACGGAGGCCGTTTCTATCGGAGACGTCGTAGAGCTGTGCAACAAGTATTTTCCGCGGTTCCGCATGATCGGACACAACACGAAGTTCGACAGCATGATAAACATCATGCAGGGAATCAAGGATGAGAACTGTCCTATCTTCGCGGATACGCTTACGATGGTTCATTTGTACGATCCCGCACTCGATATGCAGCTCGAAACTCGTGTCGCCGAGGACTTCGGTTACAGGAAGCCTACGTTCTCGCAAAAGTGCGAGGAGGCTTTCCCCGGGAGTAAACGCGGTCAGTGGAAGTGGAGCAAGATAAACTGGTCGGTGTCCGGTAACGATCTGTTGTCGATTCTTGCGGCGTACGCCTGCGAGGATGCCTATTGGGAGACAAAAATGTACTACCACTACCGCCCGAAACTGGATGGTGACGCGATGTGGGTTCTCGAAAATATCGAGATGCCGCTGGTAAACATTCTTCGCGATATGAAGATACGGGGTGTCCTTATCGACGTTCCGTTTCTGCGGTCGCTGGGAGAGGTGGTCGATGTGAAACTCGCCGAACTTAGGGAAGCCATCTACGCGGAGGCCGGTTGCGTGTTCAATCTGCAATCGTCACCGCAGAAACAGAATATTCTGTACGACAAAATGGGACTTCCGGTTCTCAAAGCCACCAAGTCCGGCGGGCGAAGTACGGATTCCGACGTTATGGAGATGCTCGCTGACAAGGGGTACAAGATAGCCGAGTATTTCGTGAAGTATTCCGAAATCCAGAAACTCAATTCGGGGTATATCCAGTCGATTCCCGCACTGGTCGATCGACACAACGTGTTGCGTGGAGACCTGAATTCGAACGGTACCAAAACGGGAAGATTCTCGTCGCAGAATCCCAATCTGCAAAACCAGCCGAACAATCATGACTTTCCGATACGGAGGGCATTCATACCGCGTCCCGGGATGGTTTTCCTGAATTACGACTACTCGCAATTGGAGCTTCGCGTTATGGCGCACGTAAGTCAGGACAAACACTTTTTGGAGGTATTCCGAAACGGTGAAGACCCGCACGGGGACGTGGCTCGACGATTGGGAATCCCCCGAAGGGATGCGAAAGTCGTAAATTTCGGAGTTCTGTACGGTATGGGTTCTGAAAAACTTGCCAAGACGATCAACGTTTCCACGAAGGAGGCCGACAAGATCATCAACGTCGACTATCTGAGAACGTATGCGGGTTTCGCTGCATGGAAGGTTCAGACGGAGAACTTCGTCAAACGACACGGTTTCGTAAAGAACATCTTCGGTCGCATACGCCGGTTGCCGAACGCTACGAAGGGGCCTCTCGAAAGAACACCTAAGGAATTCTACGGTGCCCTGAGGCAGTCGATCAATTCCCCTATTCAGGGAAGCGGTGCCGATATGGTGAAACTGGCCATGATTAAGATGGCTACCCGTTTCAAGGAGGAGGGAATCGACGCGCATCTGGTATTGCAGGTGCACGATGAAGTCCTCGTCGAAGTGTCGATACCGGATATGTATCGTGCACAGGAGATCGTTATCGACAGCATGGAGAACGCAGTAAAACTGAGTGTTCCGATGCTGGTAGACGGTAAGATTATTACGAACTGGGCCGAAATGAAGGATGACGATACGCCGAGTTTTCCGCTTCGGTTCGATTATTCACTTTACGCTACGCTGTTATGATCTACGAGGATGAGGAAAACCCCTACGAGGGGGAGGATTACGAAGACGAATATTTCGACGATGGTACTGACCAGAACGATCCCGATGACGGAGATTACCCGGATGACGGTACCGACGAGGAATATGACGAAGTGGAGGATGCCCTGTCGGAAGCCGCAGCTATCGACGGTGGTTTGCAAGACGCTATTCTAACAACCATTAACAGTTTTTTCTAATGCCTAAGAAAGCCGTCTCGTCATTCGCGGCGATGTACGAGAAATTCAACGATACGATGGGATTGGGTGTGATACATACCGCATCCAAGATGCCTCCGTGCCGCAAGATAAAGAGCGTTATCCCGATGTACAACTACGTGACGACCGGTGGGTTTCCCATAGGACGCATCATCGAACACGTAGGGCCGAACGGTTCACTGAAAAGTTACGCCGGTTACGATGCGTTGGCTAAATTCCAGCATTACGACTGGGCGAATCATGTGGAGAACGCCTTCGCGTCGTTCGAATGCGACGGAGAGGGTGAGATCAAGGAGATCAAAAGTTATACCCTGCGCAAGGGATACAAACCCGAGCGTGAACCCGAATTCCGGTACTGCGTGCTGGTCGATCTCGAATCGACGTACACGCCCGACTGGGGGAAGCGATTGGGAATAGACAATGACGCCTTGATACTGTTCCGTCCGTCGTCGCTGTCGCAGGCGGTAGACGCCATGCAGATATTTCTGGCCGATCCTAACATATCGTTCGTCATGCTGGACAGTCTTTCGGCGATCGGTACCGATGACGAGATGGAGAGTTCTATGGAGAGTAACCAGATGGCTTCCGGTGCCCGTTTTTGGAGCCGCGCGTTCAGAAAGTTTCTGTCGGCGATGATCGAAAACCCCAACAAAGGGGAATCCACGCTGTTATACATAAATTCGCTGTACCAGAAGACCGGTATCCCCTACGGGAATCCCGAAATGATCCGCAACGGAGACCAGATCGCACGTGCGAAAACGTTGTCCGTGAAGTTCAAGGCGTTGAAGGAGATTCAGGGAAAGACCGACACCGGGGATATTGTGACGGGGCAGAACATCGCTTTGGAATGCCTCAAAAACAAGGTAGGCATCGGTAAACGAAAGGGCAGTTTCTACTACGCCTACGTGGATGACGGTGTGGTACCTGCTTACACGACGGACGTAAACAGTCAACTGATCGATCTGGCGATGCGCTTCGGTCTTATCGAACGCAAGGGAGCATGGTATATCTGGGGTGACTTGCGTGTGCAGGGCCTCGATAACTTCGTGACCGAGGTGGTGTCGAAGGGAAAACTCGCGGAGATCGAATGTGAGATCGATGCCAAGATAAGCGACACTTCGTTATGACGTACCCGAACTTATACTTAGAAGGAACCTGTGCGACGTTTACCCAAGAGCAGTGCGAAAGACTGTTCAAGGGTAAACGTCCTATTTCGTGGAACTGGCTCCGCAGAAGAATAAAGTCGCAGATTCCCCAGCTGTACGATGCACTGTCACTCGACCTTTGCACCTTCTACGAGGACAAGACGTATTCTACAAAGACGCATTACATCTTTACGCATTCCGCGACGGAGTACTTCCTTCGCAAGGTCTGATTAAAACAACGGCTATGTTCGTACATGCTTGCAAGTGCAGGGTATTCATTCCGTGTGCCGGTTTCAAAAAGTACTTTCTCCGTTTGGGATATTCTGTGTTCTCCAGTTCAATGGTCAATACGACGTTGTATGCGCATCCGACGGAGGACGGTGCGGTTCTTACGGATGTTCCTGACGAGGCTTACATACATACATACATAGACTGCGGCAAGAACGTAAAACTGTTCAAGGCTATTGCCGCGATAAATGATGCTACGGACTATGGACAGGTGTTCGTGTCGACTTCCGGCTGGACGCTTTGTCCGTTCAACGTGTTTCCGGTGACACCCAAAACCGAGGGTTTCCGAAAGGCTACCGCGGAGGAACTTATTCAAAGAATCGACGAAATATGCTTTTAGGAATTATCATTACGTTTCTTGTCATCTGGTTTCTCTTGTTGCTCGGAGAGACTATTATATGGAGTGACCGATTCAGGTGTTTCCCCAAGATTACATTGATCCGGTTCATGTGGATATACGCTGAGGTATTCATGATGTGTTTGTCGGCGTTAGTCCTTATTTTCTCGTTTCTGTTTTTATGATTGCTCCGTATTTGCTTCCGGTGTCCGACACGCTGCCGCGGAATGTCCGCGTGAATGAATGGGGTGTAGTCGTCAATCCGTACAGAATCCATATTTCGGACAGTTCCCGACAGGAGGTTTCGCTGCGGTTCATCCGTGTAGACGGGTGGTGGTTCGGAGATGTAGATTATCGGTTGCGCGTTACTGGTAACAGACTTTCCCCGATCAAATACGATATACCGAAATACGAAAGTCTGCAACGATTCATAGAGGTCTGTGCTGACAGTTTAGGGTACACACTGTCCCAGAATCCTCGGAGTTCCTTTCTGAGAAAGGTTCTTCCGATGATCCGCAAATTGTCGACGATGACCGAAAAAGAGATCATGCAATATGCCGAACAAGAACTTCCCTTGTAAACTTCCCAAATACGCCGGCAGATTGTTCGGCGAGGAACAAACTACTCGTGCGCGTTCCGGCAGACAGGAGAGTAGGATCGCACGCGAACTGAAAGGACGTGTTACGATCAATTCCGGTGCTACGTTCGGACAGAACGACGTGTTCACGGACTACTGCGAAGTAGAAGCCAAGACTACCGGTAAGGAATCCTTCTCGCTGAAATTGTCCGACTGGCGGAAACTCAGGAAGAAGTGTTCCACGACTAAGATTCCCATACTGGTTGTCGACTTCGAGAGTTCTAAGGACAGTCTCGCGGTTCTCCCCTACGACGATTTGCGATACCTTATAGAGAAGGTGAATCGTGAAACGGACTGAACGCGAGACGTTTGGATAAGTAAATCCGAATCCCTATATTTGCTACGAAACGACAAAAACAATCCCCACAATGAAGTACTATTTCGTAAAGACCCTTGAAGATAAGGGTCGCCCGCGTGTCCGTGCGTTATCCGGGCAAACTTTCGAGGATGGAACACCGGTTGACACCACGCTCAACGTCAGAGCCGACCGTGAGATTCGCACCCACTATCCTATGGGAACCGTCTACGGTGTCAAATCCCTTTCGATGTCCGCAGGGTTCCTTGACGTGGAACTCAACGGAGACTCTCGTCCGATGTGGCCGCTCAACGTTAGGTCTTACAAACTGGACTCCCACAAACCTCCCATCGAGATGGTAAAGGCATACGAGGAGTTCATAGGTGTCTCGACGAAGACACCCAAACCCTCTACCGACAGGTCGGTCTCTGTAAAGAGCTATCTGGGCCGTCTTATGGGAAACAAACGGTTCGCACCTCCTACGATCGAAGGACAGGGGTTTTTTGTAAACTCGTCGCAGTGGTATCTGTTGCTTCGGAATGTCCAGAATCAGGTAAACACGATTCTGCTCGGTGCCACCGGTACGGGAAAAACCGAATTGGTCAGACTTATCTGCGACAGACTGGGTATCGAATGCCACGTGTACGATATGGGCGCCATGTTAGACCCTATAAGCGGTCTTTTGGGCGTGCACCGTTTGTCGGAGGGCGGTTCGGTGTTCGACTACGCGAAATTCACGCAGGACATCCAGAAGCCGGGGGTGGTTCTCCTCGACGAGCTGTCACGCGCTGCGGTGTCGGCGAATAACATTCTGTTCCCGTGCCTTGATTCCCGCAGGGAGCTGCCCGTTGAAATAGCAGGAGGAGGAGGAATGCGGTCTATACCGGTGCACCCGGACTGCTGCTTCGTCGCTACGGCGAACGTCGGTGCGGAGTATACCGGTACGATCGCTATCGACAGGGCGCTTATGAATAGATTTTTTCCGATAAAGCTCGACTATCTGCTGCAACCCGATGAAGTTCGGCTGCTGGTAAAACGTTGTGCGGTCGATACGGACAGTGCCCGAAAAATCGCTGCCGTGTGCAAGGAGATACGCGAGGCGTTCGACAAAGGGGAGCTGTCATGCGCGATGTCTACGAGAGAATCCCTTATGGCGGCTGATCTCGTCAAGGACGGTTGGTCGCCTCTCGAAGCTATGGAACTGGTGTTCCTTCCGCTTTACGAGGGAACGGACAGCGAGGGTGAACGCGGTATCGTGCGTAGACTTATAATGAGCCGTTAATATGCGACACGAAACACTGACACGCGAGGAGGTCGACGATCTTATAAAGGACTGGTTCCAAAGAGATGGTGATGCGTTCGTGCACACCGGTACGGTCGACCGCGTAGGCTGGGAGAGCACACTCGACGCCGGTGAGAGCTATTCCGCATACCTTATCGAGGCTCCTACGCTGAGCGATCTTATACGGAGGGCATATCCGTTGGCTAATGATATGCTGGTGGCTATGAACTTGCCTAAGAAGGTTCACGTGAAGATACACAACGGTGGAACGCACTGTACCGATCTTAAAACGGTATGTTTGTCGACGGACTTTTTCGACAATAAGAAGCTGTCTGTTGGTGAGAAGCTGGACATATTCCTCGGTGCTGCCGTGCACGAGGGGTGCCACGTACTGTATACCACGACTCTACATGCGACTGACAATAAGATTATACATTCGTTGTGGAACGTCATTGAGGACGAACGTATTGAGCGTCGGTTAGGTGACGATAAGCCGGGTTTTTCACGATTCCTCGAAAAACTTCGCTACTACTATTTCGATTATGTCTATTTGGAGGGTGGCGTCATTGATGACGTAGAGAAGAAAGATGACGCGGGAAGATTTCTCAATCTGCTGCTGCGCATTATCCGTTATCCGAAATACCTGAAAGAGTCGGACTTTGAATATTTCGGTGCCTACCTGATGGACATTAAAGAGATTTTGTCCGAGTTTCCCGACAGTACGGAGGAATCTCTGCGGTGCGCTCGTGAAATATACGAGGTCATAAAGGATATGTACAGGGACGCCGATAAGGAGTCTACCGATAAGGAACTTTCGGAAAAAATCGAGAAGGATGCTTCTGAGGTTATCGAGAAACTTCGTGATCTTCTCGGTTCCGCTACTGCTGACGAGAAACCTGCGGGTGAAAGTTCGATAGATGACACGAAAATGTCCGATGCCGTCAAGAAGGACGATGGTCTTCTGGGTGATCTGTGCGAGGGTACTGTCGAATTGGGTTCTGCGAGGGAAACTTATTTCTATCCGGTAACTCCGAATAAGGAGAAGTATTTAGAGGCTCTTTCAAAAGTTCGCCGTTATGTACCAGCCATCTCTAAGATCATACGCGGTCATTGCAAGGAGTACAAATACATCCATCGTGGAATGCGTAGCGGTACTCTGGATACTAATAAACTGGTAGAAGCTATTCAAGGGGTTCCTTCTGTATATATCCGTGAGGGGGAGGTTCGTTCGGATCGTGTCGCTGTGTGCGTACTGATCGACGAAAGTGGATCGATGTATGGTTCCCGCATAGAGGCTGCACGGGAGGCTGCTGTACTTCTCAACGAGGCCATAGGTAGTATTCCGCAGGTAGAATTATTCATATACGGTCACACGGGAGATGTGCGCAGCGGTCATTCTACGGAGATGCACGTGTACCGCGAGGGGAGGAACGCCCCGAAGTACGCGCTGGGTGCTATTGAGGCACTTTCTCAGAATAGGGATGGTATCGCTATTGTCGAATGTGCCAAGAGGGTTCGCGGTCATACGAATTTACCGGTATTGTATTTCATACTGTCAGATGGTTCTCCGTGTGCCGCCGATTATGGCGGAGATGCCGCGATGAAGCATGTACGACAATGTGTGCAGGAAGTTGAACGTATGGACTTCACTGTGGTTCAGGTGTGCATCAATCATAGCTACCCACCTGAGAAAATGTTTAGACGATATATTATTCTTGAAGATATGTCTACGTTGGCTGTGTCTTTGGGGAGAGTTCTTAAAAAGGCGACCATGCGTGCCACGACTAATAGGGTGTACTAATGCCGAGAAAAAGTCCTATATTTGTAGACGAGATTAGGTATTAGTCAGGGGGAGGAGTGGTTTCTTTCGTGGGGATTGTGACCCCCCCCCCTACCGGTTCCGTAGCTCAGTTGGATAGAGCAACAGCCTTCTAAGCTGTGGGTCTTGGGTTCGAATCCCAACGGAATCACGAAAACAGTATGACATGGGAGAGATAAAAACCACTCGACGAACGAGTATCGCAAGGATGCTCCGAAAGGAGACCGGTACGGACGGTCAGAAGATAACGAATGCAATCGACAAGGCGTTGACTATGGATGCTGCGTCGGTCGGTGTATTTTCGTTGCGCGGTATACGCAATGCTGCGAAGGAGCTTATGGAGGCTACCGAGGATTTCGACCGAAAAGAGTTTTTCGATGCGTTTTTTCGGCTGTATGGTCTGTGTACTGCACCTGACGTTCGCGCACGTGGCGTATTTCACCCTTCGTCGCTTCAATCTGCGTGCCCGCGTTCGCTGGTGTACGAATTGTCCGACGTACCGCGAGACGCTGTGAAATCGTCGATAACCGGTGCCCTGCAAAGGACGTTCGATCTTGGGTCGTGGTTTCATTTATACACGCAGAATATACTGCTGAAACTCGGTTATTTGGAAGCTGCCGAAGTACCGGTAGTGAACGAGGCGCGTTACATAAACGGTAAGGCCGATGGTGTGTTCGCATGGGACGTGTTCGGTGAGAAGGTCGTTCTCGAAATAAAAACCATGAATGATATGGTATACCAGAGGGCTATTTTCAAACCGTTTCCGAAACACGAGTTTCAAGCCTCCCTGTATGCACGGGAACTCGGTGCCACGAAGATTCTCTATCTGTACTTCAATAAGAACACTTCGGCCATGAAGGAGTTCCTGCTTCCACTGAACGAGTCGATGCTCGCGCAGGCGGACAAAATAATGGGCGGTACGATCGAACATGTAAGAAACGGTACGGTTCCCAACCGAAGTTGTCCAGACAGCTGCTGCGACGCTGCATTCGATTGTCCGTTCAGAAGCCACTGCTTCGGATTGTAGACACCTAATCTCAAAAACAATATGAAAAAGATTCTTTTATGCCTCGCGGCATTGCTGTGCGTGACGGTAGTCTCGGCACAGGAAGACGATCTTACGCCGGTAGAACTGGCGCTTATGGTCGGTAAAACGAACGACGCTATCAAGGCTCGTGCGGAGTACGTCGATACGATGCCCTCGGGGGTAGAAGTGTACCGACGCATCAATGCGTATGACAAGATCGAGGTAGCCTATTACTGTACGTTCGACAGTAACGGGAGACTGGAAAACGTATGGTATAACACTCCGCATGCGTTGGGCTGGGAACTTAGTTTCATTCTAAGTGACTACAAGGATGAGATCGGTAAGGGTAAGAACGAAAAGTACAATCCGATGTTGGAACTTCACATGCGCACCACGTATCCTTTTAGAAATACGTGGGTGGTATTCGACCATGCCGAACAAAGAGTGTACATCTACAAGAAGAAATAGCTATGCCTCGCCGAATTCCGGAGAGAGTTACGAACCCTCTCGAATTGTTCAGAAAACAATTCACGGAGGTACCTTCCCCTGTGGGGGGACTTCCTACGATGTCCACGCGCATAGCGGATATTGCGTCGGACGATCTCGGTGATCTTATCGCACGCTATACCGCGTGGAGGGAGTTCACCGAAGACCGCCATCTGGAAGCGTGCGCGGTATACGCACAGGTGAAGTCGGAGTACGATTTGGAGATCGACCGCTTCATTGCCGAAAGTCGCAGGAGCATATCCGCGACGGACAAACGTGCGATGGCCCACGTACATGTTACCGAACTCGGACTTACCAAGAAGCTCGATGAGGCTGGTATCTATCGTGATCTTTTGGCCGGAAAACTCGATTCTTTCAGTAACGTTCTGGCTATGCTCAGCAGAGAACTCACCCGTAGAGGGGTTATGAACGGATAATTATGGAAAATCTTGCATTTTCATTCGACGCAAGTTTCGGCGATTTTCTGACAACTCTCGCACGCGAGAAGATCATGACGGAGTACGATCTCGATGCCGCCGTTAAGATTTTGACCGATTCCCTCTCTGGGATGAGTAGAGATCAAGCGTTGCACATTCTCAGTGGCGAGTGCGATCTCTCTGTTACATCTGACGGAAGTCTTACGATCGTGGCTGCATCGAAGGATCGCAAATTCTCTCTATTCGACTGGTTGCGCTCCGAGAGATCGTCGTTGGAGGATTCATGCGAAACATGGTGGAAGACTGCCACCACGTATCGAGACGACTTTTCTAAGCAGACGATACAGGTAACGCTTTTGCAGGCGTGGTCGATGTTGGCCGGTTATCCTGCCTACGGAGTACTCAAAGAATTCGACGAAGTAAAGTGGCTCAGGTCGGTTCAGAAGCAACTACACATGTTTCTTAAAAAGTACTTCGAATTCGGTGTTCTGTGGGACAAAACGATACAGGCGTACCCGGAGATGTTTCAATTAAGACCGTGGTGTAATTGTGAGGAGTTTTCAAGACTACTCTTGGAAGTCGAATCACTGCAACATGGCCGTACCCCCAAAGTGGATTATGAATTGGATCGTTACATCTCCTCGGAACTCATGAACCGGACTATCAAGATAGAACCCGTCGATATAACGGGAGACTACGACGCCGGATGGCTTTCTCCGAAAGGAGAGTTCTACGGATTGCGCGGTACGAAAGCGAATCTGCTCCATATAACCATAGCGAATGCACTTATCGAGAATGGGGTGCTCCCTTCGGAGTTCCCCGACGGTGTTACTTCGGTTGACAGACTTCTCGAAGTTCTCGGATGGTTGAAAACAGAGAAGAACACTGTTATATACGGTGGTTACTGGGTAGACCCAATTGTACCCGTCACCGATGAACAGATCGAGGCTTTGTGCCGGTATGCCGACGCGGTGTATGGAGGTTTCGTTATCATTGACGGGAAATCGATAAGCTCCTATACATTGCGAAGTACGGAACCGATCATGCGCAGAAAATGGTTCAGATAATCGGTTTGCATCTTTAATGGAAATGGACTATATTTGTCGAAGACCATCAAATATTAGACCATGCCCATTCTTAAAGAAGTATTACACCGAAAACGACCTCCGAAGGAACAGGTACGCAGTAATGGTATCGTCGTAAAGCATCCGACGTCTAAAAATACATGGAAGGAATTCGAACGTCGGGTTGCAAGTTTCTTTGGAACTCGACGTGTTCCTTTATCCGGTAGCAACAGCGGACACGGTACGAATAGCGATTCACTGCATCCTGAATTGTACATAGAGTGCAAAGTACGCCAGAAGTCGTCGCTATGTACCTTGTTTCGGGATACCGCATTCAAGGCGAAGGCTGAAAACAAACTTCCGATCGTTGCGATAAAACAGAAGAACGAACGGGGGTATCTTCTGGTAATGCGCCCGTGCGATTTGGAGGAGATCGTCGAAATACGCATGCGGAGTATAAAAGATGCCGAATAATTTTTAGGAAACGATTTTCTGATTATATTTGTAACGTTCAAGGTTATTTGGTCGAAGGCTTTACGGTATCAATTATGGAGATCGATATTGAAACAAAGACGGTAACTCTTAGGTGTAAATCGTCCACGGATGCCAACAAACTGGCTGGAAGTATATTTTCCGTCCGACAGGTTAATCCCGAATCGAGGATCATAATCCGTGTTATCGGTGCAGGTGCTCTTAATCAAGCCACGAAAGCCTGTATTCTGGCCAATAAGTACTTCATCAAACAGGGTGTAACCCTTGCACTGCAACCGTCGTTTCAGACGGTAGAGGATTTCACTGCGATCGAGTTGAAGATCATCTTCATCAAAAACTGAGAAAGTTTTTTGGAGATAATCATTTTTTAACTACATTTGCAGTAGCGGTTATTACGGCTAATCGCTTTACAAAATAATACGCCGAACGTAAAATAGCTTTCAACTATGGCACGTAGAGCAGCAACTCCCGCTCCGGCACCCGCTCGTGGTGGTCGTCGGGCAGCAGCCCCCGCTCGTGGTGGTCGTAGAGCAGCCGGTGGCGACCGTGCCGCTGCCAGCACCGCTTCGAAGTCGTAATTCGAGACGGGCGACACCAAGATACCCCTGCACGCTATGTTGTAGGGGTATCGTTTTTCAAAGACTGATCGTAACACACTGAATTTATGGAGAAGAAAGTACTGTTGTTTTCCGGTGGCTTCGATTCCATGTTGCAGGAGTGGCTGATAAAACCGGACATTCTTCTGTATGTGGATATGCGGACGTCATATTCCGACCGTGAGGTAGAAGCCCTCCTTCGACTTCCTGACCACTATACGCACAGGATGCGTGTTATTCATTTTCCGCTCGGAGAGTACGAACGTGATAACAAGTATCTGCCGTATCGGAACATGTTTTTGGCCGGTCTCGCGATGCAGTACGGGCAACATGTGTACTTCGGTTTCAATGAAGCAGATGATGCACCGGACAAAGACGATACGTTCATCCGAAGACTTACGACGTTGTTTCGCCACCTGAATAAACACTGCATCGGAGATATGGGGTGGGAGACTACGAATTTCAGTTTCTCGGCCCCGTACAAACACCTGACCAAAACGGAGATGGTGGCGGAGTGTCTGAAACAGGGTATGCCTGTCGATTGGATTCGCGGTATTCGTTCCTGCTATGATTCCGAGAGCGTCATCGGTTGCGGTGTGTGTCGTCCGTGTGTGAATCGCGCCGTAGCGCTTATCAATAACGGAATATACTCACCGGAGCTGTTCGACACTCCCATAACTGCGGATCGAATAGCCGATCTTATGAAAGAGACCAGAGAATACGACGGGGGAAATTATTCCAAGAGATACTATGCCGATCTCCAAAAGGCTAAGCGACTACTCCGCTGAGAGTAATAAGGCGGTATTGTTTTTCTCCGCTTCGTCCACGGGTGACACGGAGCAATTGCTCGACTTCGGAATCCGTGAGATTCTTGTATCATATTATTATATGCGGAAAAGTCTGCCGTATTACGAAAAAGTTCTCGACGAACTGCAAAAATGCGGCGGACTGTTTATGACCGATTCGGGAGCGTTCTCCTTTATGGGTGGCGTAGGTGCTGATATTTCGGAGATGACTTCTGAAAAGTACTGGATTCCCTATCTTACGGAGTACGTCGACTGGTTACGTGCGCACAAGGATAAGATATTCTGCGCTGCTAATCTCGATCTGGATAAACTGGTCGGTAGGGATGTAGTACGCCGGTGGAACGAGGAATATTTCGAACCTCTCGAAAAGGAAGGTTTGCAAATAGTATACGTCGCCCATGAGGACGAGGGAGACCCCCACGCGATCAAACATTTCAGGGAGTACTGCAAACGATACCGATATGTTGGGGTAAACCAAACACACAAAGACTATGCCGCTAAGTTCTACCAAGCGGCGAAGGAGCATAATGTGCGTGTGCACGGTTTCGCGTGGACGGAACTTAACATATTGAAACACTATCCTTTTTTCAGCAGCGATTCCTCGGTAGGATACGACAGCATGGTGGTCGTCAAGGATTCCGAAGGAAACGTACTGCACATGCCCGTAGGGGAGGTGTTCGACCGGTTTACAGAGAAGGCCGAGTATGCACATGAAAGTCGTGCGCTGACAGAAGGGTACCATACACTCGCGGTAGATGGCTCCAACAGGATTGTGTGGGCGCCCATGCGTTCCGTAGTAAGGCACCGTGTGACGAAGACGATGTACCGTTTGTATATAGAGGGCGGTATACGATTGGACGTCACGGAGGATCATTCTCTTTTGCAATTGAACAAGGAGGGCGATCTCGTAGAAGTATCCGCGAAAGACCTAAAAGAGGGCGACTACCTGCTTACGGCTAACCGGTTTCCGTTCGACGAGGATTTAACGGATGACCTGTTCGATGAGACGATGCTTCAATTCTTGGGCTTGTGGTTAGGTGACGGCAGCTATTCCGGTAGAACTGGAATAAACCTGTCTTGCTACAACACGCTTGAAACTCGGAGAATCATCGACGAGGTAGCTTATCGATTCGGGGCTAAGACGACACCCTCTAAGAACGGTGTAGACTGCCATATCTCCAATAAACGTTTACGGAGGTTTATGCAGGAACTCGGTTTCGAAGGACATTCCGATACGAAAAGAATCCCTCCGTTCGTGTATTCTCTTACGGAATCCGACATAGGTTGGTTACTCAACGGGTACTTTTCTGCGGACGGAACTGGTTCTGGTCTTGGTGTGTTCACAATATCCGAGGGGCTTAAAGCGGACGTCGTACTGCTGCTGAACGGTATGGGAATACTTACTTCCGTTACGGAGAATCCTTCGGGTCACTTTTTCAAGGATGGGAAACGATATGCCAAGAAAAGGGGATGGCATATCTCTATCCGTGACACGAATAGCAAGAAGCGGTTCCTCGAAAAGATAGATTTCTGCATCGCATACAAACATAACGCGGTGTTCTTGGATGTGGTAGGGAATCTCGGTAAGGAACAACTGTGGGCTAAAAAATCCGGTGTCCCCGTCGAACTGTCCGTAACGGGACGTATCGCATTTAAAAGAGATACGCCGCTGGTGTCGTCTTTGAAACCTTCGCAACGTCGAGTAAACCGCGATCGAAATACGTCTAATTTCGCGCGAAAAGTGGTGGATAACGACGTGTTGTTCCCCGTTATCCGTAAAATAGAAACTCTCCCCGTCGGGGAAGTCGAAGTGTTCGATCTGGAAGTTCCCCTGTATGAGAATTTCATTGCCAACGGAGTGGTGGTGCACAATACGACATGGTTGGGAGGTGTTCGATATGGCACTACCTATGACTACGACGGTAAGAATTTCAGAACGATCGACTATAAACATAAACACATAAGAAAGCTGCGCGCTTTGAAATATAAAAAAATAGGCGTATCTTTGGATGACGTTCTTGGTGAGGAGAAACGAAAACCGATTAACCGAATGAACTTATTGGGTTGGATGGGCTTCCGAAGGGAGTTTCTTAAAATGGCCAACCTCAAATTGCACAACAGGACGGTAGCACATTACAAGTAGTTATGAGCGAGGATGCAGTAAGGGCACGAATCGATAAAATCCGGGAAGCCGGTAATGACGAGGAGAAACTCAAAGAGTGCCTGTGTTCGTTTTTCTTACGTGGAGACTGCCCGACTTGTGTCGGGTGTCTTCAAGAGATGGCCGATCTCAGAGAATGCCGAAAGTTCTACTTCGACCACATACGGGAGAATCCTATGGATATATGGTCTCCCGAATTCGAGGTAGTGAAGGTCATTTCCCGTGACAAGGTTTCTACGGGCGATCTGGTCGGTATCGGTATTCGCTGCGACAATTGCTATATGTCGGAAAAATGCCCGCTGTGCAAACCCGGGTACGAGTGCGGAATAGACTGGGGGAGTGAAAAACCATCGACGCCGGAAGCGTTCTACGAATTCCTCGTGACGATTCAGTACGAACGGGTAAAACGTGCGAGCGTGTTCGAAAAAGTCGATGGCGGTGTACCGGATCAATTCCTATCCAACGAGATGGATCGTTTGTCCGGTTATATTCTGAACAGACTCGACCTTAACAGGGAGCGTCTGTCGGTTAATATAGAGGCTACCGGTTCGGCCGGTGGTAGTGCCGGGGGCGGTATACTCGCCAAACTGTTCGGCGGTGGCGGAAGTACGCTTCCCGCTTCGGAAGCTCCGAAGGAGATACCCGCCGAAGTCGTTAAACACGGAGAGATACCCGTTGCTGAGATCATAGAGGAGACCAAACGGGTTCCTCGTAAAGTTCCGAGAGTGAATGACGATAGTAAGTAAACATCTGCGCAAGGGGCGTAACAAAGTATCGGCTGTGCGACGACACTACCGAAAGGGTTCTACGCACAAGACCGTTAACGGGAAGAAGTTCGTGTACGTCGACGGTTTTTGGAAACACGATGACTACCCGAACGCTCCGAAACCGGGATGGTCTTACGAGAGGCTCCTCAAAGAGAGGGAGAAACTCGTAACCGATCTGCAAGACGGTTTGCAGGGACGCGATATTCTGCCTGCACGGAAATACGGTTTGCTTACGCGCAGAATCCGAAAAATAAACCGAATACTCGAATCAAGGAAATAACTATGGAAGCGTTACTGAAATCATTAGTGGGAAGCTCGATAGAGTACCGGGGTTCGGTACGGACTATCGAAGATGCGGCATTCAAGTCCCGCACACTCCGTACCGAACGCAATCATATCAGGAAGTCTTTGGAGATGGGAAGTTCCCTGCCGGAGGATGTCCGGTTGATCCTCTACACGGAACTTCTCGACTATTACCGAAGCCAGTCGTACTATTTCGAGGTGCGTAGCAGTATCGTTTTCGGACGTGACCGTGCTAAGGTTATCGATATGCTGTCACGACCGTCGTCCGAGAGACTTGACGAACTCGAAACGAGACTTAGCTACGGCAGCAAGTATCCGTATCGCGAAGCTATCGTGTGCGCCTGCGGTTACTTTCTGCGACTGCACGAGAGATACCTAAACGTGCTGAAACCGTATCTGACCGCCGGAGAACTTATAACTTGTATCTAAGATGTATAGAGTGAACACGATTTACCCCGCATTCATGGGGGAACAGAACTGTTTCGGGATCGGGCAATGCTGTGTGTTCGTTCGGTTCAGCGGATGCAACATACGGTGCTACGAGAGTACGCTCGGTGTGACGTGCGATACGCCGGAGGCACTGTGTGGTACGTGTGGTACAGATATGACTACGAAGGAGATCATTGAACGCCTCAGGGAGTATAACATACGGACGATATGTCTTACGGGCGGTGAACCACTGCTGCAAAAACCGATAGAGCTTCTGTCGGCTCTGAGCAAGAATGGCTTCGCCGTAGTGGTCGAGACGAACGGTACACTGTCTATCGAACCGTACAGACATGTGGAGAATATAAGTTTCGTGATGGACTATAAAGCACCGAGTGCAGGTGTTAAGAGTTTCTGTCACGAAAATTTTTATTACCTTCGCAAGAGAGACTACATCAAGTTCGTACTGTATGACGATGCGGACTACGAGGATATGAAGATCATCTGCGAACGGATGAAAGGAAAAGTGAATCTTGTTGCCGGCCTGTTTTGGGGAGCGAAAATAGGATATGTAGAACTTGCTAATCGTATTTTGCGCGACAGATTACCTTTGAACCTCAATATGCAGGTTCACAAGATGATGGTACTCTACGACGAGTACCCGGAAGCGGTAAGAACTCTTGCCGTTCCCAAAGAACTGTAAAACCTTAAATTTATCAGACTGATGAAAGAGAACGCTTTGGTTCTGAACGAGGCCGACAAGACGCTTATGTATCTCGTAGGCTGCGATGAAGGCGAGGTAACTAACTTCGCTAACATGATGTCGATTAAGACCCTTCCGGGAAGCTCCTACCTCGACAAACTCAACAAGGGATTCTACCAGAAGGTTGCCGTTGAAGGTAAGGCATCCGACTGGGTTCGGCTTGCGGGTTCCAAACCCACGAAGTGCGCCGTATTCGCGATGGCGGAAAATACGTCGTACCTCGGGAAACGTGCCGTCGACTTGCAGGATCATATTGAGATCGGGGCTGACGACAAAGTTACCGGCAACCTTAAATACGTTGCCAAGTTCGTGAAGTTCAACGAGACGGTGAAGGCGGAACAGTCGGGGCACTACCTGTTTCTGTACATTCCGTTGTCTCAGGTGGCCGACGTGCTGAAAACGCAGTCGGTGAAAGTCCAAGTGGACTCCAAGAGCGAAAAAACGTTCCCGCCCGAAGGGAAAGGACTGCCTCTGATCGTTCGTATTGCCGAAGGAACGAAGTCGATCAAGCTGACAGTCGTAACCGGTTCTGAATCCACGACACGTACTTTGGATGTGTCGGAGTTGAAACTTCTGTAAACTGGTACATCGCGATAATTTATCCTTATATTTGCAATATTAAGAATCTACATTTATATTTGCAATGACTGGGTAATAGATGTCGAATCTAAAATTTTAAGCTATGGCTGCAATCAAGAATCTGGTTATTCTGAATCCGGCGGACAAAACACGGTTTTACTCCGTGGCTTCCGGTGAAGGAGCACCTGCTGACGTTACCGATGAGCTGATCGTGAACGTTAAGGATTTTCCCATCGGATCGCAATATACCGATGTCAGTGGCAAGAAGTTCTACGTCCGCATGGCGGAGGACAAGGCTGTTGCCGACTGGGTGGCTGTGAACGCTGGCGCATAACAAATCGGGAGGGAGTACGAGAGTGCTCTCTCCCTTTATTCGTTTTAGATGGCCTCTTTTATTCAATTACGTGGTGACACGATAGATCGGTTTCTCGAATTCGATCCGGTTCTGGGTCTCCGGGAACCTGCGCTGGTCTCTGTCGATGCAGAGAATGCGACGTTGTATACTCACATGAAAGTGGGTGATGGCGTGCATAAGTTCTCGGAGTTACCGCTTCTTGACTTAGGAGGGAACATAGTAAGCTACAACGACCTTAACGATCTGCCCTCTATCGGCGGGATTCAGATCAAAGGCGATCTTTCTCTTGAACAGCTCGGAATCGCATCTTCGGATTCCCTTAAAGAGCTTGATAAACAATTCGTTAAATCGAAGTCCATCAGGGGTGTAGAAGTGCTGTTTGACAGTGAGGCACCCATGCAGAACGATGACGTTATGTACATCGAGGTTGCTCAGACAAATGGCGAATGATCGGAGAATACAACAAATAACGCTCAATGGGAAAACGATACCTCTCGACCGAATCAAGAAGATAACTCTCAACGGGGAGGTTCTTTGGCCAGTAGAGGGTTTCGAACGACACGTCCAGAGGGTTATTTTCAATGGGGAGGTCATTTGGGAACTTATAACGCTTTACCTGAATATTGAGAAGGAAATCGTTTGGCTCACCGAATACAACGACTACGAGGACACGAATAAAGTTATGACGAATACGACATTTGAAGTCGTATAATAATAATAATAATAATAATAATAATTAACTGTTATGGCAGACGTAACAAAAGGTCTTATTACAGTAAGTCCCGGTAGCGGGTCGGGTGACACCACCTTACGGGTGAAGGCTAAGACCGCTAATATTGGAAACCGTGTCGCGCAGGATTATACGTTCACGGTTACGGCTCCGGGTGTTACTCCGAACAAGACTTTTATAGGCCGTCTTAAAGCGGCGGCGGAGTTCGTATCATTCGATAATGGTGCGTCGATGTCGGTTGACAAGACCGGTGGAACTGTGACTATCACCGGTTTGTCCAACTCAACGAAGCTCACCTTCTCGAAGGGGTCGGGAAGCATCATTGCGGCCGACATTTCTACTATAAAGTATCAGGCCAATGGTACCGAGGCTACGTCCGGTACGGCTATTCCCGGAGACCCGGGCGCAAGTGCTAAGTACGTGTTTACGCTTACTCTCAGTGCCTCTGAGAATACTACTATCGAGGCACGTACTCAGCAGATAACCGTCACTGCTGCGGGTTCGCAATCGACTACCATTACGCTTAGTCAGACTGCGGGAGAACCGTATCTGGAACTCAGTTCGGAGGTTGTCGAAGTCGAGCAGGATGGTTCGGAAGAGACTCTGCAAGTCACTACGAACACCACGTTCACTGTTTCGTAATCGATCGAAGAATCGTTCACACAATCCATACGGGGGTGATTCCCCGTATGGGTACTATTTGGGGATATGGCTTCACAGACGTTTTCTAAAAACTGGGGTGACGGAACCACGGATAAGTTCTACGTGACGTGGGACGATTCGACGCTTCCGGGGAGGGCTTCGGTCAAGGTTACGTCCGATCCCAACTACACAGGGGAACAACGAAGTGCGGAGGCCGTGTTTACTACGGTCGGTGGCAGTAGTTCTGTAAAAAAGATACTAACAGTGATGCAGCAAACTGATAACCTTGTTATCGCGTACTACGGAGATAGCGTTGTTTCCACGTATTCGAACAATAAGGCGGGTTTCGCAAGAGTATAGTCGTATGCCGGTATTTAAGAGTATAACCGAGTTTTCCTCCAAACCCTCGTTGGACGGTACAGAAGAGATTCAGGTTTCTTCCACACATAAGATCAACCTGAAAGAGGCTTTCGAACAGTTAGGGAATTTTCTTAATGTCAGCGTTAACGCAGACAGCAAGTGGTCGTTTCCTGAATTGAAGACGGACGTACCGCTGCAAACATGGGTTGGCGCTCTGGCTTACGCTTGCGGCCTTAGAGACTTCAACGAGACGCGGCAGGATATGTTCCGTTTCCTGCTGGGTGCTAACGGTGACGCTTCGGTGTTTGGAGTATTGTTCTGGGATGCTGTTAATGCTGTAAAGGTCGCTGTGTTGCTCTCCAACTACGGGATTAACGATGACGCATCCTCTACGCAGCCCATTGCAATATACGAGGGCGGTGGAGACTCTTCGAGTATCGACGCGGCCATTGATGACGCTGAGTTTATCCAAGAAATAACCGTATCCGGTAAGTGGACGCTGCGTTTAAAAGTTGGTTCCTCGGAGGTACCTACCGCTGAACAGATACCAGCCGGTACTTCTGGAAGTCCCCTCGATGCCCCTGCGTCATACGTGGGTTGGAATCCTACGAGTATGAGCGTCGAACAGGCGTTGGTAGCGCTCGCTTATGCTGCGGGTATACGCAATACCGACGGAGACGTCTTCTCGGCTCCTTTCCGTATCATTACGCAGACGTCTATGGGTCCCGGAATCACCATTTGTAGTTATATGCCCGTAGACGATGCATCGCTTAAATGGGAATTCTCCTATGAAGCCATACGACTTAGTTATGCCTCGGGTAACCTACTTACGGGTACTCCTACGGATGAAGCACTCCTTGATGATTCTTCGTGGGAGGTGTATCCGATACGAATAGACTTTTTCGAGGGTGTGGGGCCTACCGATGCGGTTATGACATCTGCGGCCATTACGGTTAAAGCAGGTGACAATATAAATGCCTCGGCTACGACGCTGGCGGTTACTGTCGGAGGCTCCCCTTCGTTTAATACAGTGAATAAGTACCTGAGAGACGCCGTTATATCGGTTGCCTATAACGCAGCGGTGACATTCTCTGCGCAGAACTCTACGGTAGTTGTCAGAAAGTCCGCCGATATAGATACCGTCACTGCTTCTTCGGGTAAGAAAGTATACACAATACATTGGTCGCCTTTGGCCGTACAGAACGGTATCGTTTCCCGTTGGGAAGCCTACGTGAACGTAGCCGTTTACGTGTGATCGGCCGACCAGTAAAAAAAAAACAATGCCAAAGTTTGTAGACATTAATTCTCTCACTGAGAAGGTAAACCCTGACGGTAACGAACAGATTCAGGTTTCTGCCACACAGAAATTAGTGTGGAAAAACGCTCTTATGAATTCAGGTGAATCCATAGGGGCTATTCTGTCGTATGCGACGCAGTATGCGATGGGTGACACCACTAATCGAAAGACTATCATGTCTATGCTGGGACAACTGTTTTACAACACAGGTTCCAGAGCAGACAGTTTCTTTCGTTTTGTCTGTGGAGCAGTAACTATTCCGGGTGGTACGCCTAAACAGGAATATTTCGGGGTCGTCTTTTATGATGCCTATTACACGCGGACGTACGCTGTGTTCTTTGGTTTTGAGAATGGTGCTGTTCCGGTCACTTTTTTCCAGAGATTGGGAAATTACGTGACCGATTCTCCCGTAGACGATAACTTCGTTACGAACATAATAAACGGTACGTCGTGGACTAAACTCGGCACCCTTGATTTTACGGCTCTCCTTAAACAGACTTATGGAACCAATATGCAGTTTTTAGCTCCGGTACAAGGGAGCGAGGTATTGCTGACTACGACCATAGAGCGGATTTTGTATGCACTGGGTTTCCGCGGGGCGAACACCAATTTCCGTTTCTTGACGGGAGTAAACAATACGTCTGAAACATACTGGGGAGTCGCTTTTTACAATTCTGGACAGAGTAAGACGTTTACGGTGTTGTTCGGTATCGGAGGGAGTTCTATTCCAGTCGGTATGTACCAAAAAGCCGGTAATGTGACTACACAAAAATCAGTGGACAATGAGTTCATTCAGGATGTGCTGTCGACGTGGACTAAATCGTGGTCACTGAACCATCAGGGAACTCAGGGAACAATTTATACGTCAGACGTAGTAGCGGGTGACTCCGAAAATCCTATAATTCCCGCTACTACATTCGCCCTGCCTAATGTATCTAATTCTAAATTGGATGCGCTTCTGAATCAGATTCTTTTTTGTACCGGCATTAGGGGCAGCGGAATCCACAGTAGAAATTTTCGTTTCATTAATGCTACCTATCAGATTCCCAATACAACGAATGTACAATGCCACTGGGGTGTGGCGTGGTACAATAGCTACCATGCGAGAACCTATTGCATGCTGGTGAATACGGAAAAAGCAGAGTCCCAGAATATCCAGATTTTTCAGAAACAGGGCGCTGGATTGTACGATGATGCCCGCGATGATGAACTTGTTCAGAAAGTGCTCTCTCTTAATACATGGTCTCGGGTAGTCAGTTTCGGGGGTACTTTACCTGCACAAAACGTAGTCGTAACTACTCCGACATTGTACGACGAGAACTCTGCACCAACAGTATATCCACAAGATCAGAACAATCTGCAACAATTAATTCAGTGGATACTGTATACATTAGGAGTAAGGTCTGACGTCAATGGGTTAGGACGAACCATGTTTATTGTTCACGGCAATGGTAACATTGGCATAATAACGTTGGATACCCAGAATACTGATAAGTATTACGCGCTTATATTCGGAGACGGGGAGTACCTGCACTCGTATAGTATCGAATCGACGGTAGTCGCAGAGTGGGTAGCTAATAACTCTTCTGATGTCGAGATTCTAAGTTCCATCTTGGAAAATGGAACCTCAATGGGTTCTATTCCGTTCGATATGAGTGTATTCGCTACGAAGTCATACGTGAAGCCGGACGATGCTGTACTGACGATGTTCCCCTCGGGTTACAGAACTGTTATCCCGGGAGAAAACCTTACGACTAACTTAACCTCTGGGACACTGAAAATAAAGGTTCCCGACCTGCTGACTGCACAAGTGAAGGCCGGCCCGTTCAGGGATGCTGTAATAGATGTCCCGTATGGAGTTACCGTACAGTTTGCGGATCAGGTAGAAATATTGTACAAGGCCGACGGTGTGGATAACTTCACGGCTACGTCCGGTCGCAAAGTGTACACGATACACTACGTCTCTACCACGTCGTCGACCACTAATATAACGTTCAGAGCTTTCGTTAACGTGGCAAACTACAAATAACATGCTTACGAGTTTCTTTGGTGCGCAGAACAAGACAGTGGATTCGACACCTGCTACGAGGAACCTTACTTATCGGTTCGAGAATGCTTCTGGGATGAACTTTACAATCGTTCAGAGCGATCCCGAGAGTCCGATAACTTCGCGGCGGGTAGCGGTGTCGTCCGATTGGACTTCGCATGAAATGTCTTCGCGGTTGTCCGCGGAGGGAAACATCTCGCTGTTGCAGACGGTTCAGTCGGAGTGCAATTGGGTGCTCCGCATACGTGTGTACCTCCAAAAATCCGGCAGTTCGACGAAGACATTTCTCGGCGGGTTGAATGTCGACGACGCCAACTACGGGAAGAACACGCTTAGCGGTACCACGAAGGTAAACTACGGAGATACGGTCATATACGAAATATCTCAGAACGTAGGCGTAATGACATCCTCTGCGGTGTCTGGAAAGTTCCCGGAAGGCGATGTGGATAATCCGTGGACTATTGGTATAGAGAACTTGTACAACACTAACTACGTGGGCGCCACTCTGTCGTATAGACAGCCCTATGTGTACTCGTTTAACTTGTCGGGAAAGAATACTACAAGTATTACGTTGGAGAACTGTAATGCGTTAATCGACATATACCAGAACTACAAGGGAAGAGTGGCTTCGGTTAACTGTACGCACTCCGTCGCAAAGAATATCGGTTCCTACATCTTAAATGTGGGTTCATACAGCACTTCGTTCTCACTGTTTATGCAATACGTCACGGAGGCGAGTGTAACGCCTCCTACACCTTCGAAGGAACCTATCTCGTTCACGATAGGTGTTACGGCGCATCCCGGAATGAGCGAGGTATCGATAAGTATCTGGAACAAGGCTAAGACGAAACGTCTCGCAGTAGCTTCATTCGAAAGTTCCGATCTTGAAACGGGGGCTTCGCAGTTGCTCAGCAATATTCCTAACGAAGATAACGGTTTTTACTTTTTGGATATTACCGGAAGCATCGTGCGTAGTGAGGAATTCGTATTCTACAACGGAGGCACCTTCTTGTTCTAACTCTGAGGAGGCGAAAGCCCTCAACATATCGTTCCGTTTTCGAAGGGTGTCTCTTTCTCGGAGGCACCCATTTTCATTTTGGCCGTTTGGAAATTAAATCGCTTTTGTCTATATTTGTTCAACACCAATACGAAACAGCCTATGGACGACAAGACCAGATTCGGTATCTTGTCCAAGTACGGACGGATGCCTTCGACCGAAAATTCTGCGAAGCAGAAACCCGCGGGGTATCGATTGGTCGCTGTTACCGGTACCCATGAGGAGGTAATACAGTCGGCTTTGCCGCATCAATACGGATTACTGGTGTATAAGAAGAAGGAACTTATGCGTCAGTCTTGCTATGCCAGCGGTCAGATACGTCTGAAAATAACACCTTACTACAATTGAATACGTGTACGAATGTCCCCGACTACGCCAGTGGGGAGAACATAAAGCAGGTGCTCAAATCCGAATACCGGTATTTCGGGACGATCGACGACGTTATGGAGTACATCGCCGAGAGAAAGGAGTTCGAACGAAAATTGATGAAGAAGTCCTACCGGTTTCCCCATTTGCACGGGATCATCTCCGATGATTACTTCAACGAGGACATATAATCCGAGGGTGGGGAAGAAAACGAACCGATTTAACATTCTCTGCAAGACCCCCAAACGGCTATTGAATGTTCCGCAATCGTCCGATACCCTCGGATTTTTCAACGAAATTTTCTATCTTTGCCACATGGATATACGAATCAGGGAAGGGTTGTACCTCCGAAACATAGAGACCAAGACGGAAACTACCATTCGTCCCGCGACGATCGGGGTAGAGACGAAAGGTATCGTTTGGTTTCACGACGTGTCCAAGACGGTCAAAATCGGGTTCAGCAAGGACTACTGCAAGGAGGACAAAATGCTGTTCTCGGTTATCCCTACGATAGAGGACAGGGAAGTGTCCGCGAAGCAGGTATCCATGATCCTTAGGAAATCTCTGCAAGGAAAAGACGTCGACGTCGATTCCATCGTAGAACAAATATATGCGTTATGAATCTTAGAGAGAAGGTCAATGCGTGGATCGAATCTTTGAAAGGGTCCGACTTGCTGAAAGGAAACCGCTGGGAGGGCATGCTCGCTACTTTCGTTCTGTCGTTCATCTGGGGCGTATGTGTGGGTATATCGTTCTGCGTGGGGTACCAGTTCAGAAACTACCTTCTGTGCAAACAGATAAACTGGTACGATCTATACGCACAGGCAATAGGATGCGCCGCAGCGTTTGTTCTGGTGAACGGAATCCTTCTTGCAGTCAAGATACTGTTCTGACCGGAGATGCTATGTGCATTTGAGTTACAGCGTTTTTCATTCATGGGAATTTTTCGAGGGTGCCGTCTATTGTGAAATCCGCGGTATCCGAATCTCCGGTCTTTATTGAGCTATGGTGTAATGGTAACACGTCAGATTTTGGTTCTGAAATTTTGGGTTCGAGTCCCGATAGCTCGACTATTTAAGTCGGTCTCGTTTTATAAGCTGTGAATATGCCTGCTAAGGAGAGCTTGCTTTTCATACGTAAAGACGTTCACTGGAAGTATGAAGACGAACCGACAGACTTCTTTGACAAGGGGTAGTATAAGAATAGTGCTTGCCTGTCAATGACGGGATAGGTGAGGGGTGAAATGCTCCCTCCCCCTTTTTAAGGGCCTTTAACTCAGTCGGTTAGAGTAGCTGACTCATAATCAGCAGGTCACAGGTTCGAACCCTGTAAGGCCCACCACATTCAACAAATACACTATGGACAAATCGTATGCTACGCCCGACCTCGCCAAGATGGCGATGTACTGGGGTTTCGACAGACCGTGTTCTGCGGGAGTAACCGTTAAGGCTCCCGTTTTGTATGCCGAGAGAGAAACGCTTGACAGTGTTCCCGACGGGGTTGTCCCGATTCCTACTTTGGAGCAGATTCAACGTTGGCTCCGTGAGGAAAAGAAGGTGAATGTGTACTGTGCACCCATATTAACCGACCCTCACGGGGTATGGTCGTGGATGGCCTGCATCAATGATAAAGCCGTTACCGATTCGGTGCCTATCGTTCGGGGTTACTATGTGGCTTTCAAAGTTGCCGCGTGCACACATACGCCGTTATTCGAAGAATACTACGATGCTCTGGCCTACGGCATAGCTGCGCAATTCGGTATCTGGCGGTCTGAGAAACAGTAGCTATGCGTATTGCAGTCATAACGGCGGCCGGTCAAGGTACACGTGTGGGACATTCCCTGCCGAAACAGTTCATCAAAGTAGGCGGCAGTACCATCGTAGAGTATTCCATCAGGAAGTTTCTCGAAATCGGGTATGACCGTGTAATAGTAGCGCTTCCGGCTAAGGGGTTTGCCACGTATCGTGACATGCTTACGGATGATCCGAGAGTAGACTATATACCGGGAGGTCTTACGGCGAATGAATCCCGTTACATCGGGGTATCTCACGCTGCGGGGTATATTCGTGACGAAACCACATTTGCGGTTGTTGCCGTGCACGATGGTGTACGTCCATTGTTTTCCCCGTCGATCGCGATTAAATGCACGAGAATGTGCGAAAATGACGCTAACCGCGCCGCGGTGGTTCCGTACATTGAAACGGTTGAAACGATACGAAGACCCGATGGTCTGTATATACGACCGGTATACGAACGGGAGGTTCTGTGGAGACTGCAAACTCCGATGGTGTTCGATCTTTCGAGATTGAACGAGGCATACGAGAGAGTAGTTCGTAATGGAACCTTCGAGGACTACCTGACCGCTTCGGATGTATACGAGGCGATGTATCACGATACACGTTTCGTAGAGTCTACGACACGGAATTTCAAAATAACCACGGCGGACGATCTGTCTATGGCCGCAATATTGCTTACACATGAATAACATGGAGAAGTTAACGTTTCCCGCGAATTACTTCGAGGGAGAGATACGACACGGTTTTTTCGTATCGGAGAACCGAAAAAAATTGTGGGCTACGGAACTTGAACTGCTGCACAATCTCGCACGGATATGCAAGAAGCATGCTATACGGTGGTTTCTGGATGGCGGCAGTTTGCTCGGTGCTGTAAGACATGCCGGTTTTATTCCGTGGGACGACGATATAGACGTGGTTATGTTCAGAGAGGACTACGACGAGTTTATAAAGGTGTGCCTGTCGGAATTACCGGAACCGTTGTTCCTGCAAACGAACGAGACGGATCGGTCGATCTATTGCCACGCGAAACTCAGGAAGACCGATACTACGTGCATTCTGCGTGGTGACGCAGAGGCGCATTTCCCGTTCAATCAGGGTATCTTCATCGATATTTTCCCGCTGGACAACGTACCGGAGGATACTAAGGAACAGGATCGGTTTCTGTACCAGCTATCTCTTATCCAGATAGAGATGAAAATGCTCATGAACCGCTGGTGGAAGTTCTCTCGGGATGACTATCAAGAGCGCGGTCGTATAGACTACCTTAAACAGAAGTACGAGACGCTCCGAAAAATGTACAAATACGAGAGGACATCGGTTGCGGCTACCCTCGCATTTCCCGGGAACAAGAACAGTGTGAAACGAAAGGAGCATTATGAAATGGTGGAGTATCTTCCGTTCGAGAACATGCTGTGTCCGGTTCCGGGGTTGTATCAGAAAGCGCTCCGTCTTATCTACGGAGACGATTTCATGACACCTATAATGGGTGCAAGTCAACACGGGGAGCTGCTGGTGAATTTCTCGGAATCCTATAAGACTAACCCTAAAACATACGATAGACTGTAATGGGAAAAGTTTGCCTTGCATGGGCCGAGAACGTACTGTTCGCCGATCTGGGACAGCTGCGGTGTGAAATTATGGATTCCTATCAGATAACGAGCGCGCACGATATGCACCGTATCATAGAGGCGCTTCGAGAGGGTTCCCTGCCGTTCAATGCGGTATGGACACGAACGGAGAAGTCGCTGGTACGTGAGTGGAGAGCGAAGAACCTACTGTACTCGCTCGGTCTGTTCCGATCGAAAACGCGGTCTGTTACGTTTCATGAGAAGCGAAGCTGGTACTGGATCATTTGCGATTCTGTGTTATCGTCGCTATATTTGTATGTGTAGCTGCACATACAAAAACTTCTGCCGGTTCTCGTCCGCACAACAGAATCGGGGTCTTCATGTCATCGGGTGTTACGGGTTTATACGGTGCGGCTAAGTTCCCGTATTTTTAACCGACCCCGTTATGAAGAACGAAATTCTGGAAAAATTCCGAAGGCGCTTCCCCAATGAAAGAGCCTGCCGAAAATATCTTATCGATGAAGTGTGGAAGGGGAAGGTGAAGTGCCCCTACTGCGGGAATGACCGAAAAGTCTATCGGTATACGAACGGGCAGTTCCGATGCGCTGAATGCCGAAAACTGTTCAGGATATTGACCGGGACAGTCTATTCCGGTATACGTCTGCCGCTGCGGAAGATATTCATGGCGATGTATGTGTTGTCCGTCAAGACGGATATGTCCGCACGTGCACTGGCAGCCATGATCGAAGTAAATAGAAGAAGCGCCGGTAAACTGCGCCGAAAATTCAATGAACTATACAACCATGAAGGAAGTAACGAAGGATGAATTCTTTGGGATCATCAATGAGGGCAAACTCGACGTACTGGTACGCCCCGAGACGAAGGAACCGGGACACTGGTACCCACACACTACGGAATTCAAATTCCGGGACGGTACCGTGTTCGGTAAAGTAGTTGAAGACTTTCACGACGGGGAGCATTATCCCGTGGTCGAGAAATACTACGTCAACGAGAATCGATAGCTATGAGATCATCGGGAGGACGACAAACCTACGCTGCGGTATTCGCGATGGATTTGCGGAGCGGTGAACGGTTCAAGACGAGTAGCGGGTTCGCTGTGTATGTTTGTGCCTCGGCGGATATGTTCGGTGTGACGTACTATTACGAGGGTGACGAACATAGAAAACCGAATACTCTAAGTCCCTACGCACTGGTGTTTCCGCTGGGAAGTGACGGAGATTATATCTACCACAGTAGATAGAGAACAAATAATGACTATCTTTACGGTGTAAGTCTAACCAAAAGATAACGACTATGCCACAATTCGTAGACATCGACTCTCTCTCTCTGAATCGTTAACCGGTGACGAAACGTTACAGGTCTCGGACACTGAAAAAGTTTCCCTGAATCAGATAGCACGATTGTTTCTGAATCAGGATGTGTCCTCCGAGGTACCGGTTCCGACGGACTCCAACATGGCGTTCGATGCGTCGACTACGCAGAACTTGTTGAAGTATCTGTCTTCGGCGGTACTCGCCGGAAGGGCGCGGTTCTTTGATATGTCTAACAAGCTTGGGGTCTTAGAGATTGGATACTCCTTCGGTGTCGCTCTGAAAAGTAAGACGAAGGACGGGGTAAAGTACGTCATCATATTCGATATGACGACACTAACCAAGCCCAAGATAAACTTCTACGGCGCTCCGTTGAATACGGTATTCATGCCGTGGGATGAGTTCATGGGATACACGGAGGCGCAAATACGTTCTAATCTGTCCAAGTTCGGCACTGCGGTAACGATCAGTGTCCCGGAAAACATCGATTGGAGCGACGTGTGGGCTGTCGCTCCGATAAGTAGTGTCACTACTCCGTATTCGGGTTATAAAAGACCTGACGCCTCGGATATGAACCTCGGGTCACTGTTGGCGATAGCTCTTAACTACGGAGGTTGGCGACCTAACCACAGTGGTTCTAACTCACAGGAGAGGTTCAGGATACTGTGCGCTAATTGTATCGCAGACGCAACGTTCAATGACAATCCGGCGGATTACAAGACGTCTTATGTTACGGTGTTCGGATTTATGTTCGCTACTGCTCCCTTCAACTCGGAAAGTACGTTTGCGGAGAAGAAGGTATTCGTCATCGTGTTCAACGGATACCGGAAAGTATGCACCCCGGGAAGAATCGCCTGCGTGTCGAAGCCGTTTACGACGTGGGACGCTCTGGGTAATACTACTGACGGAACCATATTCAACGAGATACGAATGGACATATCCGGTAGGAATTCATCCCCGGTGTGGACACTTGAATGGCAAATTGACTAACCAAATACACAGCAACATGAAAGCATTATTTGAGAAACAGGTAAGTTACGTTAAAACTCCCCCATAACTATGGGGTGGCGGTGACAACGATTTATTTCCTCTGGATACCCATTTGGGTTACTTCCAAGAGGTTCGTTTGGCCTATTACGGACGAAGACCTCGCTGCCGCCCAGTTGTCCCGTGACGACTATCAGGATCATATCGTGAGGCGCATGGTGAAATCTCCCATCAGACTTAGGTAAACGTCTATGAGGACGTCCGTAAAATTATCGGCCCCTTGCTTTGTGCGTACCACGGATATTGAGGAACGCACGAAGCTTGTTTCATGGCTCGAAAGTATCGGGTACACCTACTGCGTCGGATGCTTTAATGCGCGAAGCGCTATTAGTAGCCCGCTTATACCGTACATAATGGTGTCTACACGTGCCGAAACCGATTTTGTGGAGTGTCTGTTATATCGTCCTGACAACGGTATCGACTGCGGATGCAACGTTGGTTTATTCAAGACACTCGCTGCGATAGGACACTCCGATACTCTGGAACAGCAAGAACGCTCTATGAGAGTACGAGTGAAAATAGTAGCATTCGCTACCGACAAAAATGAATGGGGGAACGCTTATTGCAGTTATTGCCCAGCGACGAGATACTTTTTCGGTAGGGGCGATACAATAGAGGAAGTTGTGGCCGATGTGCAAGGA
The DNA here is from genome assembly GCA_003150315.1 of Prevotellaceae bacterium. Lineage (GTDB taxonomy): Bacteria > Bacteroidota > Bacteroidia > Bacteroidales > Bacteroidaceae > UBA6398. The sequence continues at coordinate 7,533 of QAML01000084.1, read as the reverse complement.
CACCTACTTAATCTTTTGTGCCACAGATTTATACACAAAAACTTACTGAATTGTGGATGGACAATTACTGAAAATTCGGTGAAACCTCCCATTTTCACGGATGAGGAGGTCGTAAAACTCACTGAAAAATCCTACGGAATGACCATACCGGAACCTCTTATTGTAGAATTGAATGTAGAAGTTCCGAAGGTGTATAATCCTTGTATGTATGACGAAACAGGTAACAAGTATCGAACAATCGAAACGGCTTCTGGAACTGGGTGTTCCCGATAATAAAGCGTGTATGGTATGGGTTCCTAACTGGACGTTCAACGAACGGTCGAGACAGTTCGAACCCACCGGCGACTACAACGTATGCTTCCGATACGCAGCATACAAAGTGATGGAGGAGGAATTGACCCCTGCTTTCACGGTCGAGGATTTGCTGTGTGTGCTCCCTAAGATACTCTACGATAATCATGGACATGGGCTACCCATCAACATGACCACATCCACGGGTTCCAATTGGTGTTTGTATTGGGGGAACCCCCATACAGGCATAGGATGGAGAGACTCTAACTCTCTCGTAGACTTACTGACCGAGGCTATTGAATGGGTGGTAACGAAAGGTTACAAACTAAACGTATAGAATTTATGACACTGAATGAGTATCAGAAACTCGCTATGACGACCTGCATGGAGAGTTGCAAGAATGACACCTACATGCTGTTCGGTCTTATGGCAGAAGTAGGGGAGGTCGCCGACAAAATCGCGAAGTGGAAACGGAAAGAAATCATCCGTATCGATGGGAGCAAGTTGGTATTTGTACAGGATGACCCTGAGGTTGTAGAAACGTGCCGGAAAGAGTTACTCGCTGAACTTGGCGATTGCCTCTGGTTTATAGCTGGTATCGCCTCGGTAATGGGGGTACACTTGGAAGACATAGGTCAACAAAATTACGACAAGTTGTCCAGTCGACAGGAACGCGGTGTCATCGACGGTAACGGGGATAACCGGTAAAAACAAATGCAGGTATGAAAGACATTAAATTCAGAGGCAAGCGATTCGACAATGGGGAGTTGGTTATCGGAGACCTGATCGAAAATCAAGGTCGGAGCTTCATTTACCACGCAACGAGTGAGAGCACGATTGAGGATAACGCTGACAGGCGTATCGTTATCGCTGTGGTAGAAGTCGATCCCGCTACCGTAGAGCAATACATAGGGCCGAAAAACAAGATCGACATAGAGATAACTTCTGACGGTTGGAAGATCGACGTAACGGTAGACGGTAAAACGTATACGGAGCACCACGAGATGTCTGACGAGGGTTGCTTCGCTAAATGCGTGGAGGGAAACTTGGAGACTGCCGGTATCCCCGACCCCATCGTGTATGCTCTGGATGGCTTTTTCTGTTTCGACTGCGTGCGGGCACTCCGTGAGTGCGAGTAACAAACAATCGCACGAAACACTGTGGGTGTAGGAACTTCGAAAAAATTGCGTATATTTGGACAACCAATGATCGTACTATGGCACTTGATCCGAACAAAACCGACGCAATTTTAGGAGAAGCTATCAAGGAACTTCTTACTGACGCAGGTGTTGAAACCCCGATACTGGGTTCTGCGTTATCCGACCAGAACAAGATAGACAGCATTCGTGACGACTTCGCGCATATCATGCGGACGTTGGGTCTCGATATGACCGACGATTCCCTGAAAGATACTCCCGGACGTATCGCTAAGATGTTCGTCCGGGAAATCTTCTGGGGTCTCGATTATCGGAATTTCCCCAAATGCACGACAATTGAGAATAAGATGACCTACGATTCCATGATCGTCGAGCGGAATATCAAAGTTACGTCCAATTGCGAACACCATTTCGTCCCGATCATAGGGTCGGCTACGGTAGCATATATACCGAATGACCGGATTCTCGGTTTGTCGAAACTGAACAGAGTGGTCGAGTTCTTTGCACGCCGCCCGCAGGTTCAGGAGCGTCTCACGGAGCAAATCCACATGGCGCTGACGCATATTCTCAATACGGAGAGTGTCGCGGTGGTGATTAAGGCTGAGCATCTGTGCGTAAAATCCCGAGGTGTTGAGGACGTAAACTGCGATACGGTTACGTCTAAACTGGGAGGTGCCTTTATGCAGGGTACCACCCGCTCGGAGTTCATGAATATGCTCTGGTAACATGAAGACGGAAAACATATTCGGTGTAGAGGTATCCGAGGATGTGTTTACCACGGAATTTTCCTGCGACTACGATGTGTGCAAGGGCGCGTGCTGTTATTCGCCGCTTCCGTCCGGTTCGAAGGTTCACGCCGTAGGCGGTGGTCTGACGAAAGACGAGTATGCGGAGGTGCTCGACCGAAAGAAAGATATTGCGCAATACGTTGCACCGGAGATGGCCAAAAAGTTTCATCGCTGCCCTACGTGTCAGTGGAATACTGAGGAAGGTGTCACTGAATATGCGATGGAGACGTACAAAGGGGTGGTGTGCCTGCTGTCCCGTATGGACAGGGGATGCTGTGCAATAGAGGCCATGCACGAGGACGGTAAGGGATTGTCCTTCTCGATTCCGGTAAATTGTTCGCTTTACCCGCTCGTGTATGACCCCGGAAAGAAACGGCTGTACGTGTCCCATCTGTGGGATGAACAGTGCGGGGCAGCATACGAAAAGGGTCGCAGAGAACATGTAAGGGCGTATGAATTCGTGAAGGATTCCATCCTCAGACTGTTCGGTGAACCTTTCTACGAGGAACTGTGTAAACGCGCAAAAGAGTACGAGAGATGATTACGCAATGTATTTCCATAGCGGACGTGACTATCTGGCTGACGTGTGCGGTGGTGCTCGCAACGGAGGTGGTCGTCGTATGGCTGAATAGGAGGTATTCGAAACTTCGTAAAACGAAGGACAGCGAGTACTTCACCGACTACACGCACGGAAAGCTGACGATGCGGGTATTCAAAAATGAATTCGAATTTCAGGCGAAAAAGGACATTCCCTCCGGTAAGATAGTAGACGGGGGTGTCCTTTCCGCCTTTTACATGTGGGTTTTATTCGAGGAGTAACTATGGCTATTATCAATGAAGGGACGATCGCCAAACTGAGACGTTTGGCTGCGTCATGGCAGGTGTTCAACATCAAGATGCACCAGTATCACTACAATGTAGTGGGTGAGACGTTCGACGAACTGCACAAACTTTTCAAGGAGCTTTACGAGGAGGCGGACGCACACTACGATGCCGTATCCGAACGTATGCGGCAGATCGGTGAACGTGTCGTATTTTCGTGCGCCGAACTTGCCGAACAAAGTGCGGTAAACGACGAAAACAACGCGAATACGCCGCAGGAAATGCTGCGTGGTACGATCGACGCCTTCGCTGCGTTGTCGTCGCTGCAAACGGAGATTTGGTTTGAGAGCGACGATCAAAAGGACATCGTGACAAACGACCTTATGGTGCAGCTCAACAAGGCGGTCGAATTCAAGAACTGGATGGTGTCCGCCCAGTTGGGACGTGAAGTCGAACCCGTAAAGTAATCGATCATGAGCAAGAAAGTATTGATCTGGGTAGGGGTCGTTATCCTTGCCCTCGTCATTGCGGTAGTGGTGTGGAATATCCTGCCCACGCAATTCCGCATTGTGTCCACGATCTCGTGGGTTATCGGTGCCGCCGTAGGCGCCTTTGCTATGTACAAGGGCTACAAGTGGTGGCTTGCGAACGTGAAGAACGATGGGACGGTATCGTAACAAACAGGTATTCGTCGAGGCCGTCCAGTACGACGGCTATCATACGGGGGAACTGCACGAGTTGTGCGGTGACAAATTTATGGAACCCGTAGAGAGCGGGCACGCACCTTTCGTCCGTACCTTAGAAGGGGACGTGACCGTTTATGAATGGGACTACGTGGTGAAGTACGCCAACGGAGACCTCTGCGTTCTCAGGGCCGATCAGTTCGAACAATCCTTCGTGGAGGTGGGCTTCGAAGTGGGCCTTGACTTCTCGGAGGCACTGCGAATACTCAAAGACGGCGGTTGCGTCGGCAGAGGGTGCTGGTTCGATCCTGATTTGTTCGTATTCAAACAGGTTCCGGCGGAAATATCCCCCGAGATCGTGCAGAAGATGCAGTCGTTCCCTAAGAGAGTAAAAGAGGCGGTCGCCCAGTACGAGGTGCCTCTGCGGTATGTGGATCAGTGCTGTATCTGTAACCGAAAAACGGGTAAAGTAACTTCTTGGGTTCCCTCGTGCGAAGACATCTTCGCGGAGGATTGGTATCGTGTGAGATGAAAACATTGAAAGCGATAGCGTATGCTCTGTTATACGTCTGGCAGTTACCCCAAAACCTCGTGGGATTATTCCTGCTCCTATACTACCGTAAAGAGTGCAAGGTACACGAGGAAGACGGAACCGTGTTCTATATCGTACCGTCTGTGCGAGGAGGCTTTTCTATGGGAAGATACATATTCCTGTCGAAGCGCTCCTTGTTACGAGAACCGGTGTATGACCATGAATACGGACACACACGACAGTCAAGATATTTGGGGCCGCTTTACCTCTTGGTAATAGGTCTGTGCAGCGGAATACACTGCATGCTGTACGACGGAAAGGGCGGTTACTACGATTTCTGGACTGAACGGTGGGCGAACAAACTCGGTGGAATACCGGGATACGCCGGTGAAGGGAAATTCCACGAGGAAGGTTACATACATACGGTCTACGAGAAACTGGTCGCTATGACCGACCTATTCAAGTAGTAGATCGAATTAGTCTTACAAGAGGTGCTTCGTGATCGGGGCGCCTCTTTTATTTTAGGTGGTTGCAGAAGTAACTCGCATTTCGTATATTTGCTATAAACCCGTGAAAATGACGATCGAAAACATCAACACCCGCAAGGAACTCGAACAAGTTATCGAGTACGCGGTGAGCAAAGCGAAATGTGTACAGATACAACATCGTGTCGTAGGGTATGCTGTAAGTTCTACTGCATTCTACACGTATGTGGGTTATCCGTGTCACGTGAATATCGTGGCGGGAAGAATAGCTTACATCGTGGAAGGTGCGTACTGTACGACGTATTTCGGGAAGAACGTATTCCCGTATGATGAATTCGCGGAATTACTGCTATGAGCGATCCACTGAACGAGCTTCTTATCATAGGGCCGCTGGTTGCGAAGATACAAGTGGCCGATATATTGGATTGGGTGTCTCCGTTGTTCTCCAATGTAACATACAGAGACGGGGAACGCGACGATCTGTTCATATCCACGTATGCGTACAGAAGTTTGGATAGACTTCTCTCGGTGGACTTCCCGAAGGATACTTCGTATTTCGTTATCGCGGAACGCGGGACGCTTATCGGTGGTATTCTGTGGGAGGGAACCCGATTCGACGGTAGAAATCTGATAAGTTATGACGATTGGTTAGACGTGCTTAAATGCAGGGGTGTACTCAGTATAGAGGAGTTCACCAGTCATAAAGTCACGATGAGAAACATTCTCGAATGAAACGAGCGCTGTGTTTCGTCGTACTGATCAATAAGGAGGCGAAGACGGTTTTAGACTGGTTGCTATCCGATAAGTTTATACGGGGTTTCCACATGTACGATCTGCGTAGCGTAGGAACTTATGCAGGCAGCATCGATAAAATGGAATCCTCCGTGTACACGATAGTCGTACATAACGGGGAGGCAGAAGTGTTCGGCGATATAAGTTCGGCTGTGATTAAGTATAAGGACGACAATCTGGTGTTCCTGACGTATGCCGAGTGGGAGGAACTTTTCGACGGTACGAACCCGAAAGCGGTGCTTAAATAGACGGAGCATTACCATGATAACGAGCAGAAAGAACTACCTATGTATAGGCCCTCTGACGGCTACGGTACATGTGGCTGACATATTCAAGTGGGCTACCGATAGGTTTACTAAGGTAACATACCAGAGTATACACGACGAATGCCGTTACATAGATACTCGTGTGTTTACGTTAGAGGAACTCCTCAAAGAGGACATACCGAAAAGCACTGCGTGGTTCGCTCTGCGCATACGTGAAGGCGCCATGTATGCGGTACTTACAGAGATACGAGTTACAGAAGGTACGATTATCAGCTACTACGAATGGGAAGACCTTCTGAAAGAGATTCGATTGTCCGAGATTCCTGAGGTACGAAAACATCCCGTAGTGGAATGTATGACGTGGTGATGCGAAGGCTATTTGCAACGTGTAACCGGTCGAAATAAACACTTAAATATATGTAAGTACCAAAATGTATTTTTCGCGCGTAAAATCGCGGCTGTATTACGGCTACGAACGTGCGCAACCGTCCGAAATAACACGAAGGGACTATGCGACAGACGGTTGAGACGCAGTACACGTGAAAGAGTGCCTGTGCAAGTGATGGGAGAAGGGGTAAAAACGCGGTTCCGTGTGATACGGGCGGAAAGTGCGCGTACGAACGGATGCGCGGAATGGTGGATACACTATAAGTATACACTATAATATACAAATGCGCATAACTACACACACACACAACTACACGTGCACGCAGATGCGCGGAATGATATTTGTGTATCGTATAACATAGTAGTATAATATAAGTACATAATAGTATTATGTAATGAGTGTACAGAGGTGGCTTACCTCGTCGAGGTATCTGCAAGTGCTTCTCTGGGTAACGTAGTACCCGTGCAGGTGTATGTACGCATTGATGCGTCGGTATACGACGTGAGTAAGGGGTATGTAAGTAATCGTTCGGGTAAGATGTATGTAAGTAATCGTTCGGGTAAGGGGTAGCCAGATGGATAGGTAGCTGGGTAGCCAGTTATCTGTGCAGCGTAGCTGCGTGTGTGCGTGCGTAGTTATTGCGTAGCTGTAATTGTAGTTATAGTTATATTACCGGCCACAGGTAATTCTACGTGTGTAATTACGTGTAGATAATTAGTTATTGCGGCCAATATACGTAGTTACTACGTGTGTAGATAATTACCGGCGCAATTTGCGCGTAGATAGTTACGTGTAATTACGCACAGATACACGCACAGTTATTACACGTAGATATGCACACGTAATTGTAATAATTATACGCGGCCAATTGCGTACACAGAACTGTATAATTACACACGAATAGCTACGCACGGTTACTACCGGCGTTATATATATATATATATATAGGTATGACACTACTTGTACATTTAACTAATTATGGCGAGTTCCGCAAATTAATTATGGGAACCAATTTGCGTTCCGAACTCAATAAGGTTTATTACCGTGGGAAAGTATATACGTGCGAACAACTATCTACGCAGAAATTAGATTTCCCTTTGTACGCGGTAGTACTCAGTGACGAGATTGTGCTTATGGGTACACCGATAGAGAGTAGGGTGACAGTATCCGTAGATGACTATCTCGATCTATTTGCGTAATTACTGCGTGTACGCAGAGGCCATTTTGGGCCTAAAATAGGGGTAAAATACCGTAATTTAGCCTTATTTAGCGTAGTTATGCGTAATTGCAAAATAGGAAATCGCTGATTATCAGCGATATACTCAGTAA
>QAML01000052.1 GCA_003150315.1 Prevotellaceae bacterium | reverse complement strand
GACCCCCTGCTCCCAAAGCAGGTGCGCTAACCGGACTGCGCTACACCCCGTATTTTTGACGATGCAAATTTAGTAGTTTTTTTCGAGTCAGCAATGTTTTGTCTGCAAAAAGTGGTGTAAGCTTGTTGCGTTATTCAAACCTGAGAACCTTTGACGGGTGGATACGAGCCGTAAAGTAGCTTGGTATTACAAGTGCAAGTGTGGAAACAATGAATGTTACTGCATTTATTGTGATTATTGCGAGAGCATTGAATTCTATAGGCACACTGTCTATGTAGTATGAAGCTGGATCAAGATTCACCAAATGAAAATGTTGTTGTACAAATGCAAGCATCAGACCTATGATGTTTCCGATTACTATACCTTTAACTAAGATGATAATTGCCAGTTTTATGAATGTGTGGCGTATTAGAGTATTGCTTGCTCCAAGAGATTTCAACAAAGCAATGGTGTTTGTTCTCTCAAGTATGAGGATTAATAGTCCGCTGATAATTGTAACACCGGCAACAAGAATCATGAGGATAAGTATAACGGCTATGTTTATGTTGAGAAGTCCCAACCAATCGAATATTTGAGGGTATAATTCCTTTATGTTGTATGAAACGTATTGTGTGTTATTATCAATATTGTTATATGCTACTTTCTTTCCTATTTTCAAGCTTGATTCATAAAGCTTATTGAAGTCGTACAAAGATATTTCCAATCCGGAAACTTGCATGTCTTTGAACCCGTTTAGCTTGTTTACCGTTTTTTGATTGGCAAAAACAATCATGTTGTCAAATTGCGATAGGTCTGTACGATAAATAGCTGCAACTTTGAACCGCCTTGTGCGCAGACCATCGTTAAAGAAATAAGCGAAAATCTTATTGCCGCATTTTATTTTCAGCGTATTGGCTGTGTTGTGGCTGATAATAATGTCGTTTTCTGTGGAGATTTGGGAGTAATCGGGTAGTTTTCCTTCTATGATATGTTGCTTTATGAATTCTGTGTCATATCCTTGCCCAATGCCTTTTAACGTTATCCCTGCAAATTCGTTTTCTGTTTTTAATATTCCCGGCTTTATTGTAAAGGTTTGTATATGCTTTACGTTGTCGGTCTTTTTTATTTCATTTATGAACTGCGGTGTAACCTCAATGGGAATACTTGTTTCCTCAAGCGAAGAAGACGAGTCTATAATTACAACGTGTGAACCGAATCCGATTACTTTTGAACTTATTTCGTTTTTGAATCCTAAGGCTATGGCAACAGCCAAGAGCATTACGGCAAGTCCTACGGCTACTCCCGTTATTGCTATTTTTATGGCAGGGAGCGATGCTCTCTTAGTTTTATTTTCTGCCGAGTAAAGTCTTTGGGCTAAGAAAAACGATAGATTCATTGTCTTATGGTTCTTCCCGGGTATTGTTCGAGTGCTTTGCGCAAAACAAGCAGTGCGCGTTGCAAATCTTCTTTGTTTAATACGTAAGCTATACGAACCTGATCACGTCCTGCTCCGGGAGTTGTATAAAAACCGGCAGCAGGAGCAAGCATAACTGTTTCGCCTTCGTAATTGAAATCGTTGAGACACCATGCGCAGAATTTCTCTGCGTCATCTACTGGAAGCTGTGCCGTAGTATAGAATGCCCCCATCGGTACAGGAGAATAGCATCCGGGAATTCTGTTTAAGCCGTCAATAAGACATTTCCTGCGTTCTACATATTCGTCGTACACATCTCTTGTGTATTTTTCATCGGCATCAAGCGAAGCTTCTGCCACAATCTGACCAAGGAGTGGAGGACTTAGACGTGCCTGGCAGAATTTCATCACGGCTTTTCTTACTTCTGCGTTTTTTGTTATCAAAGCACCGATTCGAATTCCGCATTCGCTGTATCTTTTGGAGACGGAATCGATAAGGATAACGTTCTGTTCTATGCCTTTTAGGTGGCATGCGGAAATATATGGAGAACTTGTATAAATAAATTCGCGGTAAACCTCATCGCTGAAAAGATAAAGATCATACTTTTTCACCATGTCGCGAATCTGATTCATCTCGCGGCGTGTATAAAGATAGCCCGTAGGATTATTTGGATTGCAGATAAGAATTGCTCTTGTGCGGTCGTTTATGAGTTCTTCAAACTTTTCAACTTTAGGCAAAGAAAAACCTTCTTCTATTGTTGTGGCAATTGTGCGGATAACTGCACCCGCTGCAACAGCAAATGCCATATAGTTTGCGTATGCTGGTTCGGGAACAATTATTTCGTCTCCGGGGTTTAAGCACGACAGGAATGCAAAAAGAACTGCTTCTGAACCTCCGCTCGTAATTATAATGTCATCTGCTGTAACTTCTATATCGTATTTGGCATAGTAGTTTACGAGCTTTTCGCGATAAGTTTTGAATCCTTGTGAAGGACTGTACTCTAAAACGCTTCTGTCAACATGTTTAAGAACTTCAAGTCCTTTTGAAGGTGAAGGTAAATCAGGCTGACCGATATTAAGATGGTATACTTTTATTCCTCTTTCTTTGGCTGCATTAGCCAATGGCGTTAATTTGCGTATAGGTGATTGCGGCATTCTTTCGCCGCGTTCTGAAATTGCTGGCATTTATTTATCTTTTTTTCCGAACACCGAAAAATGTACGTAACGTTTTGGGTGATTCTTTAAGTCAAGAAGCAGATTGTTGGCACTGTTCATGGTTTCGTAGAGTTTGTCGTAAACTCCGCGGTCATTAAGAAGCATTCCGAGGGAATTGTCTTTGCCGTTTATTTTTGTATCCATGGAACATGTCAAATTGTTTATATTTGAAATTGTTTGGTTAACACTTTCAAGAGTTGAAGCAATATCTAATTGATTCAAATTATTAGTAAGAGTCTCTGTGTTTTCTCCGATTTTATCCATCCTTTTTGTAAGTTTGGGAATATCATTATAGAGAATACTGTTGAGTTGAGCCGTACTTTGTTTTAGATTCGCGCTTATGTCGTTAACGTTGTGAAGCGTAGAAGCTATCGCGGGATCAGCCAGTAAACAATTCAAAGAAGTAAGAATAGAATCAAGTTTGGGCATCATTTTCTCAAAAGCCGGAATCATGGCTTCAACTTTCTCGAGTGCGCCCTCATGAAACTTCCCGTAAATGGTGTCTCCTGCATTTATATGTTCTATAGGATTCTTAGAAAAAACAAGATTCATATTAACGCTTCCAAGCATACTCGAAACTAATTCGGCGGTAGTTCCTTTAGGAATCTGCATTGCTTTGGATAATTCTACTTCTACGACGACATTCCCTGGATGATCATAGTTATAATCAATATCTTTTACGTTGCCTACTGCATAACCGTTCGCGTATACAGGATTAGACTTTGTTAGTCCTGTAATATCTGAAAAAACTACATAATAGGTGTGGGTGGACTTGAAAACATCTATGCCTTTTAGAAACTTAATTCCAAAGAACAACAAAATAATAGCTATAATGGCAGCTATTGCCACTTTTACTTCTATGGTAAAATACTGATTCTTCATTTCCCTCTTTATTTATTTTTGTTCGACTTAAATTCTGCAACAGCTTCGCCAAGGTCTATGCGCTTACCATTTTTGAATGCAACCATAAAAGCCCCGGGATTTCTCTTGCGGATTTCCTTTTGGTTTGTTACGGCTTGATTATAATCAGCTGTCGGCATACATGTGTATTTTATCATACCACCTTTTTTTTCTTGATAGCTTTCCACATTTTGGTATCCTTGCAGTTGTTTGTCTGTATTCTTCAAAGGTGTGTCTGATGTAAGGATTTGTATTTTGAATACCGGCTTTTCTGTATTGTTTGTTTGCGTGAGGACGGGAGATGCCTTTTCGTTTTTTGCGGCGTTTTCAACTTTGGTGTCCTGTGCAATTTCTTTTGCGGGCAGTTCTTTTTCCAACGCTTTCGCCAAAACAGAAGAACTTTCAGTATTGTCAACTTTGTTATCTTTTTGCGATAATTTTTGTCTCTTTGTTTCCGTCGTGTCTTTTACTTCGCTTTCAGCAGTGTTTTCTTTCGGGTTATACGATATCGTAGGGCGAATCTTTCCGTCTTGCGTTTGTTTGTAATCAAGAAATCCTTCAAATATCGAACGTGCGAGTTTGTTTATACCGTCTTGGCTATTAAGATATGCTTCTTCTTCCGGTGTTGTAATGAATCCCAATTCCGTAAGCACGCTTGGCATGGAAGTTTCTCGTAATACAAGAAAACCTGCCTGATGCACGCCTTTGTTTTTACGGTTTGCCAAATTCACATAATGCTTTTGTATACTTTGGGCAAGGTTTATACTCTGCTTCATGTGCTCGTCTTGCATGAATTCGAAAATTATATAGCTTTCAGAAGAATTTGGATTGAAACCTGCATACTTTTCTTTGTAGTCGTTTTCAACAAGAATTACCGAGTTTTCTCGTTTTGCTACATCAAAATTCTCAGAAGACCGAGCCATACCAAGGGTATATGTTTCGGAACCATAGGCAATCTTTCCATTCGGTAATGCATTTGTGTGAATGGAAATAAAGAGATTTGCTTTATTCCGGTTTGCTATTTCTGCACGTTCCTGAAGTGCAATAAAAACATCTGTTTTGCGGGTGTATATAACTCTTACGTCACTGCAATTGTTTTCTACAAGTTTTCCAAAGGCAAGAGCCACGTTCAAGTTTATGTTTTTTTCTTTTGAATATGTACCAATAGCTCCTGCATCATGTCCGCCGTGCCCGGCATCTATAACCAAAATAAATTTACCATTGTTGGGCGAAGCTATGCAGAAGAGGCATAACAACTGCGAAACGATTATTGCGGTAAATAGTTTTAGTCTCATGTTGCTTTGGTATTTAAGCGCAAAAATATATAAAAAATGGCACTTGGCGAATTATACGGAGATAATATGAACGCTTTTGCCCAAGGCGTGTGTTGGGGAACGTGTTTTTGCAATCTATATATTGATGCCGTATGTATTTTTCTCTTCTGACATTACAAATGTACTTTCTATTGAAAGCATGGATTCTATACGCCCCAAAACATTTATCACAAAACTTTGGTACGAAGCCATATTGCTTGCGCTGACCTTTAGAAGGTAGTCATATTGTCCAGAAATGTTATAGCATTCCGTTACTTCGGGAATATTGCGTATGGAGTTTACGAAATCTGTAGCAATGTCGTGATTTATGCGGCGCATTTTTATTTTGCAGAAAACCGTAAATCCCATATCCAGTTTTTCTGCATTGAGAATTGTTGTATATTTTGTTATGTATCCGTTGCGCTCAAGGTTTTTCATTCTTTCGTGTACAGGAGAAAGTGAAAGGTTTACTTTTGAAGCAAGTTCCTTTATTGTAAGTCTGGAATTGTTTTGCAATTCGCGCAAGATAGCAATGTCTGTGCTGTCGAGATTTGTTGTTTTTTCCATTATGCTTTATATTTTTTGCTGCAGTCCTGCATTTTGAGTCGGTCTTACTGTGTGAATTTTCTGTTTCGTAGGACAAAAGTAGTATTATTTTCTTGATTCTTGAAATTTCTTGGTGATATTTTTCTGACAATGTAATTTTGCATCAGAAAAAGTAACGAACTGATTCGAACGAAAATAATATAAATCAATAAAAATAAAGATCATGTCAGAAAAGAAACTACACTTCGAAACATTGCAACTTCATGTCGGACAAGAACAGGCAGATCCTGCCACAGATGCCCGCGCAGTACCTATTTATCAAACCACTTCGTATGTGTTTCATAACTCCCAGCACGCAGCAGATCGTTTCGGATTGCGCGATGCAGGCAATATATACGGTCGTCTTACCAATTCCACGCAAGGGGTTTTGGAAAGTCGCGTTGCGGCTCTTGAAGGCGGAGTTGGCGGACTTGCTGTTGCTTCCGGCGCAGCTGCTGTAACTTATGCCATAACAAATATTGCATATGCAGGAGACCATGTTGTTGCAACCAAAACAATATATGGCGGTACGTACAATCTTCTCAAGCACACGTTGAGCCGTTATGGTATAGAATCAACTTTTGTCGATCCCGACAACTATGAAGAATTGGAGAATGCCATCAAACCTAACACGAAATTGGTTTATATAGAAACTCTCGGAAACCCGAATTCCAATATCTCTGATATCGAAAGAACTGCGGAAATTGCTCACCGTCATGGTATTCCTTTGGTTATTGATAACACTTTCGGCACTCCTTTCCTTATACGTCCCATTGAGCACGGAGCTGATATAGTTGTGCATTCTGCAACAAAGTTCATCGGCGGACACGGAAGTTCTCTTGGCGGAATCATAGTTGACGGCGGCACATTTGATTGGCTCGCAAGTGATAAATTCCCCGGGTTCAGTCAGCCGGACCCAAGTTATCATGGCTTGAAATTCGGTACAATTCCAGCTCCGTTTGTTACTCGTGTGCGTGCATTGCTTCTGCGCGATGAAGGTGCAACTCTTTCTCCGTTCAACGCTTGGATTTTGCTTCAGGGACTTGAAACTCTTAGTTTGCGTGTGGAGAGACATGTTTCTAATACGCTTGAAATTATCAAATATCTGAAGAGTCAGCCGAAAGTCAAGAAGATAAATCACCCGTCTCTCGAAGATCATCCGAATCATGATCTGTATAAACGTTATTTCCCCAATGGCGGAGGTTCTATTTTTACGTTCGAAATAAACGGAACACAAGACGATGCGTTTAAGTTCATTGACAATCTGAAGATATTCTCATTGCTTGCAAATGTGGCTGACGTAAAATCGCTTGTCATACATCCGCTTACTACAACTCACTCCGAATTGAGTCCTGAAGAAGCAGCAGATCAGGGTATATTTGAGGGAACTATCAGATTGTCCGTTGGTACGGAAAATGTTGCTGACTTAATAGACGATTTGGATCAGGCTTTTACAAAAATTTAAGAAGCCTTATCGTAAAAATAAAGTCGTAATATTCCGAAAGGACAAGTCTGACGATATAAGAAACGTAGTAAAAAGTACGTCAAATAAATAACAGAAATACAGTTTTGTAAATTGTTGTGTTTCTTGTATATAGAAAGACGAAAAATATAAGCCATATATTTCAAAATACGAGCCATGTATTTTAAAATATATGGCTCGTATTTTTTACAAAGTCCTTTGTGTTTTTTCATGGATGTGATAATGAGTAAAAACAAGGGAGTTTTTCTCTGAAAAATGCAACATTAATACCGCCACTTGCGCAATGAAAAACGTACCGATTGTGGTACGTTGCCGACAGTATTGTTATTCATATTGAAATAGTTCCAATTAAAACAATAATAAGCAAGATTGAGGCAAAGTTCTTCTACTATTCTTTTGTCTGATTTTGAATAGGTATTGATACAAACTATTTGTAAATAAGCAAATGGCGTAGAAAAACTTTGCATATTGACGATTTGATATGAACGATTTTAGAGACAGGAAGCAGATGTAAGGTTGGGACGAAGTAAATAGATATTTTACAAATCCGTTTTAAGCACGTTGTAGATGGTATTGTTGAGTTTTTTGTTGCAAAAAACGGTAACTTTGCTGATAGCAATAGAAAAATAATACCGATAATTCAATTTATACTTAGAAATAAAATTATACATGGAGAACGAAATATATCATCCCTTATTTGTAACGGATTGTGAGTGTTCTATTAACTCTATTGATTATGACGCAACTGACCTTAGAATCATTCTTGACCGATTTGACAATAAGGGAACTATTGCAATTCTGTTTAAGAATGTATATGCATATCGCGTAATACTCGAACATTTTAGGATTACCGAAGAAATGAACGGATTAACTTCACATCCTTTATACGAAGTTGAAAATTCTGCATATTTGAGCGAGGTTATGGCGACCGGCATGGAGAAACTTTACGATTTACCTCTTAAAGTAAAGCATTATGTAATAAGTACTACAGAACATATTATCGATATATTAACTTCGGAGAGTTATCATATTATAGAAGACTGTGTGCAGATATAAAAAAGCCGATATTCATAGAGAAAAACTTGATAGAAAGTGTTGTTTGTAAGTCCTTGTATTTCGTATATATAGAAAAGCTAAAAATACAAGGCACTTATTTTAAAACAAGTGCCTTGTATTTTAAAATATATGGCTTGTATTTTTTACGAAGTCCCATGTGTTTTTTCACGGGTGCGATATGATAGATAAAACAAAGATGTTTTTCTCTGCAGAATGCCGCATCAATATCGCAACATGCGCAATAAAAAAACGTACTGATTGTGCTATGTTGCCGGAGTATTGTTCGTTATAAAAATAATTCGTATTGGGGAAGTCTGGCTATTGCTTGTGCTTTTTGAAATTGCTTTTGTCGTGAGTAAGTTTCTTGGTATAGAACTTAATTTTTTGC
Source organism: Prevotellaceae bacterium (assembly GCA_003150315.1). Classification (GTDB taxonomy): domain Bacteria; phylum Bacteroidota; class Bacteroidia; order Bacteroidales; family Bacteroidaceae; genus UBA6398. The sequence goes on along the minus strand of QAML01000052.1, from coordinate 33,764 downwards.
TCCGATTCTTCTTTTACAAACAACATGGAGTCTTTGTCTGCATTCCCGGAGGTTATGCTTGCCGTTGCATTATCCAAATCCAGCCTTGCCTGCGAAATTTCAATAGAGTCAAGGAGTAAAATTCCTTCTTCGCGGGCGTTGAAAGCCATTGGACAATTTTTGCGCAGGGAGTCTATGGAGTTTCGTGCCTCTTTGTGATTTTTGTCGGCGAGTTGTGCGCGTGCTTTTGCAAGCCATTCATACCCATCTGATTCTTTACTGTTGCTTGAGGTGCATGATTGCATACAAATCACGGCAAAAGATGCAATTGTTACGGCGAAAATTAAATGCTTGTATCGTTTTGTCTGGTTGTTTTTATACATTTGGCACTGTTGGTTATGTTTGTTGTCGGTGGTAAAATTACTTTTTTCATTTGAATTTTATTACTTTTGCGCGTTAAAATCTGAGTAGTAGATGTTGGAATTGACCCCAAAAGAGTTAATAAGGTGTATCGACAAGCCTTTGTTTCGCAAAATATCCGAGGTTGCGGACGAAATGGGAGTGGAATGCTATGTCATTGGCGGATATGTCAGAGATTTGTTTCTGAATCGTCCTTCTTGTGATATAGATGTCGTGGTTGTTGGTAGCGGCATACGGTTGGCTGAAGCATTTTGTAAAAGTTTGGGGCGAGGAGCACACCTTTCCGTTTTTCGAACATTCGGCACAGCGCAGGTAAAATGGCACGGACACGAAATAGAGTTTGTGGGAGCGCGTAGCGAAAGTTATAGCAGCGATTCGCGCAAACCTGTTGTGGAAGTGGGAACGCTTGAAGATGATCAGCGCAGGCGTGATTTTACGATAAATGTGCTTGCATTATGCCTGAACGGGAAACATTTCGGTGAATTGGTGGATCCTTTTGGAGGCGTGGACGATTTGCGTGAAAAAATTATCAGAACTCCGCTTGATCCCGACATTACATTTTCAGACGATCCTTTAAGGATGATGCGATGCGTCAGATTTGCTTCACAACTCGGTTTTTATATATATGATGAAACCTTTGATGCTTTGGAGCGAAACGCAGAACGTATAAAAATTGTCAGTCAGGAGCGCATAATAGACGAATTGAACAAAATAATTCTCTCTCCACACCCGTCTAAAGGTTTGGTAGATTTGCAGAGAGCGGGACTTCTGCAATATATATTGCCGGAGGTTTCAGATTTGGACTTGCAAGAAACGCGCGGAAAGTTTTCGCATAAGAACAACTTTTATCATACGCTTGAAGTACTTGAAAACGTGGCGGCAAACAGCAATAAACTTTGGTTGCGTTGGGCGGCTTTGTTGCATGATATAGGAAAAACCACGACCAAACGCTGGGATCCTGTAAACGGTTGGACGTTTAAGAACCACAACGTTGCAGGTGCGAGAATGGTGAAAGGGATATTCCGTAGAATTAAGTTGCCTTTGGACGAAAGAATGAAATACGTGCAGAAATTGGTGGATTTGCACATGCGTCCGATTGCAATAGCTGACAGTGAAGTTACAGATAGTGCCGTCCGCCGCCTGCTTTTTGATGCCGGTGATGATATAGAGGATTTGATGACCCTTTGTGAGGCAGATATAACGAGTAGAAATAGACAAAGAAAGCAGACTTTTCTTGATAATTTCAAACTTGTGCGTCGTCGTCTCAAAGAAATAGAAGAACGCGACAGAATTCGTAATTTCCAACCGCCTGTGGATGGTAACGAAATAATGGAGACTTTTGGATTAAAACCTTGTCGTGAGGTGGGAATACTTAAAGCCTTGGTAAAAGATGCCGTACTTGACGGGGTAGTTCCCAATGACCATGATTTAGTCTTTGAATATATGCTTGGGAAAGCAAAAGAAATGGGACTTGTTCCTATAAAACAAAAATGAAAATGCGTGTAAAACTACTTTTGCTGGTAATGATTGTCAATATAACAGTGTTGGCACAGCGTAATATGTCTTTTTCAGAGCGAATAAGAACTGTAGAAAGCGTTGTAAACGGAGACAGGCAAAAACCGGCTGTTATATCTTTGAACGGAAACGATGTAGTAACGGTTTCATTTGATGATATGACTCACGACTATGTGAGGTATGTATATAAATTAGAGCATTGCGACAAAGAATGGAATGTAAGCGATGGCTTGTTTGAAAGTGATTATATGACAGGCACAAATCTTGACAAACCAATAGAAGATTATGTGCAAAGTATGAATACTTCCAATCTTTATACCCATTATAAGATTAATTTCCCCAATCAAAATGTGGAACTTCTGCTTTCCGGAAACTATAAAGTAAGCATATACGATGAGGAAGATTTGGATAATCCTGTGGCATGTGCGTGCTTTTCGGTGGCAGATAAAAAGATTGGAATCGCAGCAACGGTTTCAACTAATACAGATATAGACTATAATAAAGCACATCAGCAGATAGAACTGGCTCTGAACTTAAATAAAGTGGAATTGAGAGATCCTGCGCGTGAGGTTTACGTAAGAATTTTGCAAAACAAGCGATATGATAATGCCGTTTCCAATCCTGCTCCGACTTTTGTCAGTGATAGAGAAATGAAATGGCAGCATTGTAAAGAACTTATCTTTCCTGCGGGGAATGAATTCAGGAAATTCGAAATTCTTGACGTTCATCAACCAACTTTAGGTGTAGAAAAGATACGTTGGTTTGCTCCTTTTTATCATGCTTTCCTTTATCCCGGTAAACCTTTCGAGAATTATATATACAACAAAGAAGTAAATGGTTCGTATGTGATTAGAAATAGAAACGATGTTGATTGTGATACCGAAAGTGAGTATGTAATTGTTCATTTTGCTTTAGAAGCGGATAAAAAGAACAATAATGGGGAGTATTATGTATGCGGACAATGGAATTCGTATGTCTTTTCTCCCGAAAACAAAATGAAATACGATAGTCAAAACGGTGTTTATGATGCATCAATTCTGTTAAAGCAGGGATATTATAACTATTCTTATCTGTTTGTTCCCAAAGGAGAGAAAAAAGGTTTGACATCTGAGAGCGAAGGTGATTTCTTTCAAACAGAAAATGAATATACTGTTTACGTGTATGCGCATTTGCAAGGAGAAAGATATGACAGGCTTCTCGGATACAGAGATTTTAGATTTGTTCCAAACAAATGAATAATATATTTATAGAGGTGCCTTCTTTCGCACAAATACTTGATTTCGTAGGTTCTTTTGCTTTTGCAATATCAGGAATACGTCTCGCATCGGGAAGAAAGTTTGACGTGTTCGGCGCGTATGTCGTTGGACTTACAACAGCTGTCGGAGGAGGAACTCTGAGGGATCTTCTGTTGAGACAAACGCCATTCTGGATGGTTACTCCTGTTTATCTTATATGCACAGGGCTTGCAGTGCTGTGGGTGGCGGCATTCGGTAAAAAATTGATACGACAAAACAATACATGGTTCCTGTTTGACACAATAGGACTTGCCGTTTTTACCGTGTCGGGAATGGAAAAAACTTTTGATTTAGGGTTTCCGTGGTGGACGGCAATAGTTATGGGAACAATGACAGGCGCAGCGGGAGGTATATTTCGCGATGTGTTTATAAATGTTGAGCCTTTGATTTTTAGAAAAGAGATATATGCTTCCGCATGTTTGGTTGGTGGAGGTGCATATATGTTTTGCGATTTAATGGGATGCGATCATATTATATCAGGTATAGTGTGCGGTTTAACCGTAATCGTAGTAAGATTGCTCGCAGTAAAATATAAATTGTCTTTACCTCATTTAAGAGGAGAATAGTCAGACAGAATAAATCTGTCTGACTATTTTTGTTAAGAGCAAATACTTATATGATGCCTTGTGCCAGCATGGCTTTTGCCACTTTCATGAATCCTGCAATATTTGCTCCGCGTATATAGTCAATATAACCGTTTTCGTTTTTACCGTATTTTACACATTGTTCATGCACAGCCGCCATTATGTGGTGTAATTTCCTATCCACTTCTTCACCTGTCCATGATATGTGCTCCGCATTCTGAGTCATTTCAAGTCCCGAAGTAGCTACGCCACCGGAGTTCACAGCTTTTCCGGGAGCGAACAGCATTTTGTTTTTAATAAACAGGTTAGCGGCTTGCTCTGTGCATCCCATGTTTGAAACTTCTGCCACACACAGAGTTTTATTATCTATAAGTCTTTGCGCATCTTGCTCATCCAATTCGTTTTGGGTGGCACAACATAGCGCGACATCCACTTTTTCTTTCCAAGGTTTCTCGCTAGGGTGGAATACTGCGTTGTTGTATTTTTCCATGTATGGAGAAATTATGTCGTTTCCGCTTGCCCTTAGTTCCAACATATAGTCAATTTTCTCTCCATAAATGCCTTCCGGGTCGTAGATATATCCGTCGGGACCGGAGAGGGTAACTACTTTGGCTCCCATTTCAACTGCTTTTTTTGCAGCACCCCATGCCACGTTGCCGAATCCTGATATTGCTACGGTTTTGTCCTTTATATCCATGTCGTGTGTCTGCATCATTTGGCGCACAAAATATAAAGCTCCGTATCCGGTTGCTTCGGGACGCAGAATAGAACCTCCGAAATCCAACCCTTTCCCCGTTATGCTTCCGGTATGTTCGTGTGTCAGTTTTTTATACATGCCGTACATATAACCGACTTCCCGTCCGCCAACACCTATGTCACCGGCAGGAACATCCATGTCCTGTCCTATATATTTCCATAGCTCCAACATGAATGCTTGGCAGAATCTCATGATTTCTGCATCGCTTTTCCCACGCGGAGCAAAGTCGCTGCCGCCTTTTCCGCCGCCCATAGGAAGTGTAGTAAGCGCGTTTTTGAATGTCTGTTCAAATCCTAAGAATTTAAGGATGGATAAATTTACTGACGGATGAAACCTTATTCCACCTTTGTACGGTCCTATGGCATTATTAAACTGAACGCGGTATCCGAGATTTACTTGTACGCAACCTTTATCATCAATCCAAGGTACGCGAAAAGTAAATATTCTGTCCGGTTCTACAAGACGTTCTATTATTTTTGCTTTTTCAAATTCGGGATGTCTGTTATAAACATCTTCAACTGATAGCAATACTTCTTTGACTGCCTGTAAATATTCTTTTTCTCCTGGGTGTTTTGCCTGCAAGGCTGATAAAATTAGTTCGGTCTTCATGGTTACTTGGTTTTGTAGTTATACAACGCAGCAAATATAGATAATTTCCTTGTTAAGGCAAATTTTTGTGTATTAAATTTCAAATGTAAAGAAAAAATATTCTCAAAGTGGTAGTGTCAAAACTTTCATATTTACTTTTGATATGGTATAGAAAAAGAATAGAAATTTGCCATTGAAAAAACATAAGGCATCTTGTAAAAAATACAAGCCATATATTTTAAAATACAAGGCACTTATTTTAAAATATGTGCCTTGTATTTTTGACTGTGATATATGTGTGAAAAACAATGACTTACAAAAGAAGCTTTTTAGCCTGTTGCAAAAGGTGTATTTGCCTTGTTTTATTTCATTTTATGAAAAGAAAATACTTTGTTCGGTATTTCTTTGAACAGTCTTGCTTTTATTTCTCTCTTGTCCAAGGGATAAAATTTAATGAAAGTCCATGTGCGCTCCAAAGTAAGGTAAATGTAAAAACGCAATTGCGTTCTGTTACCTTTTCTCCCAAAGTGTCCGAAATTTCCATAGCGCATGATTCTGTTCATGATAGACTGGGAATATATGGGGTTGATTTTCGGTTTTATGGGAATGTATTTAAGTCCCAAATGGTTTTGCAACACTTCTTCAATGGCGCAGAATGCTTTATAAAAACCTATTTCGTTGAGAATTTCGGCAAGTTTGCCGGCTTTTTCTTCGTTGTTCTCATCGTTTTCGGGGAATGCAATTTCTATAAGCTTTGCAAGATCACACATTTGTCTTAATCCTACTCCGAGTTCAAGCAGATGATACCATAAATGTGCGAAAGTATAGACAATATTAATGAGAGGTTCGAAAGTGGGAATACTATGTCCGTTGATTTCAACGAAAGAAACGGGGCGGGAGAGTGCAATTTTTTCAAAAACTTCCTTTTGCCGTGAACTGTAGAATCCTAAAACAGCAAAGTGCATTTCGAAAAGAACTCTGTTGTGGGTGAATTCCAAATGATGTAGGGAGCCATTGTTTTCAATATTTGCATCCCATTCTTTTTTAGAATGGAAATGGCTTTATCCAAATCTTCTTGCGGTACATAAAAATCTATGTCGCCCGGAATGCGGGAAAGGGGATGAGGATAGTTAATAGCGTTTGTTTGTCCTTTGAATACGATAAATTTGATGTTATGCTTATTGAAAAGCTCCGCAAGTGCAATTAGTTCTGCATTGATAAGTACATTCAACTGCTGTATATGCTGAAATTGCATTAGAGTTTTGACTGCATCTTCGGGCGAGAGCTTTATGTTTAGCTTTTTGTCGGTTATACTTTGAGCCACAATTCCCGTTACGGCTTGTTTTGTGGCCAAGTCCATAAGAGAATGGTATTCTTTGGAGTTTATATCGCAATTGGGCATGTCTTTCTCGTTCCAAAGTTCCATGCGCAGTATTTTCAAAAGCAAAAGAGTTGTCTTATTCTTCGCTAAGCATTGTATATGATACAAAATTAGTTATTTGCACCAATATTTTCTGAATATTTGGGCGCAATAAACTCAAGTAATTTGATATGTAAGAAAAACAAAGAGGCTTTACATGGCAATTTATATAAAATATCTATCTTTGTAATTCAATTATATAACCATGGGATTTTTCAAATCATTGTTTTCTTCTCCGCAAATTTCAGAAGAACAGCAGCAGGAACAGGTTTCTGTCGAAAAGAAACGCATAGCCTTTGAAACATTAAGGGACGGCGGTGTACGCGCCATTACTTTGAAAGAATATAAACTCGCAGAAGATTATTTTGTAAAAGCCATAGAACTTAATTCTGATGATGAAGAGATAAAAGCTTTGCTTGCCGAGGCATATTTGGGAGAGAATAAAATGGAAGACGCTTTGAAGATTCTCAAACCAATGTCAGAAAAGCATCCCGATAACCCGCGAATATGGATTTCCATGGCTCAAGCGGCTTTACAATTGGAGAATTGGGAAGAAGTATTGAAGTTTTGTGCGGAATATGAGCGGCTTGATTCAGTCAAAGCTTCGGTTTATTATTACGAAGGCATGGCTTTTTATGGCTTGAAGGATTATGATTCAGCCGTTATGAGATTTGGTAAGGCAATAGATTTGTCTGATAATTTTGTAATGGCTTATTATATGCGTTCCAAGGCATATTTTCTGCAGAACAAGATTGAAGAGGCGGAAAAGGATGTAAATTATCTGATAGAAAACGATTTGGGTGAAGATTTCGTATGTATCCAAAAGGGCAAACTGCGTGAAGTGCATGAGGATTACAAAGGAGCTTTGAGTGCATATGGCAAAGCTTTGGATGCAAATCCGTTTTGTGTGGAAGCATATGTGGGAAAAGTAAAAATGTACAGGCTTGTATATGATGATGCACAGGCATTGAAGATTTGCGAAGATGCTGTTGAGAATATGCAGGATTCTACAGAATTGTTACGCTTGCTTGCCGAATTGAAGGAAAACACGGGAGACGAAGAGGGAGCCAAAGAATGTTTAGAAAAGGCTGATTCTATTTCTTCTCCCGAAAGGAAAGAAAACGAATCGGAGTATACACAAATACAAAATCGTATAGAGGATGACATGAAAAAGTCCAATCCTTTCGGATTGTAAATAGAGTAAAGAATAAAATAAAAATAAAACAGTTATGAACAGTTTGAGAAAGTCTTTGTTAAGCTTGGGATATGCTTTCGCAGGTCTTGCTGCTGTTTGTGCACAAGGCACATTGAGCGACGGAAGTAAATGGCATTGGAACAAAGGTACAATAGAAATTGAAACGCCTCAAAGACCAGCGGGGCAGCAGAGTGCTTTGAATCTTGCCACTCCCAAATTAAAAGTTGTGCGTGTAGGATTTGTGGGATTGGGAATGCGTGGTGTTCCTGCTGTAGAACGTTGGACTCATATTCCCGGAGTACAAATTGTTGCTCTTTGCGATTATAATAAAGCGAGCGCAGAGAAATGTCAGGAATATCTCAAGAAAGCTTCCATGCCCGAGGCTGCTATTTATAGCGGAGACACCGGTTATGTGGATCTTTGCAAACGTCCAGACATTGACATAGTATATATTGCCACCGATTGGCTTCATCATGTTCCTGTTGCCAAATGCGCTATGGAAAATGGTAAACATGCTGCCATAGAGGTTCCTTCTGCAATGGATATGAAAGATATATGGGATTTAATAAATCTTAGCGAGCGTACCCGCAAACACTGCATGCTTCTTGAGAACTGCATATACGATTGGTACGAAATGAATACTCTTAATATGGCACAGCATGGAGTTTTTGGCGAGATAATGCATGTTTCTGGTGCTTACCGCCATTGTTTGTCTCCTTTTTGGGATATATACTGGAAGAAGGATGCAAATGATAAATTGGGGTGGCGTTTGGATTACAACATGAAGCATCGTGGAGACGTTTATGCCACCCACGGTCTCGGACCTGTGGCTCAATTGCTCAACATACACCGTGGCGACAGAATGAAAACGCTTGTTGCCATGGACACAAAGTCTTATACAGGTAAACAACTTGTGAAAGAACGTACAGGAAAAGACGTTGATTTCCGCAATGGTGATTTCACAACCACATTGATACGTACCGAAAACGGCAAGATGATAGATATAAATCACGATGTCATGAATCCTCAGCCGTATAGCAGAATGTATCAGCTTGTGGGTTCGAAAGGTTTTGCCAACAAGTATCCCAACGAGGGCTATGCCCTTACTTCTGCAGATTTGAAAGCATATGGCATTACACCTTCGAGAGATAATTTGTCGAACCATGATTATTTGCCGGAAGCAGATGTGAAAGCTCTTGAAGCAAAGTTCTATCATCCTATATTGAAGAAGTATGGTGAACTTGCAAAAGAGGTTGGCGGACACGGAGGAATGGACTTCGTTGAAGATTCACGCCTTGTTTATTGTTTGCAAAACGGTTTGCCTCTTGATATAGACGTTTATGACTTGGCAGAGTGGTGCTGTCTGGCAGAACTGGGTGCTTTGTCCATGGATAATAACAGTGCTCCTGTGGCTGTTCCCGATTTTACTCGCGGACATTGGAATGAACTTAAGGGCTATTCGCATGCTTATGCTTCGCCCGAGGATGAAGCTGCTGCTGAAAAAGCTGCCAAGGAATTCACTGCGGGAATGAAAGCCGGTGGCGAAAAGTTTTTGAAAAAATATTGGAAGACTGAGACGCAGAAAAACAAGAAAGCGGCAAAGAAAGCCAAATAAGCAAGTCACGTATTCAAATAGCAAAAAGCGACCGAAGCAGTTGAACACTCTCCGGTCGCTTTATTTTTATGCTTTTGTAATATGTTTTATTTCATAAGCTTAAGATGATGAAAAATACAAGGCACTTATTTTAAAATAAGTGCCTTGTATTTTAAAATATATGGCTTGTATTTTTTACGAAGTGGCTTGTGTTTTTTCTCATAGCATATTTGATGCTTTTTAAGTACTGAAAAATATTCGAAAAGTAAAAACCTGCTTGCTTTTTTTAATTATCTTTGCCTTTGGTAAAACGACCTAAAAAGTGTTTCTGTAGCTAATCTGTTGCGGCTTTCGCAAGTCAAGGATTAAGAAACAAAAGAAAACATCAGGTTGCCGGTACCCAATGAGTTTATGTCATGATGTCTGAAAAAGAAAATATAATGCCTCAAGGCTGCGTGTTGCTGAAAGGCAAAACCATAGCAGACGAACGCGGAATGTTGACATTTGTGGAAGGCTGCACACTGCCTTTCGAAATAAAACGAATGTTTTGGATAACGTCTGTGCCTGAAGGAAAAACTCGCGGAGGACATGCGCATGCAGTTTGCAGTGAAGCTGTGTTTGCCGTTAGTGGATCATTTTGTATACATCTCAGTGATGGTGAAAACAATGTGGCTTTGAAGATATCATCTCCTAATGAAGGCGTTCTTGTTCCTGCAGGTATTTGGTGCGATTTGAAAGATTTCAGCGAAGATTGCGTTTGTGTTGTCGCAGCATCGCATCCTTACGATTCGAATGGGTATATAAACACGTATGAATCTTACTTGGAATATCGTAAAAGAAGGTAATGATGACGGTATGGCTGTATAATGATTCCATGGCAAACGAATGGAATGATTTTGTGAGGGCGAGCAAAAACGGAACTTTCCTTTTTTGCAGGGATTTCATGGATTATCATGCCGACCGTTATAAGGATGCTTCGTTGGTGTTTGTGGACAAAAAAAATAATATTTGCGGGCTTTTTCCTGCCAATATCAAAGGAGATACTGTATATTCTCATGGAGGTTTGACTTACGGGGGATTTGTTTTGAACGATAGGGCGGTGCAGACCACAGTGAACGAGATGTTTGTGCTTGCTGCCGATTATTATGCAAAAAATTACGGAGCAATAAAAATAATTTACAAACCAGTTCCGCACATTTATCATAAACTTCCTTCCGAAGAAGATTTGTATGCGCTTTTCCGTGCCGATGCAAAATTGATACAAAGAGGAGTGTCGTCTGCGCTATATCCTCAAAATCATCCCAAACAACGTCAAAGCCGTCGCGGAGGGGTTGTAAGAGCCCTGAAAAACAATATTAGCGTAGAAGAAATAAAAGATGCAGATTCAGAGGGGTTAAAAGAGTTTCACAACCTGCTTGAAAATATCTTGAAAGAAAGACATAATGTGGCTCCTGTTCATTCGTATTATGAAATGCAACTGCTAATGAATCGTTTTCCTAACGAAATCGTGCTGTATGTTGCGAAATATAAAAGTGAAATATTGGCTGGTTCGTGGGTTTTTATCACTCCTGCAGTTGTGCATACCCAATATCTTGCCGCTTCTGACTTGGGTAAAAAGCTGGGAGCCGAAGATTTGTTGATAGATTGGCTTATTTCCGAACGCTTTCAAGCTGCAAAATATTTCGATTTCGGAATATCCACCGAAAACGGAGGCTCGATACTCAACAAAGGTTTGATATTCGAGAAAGAAGGTTTTGGTGCCCGCTCCGTATGCTATGATGCGTATATGATAAAGGTTGATGATGTACTTGAAAAAACGAAAGGTTTGGTATGATTGAGTATCTGAGTCTGAAAAAAGTTACAGAACTGTACGAACCGCAACTTACCCAGGCGGCAATTGATGTTATAAAAAGCGGAATATATTTGTACGGTGAGCAAGTGCATGGCTTTGAAAAAGAATTTGCTGCTTTTTGTGGCGCGAAATATTGCGTGGGAGTGGCAAATGGCTTGGATTCTCTGACATTGATACTCGAAGCTTACAAGCAAATTGAAGGTTGGAACAACGGGGATGAAGTAATAGTTTCCGGCAATACCTTTATAGCAAGTTTTCTTTCTATCGTTCGTGCCGGCTTAACCCCTGTGGTTTGCGATGTAAACTATTCGGATTATCTTATAAACCCCGAAATAATAGAGACGAAGGTAACCAAACGTACTCGTGCCATAATGGCTGTTCATATATATGGTGCAGTTTGCGATATGGACAGGATTAATGCCGTGGCAAAAAAGTACAATTTGAAAGTAATAGAAGATGCGGCTCAATCACATGGGGCTGTATATAAAGATAAAGCCACAACAGGAAATTTAGGTGATGCTGCAGGTTTTAGTTTTTACCCTGCCAAGAATCTCGGAGCGTTAAGTGATGCGGGAGCAGTGGTAACAAATGACGAACATCTTGCTTCTGTTGCAAGAACAATAGCAAACTATGGCTCGGAAAAGAAATATCATCATCTTTATATAGGCATAAACAGTCGTATAGATGAAATGCAATCAGCATTTCTAAGGGTAAAACTAAAATACATAAGGAAAGTAAACGCCCGCAGACGCGAGATAGCACGAATTTACAACGAAAGGATTGAAAATACATTGATAAAATTGCCTTACGGAGGAGTTATGGGGAATAGTATTTATCATGTGTATCCTATTTTTTGTAACAGACGTGATGAATTGAAACTGTTTCTGATAGATAACGGAGTGAATCCTATAATTCATTATCCCGTTCCTCCTCATCGTCAATTGGCTTTAAGAGAAATTTTAAAAGACAGCGAAGCTCCGGTAACAGAGAATATTTGCGCTACAGAGTTAAGTATTCCTATTAATTCCACAATGACTGACGAAGAAATAGGAGAAGTGATACGTGTAATAAACCAATTCAAATGATTACGATTGAAGTTCTTATTTGTACAATAAATAAAGGAATCGTTCGAGTATTGGATAATCTGATACCACAGAGAGAAAATGTAAAATATATTGTTTCGTATCAGTATACAGACGAACGTTATTTGGAACTTGTGCCTAAGGCTTTGGTAGAACGCAAGGATGTTTTCTTTACAAAGCAAAAAGGTAAAGGACTTTCCAAAAACAGGAATTTCGCTTTGAGTTTGGCTAAAGGCGATGTCATAATATTTGCAGATGATGACGCACGTTTCTCAGAAGAAGGCTTTAATGTCGTAGAACAAACTTTTGAACTTCATCCCGAACTCGACGTAGCTTTCTTTCAAGCTTCGACATATACGGGAAGACCTCTGAAAAAATACCCAACGGAAGAGTTTGATTACGCCAATCGTCCTGAGGAAATGGAAATTTCTGCGTTGGAAATGGCATGTCGAAGAAAAAGTATTCAAGGGAAATTACTTTTTGACGAACGTTTCGGTTTGGGAGAAGAATGCCTTACCTGCGGCGAGCAAGATATATGGCTAATAGAAGCCGAAAGAATGGGATTAAAAATGAGATATTTCCCCAAGAAAATCGTAGAAACGTCTACATTATTAAAACAAAGAATGATTTATGTAGATGCCGGCGTTCAGCGTTCATTTGGTGCCATTGCTTATTTTCGTTATGGCTTTCGCGCTTATGTGTATTGCCTGAATTTTGCTTTCAAAGCGGCGCGTACCGGAATGTGTCATTTCTTTCCTATGTTTGCTCAAATGATACGCGGAATAAGATTTGTACGCACGAACTCGGATTTGAAATGATAATTGAAGTTCTTATTTGTACTATTGGCAGGGGCATAGAAAAAGCTGCAGAAGTTTTGACTTTGCCGAGAAACGATGTGAGATATCTTATTTCGTTTCAGTATTCCGATAGTTCTGAACTTGATTATATTCCTGACAAACTTAAAAGCCGTGAGGATGTGCATGTGATTTCTGTGAGAAGTTGCGGACTTTCTGCGAACCGCAACAATGCAATGAAACATTCTACAGGTGATATTATTCTTTTTGCTGATGATGACAACCGATACACGTGGAAAGATTTCGACAATATAGCAGATGCTTTTGAAAATAATGCTTATGCTGATGCTATATGTTTTCGTTCTGCCACTTATGACGGTAATTTTTCAAGAGAATTCCCTTCGGTTTCTTTCGAACTCTGTTCTCCGCCCAAGGGATATTATGTACGTTCGTGCGAAATTGCACTCCGACGTAACAGTAAGTTTCCTGAATTTGACACAAACTTTGGTTTGGGAAGTGATGTTCTTGCATGTGGAGAAGAAGAATTATTCATACACGATCTTATCAAACAGGGATTCAAAGCAATTTATTGTCCGGTTACCATAGTTTGTACGGCTGCAAGCACAACAGGTTCTTTCTTTTTCAAAAAATCTTCCGTCCGTCGTTCCAAAGGAGCTGTTCTTGCAGTGATACACGGGTATTGGGGAGCATTGCCAAGAATTATGAAATACGCATTGTTTAATGTAAAAGGAATGTCAAGGTTATCTGCCTTGCACGATATGTATTGCGGGGTAGTATACGCAAAAAAAATAGGCAGATGCTGATAAGTGTTGTCATACCGGCGTATAATCGTGCCGAATATATAGAGCGTACTTTGAAATCGGTCAAAGAGCAAACCTATCGTCCCATAGAACTGATAATTGTTGACAATAATTCCACCGATTCAACCAAACTTATTTGTAAAAGATTTTTGAAAGCCGAAGAAACCGAAGGTTTCAAGATAAAACTTTTGGAAGAAAAAACTCCCGGTGCTTCGGCTGCGCGTAACTGCGGGCTGAAAGAGGCTTCGGGGAAATGGGTTTGTTTTTTTGACAGCGATGATATTATGTCTCCTATGGCTCTGCAAGATTCCGTCGATGCCATAAAAGAAAATCCTGACGCAGACGTCGTGGCTTATGCCACATGTCTTGTAAAGGACAACGGAGATTCTGCAAAATCAGAAGGCATCCCTGTTAAATCCAAAGTGAAAAGGAGAGTTTTTTTGTATACATCAGACATAAAAGCTCATATTCTTATGGGAGAACTTTCCACACAATCTTTTATTGCAAAGGCTGATTTTATTCGCAAAATCGGTGGTTGGAATGAACATCTCGTGCGTTGGAATGATTGGGAGCTTGGTGTGCGTATTCTTCTTGCAAAACCACTTATGGTTTGGCTTAGAAATAGAGCATATCATTATATTTTTGAACACGAGGATAGTATAACCGGTAAAAGTTTTTCTGATTCTTTGCCCCATTTACAGAAAGCCATAGAAACTGTCAAGACTGATTTGGATGCAGTGGATTCTAATGATAATTCCGCGCTTCTTGCCCTGTATTTTAGGGAAAATATTCTAAAAGGCATCGTTAAAAGGGAGTGCGCAAAAGGTTGCACTTTCTCCCGTATGCCGCAAATACGTTGCAAAGGATTTGTGAATCGTATTTTTGCCAAGGTTCTTTATTTTTATACATCTTGTGGGGGAAAAGGTGCTTGGAAAATAGCTCTTACCTATTTAGATATATGTAAAAATAAAGGGTAGTTATGTTTCATGCGAAGCCGTATAAAAAATGCGGTTTCTGGTGGTGAAAAAAAACACAAGCCACTTTGTAAAAAACATAAGGCACATATTTTAAAATAAGTGCCTTGTATTTCAAAATATATGCCTTGTATTTTTTCCTGTTATAAGTTGCTTATAAACAGTGTGGTATTTTGACTGTAAATTGAGGGATATTTTTGAGGGTATAAGCTGTAGAAATAAAAAATTGATTGTCTCTCGACAACCAATCTTCACTAACCTTAAATCTAATACCATGAAAACGATGCAAAAGTACTGCTTTTAATTTTACCGACAAATTCTCTGATAAAAAAAATCGCAAGTCTATCGTTTTTTATGGTTTTATCTTTGTCTTTGCCAAGCGTGAATTTCAAAACCGTGGGTTTACTCGGCAAGGAAGTCCTATTCTATATATAAAGCCATACCTTTCAAATACTCGCTTTCCGGGTGATAAATATTTATTGGATGGTCTGCGCTCTGATGCAATTGGTGGATAATTCTCACTTTTCTGCCACTTTGAGCGGCTGCAGTGAAAACCGCAAGACGGAATTGCTCCTTGCTAACTGCTTGTGAGCAACTGAATGTGAAAAGAATGCCTCCCGATGATATTTTTTCAATGGCTTTTTGATTTAGCCTTGTATATCCGCGCAACGCACTCTTTACTGCGTTAAGATGTTTGGCAAAGGCTGGAGGATCAAGTATTATGAAGTCATACGCATCTTTTTCCATGTTTTGCAGAAACTTGAAAGCATCTTCGGCATATGCTTGGTGATTATTGCAGTTGGGGAAGTTTAATTCTACATTTTGATTTGTAATGTCAATAGCTTTGGCTGAACTGTCCACTGAATGCACCAGTTTGGCTCCTCCACGCAATGCGTAAACCGAAAACCCTCCTGTGTAGCAAAACATGTTCAATACTTTTTTACCGTAAGCGTAGTTTTCCGTTAGTTTCCTGTTGTCGCGTTGATCAACAAAGAAGCCTGTTTTTTGTCCTCTCTCCCAATCTATGTGAAATTTCAATCCGTTTTCGAAAGCAACGTTTTCTGCCGTTTTTCCTATTAGAAACCCATCGTGTTCGTCGGTTTCTTCCACAAAAGGAAGTGTAGTTCCGCTTTTGTAATACACAGAAGAAACTTTGCCTCCCATGACATCAATTATGGCTTGGGCAATATCGTTTCTCGAAAAATGAATTCCTGTGCTATGAGCTTGCATAACGGCAGTTGCACCATAGATGTCAACTATAAGTCCGGAAAGATTGTCGCCCTCGCCATGTACAAGTCGGAAAGTGTCAGTGTCGGGATTGTTTGCAAATATGATTTTACGCAAATCAAATGCTTTTTTTATGCGGTCGTGCCAGAAATCGGCATTAATTTCTTCGTTCTTGAATGAAAGAACTCTTACAGCTATAGAGCCACGTTGGTAATGTCCTGTGGCGACATATTTGTTTTCGCTGTTATAAACTTTCACTACATCTCCGTCTGTTATGCCATTGTTCATTTTAGCAATCGCGCCGGAGAATATCCACGGGTGAAATCTGTTCAAACTTGCATCTTTGCCGCGTTTTAGCGTTATGTTCTTACTGTTCATTATCGTTTTCTAATAATATATAGTCTTTTTGGGTTTTAAGTCTACAGAATTCGTTGTAAAGGTTTAGACAAGTCCAAGCATCTGTAGCAGCATATTTTTTTTGAGCTTCGGTAAATACGTCAGCTTCCCAATTGCTTAATCGTTGTCCCTTTGAAATCTTTTTGCCAAACAGATTGGCATATATTTTTTGCAGTGAAAGGTCTTTAATTCCGAATTGAGGAGCAATTGTTTGTATATCTATAAATTTTCCAACCCGAAAGTCTCCTCTGCGATGCAGTGAAAGAATGTCATCGTGCAAGGACAAACCAACTTTTAATGTCTTTCTGTTTGAAAGAAATTTCTTTACGGGGGCGCACAAACCGATAATGTTCAAACGAAAAAGGAAACATATATCTTCCGTTGAAACTTGCAACAGCGCAACTTTGTGTGACACTCCCTTGTGAAACGAAGGTTTGGTTTCTGTGTCTATTCCTACAATATTTTGTTTGCAAAGAAACTCACAGGCTTTTTCTGCTTCGGACAAAGTTGAGACAACAACGATTTTTCCTTCGAATGCCACAAGGGGCATTTCGTTTATTTCTTCTTTTGATATGGTTGGGTATAGATTAGTCATTTACTTCTTGGTAAATATCCGAGTGTACATTGTATTTTGTTTCGTGTAACGGACGCATTACATTGACAAGAATTTGTCCCCATCTTTCAGCGAAACTGTCAGATATTTCGCAAAGAGCAGCATAGGTGGATTCTTCATTGTCTTGTTTGAACACATACAAGAAATCCGCCAATTCCTGATAAATATCGGCAAGACATTCTGAAACGGTACAGTGTATGGGCTCGTCGCTATATTTCATGTCTTCTTGAAAAACATCAAGAAAATCATCGTATGTGCTCATTGTGTCTGCAATGCTGTTTTGTATAGCATTATAGTCTGCCTCTGTTACGATGTGTTCGAGGTAGAAATCCTCGTCAGTTTGAAAATTCAGGACAATTTGAGATTTTACATATAAGAGAGGTAGAATTTTTAGCATGGAGTCTATAAAATCTTTGCGCTTTGTGGAATTGACGTTTTCAATGCGCTTGCAAAATTCAAACCCCACTGTCACAAACTCCATTATGTCTTTACTGTGATATTGTGAAGTATCAGTAATAGTCATTTTGAATGATTTACAATCAAGTTGTTATTAGGTAGAAAAACATTTGTACAAAGTTACTAATTTTCATGCAGGCATCGGTTATATAATATGGAAGAATTCAGAATTGTGCTTGCAGATGCGTGTAAGATTGTAAAGGAAAGTAGTAGAAAACGTGTGATTTCGGGCGCGGACGAAGACGGGCGTGTTATGGTGGAGTTCTCCGAGCCTGTTAGTGGACGTGTGGTGAAATCGCTGACACCCGAAGAGATTAACGGCATGTTGTACAAGGAGGAGACAGCCGAGAACCCCGCAGACATGACAGAGGAAAATCCCACGGGAGAGCAGGACACCGAGCAAGAACGCGGGACAACGGAAGAATCCGCTTTTGAGCGCATACCGAAAGACGAAGAGGGTAATCCGCAATACACGCAGACGGATGCCGACACGGCATGGGACGCTATCGTGGAGCAGACAGAGGGCGACGAGGACATGGCGCGTTCTGTCGTTGACAGCACGGTGAGAGACAAGGAGGCGGCTTTGAAGAAGCTCGAATCCTCTAATCCCAAGCCCGGGGCAACGGTGGCGGAGAAGATAGCCGCCGCCAAAGAGCATAAAGCAGCTATTGCAGCGGCAAGACAGGAGCTGGAGCAATGGAAAGCTATCGCCGAGGTGGAGAACAGCCGAAAGGCAGAGGTAGAAGCGAAAGCAAAAGCCGAAGAGGAAGAAGCTAAGGCAAGGGCGAAAGCGGAAGCCGAAGAGGAAACGGGCGTAAAACTTTCTGATGAAATAGACGAAAATGGTAGGCAATTTGTCCTTACATCTAATGGAGATTTGGCTTTTGGTGAGATAGGTAAAAATACAGGTCTGACGGAAGCTCCTATTTTACTTAGCGAGGGCGTAATAACCAATACTTCAACTAATGATGGCTACGGGCTTGCACATATAGAGGCACGCCACGGGGAACAAATAAGAAAAGCCGGCTATAAATCTGTAATTGACTTTATAGAAAAGGTCGCCAAAAACTATGACGTTATAAAAAAAGGCTCTTTGAGAGACGGACGCCAGACTTACAGGTTGCAACTAACCGACAAGCATAATAATACTCTTATGGTAGAATTGTCGGACGACGGCACATATTGGAATATAAACACCGCCGGAATATTTAAGACTTCTTACGGGAAGAAAAACGAGGAAGTGTATAACCGCCATACTACGGTTAAACAATCTGTCGAAACTGTTGAAACATCGCAGGATACCGAGCAAAGCGACACACAGGTATCCCCCAGCATGAACGTTCCTACAACTTCCACGGGCAAAGTTAGCGAATCCCCGGAAACGAAGCAAGAAAAAGCGGAGAATTCTATATCGGCAAAGGTAAAAGAAGCTAAGTCGAAATCCGCGCCGGATGTAAAGAGACAGCAGACGCGGCAAAGTCAGAATGAACCGCAGAATATCGAAGTGCAGATTAAGCACCTCGAAGAAATCAAGGATTATCCCGGAGCGGATAAGAAAATCGTGCAGTCCGAAATCGACCGGCTGAAAGCTAAGGAAGAAGCCACGGCTAAGTTGAAATCCGAAGAGGTTAAGCCAAAATCCGAAGAGAAAAACGGCGTTGACGATGCCAAGATTGACGCCGTATTGGAGGCTTTGGATAAAGGCAAGGAAAAGGCTGCGCGACGACTTGCATCGAAGTTGACGAACAAAGAACTGTCCAAGGCGCGCAGTAAGGCGAAGCCGTCTTTTCTGTTAGAGTACGAATGGCAGTGGAGGGCGCAAAACCGTGGAGATGTCAGCCTGCATGATTGGATGTTGGAAAATCAGTATGTCGAGCCCGTGAAGCGTGTGAGCGGCACATTCAAGATGACCGACTATATTGCTCCAAAGGATTCCTCATACGCAGAAAGGCTCGGGGGTGTTTACCACGACAAGAGCGGTTTTGCCGTTGCAACGGACGGTAGAATACTCGTGGCGGACAAAGGCAGCTATGACCCGAAGCTGAAGGGCAAAATCATAGGAAAAGACGGGGCGGCAATGGAAAACAAGTTCCCCGACTGGCAAAAAGTAATACCCGTCGCAAAGAAAACCAAATCCTCAAACATTGACGTAGAAGACTTGCGTAAGTTCGTTGCGGGAGTTCTGAGAGCAAACAAGCACGCCTATATATCTTTGCGTTTCCCTGACGGTACGGTAGAGGTTTTCAAAGCAAACAGATTAAATCTGATGCTTCGTGCGATGAAGCAATTGGACACAAGCGAACTGCTGTATACGAAAGACGGCATGATACTTGTTGCAAAATCGGAGAAAGGCACGGCAATGCTTATGGGGTTAGTGTCTGTGGAGGATGAGTTGGTGGAGGCTAACGGCTACGCTTATCCGGGAAACACTGTTTCTATGGGTAAAGTTAGCGAATCTCCGGAAACGAAGCAAGAAAAGAAAGAAAAATCTGAAGAGGACAGACAAAACAAAATAAGCGATGTCGGAGAAAAAATCTCGGGCGCGAGGAAGGACTTACTACGCGACTTCTCAAACAAGTTAAAAGAAACGACTCTCGAAAGTCTGATAACGTTGCCTTTCTCGAAAGCATTTAAGCGTCCGGACCTTAAGACAGCTGTAGAGCAGGGCTTGCTTCGACAGAGAGATGCGCGTTTTGCGGAAGCCGTAATGGCGACTTATCTGTCAAAGAATAAGCCGCGTTTGCTAAGCGGGTGGAAAAAAGGAGAGAGCCAAAAGAATTTGGAGGCATGGGCTAAAGATGCGTATTTCGGAGCTCAGACTTTGCGAGCCTTATTCGAGGCAGACGAAACTACCCGTGATAAATTAATTGACGAGATATTGTCGGCAAAGGCGTATCGGGAGGACGATATAGACAGACGAAAAAAGCAACTCGAAGAATGGAATCCGGGAGAGAAATTCGAGGGTAAGTGTTACCCTCTAAATCCGACGGCAGTATATATGGCAGTGTACGAGCGTCTGGGATATGACAATATCGGGGAGTTCAAGTTACCGGTCTCGGGTGTCGGGTCTTCTACGTTTTTTGACCACTACGAATTAACGGATAATAGCGGAAAAAAGATATATCCTACCCGTGCGTTGCAGTCGTTTGAAGATGTTGTTGACGAAATAACATATCTTTCCAAGGTCAAAAATGCCGATGAAGATACAGACCACCCGAACAGCATTTTTAGATTGGCAGGCATTAATCCCGTATGGGAAAGTACCGGTTGGCAGGTATTGACACTTGGGACATCATCCTCAAAACGCCAGGAAAAGCATCTTTTTAAGACCAAAGAAGAAGCAGAGAAATTCGCGGAAGAATACAAAGCCGGCGGAAAATACAGACAAGCAAGTACCCCCATAGAGAACAAGGAGTTTATCGGATATGGCAATTATGAGTTGAAATTTCATTTGGGTGAAAAAGATATTTCTACAGGGCTGACCTTTTCGAGTAAGAAAGACGCCCTGGCAGCCATAGACACGGAGCATGAAAAATTGAATGCCATTGTAAACGAGAAACTCGCAAAAGCGCGCGAAAGCGGCGGTAAGAATGAGAAGCGCCCCCAAAAAGATTACGTCCGCATACAAGCTTATACCGAAGACGGCAATGCGTGGAAGTACGCGGTTGTATTAGATGAGAGGTACGCCCCTAAAAGCACGGCATTTAATACTCTTCCCTATTCGTTAGCCAACGGATTTTCTACCCGAAAAGAAGCGGTGGCGTATATAGAAAAGCATCGTGTGGAGTGGGATGCTAAAATTGACGACATTAATCGCCGCCGCAAGGACTTTGTATTCCTCAACGGGAGCAGTGAGCGTGTCGGAGAGGACTACCGCAAAGGCGAAGACATAACCGCCGAACAATTCAGAGAGCAGTTTGGCTTTCGCGGAGTACAGTTCGGCAATTGGACAAATCAGAAAGACCGTCAGGCGGCACTGAACAATGCTTTTGACAGTTTTATGGATTTGGCAAAAATTCTCGGTATTTCTCCCCGAGCTGTCAGTCTTAACGGCGAACTCGGCATTGCATTCGGGGCACGCGGAGGCGGTGGCGCAAAGGCGCACTATGAAAGAGAAGAGGTCGTTATAAATCTGACTAAGACAATGGGGGCGGGCAGTCTGGCTCATGAGTGGTGGCATGCCCTCGACAATTATTTTGCCCGCCGGGGGAATGTTAAGTTGGGTATGGTAACAGAAGGCAAAGGAATAGCCATGCGCGGAGAATTGCGCAAAGCGTATGATAAGCTGGTGTCAGACACCGAGAACTCCGACTATCACAGACGTTCGAGAGACGCGGGGGCGAGTTATTGGGGGACACGGAGGGAAGAAACAGCCCGAATGTTCGCTATGTGGGTATTTGACGAGATTAGCAAGAAAGGTGAACGTAACAGTTTTCTTACCGATAACGACCCGGCGGCGGAAGAAAGATATGCAAAAGGCAATTATGACTTTTACGTATTAATGTGCGGACAAGACCGTCCCCCTATGACGTTCGAAGAGTTCAGAAAATCCCCCTCTGCTTTGGTAGGGTATGTATATCCCTCACAACAAGAGTTGGAAGAGTTCGGCGCGGATTTGCGAAAAATATTTGACACCGTGCAAGAACGGGTAGATGAGGAGACCGGGAACACCGTTTTGTATCACAGAGGGGAAGTTGTCAGTGAGATGTCTCAGGAGGAACGCGTTCCTCGTGATGCCGTGATTGACAGATTGCGTGAGAGCGGCATGGAAGTTATTACCGATGAAGAAGCGGGGCGGCGTGTGCTGGATGAAGCGAACGGGAAAGCGAAGTTGAGTGCTAAGAAAAGAAGAGCACTTGAAACCGTGTCCGCCTCCCATGATGAGAAACATCAACCTACTGTCGTTTCAAGTGCTGACGGTGCAAAGATACTGAAAGAGCTTGACGACACAAAGGAAAAGTATGAAAATCTGTCGAACCGTATAAATACTTTCATCGGCGATGTAGCCAAAGCCCTTGGCGCAAAGCGCGGCGGCAGCGCGAGTGAGTATGCCTCATTCGAGACTAAGAATGGCAAGATAATCACAATACGTTTGAGCAATCATAACGCCAAGGTGTCAAACTTCGACGCGAACGGTGAGACGGACGGCATAAGTATCGTAGTGTCGCCGAAGAAGAGCGAGGGAATGACAAACGACGGTAAGGCGCACGTGGTGGAATACTACTACGACGCGATAAAGTTGCGCCGTGCAGAGGGCAAGCCTCTGGCGGATATTGTATGTTCGATAAAGCAGGCATTGTACAGTGGCGAGTTTGAGGACACTACAGGGCTTGCAGAACGCCAGGAAGTGAATGCCGAGATAACCGACCGGGTACGATTCTTCCGTACAGCAAAAGGCGAGGCATACGGCTTTACCGTTGGCGGCAAGATATACATAGACCCGAAGATTGCCAATACGGAGACCCCGATACATGAATACGCCCATTTGTGGGCCGCAGCCTTGCGAGGGCAGAACCCGAAGGAGTGGCAGAACATAGTGGAGCTTATGAAAGACACTTCGGTTTGGGATGAGGTGAAGAAGCGTTATCCCGAATTAAATACCGACAACGATATAGCCGACGAGGTACTTGCCACATATTCGGGCAGACGCGGCGCGGAACGTTTGCGCGAAGAGCAGCGCAAGATTGCCGGGGACAAAAGCGGTGTGTTCGAGAAAGCGGAAGCCATAAGTGCGTTGGAGAGGGTTAAGCAGGCTTTGCGGAAGTTCTGGAAGAGCGTTGCCGACTTCCTCCATATTCACTACAAGAGTGCCGAAGAAGTTGCCGACCGCGTGATGAAAGACTTGCTCGACGGCGTAGACCCGGGAAAGCATTTCAACAGCCGCATGGATGAGAGCAAGTCGGAGCGGATAGAGAAGCTACGGGAGAGCAAGCCGGTAGAAATAACGGGGAATGAGTATAAAGGCAAATATGAACTCAACCGCGAAAGTGCGAAAGAATGGCTGAAAAACAATTTGCGGGGAGAATATAGAATAAAAGATACCGGGGAAACCGTAGAATTACGCAAAGACGGCATTCAGAAGGTAACTTCTCACAGTATGGGGAATGAGGCGCATTTGAAAAGTCTTGCCGTGATTCCGCAGATGATAGAAAACTCCATTTTTATAGATGAAGTTCCGAACGAAAAGAACAACGGAAAGTATGACAGATACAGATACTACGTGTGCGGGCTGAAAATAGGAGGAGAAGATTATACGGCGAAAATAACTATTGGCGTAAAAGGCGGTTACAAATACTATGACCATTCACTTACGCAAATAGAAAAAGGCAGTCTTCTTGACAACATTGACGCTTTATCTACCACGTATGATGACAAGGGGACTACCCTTTCTTCTGTCGGCAAAGATAGCAGATTGTTATCAATTTTGCAAGTAAATGACGAAAAAAAGCCAAGTGACGGATTATACAGGGTTGGCGGCGGCAAGGAACTGCGCGACGGAAGAAAGATAGAGTTTGTAAGGAAGCCGACTGCGACCTACAACGCATTGGCAAGACACCTGCAGGCAGAAGGCATAAAGCCCGATATGCACGAAGCACGCACAGGAAGCCGCTATATGAGTTTCGAGAAAGACGGCGTGCAATGGGAAGTGAGGAGCAGCGACCATACGAAGCCCGAATACTACGGAGAGGCGCAGAAGCCCGTGGAACTTACGTACTACAAGGATAAACAGGGTGAAGAAAACCTGTCCGTAAGCGTGGATTTGGGAACATCAGGTTATAACATTGAAGACATGAAAGCCCTCATGGCGGAAATCGACAGGCTGAAGAACGATGCCGGAGAGGTCAAAGAATCGTTTGACAGGGGTGTGGCAAGCAACGAAGTCGTGGAGCGCTACCCGCTGCTGTCGCAAGCTTTGGGCGTAAAGTCCGAAAATGAAGTACGCGCCAAGGAAGAAGCCCGGGAACACGCCGAAGAGGCACGCAAACAGGAGATGCGAAGTGCCGTGGAAGACATGGCGGGCAAGCTGCACCTGAACAACGTGGACATTGTCGACAAACCTGCAGGGCGTGGTGCGGGCAGACGCGAAAGAGCCAAAGGTATGTTCGAGAGAAGCACAGGGCGCATTACGATAAACATAGGCAATTGTGCCGATAAGAGAGATGCCGTTGTAACGCTTCTGCACGAAGCGGTGGCGCATCACGGGCTGCGCAAACTGTTCGGAGAAAACTTCGAAACATTCCTCGGCAATGTGTATAACTCGGCGAATGCGGAAATCCGCCGTATCATAGACAAACACTCGAGCCGGTATGGCGGCGACAAGCGTACCGCCACGGAGGAGTACATGGCAAGTCTGGCTGAAAGGACGGACTTCGAGAACGCCAAGAAGTCGGGCTGGTGGCAGAGGATAAAGGACTTCTTCCTGAAGATGCTCGAAAAGATAGGTTTGAAAGGCTTTAAGGGTGAAGACTTGTCGGATAATGAGCTGCGTTATGTGTTGTGTAGGAGCTACGAGAACCTGAAGTCGGGAGGTAAGGATACGGTATTCAGTGCCGCCGACGACTTGGCGAAGCAGAGCGAGTTCAAGGTTGGAGAATTTACACCCGATGCAAAGTCGGAAGGAAGCGTAGCAGCCCTTAATACCCGGTTCAACAACGAATTGCAGCAACAGATTGACGGCAACCTTCCAAGCAATCACATTTATCAAATGGGAAATCCTGGACAAATATTGCGTTCAACGGGTGTGCCCGATTTGCCTATACAGATGAATGCGAAAAGATTGCAGGACAAGGCAACACTGTTTGACCACAATTTTGAATTGTACGAGGTAAAAGACTTGGTAAAAGCATTGCAGAATCCTTTGGCGGTATTCTCCTATGGGGACAAAACCAAAGCGCAGAATATCATAGTACCGTTACAGAAAGACGGGAAGAATTTCATCGTCGGTTTATCACTCAATCCGACAGTAGGAGGAAAGGCACTTGAAATCAACAGTATCAGGAACGTATTTCCAAAGGATAATTCGGAGTGGCTGAATTGGATTAGCCAAGGTAAGGCTCTGTATTTGGATAAAGAAAAAATCCAGACCCTAATAGCCCAACAGCGAACCAATCTCGCTGACGTGGAATACTTGGATTTGGATTCTGCGGCAAAGGTAGTGGAAAATTTCGAAAATCCCAAGCCCGAAAGCAAAAATGATGCACTTTTCCGCGACGGGGCTGCAAAAGACTACGAAAAAGCGCAAGCCCGTGAGACTTACGAACGCCGGGTGAGTACAGATATGTTCCAATCCCGCGAAGCCATTCAGGACAGTATGCTTTCGCTGAAAGTAGCCATGGATGCGATAGAGGAAGCCACGGCAGGCAAGGCGAAACGCATAGAGGACTATGACGGTTTCGAGAATGCCTATCTCGGCGAAAACCGTCTGTCGAGTGTCAATCAGGCAGAATCGGCGGCTTTTGCTCATCTGCTCATACGCCCGATGATGGAAGAAGTAAACCGTCTTGCTCCGACGGCAGAAGACCGCGCAGAACTTATAGATTATATGTTCGCCAAGCATGGTTTGGAGCGTAATGCGTATATGAGGCAGCGGGCGGCGGAGAAAAAACTTGCCGAGTATAAAAAGCAGAATCCCGGAATGGCAAAGACCGCCGCCGGCTTTATCGATGCGGAGCGCGACTACGCCGGCTTGACGACCCTGACGGGGGAAGCCGACGTATCCGCCGCAGAGGCAGAGGCGCAAAGAATGGTGGCTGAGTATGAAAAGACTACACATTTCATGGAACTTGGAATGAGATATATGTATGTAGAAAGAAGATCTGTTAGATAAAGGATTGTTTTTCAAAGGAGTAAAACAGACGAAAAAACAAGGCATATATTTTAAAATATAAGGCACTTGTTTTAATATATGTGCCTTGTGTTTTTTGTAAAGTGCCTTATGTTTTTTTACATATCTAATTTCCTAATTATTTGTCAAGGTAAAAATCTTTTGTCAGAGAGATGTATTCGTCTGTTTTTGCGCCATCGGAAGTTGTAAGCGTCAGCGTGTTGTTTGTTTGTTCTTTTATGGCTTTGGAACTTGGGGCGAATTGCATCAGTTTTCGCTTGGGTGGTTTGTTTGATACGGTAACTACATCTGTGCAACGCACAGGAAAGAAGTCTTTTTCCCATGCAAGAAATTCAAAATTCTCCGCAAGATTGTAAGGAATGATTACTGCGAATGTGCCCTGCTTTGAAATATTATTGCTTGCGCATTTTATCAGTTGTTGCAGCGTTAGTGTCTCAAAGCTCCTTGCCTTTGCTCTTGCCGTTCCGCTTTCGAGACTTCCCGTAGGGAAGAATGGCGGATTGCTGACAATCAGATCAAATTTTTTGTTGGCTACAAACGAACGCGCGTCTATGTTTATGAATTCCGTGTTTTGTTTGAACGGGCTTGAATTTGCGTTCTTACGAGCTATCTCGATAGCAAGCTCGTTTATGTCTATGCCTGTGATTGCGGCGTGTGGAAATCTTTGTGCAAGCATCAAGGCTATCACTCCGCTTCCTGTACCAATGTCGAGGATGGTTGTGGCTTGAGGAGCTTCTGCCCATGCCCCGAGTAAAACTCCGTCGGTTCCTACACTCATTGATTGTCCGCCGCTTTCAATACAGAATTGTTTGAAACGGAATGTCTTGTTTAATTGGCAGCCCATTATTTGGTGTTTACACGTTAATACGTTTGCAAAAGTACAAAAAGCCCCTTTGTTTTCGCAAATTATGAGTAATTTTGCATCTTAAACGAAGTGGGTTTGTGCTAAAAGTGTGCTAACCTGTAAAGCAATCATGCAAGAAAGCCCACATATATTAATGAATACAGACAAAATGGGTGATATAAATGAAAACAAGCATTTTCAACTGATAGCTGACTTTGACGGCGATGTTGAAAAGGTACTTGACGTGAAAGTGGAAGGGGAGATAGGTATTTTGCCATTGAGAAATATGGCTCTTTTCCCCGGTGTCGCTATTCCGTGTACAATAGGGAGAAAGTCAAGTCTGCGTCTTGTGAAGCATGCAGACGAAGCTGATGAATATATCGGTGTGTTGAGTCAGAAAGTGCCGGAGGTTGATTCTCCTACCGAGAAAGATATTTATGAAATAGGTACTTTGGCTAAAGTGGTAAGGGTTCTTGAACTTCCTGAAAATACACATACGGCGATACTTCAAGGATTCGCACGCTTTAAGATAAAGAAAGTTACGGCTACCGAACCATATATGAAAGCCGAGGTTAGTGTTCTCAAAGAACAACTTGCTCCAAAGGATAACAAAGAGTTTGCAGCTTTGGCTGCTGCCTGCAAGGATATAACCGAACGTTATATGTCGCAAAGCGCAATGCAAGTTGAACCTTCGTTTGCCCTAAGGAATATTTCGAATGACTTTTTCCTTATTAATTTCATTTGTACTAATTTGCCGTTCCCGCTAAAGGAGAAAAACGAACTTTTGCAGATTAGTTCCATGGTCAAGAGGGCTTATAAGTTGGTAGGCATATTGAATCGTGAAGCACAGTTTGCTGCGTTGAAAGCCAATATCCGCAACAAAACCCGTGAAGATCTTGACAAGCAGCAAAAAGAATATTTTCTTCAACAGCAAATAAAGAATATACAGGATGAGCTCGGCGAAAGTCCGCAGAACCAAGATGTAAACGAACTAAAGGCAAAGGCTGCAAAGAAAAAACTGCCCGAAAATGTCAAGAAGTTTTTTGAACGTGAGCTAAAGAAACTTGAGCGTATAAATCCTCAAAATCCGGATTACAGCGTTCAACTTAATTATTTGCAAACGCTTCTTTCTTTGCCATGGAATGTTATTACAAAAGATGATCTCGATTTGAAACATGCCCGTACCGTTTTGAATCGCGACCATTACGGCTTGGAAAAAGTTAAAGAGCGCATGTTGGAACATCTTGCAATACTTACGCTAAAAAAAGATCAGAAGTCTCCCATAATATGTCTTTACGGACCTCCGGGAGTAGGAAAAACATCCTTGGGAAAAAGCATAGCGGCAGCTTTGAAACGCAAATATGTAAGAGTTTCTTTGGGCGGTTTGCATGATGAGTCGGAAATACGTGGTCATCGTCGTACATATATTGGTGCAATGCCGGGACGTATAATAAAAGGAATGATAAAGGCTGGCTCCAATAATCCTGTGTTCATACTAGATGAAATAGACAAGATTTCCGGAAACAACTATAACGGTGATCCTGCTTCCGCTCTTTTGGAAGTGCTTGATCCGGAGCAGAACAATTCTTTCCATGATAACTTCTTGGATATGGATTACGATTTGTCGCAGGTAATGTTTATAGCAACAGCCAACTCATTAAACACCATCCCTCCTGCTCTTATTGACAGAATGGAACTGATAGAGGTTAGCGGATATCTTACAGAAGAAAAAATAGAAATAGCCAAGCGTCATTTGGTTCCAAAGGAATTGAAAGCAGCAGGTTTGGACAAAGAACACTCCGGTCATACGGTGCAACTCAATAAGAAGGCTTTGGAAACGGTAGTGGAATTATATACTCGTGAGAGCGGTGTGCGTCAACTTGAAAAGCAGTTGGGCAAAATTATGCGTAAGGTGGCTTTTAGAATAGTTTCCGGTGTAGAACCTTCATTTGCTGACAAAGCTATACAATCGTCTGATGTAAAAGAATTACTTGGTAATCCTCCGTACAATCGAGACAAGTACCAAGGAAATGCTTACGCAGGAGTTGTAACAGGTCTTGCCTGGACTTCTGTGGGCGGAGTCATTCTTTATATAGAAACAAGTTTGAGTAGAGGCAAAGGCGCAAAGTTGACATTGACGGGAAATCTTGGCGATGTCATGAAAGAATCTGCCGTGCTTGCTTTAGAATATATAAAAGCGCACGCTGACAAACTGGATATTGACAGCAATATTTTTGATAATTGGAACATACATGTTCACGTGCCCGAAGGTGCAACGCCTAAAGACGGTCCTTCTGCAGGAATAACAATTGCAACATCGTTGGCATCTGCTCTTACACAGAGAAAAGTGCGTGATAAACTTGCCATGACTGGAGAGATAACACTTCGCGGCAAAGTTCTTCCTGTGGGAGGAATAAAAGAAAAAATTCTTGCGGCAAAGCGTGCAGGCATCAGTGATATAATAATAAGCAAAGACAATAAAAAAGATATTGAGGATATTCCCGAGATTTATATTAATGGATTGGAATTCCATTATGTAGAAAACGTTATGGATGTATTGAATTATGCTTTGCTTGATGAAAAAGTCGATGACGCAATAGACTTTTCTGTAAAGGAAGAAGAAAATTCCGTAAAAGAAAACGATAAGTAAGGCATGGAATTCGTTTTGGAGCATACCGATGCGAGGACGCAGGCAAGAGCAGGAGTGATTAAAACTGCTCATGGAGAGATAAAAACTCCAATATTTATGCCTGTTGGTACACAGGGTACGGTGAAAGGTGTTCTCGCACCAGATTTGAAAGAAAGCGTGAAGGCGCAAATAATTCTCGGGAATACTTATCATCTTTATTTGCGTCCCGGAACAGATATTTTAGAAAAAGCAGGCGGCTTACATAAGTTCTCTTCATGGGACAAACCAATACTTACCGATAGCGGGGGATTTCAAGTCTTTTCGCTTACGGATATTCGCAAAATTAGCGAAAAAGGTTGTGAGTTCCGCTCTAATATTGATGGAAGCAAGCATTTCTTTTCTCCTGAAAAAGTAATGGATATAGAGCGTGCCATAGGTGCGGATATAATTATGGCTTTTGATGAATGCGCTCCTGGAGATTCTACTTATGATTACGCTCGCAAAAGTTTGAGACTTACGGAAAATTGGCTCGAACGTTGTTTTGAACGTTTTAATTCCATGCAGCCTTTATATGGTTACAGCCAATCACTTTTTCCGATAGTTCAAGGTTGTACTTACGACGATTTGCGCCGTGAGAGTGCGCGTAATGTAATGCAATACAATGCTGACGGATACGCAATAGGAGGATTGGCTGTGGGAGAGCCGACAGAGGTAATGTATCACATAATAGAAGTGGTTAATGAAATTCTTCCTCAAAATCGTCCGCGATATCTTATGGGAGTAGGTACTCCTGCAAATATTCTTGAGGGCATTGAAAGAGGAGTGGATATGTTTGACTGCGTAATGCCCACGCGCAACGGCAGAAATGCAATGCTTTTTACCAGTCGGGGAATAATTAATGCCAAAAACAAAAAGTGGGAAGATGATTTTTCTCCAATTGATCCCGCAGGAATAAGCTATGTTGATACACTTTATACAAAAG
Source organism: Prevotellaceae bacterium (assembly GCA_003150315.1). Taxonomy (GTDB): domain Bacteria; phylum Bacteroidota; class Bacteroidia; order Bacteroidales; family Bacteroidaceae; genus UBA6398. The sequence goes on along the minus strand of QAML01000052.1, from coordinate 2,902 downwards.
CTTATCTGCATCATGTTTTCAAGGCAAAAGAATTGGTGGCTATGGAAATTGCTTCTATTCACAATTTGGCATTCTATTTATATCTTGTGGGAGAAGCGAGAAATCACATTCTTGCAGACGACTATGAAGATTGGAAATCGGAAGTCTTACCAATTATAATGCGACGACTGTAATGAAGTTTGCGGAAAAGATAAAATGTGTGCCGGCTAAGTGTCGTAAGTTTTTTACTCCCGATTCGGAGATAAAAGAAGTCCTGTCCGACAAAAAAAAGCCTGTGGATAGTAAAATAAGAAAGCCCATTCTTGGCAAGATAGACTTTTATATAATAAAGAAATTCCTTGGCACTTATTTCTTTTCCATCGCGTTGATCATGGCAATTGCCACAATTTTCGACTTTAATGAGCGAATAGATAAATTTGCATCTTCACATGCCACATGGCATGAAATAATATTTGACTATTACCTAAACTTTATTCCTTATCTGGCAAATCTTTTCAGTGCTTTGTTTGTCTTTATATCGGTGATATTCTTTACAACAAAACTTGCCGATAATTCGGAGATTATAGCAATGCGCTCAACGGGAATGGGATTCAATCGATTATTGCGCCCATATATGGTATCGGCAGGGGTTATTGCCTTGTTGTCGTTCGTGCTTGGTGCTTTTGTCATTCCTCATGGCAATGTAGAACGCCTTAACTTTGATCAGCAATACATCCATAAGAAGAAGGTAACAACAGCAGAGAATGTCCAGTTGCAGGTAGATACTGGTGTTGTTGCGTATATTCAGCATTTTGACAACGATACGAAGACCGGTTTCAACTTTTCGCTTGATAAATTCAGCGACAAGAAACTTGTGTCGCACCTTACGGCATCTTCCATTCAATATGATACTCTTGCGCAAAAGCGTTATAAGTGGAAAATACGTGATTATGAAGTCCGTGAACTACATGGTCTCAGAGAGAAAATATACAAAGGGGCGGAAACCGATTCTATTATAATGATGGAACCATCAGACTTCATGTACTCCAGAAACCAACAGGAAACGTTGACATCCCCCGAGCTTTACGAATTCATAGAAAAGCAAAAAATGCGTGGAGCAGCCAATTTGAGTATGTTTGAAGTGGAGTTCTACAAAAGATTCGCCTCTCCTTTTGCGGCGTTTATACTTACGGTTATAGGAGTTTCCTTGTCGTGCCAAAAACGCAAGGGAGGCATGGGACTTTCTTTGGGTATAGGTTTAGCGTTAAGCTTTTCATATATAATGTTTGAAACAGTTTCTTCTACATTTGCGGTTAAAGCCTATATGCCTCCGCTTGTGGCGGCGTGGATTCCCAATATATTGTTTTCCATAATTGCTTTCATTCTCTATCGAAGGGCACCAAAGTAAAGAATGAATGTAATTCGGATATATAAAAAAGAATAAGATGATAGACTTTTATGATTTGGATTTAGATGATAAAGTGCTTGATGCACTTGATGCCATGCGATTTGAAAAATGTACGCCAATTCAGGAAAAGACTATCCCGCCGATTCTTGAAGGACGTGATGTAATGGGAATTGCGCAAACCGGTACAGGAAAGACAGCAGCCTATTTGCTTCCCATAATTAACCAGCTATATGTTGGGGAACACTGTAGGAACGCAATTAATTGCATTGTCATGTCTCCAACTCGCGAGCTTGCCCAACAGATAGACCAGGCTATGGAAGGCTTTTCTTATTTTGTGCCGGTGTCTTCGGTTGCTGTCTATGGCGGAAATGACGGAATACGTTACGAACAGGAAAGTCGAAGCCTAAAACTTGGTGCTGATATGATTATAGCCACTCCCGGACGTTTGTTGGCCCATATACAGTTGGAAAAGCCCGACTTTTCCAATGTAAAATTCTTTGTTTTGGACGAGGCAGACCGTATGCTCGACATGGGATTTTATGACGATATTTTAAGCATAAACAAATTGCTTCCCGACTGTTGCCAAAAAATAATGTTTTCTGCAACAATGCCCGACAAGATAAAGCGTCTTGCTGGCGGAATATTGAAAAATCCGGTAGAAATTAAAATAGCTGTTTCAAAACCTGCGGCTTCCATAAAGCAGAGGGTGTGCTATTGTGCAGAATCACAGAAACAGGCAATCATTAAGGATCTGTTTGCCAAAAACAAGGAACTGAGCAGAGTGATAATTTTCTCGTCTTCCAAAAAAATGGTCAAACAGCTTACATTGGAACTCCTGAAGCAAAAAGTTAATGTTGCCGAAATGCACTCCGATCTCGTTCAGGCGCAGCGCGACGATACGATGATGAAATTTCGCAACAATCATATTTCCGTGCTTGTGGCTACGGATATAATCTCACGCGGCATAGACATAGATGATATAGAGCTTGTCGTTAACTATGACGCTCCCGCAGACCCCGAAGATTATGTCCATCGCATAGGACGTACCGCAAGAGCGGGCAGGGGAGGGGAATCTCTTACACTTATCAGTTCGCGCGATCGTCTGCGTTTCCAAAACATAGAAAAACTCATAGAGAAGAAAGTGGAAACATACCCTTTGCCCGAAGGAATGAAAGTTATAAAAGAACCAACAGAGAATAGCGGACAAAAGAAAAAGCATAAAAATGGCAGTAAAAACGTGCGAGGCAACAATAAAAGCAACGAAGACAGACGCAAGAGCGCAAAAAACAATGCACCGAAGCGAAATAAACAGGGAAAAACAAACTCAGGCAAACAAGTGTAGAATTAATCCTACACGTTCCACACCTAAAGTAAGTTTGTTTTAGTGCTTATTTCGCTAAAATCCGCCAGTTTTACAGTAAGCAAATCTTTATCACAAAAGACACAAGGCACTTTGTAAAAAATACAAGCCATGTATTTTAAAATATAAGGCACTTATTTCAAAATATATGCCTT
>QAML01000078.1:136701-152929 GCA_003150315.1 Prevotellaceae bacterium | reverse complement strand
TGGACTAATATTATTGTTTTAAACCAATGGAATACGAAGGCAGAAGTCCCTGCCGGTTCTGTGTTTTTATGTACAGGGAAGTCTTACTCCTCTTTTCTCTCCACAACCAAAAGAGATCCTCTCAATGTTCTTTCATATGTAGAACAAAAGGTATCGGAGAAAGCTGAAAAACAATGCTGTAAGAAAGACATAACTTAGTATATAACGCAAATTTACCAAATCTGGAGACTGAATAAATGTATCTGTGATAATTCATTTCGTTTGTTTATAAATATAAGGATTAATAGCTGCCGAAGATAGGTTCCGAAAATGTGGAAATCGCGACTTTTGTGTACCTGAAAAACTGCTTTTGCAGGTTGTTGATTTTCAGACATTAGGAAAGGCAAAAAATACAAGGCACTTATTTTAAAATAAGTGCCTTGTATTTTAAAATATATGCCTTATGTTTTTTGCGGTAAGCCATGTGCCTTTTCTGATGACTATAAGATTGGTTCTCTTTAACCTTTGTGAGTTGGCAAGTATTAATTTGTTATTTTTGTAGTGCCGTATGAAAATAGTAGTCCTGTCTTCGTAACGTAAATATAGTAGTAAATCTCTACATAATACAATCAAAATGCAAAATGGGGGCAATACTGTAAAAGTGTAAGACGGCGTGTGTTGGTTTCTGAAACGGAGATTCAGCTCACAAAGTCAAAACCGTAAAATAGTAAGAGGTAATGCAGGGGAAAGGAGCGAAATTGTAAAGAACGTTGCGGATATGAACAATCCCGTGATGGAAAATAATATCGAGAAAGTAGGTTATATCGGACAGAAGGAATGATATAATTAGCCTGATAATAAGAACAAAAATGAAACATCCATACGAAGAATATGAAGCGTCCAAACTTTGGATGAATGTAAAATCTTCTGTAGAAGATTTAGTTGAGAATAATGATATAGAACTTTTAACTCCGATAGAGTATATCGTAGGTTATATTTGCAAAAATATATCTGCTACTAATAATATAGAATGAAGGATGCCTAAATAGTGCGTTTCAGAATATGGAAAATGCTATAAACCGGGATAGATGTCCACATTAATGGTATCCGGTTGGGTATGTTTTCTGCAAGCAGTATTTATTTAACTTGAACAATGGACCGATTAAATAGAAAAATGTTATGTCTGTGAATTTTACTACGATAGTTTTGGGAAATAAGAAAAGGCAAGTAAGACTCCGGGCAGAGGCGAACTATGATCCTTTTCGCATTTTTCCTTATCTACAAGATGTAAAAAACAACAATATTTTTTGCGTTGACGAGGGGGATATGTTTTATGATTTTATTGGCGACCAAGGACCTTTAAGATTTATCTCCGAAAAATTTAAGGATTTATTGGAAAGTAGCGGAGTTAAAGGAGTATCGTTTATTCCCATTAAAATCAAAGATTCCAAGTTGCAGTATTATGCTTTTGTGGAAACACAGATAAATTCAAGGTGCGATTTCGATTCCGAAGGAGACCGTATTTATGGTACATTCCGAATAGATTTTACTTCATGGAATGGAGAAGAATTCTTTTATCTGAAAGGCAGCGGGGCAACGGTTTGTTCTTTGAGAGTTAAAGAACTTATTGAGAAGAATGGCATTACAAATGTTTCTTTTGAATCTTTAGATAAATATTGAAAATGGCGGCAGGAATGCGGCATCTTTTTTATGGATCTCCATAATTGATAAATAATATGCCGGACGCTGTGCAGGACATATTTATATTGTTAGTCTGCGCTGTAGAATCGAAATTGTCTGTCGAGAGTCTTGCGGTTTGAGAGGCAGAAAGCATATTGTATCAATGGCAGGGCAAATGTTTTTTCTGATGACCATATATTTAAGTCTGCTATGCCTTTGTAAGTTGTAAGGGATAATTATGTTACTTTTGTAGTGCCGTACAATGACAGGGACAACAACTACAGTGTGGGCGGCAAGGACTTTTGTGGCAACGGCTACAGATGTAGCATGTGCCTTTCGGCGGATAGTATGTGGAATAAACGCAAATATAAATTCGTAAGAGAGAATCCGTATAACCAAAGACGGTTAGACGGATTAGGGATGCTTATATGTTGTGAATGGAATGACTCGTTTGTGAAAATAATAAACGATAAAAACATAAAGCATCTGTTTCTGAACTATTCGTTCGGGTGGAAATGCTCCGACTATGCTTTTTTAGAAGACATGCAACTCGAAACATTAGAAATTGTAGACGTTCATTCCAAAGGAATCAGGAGTGTTGAGAAACAAAAAGACTTGAAAACGTTAAGCTTAAACGTACCTGATGCCGACGATGTTGATTTTCGGGTTTTCTACAATCTGAAAAACGTGTTTTGTTATGGTCGTAAACGAAACGATACCCTGTTTTCCTGTTGCAGCATAGAAAACTTATATGTTGATGACTTCAAAATTGGGGACGAACACGGAATTGGCAACTTGAAGAACCTAAGACATTTGACCGTTGCCAATTCTAATATAACTTCTTTGTCGTTTGTCCGAAATCTTGTGCTCCTTGAAAACTTAACAATATTGAATTGCAAAAAGCTACAATCTTTTTCGGATATTTCGTATTTGCAAAAATTGAAAAGAATAGACATAAGGGGCGTAAAAGGTCTTCACGACATCGAATTTTTGTCAAATCTGAGCAACATGGAGGTTGTAATAATAGAGACAGACAGGCTTGTATCGATTAAGCCGTTGGCTGATTTAAGAAATATATCGGCTCTTGCTTTGTTTGGTGGAAACTTTGTGATTGACGATATGGACCTCACGCCTGTCAATGGCTTGAAACGGCTTTCAATGCTGGATATTCCAAACCGTAGGTGCTATCCCGTAACAATTAACAACCGTTGGAATTGGAACGATTATGGAAAATCCCGTGAAAAGTGGCTTACAGAAAAACAAAGAAAGCCGTAATTTGTTTGTCATTAGCCATTTGTGTGTTTCTTCTAAAAAAGTAATTGCTGTTTACAAGCAGCAAAAATGCCATAAGTAAATTTATTTCTTTGCCTTTGTGCGGATGTTTGAGAAAAGAACTATTTTCGCGTAGAAAACAGGTTATTCGGACTGCCTTGGAAACAGCAAAATCAAGAATATATGGAGCAATATAAATTGGATTTCTTCAAAAAAGACCATAAAAACCAAAATCTGAGTTTCGTTACTCTTTCTATGGAGGAATGTGATAAGGTTTTTGCTTCGTTTTGCCTGTCATACAAGATTGCCCCCCTATATCGTAACGACATTTTCAGCATTATTCAAAGCGAGGGGCGGTTTGTGAACTCCGTAAACGCCAAAGACGAAAATTTTGATTTGCGCCGTTTGATATATGAGCAAAACATAAAGGAAATGCCCAAACATGTGAACGTATGTTGGGATTCTTTTTATACGATTGATGCTTTTGATTTCAAAGATGTTGCTGACTTTTTTGACTATATATGGTATCCGTCGGCTGATGATATAATTCTTTTTGACGAATCGTATAAAGTTTGTTTTATGGTGCGACACGATGGAGCCGTTTACCAGTTTGACAAAAAATAAAAAGCCGGTGATCCAAGAAATACCGCTCATTGGTTTGAGGTCATTCCTTTTGCTATATTGAAGGTACGGGAAAGCTACAAATTCTTCAAAAGATTAGGGCAAACAACCCGGTTTCCCGACTTGCAAAAACGCAAAAAATAAGCCTTTTGTGCCGCGTTGATTTTCAGTGGTTTGGGAAGGCGAAAAATACAAGGCACTTATTTTAAAATAAGTGCCTTGTATTTTAAAATATATGCCTTATGTTTTTTACGATAAGCCATGTGTTTTTTTCGGCGTGCCGAAAAGACTTCCCGAAGTGGTGAATTTTTTGTCGGAGATGCAGGAAAAGTTCCACCGGATGCTGAAGCTTTTTTATTGGATGCGGAGGTTGCTTTTCGGGAAAGGCGGATGAAGAAAAAGGTGCAGGGAAGAAGTGGATTTTGGGGGGATTGAGTGAAAAGAATAAAGGAAAGGCTTGAAAAAGCAAGCCTTTCCTTCCGAAGAATTAGTAATTTTAATGTAATATGGTTGGGATGTTTGTTAAATATCAATCTTTATGCCTGCCATGACAGTGGCTTTGGGCATGGTGAATCCCAGCATTGTCTGGTATTTCTGCGCCAACAGATTTTCGCCGCGCGCATAAGCGGTTATGTTTTTGAGTATTTTGTAGCTCGCAGTAAGATTCCAAAGCGTGAAATATTCCTTGTCGGCGTTTTTGCCTGCGGCAAGATACAGCCCGGCAATGTATTGCACACCCGTAGATGCGCTGAATTTACCGTTAACATAGTCTGCACCCACATAAAGTTTGTGTTCCGGCGCGCCCGAAGTGGGATTGCTCATGTGAAGATAGCTGTAGTTGGTGTTGAATGAGAGGTGCTTGTCGGCTTTATACTTTGCCTCTAATTCTACTCCGCTGTTTTCCGTTTTACCGGTGTTCACGTTTTGCGGACGACCGTCAACCATGGCAGTTGTTATCATGTTGTCGGCTTTGAGATAGAAAAGACTCAAACCAAGTCGGAGGCTGTTGTTGAAAAGATTGTTGCTGAATGCGAGTTCATAGTTCGTCATGCGCTCGGGTTTCAAATCTTTGTTTGCGGGACGGAACATGTAGAGTTCGCGAATGGTAGGATTTCGAAATCCCTTGTTCACCATTGCGCGTATCTGCGCATCGTTGTTTATGTGGAACGTAAGTCCGCCCTGCGGCACGAGTTCTGTTCCCGCCGTGGAGTGATAGTCAACGCGCAATCCGGCATCCAGTGTTACGAGCGACAGCAAATCCTGACGAAAATCCAGGTAACCGGCTATTTCGTCCTGCTTCTTGTTAGCAAGACTTTTGTGTTCGCCGGTGGCTATTACCTTGTTCCATGCCTTACCTCCGAAATGTTGATAGTCAACACCGAGTGTAATCCTGTTTCCTTCAAACAATGACGTGCTTTCATAGGCTGTTATTCCGCTCATAATGTCGTTGTGCAAATACAACTGGGTTTGCGGCGTTCCTCCGGGGTGATATCCGTCGTTTATGTTGTGATGTCCCCAATCGTAGAACGCTCTTATCGCTCCCGACATGCTGCCGTAGTTGTTGGCTAACTGCACCGAAGCAAGCCCGCGAGTAATCTTGGAGTCATTGTCTATGTAAGGATTTGTCTCTTCTCCCGGATTCGAAGCCTTGAAATGCGTCAGGTTTACGTCTGCATCGGCTTTCCAATGTTCCGAAAGGTCGTAACCCAATTTCACAAAGCCCGAATATTGTTCAAAGTTGCTGTTGGGGCGATGTCCGTCGGTTCTTCCGTAGTTTATGCCTGCCGTGCTCGAAAACTTGCCGGCTTTTGTCTGGTTTGAAACCTGTGCCTGTGCAGTGCCATAAGATCCGCCTTCTGCCTGAAAGGTTGTGTGCGAACCGTCTCGGGTTATTTTTCGTGTAACAATGTTCATCACTCCTCCCATGGCGTTTGAGCCGTAGAGCACAGAGGACGGTCCGCGAAGCACTTCCACTTTCTCCGCCATCATAGTTTGATAAGCGTCTGCTATGGGGTGTCCCATAAGTCCGGCATACTGCGGCTGACCGTCTATAAGCACCAACATTTCCGCGCCACCGCCTATGCCGCGTACTTTAATGCCTCCCGCAGCTCCTGTTGACACTCCGTAGCCTAACATGCCCCTTGAAGTTATGAACAATCCCGGCACTTGTTCGCACACAGTGGGCAAAACAGACGAGCGGTAGTTTTTGGTCAGTTCCTTGCGGCTTACAAGGCTCACGGTCATGGGCAGATGGCGTGCGTCGGTAAGGTTTCGGGTTCCCGTAACCAATGCCGGGCGCAGAGTTTCGGTTTCCAGAGTGTCGTTCACCGTTTCTGCTTTCACGGAAAAGGCTGTCAGCAACCCCGCAGTAATGAGCAAGTATTTCGCTTTCACTTTTTGTCAATGTTTACGAGTTTGTATTTTCTGCTGCCAAGCCCTATTTCTTCGGCGTGTTCAATTGTGTGAATTCCGTGGCGGCTCGTAATGCGTTCCTTAAGGGGTGCGTTGTCGTTGCCGTCTGACGGAGTCATGTTGAAAATAATGTCTACGCACGCCTGGTCCAATGCCACGGGGTCGGTAGAGGCTAAGATTCCGTAGTCCTTGAGTTTGGAAGCTGCGGGGTGAGACACGCAATCGCAGTCAACCGACATGTTATTCATTACGCTAATGTAAATGATGTTTTTACCGAAAAAGTTTGCCACTCCCTGCGCTGCGGCAGCCATTGACTCAAGAAAGCCGTCCTGGTTTCCTACGTTGCTCCACAACTTCTCGGGTGTTTCCACAACTCCCGCGCTGTGAATGTATGCCTTGCCGTTTGCCGAAGCCACTCCTATGCTCTGATTTTTGAGCACACCGCCGAGTCCGCCCATGGGATGTCCTTTGAAGTGGGCAAGGTTTATCATGAAATTGTAGTTCTTGAGATGTGAACCCACTATGTCGTATTTAATGTATTTCGTGTCCTTTACGGGTATTTTCATTTCTCCTTCCGAATCCATGATGTCCACTTTGGCTATTTTCGTGAATCCGTGTTCTTCCGCCACTTTCAAATGCTCTTCGGTTGTGCTGCGTTTTCCGCCGTAAGCGGTGTTGCATTCAACAATTGTGCCTTTCACTTTCTTGACGAGCGGACCTATGAGCGACGGCTGAAGATAGTTGGGATTTCCGGCTTCACCCGTGCTCACTTTTACGGCAACCTTGCCTTTGGCTTTCACACCCAATGCTTTGTAAACAGCCATGAGTCCTTCGGGGCTGATGTTCCTCGTTACGTAAACCTTGGGCTGTGCGTGTACCTGTATGCCCATCAGGGCAATGAATGAAAGTATTATGAGTTTCTTCATTTTTGATGTTTTTTTATTGTTCTTATTTATTGCTGCAAATGTAATGAATTTATTATTATGCAAGTACGTCATTCTGCGATGCGGGTATGTTTTCCCGTCATAATGGTAGGACCGGGGAGAGGTGGCGCGGCTTTGCGGCATGTTTTGAAGGCATGAAAACGGGTGAAATATCACAAGAAAAAAGCTTGGCTTGCGTACATAAAAAAACACACATGGCTTATCGTAAAAAATACAAGGCACTTATTTTAAAATAAGTGCCTTGTATTTCAAAATATATGGCTTGTATTTTTCGCCTTTATAAGAACGTGAAAAGCAATGACTTATAAAAAGCGATTTTCGCGCCTTTTTTGTCGCGATATTTCAGGCGTGGAATTCGGATTTTCAGCATGTCGGAAAGAGCCTTCGGGGTCAGAGAATTATGATCTTTATATAATCTTTGAGACGATAGAGTGAATTTCCCGCGCCGGCCTGAGAATCGTTTATGAGAATAAGAGTTTGGCGACCGTCATTGAGTTTGGGTCCGAGACACATGCCTTCGTAATTGGCATAGTTCAGTTGCCCTATGTCCATGTGGGTGGAAAAATCGGCAATGGCGGTTTTATATAGCGGCTTGGCGATATGTGAGGTCATGGGTTCGCCCTCCGAGGGGTTAACAGTGAAGAGCCTTATGCGGCATTCGCTTCCCACATAGTTTGCCTTCACGTTCAGTTCTCTTTCCATTACCACAAGTCTGCCGTCGGGCAGGGCTGTGATTTCCGAAACTCCGTGAACGTAATACTTAGCCTTGTTGTTGAGTGTGGGCTGTTCGAGAACGTAGGCGTATTGTGCGCATGGGGCGAGATGTTCGTCAAAAGCAAGAATCCTGACAAGGGCTGTGTCTTTGGAATTGTCGCGTTTAAGTGGGCGTTCGGTGGCTGTGTAAAACCGCCGGGCGGCACTGTCGTAGGCTAAAGATTCGAATCCGCAGTTGGGAAATATGCTGTCGCGCGAGAACATGGGCGGAACGTCAAGTTTAGAACCCGTGGGTTTGCCGTCGAGAAAGTATTCGAGAATCTGCTGGTCGTCCTCGGCACTCACAAAAACACTGTTGCGCTGCGGGCAGAAGCAAATGCCTTCGGCATCGCGCGTTTTCGAACCCGCCACACCCGATATGGCATGAGGAACGACCGATTTGACTTTACCGCTGACAGGGTTGATGTCTATGTCAAAGATATAAATTCCGTCAATCTGCTCTTTGTCGCTCACAAGAGCGTATGAGTTCCCTTCAATATGGGTTATGCCGCTGTAATTGGCAGGAGCCACGCCCCATTTGTGCAGATTCTGCTGCTTAAGGAGCGTGGCATTTTGAGCTTGTGTCGCACCAAAAAGTGTAAACGACACGAAGGTTATCAGCGATTTTGCAAAAGATTTCATTTATTCTGTTTAACGTTTATGGTTCTTCCGTTTGAACGTCCCGAAAATTCGGGAGAATACAGACACTGCACCGAAGCCGGAGCTGCAAGATAAGTTCCCTTGCGGTCGGCATGGAAATCAAGAGTAACTATGTGTTTACCCTTTTCCATTTTTTCAAAGAACAGAGCCTGCGAAGCGTCGCGCACGGCAAGATAGAACCATTCGCCGTTGTTGCAGGTGTAGCCCGAGGTTTGCACATCCGGCTCAAGACATGCGGGACGTGGGTCTGTGAGGCTGACATAATCGAAATCGCGCGAAGAATTTATGGTGTAGCGCACTCTGATGCGGTTGCCTGTGTTAATGCTTGCGCCGTTGGCAACGGGAGTTTCCTTTCCGTTTTCCACAAGGAAGTATTCTCGTTTCACCGTAAGCTCTCCGCCGCCGTTTTCAACGTTTTGGGCAGGCGCGAGATAGCGACTGTAGATTCCGCCCCAGGATATTCCGCCGTCGGTCTTTGATATGTTCACCGACTTGGGCGATGATTTCAACTCGTCAAGGCTGAAGTCCGAGCGCATATAGCCCACGGCATCCTTGTCGGCGGTTTGGGCGTTCTCCGCAACGTTTATGGTTTTGCCGTTTTTCATGTTGAGAGTGAAGTTGTCGGGCATTGCCGTGTTGAAATGAATCAACGAATCGTCGCTCTTGGTTGTGGTAAGCAGCGCATACACTGCGTCAACCGTGTTGAGCGCAGTTTCCCAACCCTGTGTGCGCTTAGATTGCAAAATCCATGTGAGCATTCCGTTTTGTGTGGTTTTGTCGTCGGGCGTAAGAGCGCGCACGGCTTCGAGAGCAGCCACCTGTGCAGGAATCTTATAACTGTTCCAATACGAAAGAGCATTGAACGAATCGAAATACATGCCTTTGTCCTTGTCGCTCACCGTGTGTTCGAGAATACTCTTGATTGTGGTCATGGCTTCTTTGTCGTATCCTGCGGTTTTAAGCACGAGAGCTGCCTTGGATTTGGCTTCGATGTTGAGATTCGGATAATGCTTCTGCAGAATGGGCAAAAGATATTTGCGGTTAGCCGAAGACAACGGTGAAAGTTTGCCGGCGTACATGCGAAGAATGTTAAGGTAGTCGAGATGACTATCGTAAATGGTGAGTTTGTTACCCTTTACGGAGATTTTCTTCATTTCTTTTATATCTTCGGCAACCTGTTTGTCAAGATAGTCCACGGCTTTTCTTATGATTGACTCCGTGTTTGAAGAACTCTTGATGCTGTTGAGGCGGAGAAGCATTGTGGTTATGCCGGAAGTGATGTAATAGCTCGAAGGCATGTTGAGGAACCAACTGAAACCACCGTCTTCGCGCTGAAGTCGCGCAAGGCGTTCCTCAAGATTCCTTTCGCGTGCGCCCGATTCCAATTCGTTGAAAGTATGAGCCAGCGAGCGGCGGCGCAGTGAAACATTGTCGGCATTTGCCGCCCACGGTGTTTCTGTGAGAAGAATGTTCTTGATGTCCTGATTGCGAAGCAGAGCGTTTTCGAGCAATGTGTCGGCTGTTTGCTCGTTTGCCCAGCGTTTTGCGGCGGCTTTGATTTCGGGCGAAACAGATGCAATTTCGTGTTCGAGCGATGCAGCATAATAAGCAGCTGCTATGGTAAGAGCGTCTTCCCACTTGGGATTGTCGATAGTGGGCAAAGCCTGCAATGCGAGCCATGTTGGATTGGAAGTGTACTCTATGGTAAGTTTGCGGTTGGTTGCGCCGGCTTTGTTGCCTGTAAGAGTGTCGGGAATGTCCACAGTGTGTTTGCCGCTGCCCTGAATGGTAAACGGCAGAGAGGAAATGACTTCAATCTTGTCGGAGAACAAAGGCAGATAGTGCTGTTCGCCGTCGGAGAATGTGCCGCAGTCGGCAGTTATTTTGCATATAAGCAGTGGCGATGTCAGGCTTTCTTCGGCTTTGAAGGGGAATGCAATCACCGTTTCGCCTTTTGCGTCAACGCTGAACCTGATAGTCTCACGTTTAATTATGGCAAGATTTTCTGCATCTTGCATTGTCATGACCGCTTTTCCGCTCAAAGATTTTTCGGAAAGGTTCTTGATTGTTGCGGGAATTGTTGCATTGTCGCCAAGACGCAGGAAACGCGGCATGTTGGGCTGTATCATAAATTCTTTGACAACTGTGGCGGTTGTGTCAGCCTCTACGATATTCATATCCTTTGTATGTGCGAGAACTTTAACGTTCCAGCGGGTAAGGCTTTCGGGAGTGGTGAACGCAATGGTCAGATTCCCGTTTTCGTCAGAGCGGAGCGAGGGAGCGAAGAAGGCTGTCTCGGCAAAGTTTTCGCGAACGGCAATTTTTTTTGTGTCTTCGGAGGTTTCGGCTGAAGCGTCCGAAGTTGAAACAATGGTCTCTCCAAAATCGTTTTTCAGAGCCGGGGCAAGCGCAGTGGCTTGTTTTGCCATTTGAGTCTTGTATAAAACTTTTTCGTCGTTGCCTTTTATGTCGACAGATTCGATTTCTAATCTGGTAATGCCGTAAGAACCGAGATATTGCAAATGTTCGAATATGCAAAACTCGTCAAAATTCAAATCTTCAAGGTTTTCGTATTTGAAAGGATTGTTGTAATAATTAAGTGTCATGATGCCGCGCGAAGTGTTCCACGAAACTGTGGGAACATAACGCCCGAGATATAAGTTAGAATACCAATTGTTTTTAGCAAATTTGTCGAGTGAGGCATCGTAAACGGCAGCAATGGAGGAAACTTGGACAGGAGTGCCGTCAGGGTTCGTTAGTTGCAGCCTCCATTCCTCTTTTTCGTTGGGACGAAGGCGATTGCGGAAAGAAGTCCACTTATACTTCAGAGTTTTCTCGGGAATGGCTTTCTTAATAGTGATGTTTTGGTTGTAGAGTTTGCCGTCTTTCATAAAAGCAAGCACCACCGAGATTCCGTCTCCGTATTCCTGCTTATAATCGTAGGTAAAATTTTGAGCAGAATTGGAGAGAGATAAATGTTTACTCTCTACGAGTTTGCCGTTAGCAATAACGTCGTAAAAAGCCGTAACATCATTGAGCGAAGAAGCTATGTTAATGGCAGCTTTCCCGTTATTGAAATATTCATCAGGTGAATAGAGGCGGACATGCTCCGTGGAGTCGGCAGCTTGAGTGTCTTTGACCGAAAAGAGTATGAAACTCTTGTTCACATCATAGACAGAATCGTTCTCACCTTCGATTTGTGTATGGATAACATACTTTCCGGAAGGAAGATTTGCGAGACCGTTGATTTTTGTTGGCTCGTTTGACGTGAAAGAACCTTCGGCGCAAAGCTTGGAACCGTTATAAACAGAATACTTTCCTTTACCCTCGGTCGGCTCATACAATATGTTTTGAAGTTTGAAGGTAACGGTGGGTATTTTTCCCTTTTCTATGGTTTGCGGAATATTACAGTTGAAGAATGCACTGCGTTTTCCTGCGCTGAGAGTGAGTTCTGTTTCCTGCGTTTCGCCTGTGCCCGATGTAACAGATGCTGAAACAATGAAAACGTAAGCGGTTTGGGACATCGAAAGTACGTCTGTGGAATTTGCGGTAATGGGAACGCGCATGACAAAGTCGCCATTGCTGTCGGTTGTTACCGTGTCGCTGCAAATTACGTCGTTTTCTCTTTTTCTTATAAGCCAGCTGAAGCTTCTCCTTTTAACTTCGTATGAAACTTTTGCGCCGGTTATTCCTGCTCCTGTGTAGGATGTGGCGTGTCCTTTAAGACTTAGTGTGTCGCCAAGTGCATATTTTTCGTTCGGTTTATCGGTTGTTACTTCGAAGGTCGGACGTTTGTATTCTTCTACCTTGATATATGCGGCAGTTCCCTGATTGCTTTTTATGCGGAAGGTACCCGGCACAATTGTGGAGGGCAATGTGAACTCCGCACCGAAGCTTCCGAACTCGTCGCTCTTAACTTCTTGCGAACTTATGGTTTTGTTGTTTGCATCGGTGAGAGTAAGTTTTACGCTTTTATCATATACGGTGTTGAATTCGTCTCCTTTTTGAGAATATATCAATCCTGCCACAAATACTGTTTGAGCCGGACGATATACGGCGCGGTCGGTATACAAACGACACTGCTCGTTTTCTTTCTCTTCTTTGGCGGAGAAATTGGTATATTGGTAATGATTCGTGAACGGACAGAATTTGTCGTTTCCATATTCTGCGTTGTATTGCGCATAAGTCTTACGTGCAACAATAACTTCGCCTTTGTCGTCAGTAGTATAGTTAGCGGTGATTTTTTTGCTGTTGCTGTTGAGCTCGTTTACCTTTGCGCCCGCAATAGGTTTGCCGCTGCGTGCGTCAACTACCGCTATGCGCATACGTTTGTCGGGAAGAGGGAAAAACAAAGCACGCACGTTGCTGACTTTAAGGATGCTGTACTGATTGTTTGCCTTTTCTTGCACCACCTTGACCAGATAAAGTCCCGGCTGTGCAGGAGCGGAATAAATGAAGCTGTCTTTGAAATGATAGTATTCCTTGTCGGGAGTAATGCTCTTGGAATACACCACGATTTTGTCCTTGGGGTTGAGCTTTAATTTCTTTATGAGGGAGAGGTTGCCTGTTAATTGCGATGTAGTGTAGGGCAGACGATACATTTGTATCTCTAAGTTTGGAATGTTGTCGGCTTCAATGTTCCCACGAAGCTTTTCGCCCGGGAATGCAACGGATTTTTCAAGGTTGGCGTTTATATTTTGTGTCTTGGCTTCCTTAATAATATTACGCAAGGCGGCAGAGCGTGGATTTGAGGAATATAATTGTGCACCTTTCTTTGCAAGATTGTAACGCAAATCTTCTGTTTCGCATTTGCCGTTCCTCATCTTGTTACATATATATATGTATGCTTCGACGGCGCAAGGGCTTTGGGCATATTGCTCCATGAGTTTGCGCGCCACTATGTACGATGTGTTTGTAGTGTCATTGCTTTTTCCTGAAAAGAAGTCGGTATTGCTGTGTTCCAACGAGTCTAATGTTGCCAATACAACGGCATTTGCATTTCCCGTTTTGCGGTAATGGTCAATGAAGCGTCCCGCGAGTTCGTTGCGTTTTTGGTCTATTTCTTTCTGTGAATACGAAGAAGAATTAACAGAACCCCAAATTTCGATGGCATTACGGCAAACAACGTTCAGAAGGTCGCCGTTGTAATATTTGCTGTCGCTGCCTTTCGAAACTGCAGGCACAAATTCTTCGGCTTTCCGGTTGTTGAAAATAGAAAGGTCCTTTGTGGCTTCGCTGAGATAGTCAGCCGCTTTGTCTGCTTCGGAAGAATCGCGGAAATCAGCGTTGTCATTGTGCTGTTTTGCCGCAACGAGCATCCAAAGTGCGCGTTCTGCCGGGCGTTTCTCGTTCCCGGCAATGCTGTCTATCTTTTTTATTTCGGCTTTTGCGCTGTCGGGCGAAATGTCCTGCTGCATTTGCAAGGCGCAAACCGCAGCTTTCAGCATTTCTCCGGTGTTATTGTGTTTTGAGGCAACAGAATATATGCCGCGAAGCTCCTTGAGGGCAGTCTTGGGCCGATCTTTTTCCATGGCTACCGTGGCTTTAACCCAAAGTTGTTTGTAGTTTTGTGAAAATGCGGCGTTGAACGCAACTAATGCCAATGCCGTCAGAAGAGTTCTTCTAAGTTCCATAATCAAAGTGTATTTGGATGCAAAGGTAATGATTTTGCTTACATTATGATGCTTGCGCCTTGTGAATGGGCTTTTTTATTAAGAAAATGCGAGAGTAGTGAAAAACTTGCCTGCGAATGTGGAAAAATTAAGAAAAAAAGAGAGACATAATCTCTTGATGAAATCATGTCTCTCTTATAAAAGTCGGGGTGACTGGATTCGAACCAGCGACCTCGCGCCCCCCAGACGTGTACTCTAACCGGACTGAGCTACACCCCGCTTTGTTTGCTTCAAGGGGCTTCGTGCTTTTGCCAACCAGCCGCCTTTCTGCGTTTGCGAGTGCAAATGTATGGTGTTTTTCTGAAATATCAAAAAATAAATCCATATTTTTGCCGTGCAAAACGAAATTTTGTCCGCAAATGATATATAAGATAACTCCTCCGGGCGGTTTGGGACACATAAAAACTGTTCTTCCCGCATCAAAAAGCATTTCAAATCGTGTTCTGATAATAAACGCTCTCAGCGGTTCGCCCCGAAGTGTGGGCAATCTCGCAGAGTGCGACGACACGGCGGTAATGCTTGAAGCCTTGCACAATGAAAAAAATGTGGAAAAGGCGGTGGATGTTCACGGAGCGGGCACTTCCATGCGTTTTCTCACCGCATATTTCGGCCTTTCCGCCACAAAGCGCGTAATTACCGGTTCGTCGCGCATGCTGCAACGCCCCATAAGCATTTTGGTTGAAGCCTTGCGCAGTCTGGGTGCGGAAATAGACTACATGGGAAACGAAGGCTTTCCGCCGCTGAAGGTTGGCGGAGGAAACATGCGCGGCGGCGTGATTTCGCTTCCTGCCAACGTAAGCTCGCAATATATTTCCGCGTTGCTCATGATAGCTCCGCAACTTAAGGGGGGCATTGTTCTGAAGCTTGAAGGCGAAGTAACGTCGCGCCCATATATAAATATGACTTTGGAACTGATGAAAGAGTTTGGCGCAAAAGCCGAATGGACTTCCGAAAACGAGATAACGGTGAGTCAGGGCGGCTATGTCTCCGTTCCGTTCACCGTTGAAAGCGATTGGAGTGCGGCATCGTATTGGTATGAAATGACAGCACTTTCCAAAAATGCGGCTGCGGCGGTAACGCTTCCATCTTTATATGAAAAAAGTTTGCAAGGCGATTCGAGAGGTGCCGCATATTTCGAAAAACTCGGCGTGGAAACAAAATTTTCAGGCAGCACGGCACTGATATGTGGCAAAGCCGCATGCGCAGAAAGTCTGGATTTGGATTTGGGAGGCGAACCGGATCTTGCGCAAACGCTTGTGGCAACATGCTGCGGGCTTGGAGTGAAATTCAGATTCGGCGGCTTGGCAAACCTGAGAGTAAAGGAAACCGATCGCACGCAAGCTCTTGAAAACGAAATGCGTAAGTTGGGCTATGTGATTGGCGATACGCCCGACGGCACACTGTTTTGGGACGGCGAAACCTGCGAAGCGCAGAAAAATGCCGTGATTGAAACATACGAAGACCATCGTATGGCAATGAGCATGGCACCCTTGTGTTTGAAACACGGAGCTGTGATGATTGACAACCCGCAAGTGGTTTCGAAATCCTATCCGCGATATTGGGACAATCTGCGCAATGCCGGTTTCGGAGTAGAAGAGATAAATTCGTAAGCCTGTGTTTCCTATAATATTGATAATCCTGCTTGTTGCTGGCGTTGTGGTGTTTGCAATATACATACGCAGAAATCCTTTTGACGAACTTCCGCGTAAGGAGAAGCCGGGCGATTGCAACGAACAGTGTGGAACTTGCTTCGATGTTTGTTCTGCATCGAAAGTGTTGCAGACCGAAATGGCGGAAAATGTCGATTTTGACGATTCCGAACTTGACGCATTTGTCGGAACAAAAGCCGAAGACTACAGCGACAGCCAGATAGAAATGTTTGCAAGCATTCTTGAAACGCTCACGCAGGACGAGGCTGGAAAGTGGATAGAAAGTTTGCGCCGCAGAAACATCGAACTGCCGGCAGCATTGCGCGATGAGGCAATAATGATAATGAACGGGGAGTAGGAAAGGGAAATGTCGTTTGGCAGACAGTCAATGGCATTTCGTGGAATAATCATCGCAAAAACGCGAAATCGCGCGTTTTTGCGTAAACGGCTAAAAATCAAAGAAATACGGCAAAATAAAAGCCTTTTGCAAGTTGTTGTAAATCAAAAGCTTATCACGACGAAAAATACAAGCCATATATTTTGAAATACAAGGCACTTATTTTAAAATAAGTGCCTTGTATTTTTT
>QAML01000078.1:76821-133126 GCA_003150315.1 Prevotellaceae bacterium | reverse complement strand
AAATACAAGGCACTTATTTTAAAATAAGTGCCTTGTATTTTTTGCGATAAGCCATGTGTTTTTTCCTGTGTGCTAATCCGCATGAAAAAAGAACACGTTCCCTGTTTCCAAAAACAAGAAATTTACCGCTCAAATCTCATGCCTGTTTGCATGTATTTAGAAAAATCCGGGGCAGAAGAGGGAAGGTTTCGACGGTTTGAGGTGTGCGGTTTTGAATGATAAACAGGGGAGAAATTGTCGGATATATAATGCTGAAGCGTGAGGAAAAGAGAACGGGAATGTCTAATAATGTGTGAATTATGTTTGTGTATTTCTTTACGGGTGTGGTTTGCGTTTATTGTTCAAGCTCTTGATAATTAGGAATATCCCGCAAAAAACTAAAAGACTTTGCTTCGTAGTCCACACGACAACAGTAATGGTTCATGCCGTTTGTGGCTATGAGATATTTTGTGTGGAGTATGATGTTGTAGGAGCTTAGTTGCTCGAAAACTTTTTGGGTTATGCTTATGGAGGGAGCTTTGTATTCTATGATTAAGAGGGGGGCGCCCTTGGCGTTGAAGACCACGCTGTCGCAACGTCGCTTTTTGCCGTTGGCGGTAAGCTCCATTTCGTTTCCCATTAGGGCTGCGGGGTAGCCCTTGTGGTCGGTGAGGAAACGGGTGAACTGTTGGCGCACCCATTCTTCGGGGGTGAGAGCTACGTAACGGCGGCGAAGGAAGTCGTAAACAGTGGGCTTGCCTTGGCTTTGGCTTATTTTTATGTCGGCAACTGGCAGGTTTAACGCAAACATTTGCTATTTTTGCAATTATTCTTTGGCGCATTGCGCCGATGAGTGCAAATTTAGGAATTATAATGAAAACTCGCGAGGAAATAGTGGGCAATTGGCTTGTGAGATATACTCACAGACCTCTCGAAGATTTCACTCCTTATGTACTGTTGACGAATTTCAACAATTATGTTGACTTGTTTTGTGAACAGTGTGGGGTGGAAGCCGTGGGCTATGGTGCAAATATGCGCACAGCTGTGGCTGACGGGATAACCATTGTGAATTTCGGAATGGGAAGTCCCAATGCCGCTCTCGTCATGGACCTGCTGAGTGCCGTGAAACCGGCTGCTTGTTTGTTTTTGGGCAAATGCGGCGGAATTTCCGACAAAGCAAGATTAGGGAGTTACATTCTTCCGCTTGCAGGAATAAGAGGTGAGGGTACAAGCAACGATTATTTCCCGCCGGAAATCCCGGCTCTTCCTGCTTTTATGCTTCAAAGGGCGGTTTCCACTTCTTTGCGCGATGCCAACCACGATTATTGGACGGGCACTGTATATACTACGAACAGGCGTGTGTGGGAACATGACGGAAAGTTCAAGGATTATTTGTTGAAAACCCGCGCCATGGCTGTGGATATGGAGACTGCCACGCTTTTCAGTTGCGGATTCTATAACCATATTCCCACAGGGGCTTTGCTGCTCGTGAGTGATAATCCTATGATTCCCGAAGGCGTGAAAACAATGGAGAGCGATGAAAAGGTTACTAAGGACTTTGCGCCGGAACATGTGGCTTTCGGAATTGCTGCACTCAAACTTATAAAGAATGACGGGCGCACGGTGCGTCATCTGAAATATGATTATTAAATGCCGCAGACCGAAAAGAAACGGGACGGGCGGATTTTTACGAATACAACGTGGCTTACACAAAACAAACGGGACCTTCGTATGAAGGAATAATGCGCGATATAAATGCCGGAAAGTTCGAAAAGGTATATCTTCTCGAAGGAGAGGAGAGTTATTTCATAGATAAAATAGCCGAAGCCCTATCGAAAAGAGTTATGCCCGAAGAGGACAAGGCGTTTAACTATTTTACCTATTACGGCTCGGATGCCGATGTGGGAGAAATTGTGAACACAGCGAAAAGCAGTCCGCTTGGCACGGAGCACCTTTTGATTGAAGTGCGCGAGGCGCAACTAATGGAACGTTTGGAAGATTTGGCTTATTATCTGCAGCGACCGCTCGAGAGCACTATACTTGTTATTTGTTACAAGAACGGAACCGTGGATAAAAGAAAGCGTCTTGCCACACTCGCGCAGAAGAATGGTGTTTTGTTTGAAGCAAAAAAACTTTACGACAATCAGCTTTCGGGATTCATAAGCGTTTATATGAAACAGCACGGACTTTCGATAACACCGAAAGCCACGGAAATGATTGCCGGAAACATAGGCGCGGATTTGAATCGTATGAATGGCGAGCTTGACAAGCTTGTGATTTCTATGCCGCAGGGACAAAACAATGTTACTCCCGAAATAGTGGAGAAGAATATCGGAATAAGCAAAGATTTTAATTATTTCGAACTCCAGGATGCGATAGTTAGAAGAGACGTTTTTAAGGCTTTTCAAATAGTACAATATTTTGGAGCTAATTCAAAAGCCAATCCGTTGCAAAGAAATTTGGTGCAACTGTTCCGCTTTTTCTCCAAACTTATGATTTCATACTATTCTCCTGATAAAAGCCCTATGGGAATTGCAAAATGGACGGGCATGACAGAATGGCAGGTAAAGAAAAATATTATTCCTGCACTTGGAAACTATTCGGCAAGGAAAGTAATGGAAATTATAGGCAAGATTAGGGAGACTGACGAGCATCAAAAGGGGATAGGTTTCGATGCTGCTTCGGAAGCAGAACTCGGAATGGATCTAATATATTTCATACTTCATTAAGGAAATCTCTTTGCAAAGAAACAAACAGAAGCAAGGCGAAAATTAGACGAGAATCAATAAAAAAGCACGCGGATTCCGCGTGCTTTTTTATTGATTCTCGTTCCCGGTATGGGATGATTTTTCGCTTGTTCCGGTTTGCTTTTATAATCGTTTCTGTTTGCTTTGTTGCCCATTCTTGTTTGTTTTCTTATTTCTCCGGGTGGGTTAGTCGTTCATTCTAATTTTGTTTTATTGCTTGTGCGATGTTTTCTTACGACATGCCAATTTCTTTTTTGATATTGGTTTAATGGTAGAATTCTTAGGGTTGGCACCAGGATACTGTAGCTTTTGAGTAGAAAAAGTTGGTAAACGAGAGTGAAATTATGGCTTGTAAGAGAAAGATCGTGAGGAAAAATCGCTTGGAAATGCCCCAAAATATGGTTGGGAAGGCTTAAAAAACGGCTTTTTAAGCTTGTGATTTTCTATTTTACTCGAAATATCAAACAAGAATTTGATGTGTTTTTCCCTCTATCTTAGGGCGTTTAGACAGAATTTGACCGCTGTAGAATTGCGTGGCTTTTGGCATTTCGAACACTTGTTTTATCTGAGCCGAAATTCCTTAAATTTACCACAATGTCAAATCAAAAATTTAGTGGTAGTATTTTTTAAGATTTATGGTTTTGTATCACAAGAATGCATCTAAATACGAATATAAAAGAATAAAGCATAAAAGCTTTAACGGGATACATGATTGTAAAATATTAAATCGAATTGCAAAAGATAAAGGAGACGGGATTTTTGAAACTGTAAAATATAAATATAAAACGAATTCAAATAAAAAGAAAGAATATATATAACGAAAAACCAATGTTTTATGTGGATTTGTACAAGCTTTTCTACGAAAAACAGGTCTGTTTTGGTTCATAATGTCTTTGTAGTAATAGAAAATGGAATTGACAGCTAATAACAATAAAATAAGACTCAAAAGAATACGTCTGTTTGTTAAATGCTTGTTATATAGTAGTTTTAGTTTGTAAGTGTTATGGTCGTAAATTGTATAGTTGTAAAATCAAAACTATTACTTTTACGATTGTTACGCAAGGTGTAAAATATAAATCTTTGGGTTTGTGTTTTGAGGATTTATGTTTTTGTTATTAGTTTTCTGTGTTTATACTTGTAAATAATACGACTTTTCCGTAAATTTGCACTAAATCTCAGGAAAAGTAGTAAAAAATGAGAGAACGTATCAGACAAGTTATGGATTCCATGGGTTTGTCGCAACAAGAATTTGCGCAGAAACTCGGAATGTCTCCTGCTTCACTTTCCAATATTTTCAATGGACGGTCGAATCCGACCAACAATCATGTTCAGGCAATTCATCGCGCGTTTCCGAATATCAACACAAATTGGTTGATGTTTGGTGAAGGAACGATGTTGAACGATGACGCAAAAAAAAGTTCCGATTCCGCTATGCCCGACTCCGCTTCCGGAAGTCTGAACTCAAATTCAAATTTGCCGGGGGGCAATAACGGAAGTTCTAAAAACGAAATTGGAGGATTCGGATTGTTTGACGGAATTTCCAATCCCGTTGTCGGAAATTCAAATCAGGAAAAACAAGTTGCCACTAAGGTTATAACCGAAACAAAAATCGTACGTCCGAAAGTTGTAGAGATACGTGTTTTTTATGACGACCAAACATTTGAAAGTTTTGTGCCGTCCGAGAAGCACAATGTTTCACGCTAAACATACATGACAAAATGACAGAAGGAAGCAATTTCACTTCGCTGTCTCATTGTCTGTATTATTAAACCTTTGAACGTTTTATCTTGCGGACATGACGTTTACGGACAGTAGTTTTTGCGTTATAATATTCCTGTATTAGTAGAACAAAATTCATTATAGTAAATAAAAAAGGAGTATAAATAACTTCCTTTTCTATCTCTCAAATAGAAGCGAATTTCATTTGTTTTGCATTAAAAACAAGAGGCATAATATGACGGCAAAACGACGCAATGTTTGTTTCTGAAGCCGCAAATAACGCCTAAAACTGCTAAAGATCTTGCTTCGTTGCCTGTCTGAAATTCGTCTTTTACGGTGGTTTCCTTGTTTGATGCTTTCACATTTTCGGATATAGACTTGCAGCAACTGCTAAGTTGCGTGTTGTCATTTTGTATCCTTGAATTTGGGTTATGTTATGCGTTTGGGTAATTGTTTTCATGTTTGTGATTGTTTGTACATGTGTAATAGTCCCGTATGAAAATGAAGATTGAGGTGGAAAACGCTTGAAAAGATGTGAATAATGAGTTTTCTCAAGATTTTTATCTTGGTTATTTTGAGGCAAAGGCTGTTTTTCGTGCGTTTTTTTGCGAAAAAATAGGTGTGATTCCAGTAATGTACAGTTGTTTAATGCTCAAAGGTAGTTGGCATGGGTCAGGTAATTACTTTTGCATATGTGCCGGCTCGGGAAAATGAGAAAATCAAGGCGGTATTTTCGGAAATAACAGCGTGGATAAAGTGTTTTATTGATATTTCTCCTGATGTTTTGAAAGCGTAATGCGTTTTGACGGCGGTTGCTATAGGAAAGTATCGTATATGACAGTAAAAAATGACGTAAAAAGCAGAATCGACAGAAAAAAGAAGCGGTGGTGTTTGAACGATATGACGAAACTTTTGTCCTTTGTAAGGAACTGATTTTCAGACTTTCTTTTTTATCGAAAAATAAAAGGCTTTTGTTTGAAAATATAAGGCACTTATTTTAAAATACATGCCTTATGTTTTGAAATATATGGCTTGTGTTTTTTGCGGTGTCCGCATGCGAGAAGGAATAGTTGCCGTATTGGAGCGCGTTCACGGCATTATTTTCTGCGGATGTACGCGAAAGTGTGTGGACTGTGCCATTTGGAAGGTTTGGTGCCGTTTGTTATGCCAAAAGTATTGAGTATTTCTCTACGAATGTTTGTGAAAGGGCGGAGTATGTGTAGTGTGGTGTTTCGTGTGTCTGTTACCCTATAAAAAGTGTCATGTGTTCTACTGCGGATGCAGGGATAAGCACGAAGAGTGCGCCGCAAGGATTCTGCTGTGCCTGTAGTCCTGTCAAAAGCGAAGTGTTATTTTTTGCGGATGTCTGTGTAAGTGTAAGTGTGTAAAGTTGGGCACGAGATAATTCGCATGCCTGTTGCCCTGAAAAAAGGGCGCGGAGTGTGCAAAAGTATATGACTTTGGGTTGTGCTCAAACGCTTGGAAACGTTCGCAGAGGTGCATAAAAAAGACCCTTAATCGGGTCTTTTGTCTGTGATTTTGTAATCCTTGAATTTCCCTTTGGGAAAGTTGAAAATTTCGTCGTTTATGCCTCCGCTGTGAAAGTTCGAAATCTTTATTGTTGTCCAAAAAAACAGTACTTTTATCTTCAAACTTTTGGGAGCTTTGGTTGTTTTGTCCAGGTAAATCTGTGCGTGCTTTATGTTTCCCGATGTCTTGGGTTTGGCATCAAGTGTTATTATGTATTCGTTGCGGTTTTCGGAGTAACTGTAGTTGAAATTGTTAGGAGAGAAGGAGAATTTTTCGGAATACTTATCTTTCTTGGGCGATGTGGCACTATGAATTTCTATTTCTTTCCTTTTGTTGTCCACCTTGTAATAGTCTTTGCCGTTGCACCATGCGCTGTATCGCGGTTCGAAAAAGCGTTTCTTTTTGCCTTTCATGCTTATGGTGCCGGTTGTCTTGTAAAGCCCCACCAGATTAACGGCGTAGCTAAGCGTGGAACCTTGTGCGCCGTAAACGGACTTGTATGCCGTGTTGAACAACTGTCTTGCCGTTTTGGCGTTGACAGGGTTGTTGGCTCTTGTGTGCGCCGGTAGTAAAACTATCAGGAATGTCAGGAATACCGCAATCAGTCTTCGTTTTTGGGGAATGCTCATGTTTTATAAATCTATGGTGCAGCGGTTATTTTACCGCAGCTTTCATTGCCGAAATACCGTCTGCGTCTATTATATATATGCCTGCGGAAAGGCTGCAAACGGTTTTGCTGCCGCGTTTGAGCGTTATGACCTGCATACTTTCTCCTGTGGCGGAAAATATTCTTATTTTGCCTTGAAACGAAAGCGATTCAAGCTCTATCATGCCCTTCTGTGGCAATATATTGAGCGTTTTGCCTGCGGCTTTGATGCTTTCTATCCCCGTTGGTTCGGTTATGTTTTGAAACATATTCCATCCCATGGTCTTTTTGTAGGTTTCCGTGGTGCCGGCAGGGGTTATAAGGGTCTTGGCGTTGTTTTGAAATGTTGCCAAGGCTATTGTTGGCGGGTTCGTCCACCATACTTTTACAGTGTCAAGGCTCTTGCAGTAGGCAAAAGCCATATCTCCGATGGTTTCAACGCTTTGCGGTATGCTCACAGTGCTTAGTCCGCTGCCGTTGAATGCATCTTTTTCGATAGTTGTGAGGCTTGTGGGGAGGGTAACGGCTTTCAGGTTTTCACAATACCAGAATGCGGAGTTCGCAATGGTTTTCACTCCCTGCGGTATGGCGAATGATTCTGCGCTCCCCGCATGGGCGAGTAATGTTTCGCCGTCTTTTGTGTACACGGTGCCGCCTTCGGCTTTGAAATACGGGTTTTCACCCGGAATTTCTATATTGTCAAGCGATGTACATTGCATGAAACTTCCCGGCTCTATGTATTTCAGGTTTTTCCCTGCCGATATGCGTTTTATGCTGCGGCATGCTGTGAACACGGCGGGGTTTATGGCTGTTACCGATTCGGGAATGTCTATTTCTTCAAGCGATTTGCAGTTCCAAAAAGCGGCGCGCCCTATGTTGGTGAGTGTTTTCGGAAGAACTATGTCCTTCAACTTTGTACATCCGAAGAATCCGCTTGCCGCAATGCCTTTCACTGCATATTTTTTCTGCGTTTCGCCGTCGCTATATTCCACACTGTCGGGAATCGTAATGCTTTCATCGGCTTTGCTGTTGGCTTTAACAACCGCACTGTCTCCGTCTATGGTGTATTGCAAACCGCCTGCAACGAATGTTTGCGCAAATATACTTGGGGCAATCAGGGAAAGACCGATTGCCGCAATAAGGAACTTTTTCTGTTTCATGCTTGTGGAATGTTGGTGCAAAGATAAGAAATAATCTCTTTCGCAATGTCCGTATGCGGTGTGCTGAAAGAGGGTAGGGCTGAATCACGGCGTAAATTGCGAAAGTAATGGCAGACAAAATGCCCGGAGATACGGATAAAATGTGTGGCAAAACGTCGGAATTTACCTCGTTGCGGGGGCGTTTTTGATGCTGATTTTGGGGCTTTTGTAAGTTGTTGTGTTTCAGGTGTCTGAAAAAGCGAAAAATATAAGGCATATATTTTGAAATATAAGGCACATATTTTAAAATAAGTGCCTTGTATTTTTTACAACAAGCCATGTGTTTTTTCGTAAGGCTTATGGCGATGGTTTTTTGTGCGCATTCGAAGTGGGCAAAAGAGCATGTCAGAAATGAAATTCCGCAGCTCCGTTTTATTATTAAGCAATTGATATAAAAAGAGCCTCACCCTTTTGCAGGGCGAGGCTGTCTTTATAATTTCATCAGGGAAGTTTATCCCAAATATTCGAGCACGTTTTTCTCTATGCGCTTTGCGGGGTCTTCGTGAGCCTCTTTGTTGAATTTTTCACCCGTTATGTTTTCGTACAGTTCAATATAGCGGTTCGAAATATTCTCAACAATTTCGTCGGTCATCTCGGGAAGTTTCTGCCCTTCCTGACCTTGGAAATTATTGCTCAGCAGCCATTCGCGCACAAATTCCTTGGAAAGTTGCTTCTGCGGCTCGCCTTTCTCGAATTTCTCCTCATAGCCTTCCGAATAGAAGTAGCGCGACGAATCAGGAGTGTGAATTTCGTCCATAAGCGTAACTTCGCCGTTGTGAAGTCCGAATTCGTACTTCGTATCCACGAGAATCAAACCACGTTTTGCCGCTATTTCTGTGCCGCGTTCGAAAAGTGCAAGAGTATATTTCTCCATGATTTCATATTCTTTCTCGGGCACGAGACCTTTTGCAAGAATTTCTTCGCGTGATATGTTTTCGTCATGGTCGCCTATCTCTGCTTTTGTGGTAGGAGTGATGATGGGCGTGGGGAACTTCTGGTTTTCGCGCATGCCTTCGGGAAGTTTCACGCCACACAGCTCGCGTGCGCCGGCTTTATAGGCTCTCCACGCGCTGCCGCAAAGATAACCTCTCACAATCATCTCCACGGGATAACCTTTACACATGTAGCCCACAGTAACCATGGGATCGGGAGTGGCAAGTTTCCAGTTGGGACAAATATCTTTGGTTGCGTCAAGTTCGCGTGAGGCAATGGTGTTGAGCACCTGCCCTTTGAAAGGGATTCCTTTGGGAAGAATCACGTCGAAAGCCGAGATTCTGTCGGTGGCAACCATTACGAGTTTCTCGTTGTTGATGTTGTAAACATCGCGAACCTTTCCGTTGTACACGCTAACCTGTCCGGGAAAATGATAGTCTGTTTTGATTAATGCTTTGTTCATATTGTTTGTGGTTTTATATATTCAGTCTGATTTGTCATCGGCATCCGGTTCTGTTTCATCCGGGTCTTCGTGCACGTTGATATTCACTTTTTTCATTTCGTTGTCTTTTTCGTAAGCATCAACTATGCGTGTAACGAGCGAATTCCTAACTATATCTTTTTTGTTCATCTCTATGAACGAAATGCCTTTGACTCCTTTCAAGATTCGCATGGCTTCTTCCAACCCGGAACGCTGTGCCACAGGAAGATCTATCTGTGTGCAGTCGCCGGTAACAATCATTTTTGTGTTGAAACCCATGCGGGTGAGAAACATCTTTATTTGTGCCGAAGTTGTGTTCTGTGCTTCGTCGAGAATAACCACTGCGTCGCTCAGCGTTCGCCCTCTCATGAAAGCCAGAGGGGCTATCTGAATTGTGCCGTCCTCAAGCATTTCTTTCAATCTCGCCGGTTGTATCATTTCTTCGAGTGCATCGTAGAGCGGACGCAGGTAAGGATCGATTTTTTCTTTCATGTCGCCGGGCAGGAAACCGAGTTTTTCTCCCGCTTCCACCGCCGGGCGACTCAAAATAAGCCTTCTTACCTCCTTGTTTTTGAGAGCTTTTACCGCCAGTGCTATTGCGGTGTAGGTTTTGCCTGTTCCGGCGGGACCCACAACGAACATCAAATCTTGTTTGTTGTATGCCTTAACCAGCATTTGCTGGTTTTCGGTTTTTGCACGGATAGGTCTGCCTTTTATGTCATATACAATGACTCCTTCGTCCTCTTCATCGTATGGCTTCTTGCCTTTCACAATGTCTATGATGTCTGTTTCGCGCAGCGTGTTGTATTTTGCGCAGCGGCTTATGAGCAATTCTATCGTGCTTTCAAAGTCCGTGATTGCCAACTCGTCGCCAATGGCTTTTATAACGTTGTCGCGCGCCACGATACGCAGCTTGGGGTAAAGAGCCTTGAGCATACGCAGATACGTGTTGTTTGCCCCGTAGAGCACACGCGGGTCAATTTCATCAATGACTATATGTTTTTCTATCACCGGCGTAATTGAATTTTATTATGCGAAGTTACTTCAAACTTGCATAACCACAAAATTTGTAGCCGCCTATTTGTCATGAATATTTATTACCGTTGGGTCGAAAAGACAAAAGTTTCGTAGCCTGCGGCGTTAGGAAATTCCGTTCCGGCATGGCGAAAATTTTCGAAGATTCGCGACATCGGAAAAAACATAAGGCTTATCGCAAAAAATACAAGGCACTTATTTTAAAATAAGTGCCTTGTATTTCAAAATATATGCCTTATATTTTTGGACATTACAAATGTCTGTGATACAGTAACTTACAAAAATGTTTCAAAGTGCCTTAAACGATTGACGCAGAGCGTGTTGCGAAAAACCGTGTGCGACAGCCCTAAAAAAACAAAGAAACAAAAAGCGGATACAAACCGGTGTTTGCATCCGCTTTTTTATGTGTTGTGAAATTATTTGGCAAGTGGAATTTTTGCAACCCTGCGTTCGTGTCGTCCTCCCTCGAAAGCGGTGTCGAAAAACTCGTCCATAATGGCTTTTGCCTCTTCTTCCGAAATATATCTGCCCGGCATTACGAGAATGTTGGCATTGTTGTGCAAACGCGCCATGTGGGCAATTTCCGGCATCCAGCAAAGGGCGGCTCTTACATTAGAGTGTTTGTTAAGCGAAATAGCCATTCCCTGTCCCGTGCCGCAAATGGCAATTCCCGTGTCAATGCTGCCGTTGTCAATGGCACCGCCGAGTTTGTGGGCAAAGTCGGGATAATCGCACGAATCCTCATTGAAACATCCGTAGTCCTCGCTTTCATATCCGCGTGCGGCAAGATACTCTTTTACATACTGTTTCAGCAGGAAACCTGCGTGGTCTGATGCCAAACCTATAGTCTTTTTATCGTTGCTCATTTGTTTGCTATGTATTTCTTAATGTCTTCGGCAACAAATTCGGGCGTGAAGCCGAATTCTTTATCGAGAACTTTGTACGGAGCACTCTGTCCGAAACTGTCAAGACCGTGAACATATCCGTTAATGCCTACAAGACTTTCAAGTGTAACAGGCAATCCTGCTGTAAGTCCGTATGTTTTTGCGCCGGAGGGCAATACGCTCTCACGATATTCCTTAGATTGGGTTTTGAAAAGCCCTTCGCTCGGACAGCTCACGATGTTGATGCCTATACCTTCCTTTTCGAGAATTTCCGAAGCCTCTATGAGCGTGGAAACTTCTGATCCGGAAGCTACGGCATAGCATGCGGGATTGTCAACGCTCTTTACTATGTATGCGCCTTGGGTTGCTTTTGAATAGTCGGTGCTTTCGGGAAGATTCCTGACGGCTTGGCGCGAGAAAATAAGGGCAGTGGGAGTTTTTGTGTTCTCCATTGCCATGCGCCAGCACTCTGTGGTTTCATTAACGTCAGCCGGACGAAGCACAAGGAGAGAATTTCTGTTACTGTGGTTCTTTAGCTTTTCGAGCAGACGGATTTGTGCCTCCTGCTCAACGGGCTGGTGGGTCGGACCGTCCTCTCCCACGCGGAAAGCATCATGACTCCACACAAATTTAACGGGCAACTCCATGAGCGCAGCCATTCTAATGGCAGGCTTCATGTAGTCCGAGAATACGAAGAACGTTCCCATGGCAGTGATAACGCCTCCGTGAAGTGTCATACCCATTAGTGTGCATGCCATAGTCAATTCGCTCACACCGGCTTGCAGGAAGTTTCCGCTGAAATCGCCGTTGTGTATTTCGTGGGTCTTTTTCAAGAATCCGTCTGTCTTGTCGGAGTTGCAAAGATCTGCCGAGGAGCAAACCATATTCTCAACTTTTTCTGCAAGACGCCCCAAAACTATCTGCGAACCTACCCTCGTGGCTTTGCCGGGTTTCTGTTCTATGGTTTCCCAATCTATTTCTGGCAGACGATTTGCGAACCAGTCTTCAAGTTTCCTTGCTTTTTCGGGATTTGCTGCCGCCCATTCGTTTTCTTCTTTCTTGCGTTGCGCCACGAGTTCCTTTAGCTCGAGTTTGCGTTCGGCATAAAGTTTCTCTGTTTCTTTCCAAATTACAAAAGGATTCCCGGGATTTCCGCCGAGATTCTTTATTGTGTTTTCGTATGCGCCTTCGCCGAGTGCACATCCGTGTGTTCCGCAATCGTTTTCGTATGAAGTTCCGTCGGCACGCAGACATCCTTTGCCCATCACGCATTTTCCTATGATCAGGGTGGGGCGGTTGTGTTCCTCGTGTGCGGCAAGGAGTGCGCCGCGAATGGCTTCGCAATCGTTTCCGTCTATTTCGAGAACGTTCCAGTTCCATGCGCGATATTTCATGGCGGTATCTTCCGCGCTCACATCCTCACATGTTGTGGACAATTGTATTCCGTTTGAGTCGTAGAACATTACAAGGTTGTCAAGACCGAGATAGCCTGCAAGTCTTCCGGCTCCTTGCGATATTTCTTCCTGTATGCCTCCGTCGGAGATATAGGTATATATTTTTTCTTTCTCGAATGATTTATTGCCTGTATGTGCTGCGAGGAATTTTGCTGCTATTGCTGCTCCCACTGCGAAAGTATGTCCTTGTCCCAACGGTCCCGAGGTATTTTCTATGCCTCTTGCCTGATTAACTTCGGGGTGTCCCGGAGTGGGAGACTGCCATTGGCGGAACTGTTTGAGTTCGTCCATTGTGAAGCGTCCCGTAAGCATGAGCGTGGAATAGAGCATGGCACTTTCGTGTCCCGGGTCGAGGAAAAACCTGTCGCGACATTTCCATAGCGGTTCCTCCGGGTCGTAAACCAAAAACTCTGAGAAGAGCACATTTATAAAGTCTGCTCCTCCCATGGCTCCTCCCGGATGTCCCGAATTAGCACGTTCAACCATTGCTGCAGTTAACATTCTTATATTGTCTGCGGCTTTGTTAAGGGTTTCTTTGGAATGGAGGGCGGTGTATGCCCTCAAACTATCAGTATTGTTCATCACAAGTCGATAAATTCAAGTACAAAGTTAACATTATCGTAGCAATTTCGGACAAATATCAACAAAAAATATCCGAATGTCCCTTTTAGGTGTGCCTGCAATGCTATATATAATAAGAAGTTCCTGTGTTATGTGGCGGTATTGCCATGAGGGCTGTTCATTACGGCTTGCAAACGGCGGCGTGTGATGAATGGTGGGACGGGCAAGTTATATATAATATTGTATAGCGCAAAAACGCCGTTTTTTACGGCGAAAAATATGCTCTTTGCAAGTTGTTGTTTTTCAGATGCTTGAAATGGCGAAAAATACAAGGCACTTATTTTAAAATAAGTGCCTTGTATTTTAAAATATATGCCTTATGTTTTTTCTTATTTCCCATGTGTTTGAAAACACCCTGCATTTGCGTTTGAAAACAAACCATCCCTGACTTGCGGACAGGGGTGGTTTTTGCATTGTGTAGGGTGAGATTATTTGTGAAGCGTGAGTTGCTTTTGCTTGAAAGGTATGGGGTATGTGCTCAGATAGACTTCGGGTTTGAGATTCGAGTCGTTGAGCCCGAGAACAAAGGCTTCGATGTTCTTGCCTTTCATGTCGGGAGTGAGGGGAACGTAGAACGTGTAGTTTTTGTTAACCGGCTGAACGCGGTATTCCCATGTGTTGGCGTTGAAAGAGGGTGCACGGTCGGGGCAGCCAATGTATTTTCCGTCAACTTTTATTGCTGCCCATGCGCCGTCCTCTCCGCTCTCGCCGTTAACGGCTATGCAGAGATATGCCTTGTCGGGAATTTCGTCAAGCTTGAATGAATTGCTCCACGCTTTCTTTGCTCCGTAATAATTGCGGAACAAGTTTGACGCGCGCCAGTTTGTGCGGTCTACTTCCTGCCCGTTTACGAAACCGGAAACTTCGGACACTCTTAAAGGAGTGCGGTCAAGGCGCAAATATCTTATGGGACCGGCTTGCGAAACATCGGCTTCGGTGTGAGTTCCTATGTAGAAAGATATTGCTTTCCAATCTTTGAGGTCGGAGGATACATAAAGTCTTGTGCCTTCTTCCGACTTGTATGGACTTATGGAGTATTCGTCAGGGCTGTCGAAGGTTATTTTGTCGAGCTTTTGCACTTTGCCCATGTCAACCATGAATGCCGTGGAGCCGTCAGCCTTATGGTCGCCCCAGCGAACGGCTACCGAGAACGCCGATTTCAAATCTCCGTCAAAGAGATATTTGTCCCAGATTTCGCGTTCCTTGAAAATTTTCTGATTAAAGAAAGCATCGCGCGCGGCTTTCACCTGCGGAATCTTAGTTTCTCCCGAGCGGAGCAGCGAACGTGTCTCAAGGGCGTTGTTGTCTGCGGCATAGCATGTGGAATAATAGAGAGTCTGTGCATCGGCAGGGATGTCGCATGCATTCATCTCGCCTATGTGGCGATAGAAATCTTCCTTGAGCTTTTCACCCGGGAATTTGACATTAGCACCTTTGGTTCCAACTTTCTTGCCGTCAATGTCGGCAGATTTGAAACTGATGTTGCCGCCGTCAAATTTCACCTTGTAGCTCATACCCGGCATGCCGAGCAGTTTTATCGTGGGATTGCCGCTGTAATCATTGACTATATTATAAGGTATTCCGCTAAGTGCTACTTTGTCTTTCTCTTTAACATTGGTAACTTTGAGAAGCGCGGCGCGGAAAGGCAAAACTTTCACGTCTATCGTAGAACCGTAGGAATGATTTCCCATGTCGTAGATGTAAGGATGGTAAAGGCGCGCTTTAACCTTGTTACCGTTTTGCTCAAGTCCCACTTCCTTGCCAAGGTTTACGTGATAGGTAACGGTGTTCCAGGTCAGATTTCTGAGTGTAATGAATCTTGTGTTTCCGTCGCCTCGTGTCAGGGCTTCGGGACCGTAATTGTTTTCCGGCAACCTTTGTCCGTTTACGAGAATATCGGCGTACTGGCGGTGGAGATTAAAGAAGAAAGCCAACTGGGGGAATTCGTCATCGCGCAGGAGCCACGGGTTGCCGTAAAGCTCGGGTGCAAGGATAAGTTCACGCCCGAACGCCTGAAGCACAAGGTCATCTTCCCAAAAGTCAAGGCATGAGGATAGGCATACACCGTGGTCCTCTGTGAGACGAGTGAGATTGTCTGGAGCTTTTCGGCTTATGGCTTGCGCACGGTGGTGTGGCGCAGTCATGGAGTTAGTCATCAGGATGTCGATGTAGGTTTCCTCGCCGCCCAAAAGGAACGTGGTGGAATGTTTTGTGCCCGGTCCGAGGTCGAGACGGTGATTGAGAAGAATGAAATCGGGCGATGTCTTGCGTATGCGGGTCATCATTTTGTCAAAGTAGTCCCACTTTGTGCTTCGCAACGCTCCGCAAACGCCGTCCATCTTGAAAAGTCCGAAATTATACTTCTCTACAAGTCCCGCCATCATATCTATTCGCTCGTTAGCCTCTTGTTCCGTGTTGCCGAAACCGTCGGGACCGCACCAAATGCCGAGACGGGTGCCGAGACTTGCCGCACTTTTTGCCACAGGTCCGAAACCGTTTGGAAAATGTTTCTTGAAACGCGGTTGATTTGTGGATCCGTAGATGTTTGCACCGTCAATTGCACCTGCGTCAAAGGCATATATGTCAAGCTGCATGCCGTAGGTGTTTTTCAGCCAACGGAAAAAATCGAGGTTAATAAGGGTCTGCTCTTCGCTTGCTCCCTCGTTGGTGTTGTTAATCCAAGAAAAATATTCCGCTCGCGACGGAGATTTTTCGGTTATTACTTCTGCTTTGTTTTGGGCTGCGGCACCGGTTGAAAGAACAATGGTAGAGAGTATCGCCGCTTTCTTATAAAAATTCATGATATGTAAGTTAAAACAAAAATGCGCAGAGTAAAAATTCTGCGCATTCTATTTGTAGTTAATGTTTTCTTGTTCTGCGCTGCGCTTAGTCGAGTTTGTGAACAATCAGACCGCTGCGCAACTTTGGCTCGAACCATGTGGCTTTCGGCGGCATGATTTTCCCGCTGTCGGCAATGGTCATGATTTGATTCATAGACACCGGATAGAGTGCGAGGGCCGCTACCATTTCTCCGGAATCGACTCTGCGACGCAATTCATCAAGTCCGCGCAAACCGCCAACGAAATCTATGCGGTCGGAAGAGCGCAAATCTTTTATGCCGAGAATCTTGTCGAGAATAAGTCGTGAGGAAATGTCCACGTCAAGTACTCCTATCGGGTCCTCTTCATCGAAAGAACCGTCTTTAGCTTCGAGAGCGTACCATTTGCCACAGAGATAAAGTGAAAATTCATGGTGGCGTGTGGGGCGGAAATTCTCTGTGCCTTTCTCAATAATAACAAAATCATCGGTGAGAGCGTTAAGGAACTGACGAGGAGTGAGACCATTCAAATCTTTTACCACGCGGTTGTAATCAAGAATGGTAAGTTGGTTGGCTGGAAAGCAAACCGCCATAAAATAATTGTATTCTTCTTTACCGTTATGGTTAGGATCGTTCTTGGCTTTCTCTGCGCCTACAAGAGCTGCCGCAGCCGAGCGATGATGTCCGTCGGCAATGTAAAGCGAAGACATTTGGGCAAAACGCTCTGTGATGAGTTTCTTGTCATCTCCGTTTGAAATTATCCAAAACTTGTGTCCGAATCCATCAATAGGCGCAATGAAATCGTAAACAGGCTCCTGGGCGGCATAACGAGAGATTAGTTCGTTCAGCTCTTTGTCATCGGGATATGCAAGAAAGACAGGTTCCATATTAGCATTGGTAGTACGCACATGTTTCATCCTGTCTTCTTCCTTATCTTTGCGGGTAAGTTCATGACGTTTGATTACTCCGTTCATGTAATCCTCAACCGCTGCACAAACTACAATTCCGTATTGGGTTTTCCCGTTCATGGTTTGGGCGTAGAGGTAATAGTTTTCCTCTGCGTCCTGTACGAGCCAACCTTTCTCCTGAAACTTTGCAAATTGTTCCTTTGCGCTTTCATACACACGCGGATCGTATTCGCTCGTCCCCTCCGGAAAATTTATTTCTGGCTTTATAATATGGTACAACGACATTTCGTTGTCGCCGGCTTCCTCGCGTGCTTCTTGCGAATTGAGCACATCGTAGGGGCGGCTTTCCACCTTTTCCACAAGATTCTGGGGTGGACGTAAACCGCGAAACGGTTTTACTGTTGCCATGTCTTTTGCGGTTTGTTTTATTTGTTTACCTGAAATTTCGTGATGCCGTCTTTTAAGAATCCGACAATCTGACAAGCGGCAGCAATTCCCGCATTGATGTTGGCTTCTTTGGTTTGTGCACCCATTTTCTTGGGAGTTGCGAAATAGCGTCCGGGGAATTTCTCTGCAAATTCTGCAGCGCGTTCGGGAGCTATGTCGGCAATGTATTTCAAATCTTCGCGTTCTGCAAGGGCTTTGATCAAACCTTCTTCGTCAATCACTTCTTTGCGCGCGGTATTGATAAGTATGCCGTTCTTAGGCAGTTTGGTAACTACGTCATAGTTTATGCTGTTGCGCGTTTCATCGGTAGCGGGAATATGAAGGCTTACAATGTCGCATTTCTCGAAAAGTTCATCGCGTGAAGCCACGGGTGTAACTTCGGCTGCTTCTATGGCACTTGCAGGACAGAACGCGTCGAAAGCGTAAACGTCCATTCCGAAACCTTTGGCTATGCGTGCCACGTTGCGACCTACATTTCCGAAAGCTAGAATGCCGAGTTTCTTTCCTTTGAGTTCCGTACCGGTTTTTCCGTTATAGAAGTTGCGCACGGCATATACCAAAAGTCCGAGCACAAGTTCTGCAACTGCGTTTGAGTTCTGTCCCGGTGTGTTCATCACCACTACTTTGTGGGCTGTAGCTGCTGCAAGATCCACATTGTCATATCCTGCGCCTGCACGAACAACTATTTTAAGTTGTTTGGCTGCGTCGAAAACTTCGTTGTCTATTTTGTCGCTTCTGATGATAAGCGCATCGGCATCAGCCACTGCGTCAAGAAGTTGTTTCTTTTCGGTATATTTTTCAAGAAGTGCGAGTTCGTAACCAGCTTCGCTTACTTCTTTTTTGATGCCTTCCACTGCTGCGGGTGCAAAAGGCTTTTCTGTTGCTATTAATACTTTCATTTTCAGGGTTTCTTTATATCAAAATCGGGCTGGAAGCCACGCTGCATTGCAGTACGGCTTTCCAACCCGAAAGTTGTTTGTTAATGTTTTGCTTCGAATTCTTTCATTGCTTCAACAAGTGCTTTCACACCTTCCACAGGCATGGCGTTGTAGCAGGAAGCACGGAAACCGCCGACAGAACGATGACCTTTGATTCCCACCATTCCTTTTTCGGTGGCAAATGCCATGAAATCGGCTTCGAGTTCTTTGTATTCGTCGTTCATTACGAAGCAGATGTTCATGAGCGAACGGTCTTCTTCTTTCACTGTGCCACGGAAAAGTTTGTTGCGGTCTATTTCGCTGTAAAGTATGTCTGCACGTTCGTGAGCGAGTCTGTCCATGGCTTTCACTCCGCCTTTTTCTTTAATCCACTCAAGGGTTTTCATTGCGCAGTAAACGGGCACAACGGGAGGAGTGTTGAACATTGAACCTTTTGCAATGTGTGTGCGATAGTCGAGCATTGTGGGGATGGGGCGGCTAACCTTTCCGAGAACGTCTTCCTTGACTATTACGAATGTTACGCCTGCCATAGAAAGGTTCTTCTGTGCACCGCCGTAGATGAGGGCGTATTTTGATACGTCAACAGGGCGTGAAAGTACGTCGCTCGACATATCTGCAACCATCAGTACGGGGCTGTCGAGTTCCTTGCGTATTTCAGTTCCGTAAATAGTATTGTTGGTGGTGATGTGGAAATAGTCCACGTCGGCAGGTACTGTGTAATCTTTTGGAATATATGTATAGTTGTCTGCGGCAGACGAAGCCACTTCAACAACTTCTCCGAAGAGTTTTGCCTCTTTTATGGCTTTCTTTGCCCATGTGCCGGTGTTGAGATAAGCGGCTTTCTTTTCCAAGAGGTTGAAAGGCACCATGCAGAACTGTGTGCTGGCACCGCCGCCGAGGAAGAGCACTCTGTAGCCTTCGGGAATGTCGAGAATCTCTTTCATAAGTGCTTCGGCATTGTCCATGACAGGCTGGAATTCTTTGCTGCGGTGGCTTATTTCCATAAGCGAGAGACCGGTGTTCTCAAAGTCAGTGCAAGCGTCAATGGTGGCTTTGATTACTTGCTGGGGCAGTATGGACGGTCCCGCGTTGAAATTATATTTCTTCATTACTCTGTATGTTTTGTTGTTTATTGTTTCTGTTTTCGCGTTTCGATGGATTTATGTTGCGAAATTACGAAAAATAAACGTCTTCCGCAAATTTGAAAAGGAAAACTGACCGTATGATGCGCGTTGTTTTGCACGAGAAAGATTTTCGTGGATTTTTGTCGGGAAATGTAACGGATGAATGACAATTTGAACTAAAAGGGAAAGGAGGAATGACGCTTTATGATGCGGAAATTTTTGTTTGCGGATTTCGTAAAAAACATAAGGCATATATTTCAAAATACAAGGCACTTGTTTTAAAATACAAGCCATATA
Source organism: Prevotellaceae bacterium (assembly GCA_003150315.1). Lineage (GTDB taxonomy): Bacteria > Bacteroidota > Bacteroidia > Bacteroidales > Bacteroidaceae > UBA6398. The sequence continues at coordinate 113,366 of QAML01000078.1, read as the reverse complement.
TTTTCGAAAAAAAGCCGTGTGATTTTTCGGACGAAGTAAGTAACTGAAAAATAAAGGCTTATGAAAACCGCAATTTGAATAGAAAATTCGTCTCTGCGTGTTCAAAAAAATGATGCGATTATCAGAGGATTGAAAGTGGGAAACAAAAACACGCCGCATACAGACAGACTGTGTGCGGCGTGCTATATAGACGATTGTATTTCAGACTCTTACATTATGAATTTCAGAAGGAAGTTCCTCACGTCGTTCGAAATAGCAAACAGCATGAGGAGTATTAGCAGTGTCATGCCCACGACTTGCGCGTAGGTCAGGAATTTTTCCGACGGTTTGCGCCGGGTTATCATTTCGTAGAGCAGGAAGAACACGTGTCCTCCGTCGAGCGCGGGAATTGGCAGGATGTTCATGAAAGCAAGTATTATGCTTATGAATGCGGTAAGCTCCCAAAAACGCTGCCATACCCAATTGGCGGGGAACATGCTGCCTATGGCTCCGAAGCTTCCCACACTTTTTGCTCCGTCTTTGGTGAACACGTATTTCATATCGTCCACATATCCTTTCAATACTCTGATACCGTGGTCCACGCCTGCGGGTATGGATTCCAAAAGACCGAATCTTATGGTTTTCTGTTCGTAGTCTTTCAGTGCCATGCCGTATGTAACTCCTATTTTATAGTCGGTAGTCATGGTCATGTGCAATGTGTCGGGCGTGGTTGCGCCTTTGTGAACCACGGCAACCGTTATGTTTCGCAGCGCAAGGCTGTCGGCATGGTTGGCAGTGGTCAGCGTATCGGCAATGCGCCCCTGCTCGTCGTTAATCTCGTTCCACGAAGCCACGGTGCGGTTTCCGAACGCCACAATGCGGTCTCCTGCTTTTATTCCTACTTTTGCCGCCGGCGAACCGGGCATTACGCTGTCAACCGTCGAGGGTATGAGGGTTTGAACAAAGGGAGGCACGGATTTTATCATTGACAGCATGTTCATATTGCCGGGAAGTTTTATCGTCTCCTGCTTTCCGTTGCGCAGCACATAGGCTTCGGTGGAGTTGGAAAGCGCACGATATGCGTTGGTAACGCTTTCGCTGCTGTCGAAACTGCGGAATTTTTCAGTGTTGGTGCCTATCAGTATATCGCCGTCCCTGAATCCTAGTTTGTGAGCCTGCTCGCTGTATGCCATGCCATGGGTCATTTTTTCTACGGGAGTGTATGTCTCGCCCCATACATAGAGCACCATGGAATAGATGAAGAGTGCAAGCAGAAAGTTAACCACTACGCCTGCCACCATAATTATCAGGCGTTGCCATGCGGGCTTTGTGCGAAATTCCCAAGGCTGTGGCGCACGTTTCATTTGCTCTGTGTCCATCGACTCGTCAATCATGCCGGCTATCTTGACATATCCGCCGAGCGGAAGCCAGCCAAGGCAATATTGCGTGTCGCTATGTTTGGGTTTGAACTTGAAGAGCGTGAACCACGGGTCGAAGAAAAGGCAGAATTTTTCCACTCTGACTTTGAAAAGTTTGGCAGCAAGAAAGTGCCCGCCCTCATGCAGGAATATTAATATTGAAAAACAGCAGATAAGTTGCAGGGCGCGTATCAAAAAAGATTCCATCCGTTAAGTTTGTTATTTCGAGATTAATGTTTTTTATTGATTATTTCCGAGGCTTTGGCGCGTGCCTCACGGTCTATGTCCAAAAGATTTTCCACAGTGGGCTTTGCGGTGAACGGCACGACGGTCATGGTTTCGCCTATGATGTCTCCTATTGACGTGAAACTCGTTTCTCCGTTGCGGAAAGCCTGATTAGCCACTTCGTTGGCGGCATTCATGACGCATGGCAACGAACCTCCGCGCTCTATGGCTTGGAAAGCGAGTGCCAGACACGGGAATTTGTCGGTGTCGGGAGCGGAGAAAGTAAGTTGTCCGAGCGTTGCAAGGTCGAGCCTTTCGCTTTTCATAGGCAGACGACAGGGATAGCTGAACGCATATTGAATAGGAATTCGCATGTCGGGCATTCCGAGCTGCGCCTTGACGGCACCGTCGCCAAATTGTACCGCAGAGTGTACTATGCTTTGGGGATGTACGAGCACTTCTATTTGTTTTTCACTCACTCCGAACAGCCATTTGGCTTCGATAACCTCGAATCCTTTGTTCATCATGGTAGCCGAGTCGATAGTTATCTTGGCTCCCATGTTCCATGAGGGATGATGAAGAGCCTGTTCCACGGTTATGGTTTCGAGTTCCTTTTTTGTGAAATTGCGGAACGGACCTCCCGAAGCCGTTAACAGAATTTTTTCAATCTGATTGTCTCCTTCGCCGGCAAGACATTGGAATATTGCCGAATGTTCGCTGTCGACTGGAAGAAGAGGAACCTTGTTTTCTGCAATAAGCCTGTTGATGGTTTCGCCGGCTACCACAAGCGTTTCCTTGTTAGCCAAAGCAATTGGCTTATGTGCTTCAATGGCACTGATTGTAGGCAAAAGCCCCGCAAATCCTACCACAGAAACAAGAACCAAATCTATGTTGCCCAACCCAACCACGTCGCAAATTGCCTGTTGCCCGGCATAAACTTTCACATCTTCGTCAGCAAGCAAATCTTTCAGCTCGTTGTATTTGCTTTCATCGGCAATGACCACCGAATCGGGCTTGAATTTTCTTGCTTGTCGGGCAAGGAGTGCAACATTACTGTTTGCCGTCAGCACTTCTGCCGTGAAAACATCGGGATGTTCCTCAATGACTTTCAAAGCTTGGGTGCCTATCGAACCGGTAGAGCCTAAAATTGCAATACGTCTTTTGTTCATCGGTTTTAGTTGGTGTTTCTTTAGTCGTTGACACTTATCAGCCCTTCGGGAATGGAGAGCCGGAGAATTCTGTCGGTTATGTCAAGGTCTTCAATAAATTCTTCTGCAAGAGGAATTAGAATCTCCCGCCCCGTGTGCCCTTGAACATACACAACGGTGTTTATGGTAGAAGTGTCAATGCTTTTAATCGTTCCTATGTCCCCGAGTTTCGAGTCGAGAACCTTAAAGCCTTTTAATATGTTCGGGTTAATGCTTATCGAATCCTCTGTCATGCCTTGCAAATCCTCTTTGCGGCAATACACGGGGCATCCCACGATTTCGTCATGGCTTTTGCGGCATTCTTCAAAGCTTACAAACATGCAGTTAGCCCTTTCGTCAAGGCTCGCAATCTTAAACGGAACTTTTATGCCCTCTATGTCGAGCAGCAGAAACTTTCCGTCAAACATATCACTTGTTATGTTTGAAAGATTAATCTGAACGTCGCCTTTTGCAGAGCGAGATTTTATGATTTTTCCTACTAATATTGCATCGTCAAAAAGCATGTCAGTCAATTCTGATTATTTTTGCTCCGAGTTTATTCAGTCTTTCGCTTATTTCGGAGTAACCTCTGTCAATTTGTTCCACGTTGTCTATGCGGCTTGTGCCGTCTGCGCTCATCGCAGCTATGAGAAGGGCGATGCCGGCTCGGATGTCGGGTGAAACCATGCGCCTTGCTTTGAGATGAAATTTGTGATTGTGTCCCACAACTACCGCCCTGTGGGGATCGCAAAGGATTATTTGCGCACCCATTGAGATTAGTTTGTCAACAAAAAACAAACGGCTCTCAAACATCTTTTGATGAAAAAGCACAGTTCCGTTGGCTTGTGTGGCAGTTACTATAAGCACACTCAGAAGGTCGGGAGTGAGACCGGGCCAAGGCGAATCGCTGATAGTCATTATGGAACCGTCGATAAAAGTTTCTATCTGGTAGTGATTCTGTTTGGGAACTATTATATCGTTGTTCTTTATTCGCAGGCGAATTCCGAGACGTTTGAAAGTTTCGGGGATTATGCCGAGATTGCATGGCGAAGTATTTTTAATAGTAATGCCTCCACCCAAAATTGCAGCCATGCCAATGAAACTTCCTACCTCAATCATGTCGGGAAGTATGGTGTGGGTTGTGCCGTGAAGCACTTTAGCTCCCGTTATTGTGAGAAGATTTGAGGCTATTCCTTCGATTTTTGCACCCATTCCCACAAGCATTCTGCATAGTTGCTGCAAATATGGTTCGCAGGCGGCATTGTAAATGGTTGTTACCCCTTCGCCCATTGCGGCTGCCATTATTATGTTGGCGGTTCCCGTTACCGATGCTTCGTCAAGGAGGATGTATGTTCCTTTTATCTTTTCGGCGGTGATGTGGCAGGTGTCGCTGTTTTCGTTTACCTCGAATTTGGCTCCGAGTGCGGCAAGTCCGCGCAGATGTGTATCAAGGCGGCGCGTACCTATGTTGTCGCCTCCCGGTTTTGCAAGTGTGGCTTTATGGAAACGGGCAAGCAGCGGACCGGTAAGCATTACGCTTCCGCGAAGTTTGGCGCACTGTGATGCAAATTCCTCGCTGCCCACATAGTTCTCGTCTATTCTGTCGGCACAAAACACATATTCGCCCTTGGAAAGCTTATCGACTCTCACACCCATTTGTCTCAGCAAATCCAGAAGGTTTGCCACGTCGAGTATTTCGGGAATGTTTGAGATTTTTACTTCTTCTGCGGTCAACAATGTGGCACAGATAACCTGCAACGCTTCGTTTTTTGCGCCCTGAGGTGTGATTTCGCCTGTGAGCTGATGCCCGCCTTCTACGAGGAATGAAGCCATTTTTCGGGAAGTTGCTATTTGTTCCTGTTTGTGTACTGATCAAAGTCCTTTCGGATTTTCTTGTCGTTAAGAGAATCCTTATTCCACATTTCAAGACTTCTTCGCATTTGTCCTTCGGCGAGTTTTGTGAGTTCGTTTCGCTCGTCGCTTTCGGGCATACGGGCTATTTCGTCGAGGAGTGTCTCAACAAGGTGTCCGTAATGGCGATATTTTATTTTGTTTGTGGGATAGGGCACACATTCCGGCTTTTCTTCTATGGCTTTTCTGTTCACAGGAAACGGATAGTCAATATCGAGTTTGTAATCGGAAATCATTGCAAGGTGATCCCAAAGCTTGTGGCGAAAACCGGGTATGTTGCGATTTTGTGGATTGCAGTTTGCCATTACCCTTACTATGCTTTCGGCAAAGCGGTTACGCTCATCGCGGTCGGGAATGGTGATTGCAAATTCCACGAGATTCTGCACGAGTCTGCCGTACTCCGGCATTATTATTTTTTCTCTTGTAGTGTTGTATTCCATATACGTTATAGGAGTTTCTTGGGCATGGTTGCTATGAAGTCTTTCAGGTAGAAAGGTTCGAAATAAGCCACATCTTCAAATTTTTCGTTGCGTATGGTCTGATTGGCGAGCGGGAGCATGTTTTTTGCCAAAGGCTCTATGTTGTCAATGAAGTGAGCATTGGGACATGTTATCACGTCTTTGCATTTTGCCGCCCCGTTGCCGAAGAAATATATAGGTTTGCCTCCGGCTGTTTCGGTGAATGTGTCGGCTTCCACCACTTGTGCTTTCACCGGCATTACTTCGCGTAGTGCGCGATCATAGACTGCGCAGTAAACTTCCATGCGTCTGGCATCGATCATGGGGCAAAACAGTGCGTCGTCTTCAATGTCCTCGCGATACAAAAGCAGCGGCACGGCTAAGATTTTGAGTGTGGGCACGGCTATGAGCTTTACGTTTCTGCCGTAACACAGTCCCTTGGCTGTGGAACACCCGATGCGCAGTCCCGTATATGAACCCGGACCTTCGCTTACGGCTACATAGTTGAGCGGTATGGCGTGGCTGTCGGCAAACGACAGGGCTTCTTTAACCATTGGGGCGAGTATGCGGGCTTGGTTGGGACCTTCGTAATCTTCTTTATGATAGATTATGTGGTTGTCTTCGCTTACTGCCACGGAACACACTTTCGTGGAGGTTTCAATGAAGAGAATACATGACATGTTTTTAATTTTAGCCTTTTAATTCACCTTGCAAATTTAATCAAAATAAGCGGGATAGATTCGGGTATGCCGAAAAACCTTGTTCAATGTGTGTTGACTGCAATGATATATGCTTTTTTCGAAGAATGTTTGCGTTCGTTTTCGGCGTATTTGCGGGAAAAATACTTGAGTTTTGGGGATGTGCGAAAAAACACATGGCTTGTCGTAAAAAATACAAGCCATGTATTTTAAAATATGTGCCTTATATTTTGAAATAAGTGCCTTGTATTTTTTGCAATCATAAGAATCTGATGTACAACAACTTATGGAAGTCTTGTAAAAACGGGTAATTTTCTGTATATCAGCTTTTTGCGGAAAAGCTTGTGTTTTGCTCCATTTTGTGCATGGGGAAGCAGAGCGGAGAAAGGGAATGACGGTGGCAGAAACGGGGTGGTTTGCGGTAATGTGGGCTTGGACATGGTGAGGAAATCTGCGATTTCGTTATAAATACTTATCTTTGCACAAGTTTTTAAGGTTGAGATTTTATGAAAAAGATTGTATCTCTGAGTGTTTTGATGTTAATGATCGGCTCTTGTGCTTATGCCCAAAAAGAATACCGTCAGATTCGTGAGCAACTGAAGAATAAAAACGAGGGTGTTACGGGAACGGTGGAAAACTGCCTTAAAAACGATAAATTCAAAGACGACCCGGAGTTGCTGCACTACGGAGTTGAGGCGTGGCTTGTGGTAAACGAAAACCAAAACAGGAATGCTTATCTGAAACAGAAGTATGACACGGCAAGACTTTTCAACAGTGTGCTGAACATGTATAGTTATGCCGTGAGATGCGACACAATGGAGGCGTATGCTGCGAGGAAAAAAGGAAAGAAAAAGGTGAGCTACAAGTATCGCGGCTCACATGGCGATTTGATAAGGTCGCAATACACCAATTTATATAATGGCGGACAGTTTCTTCTGCTTAAAAAGGATTTTGCCAACGCATATAATTATTTCTCCATGTATTACGACATACGTACCAACCCGCTTTTCGGCAGAAGCAAGGTGTCGAAAAAAGACAGTCTTAGCATGATCCGTGCCGCATATTGGGCTACGGTATGCGCCTATCAGACCAACAACAGGGAGAATTTCTTCAAATATAACGCTGCGGCGTTGAAAGACACGACATACAGGCAAAAGGAATTGGAATTGACCGCCAGGATATACAAAGCAGGGAAAGATACGGCGGCATTGAAGGAAATTTTGAAAATAGGTTCAAAGGAATATCCGCAGTTGGACTACTTTTTCACAAACCTGATAGACTGCTACAACAATGAAGGGGAGTTTGACAAAGCCATGGCTCTTGCCGACAATCTGCTGAAGCACGATCCCCGTTCGGTAATGGCACAATATGGCAGAAGTCTGGTTTTGCTTAAAATGAAACGCTATGACGACTGCATAGAATTGTCGAAGAGCATAATTCAGAGCGATTCCGCTTATTCGGAGGCTTATTATAATGTTGGGGCTGCCTATCTTGCCAAAGCCACAATGCTTCGCGAAAAGGTGAAATCGGATATGAAGCTGGAAGAGATACGAAATATTAAACGTGAGGAGGATAAACTGTTGCGCACCGCGCTTCCCTATATGGAACATTACCGTTTGCTGAACCCGAATTCGGTGGAATGGTGGGGACGTCCGCTATATAATATTTATCTTGCGCTTAATATGGGCAGCAAATTCGAAGAAGTGGAAAAGATAATAGCAGACGCGGAGAAAGCCAAGGCAGAGGCGGAAAAGGCAGCGAAGAAATAAATGCGTGTTAAAGGCTCGGAAAGGCAGAATTGTCCTTACCTGCGAGAAATTTAAGCGCGGCTTTCAGTTCGTTGTCAAGCAAGGGAATCGGAATCTTTGCAAAGTTGTCTCTTTGCGGGCTAATGTCAATGAGATAAATGCTGCAGATTTTCAGATGGTGGTTCTTTTCCAAAATGGCGCGGTATAAATTGAGCTGCAGAGCGTAGTGCCAGAAAGGAGTGTCCCAAATGTTTTCAAGTCCGTTTGTTCCTTTTTGGTCGAAAGCGTTTTCGGTGATAGCATTGCCGTATTTGTCGGTAATTCCGTTCCTTCTTTTCCAATCGTAAAGCACATAACCGTCGGAGCATTTGCCAATAAAAGCCACACGTCCCGCAAGTCGCCACGTACTGTCGGCAACAAGAAAATTAGTGCGATAGACTTGCAACGGATTCTGACTTATGAATTGTCTGAAAAGGCTTTCCTCCTTTTCAATGTTTATGATTTCGTCAGCCTGATAATACTTGCCGTTGAAAGTGAAACGGAAACTTCCTTTCATGTTTGAGCCTGTGAAGAATGCTGCAACCTCTTTGTGTAGAAATATTCCCGTTGCCCTCGCGCGTTCGCGGTGTAAGTCCCATTCTTCAATGATTTTGTCTTTGGACATACCTGTTTCTTCCGATTTTCTTGCGGCATAGAGGTCTTTGTCAAAAGCATTGAAAAACAAATTTACAGCCACGCTGACGGGAATGAAACGCCTGCCGCGTATGACGAAACGGTTTTCCTTTTCCGAAAATTTGATTTCCGCGCTGCCGAATGCGTGCGGTCGGGGAGTTTTGTGTTTCGGCTTATTAAAAAAAGCAAGACAGAAAGTTGCGATGACAAATATCGCAAAGCCGAAGATTGTTGCAAATTGCAGGATACTCATTTCGCTCATCAAGAAAAGGGAGAGGATATAAAAACAACGCCCCGCAAACGGAGCAGGGCGTTGTGTATTTACTTTTTACGGTAATTAGCAGAGTCTGCGAGAACCATCGCCGATAACAACATCGATGCAGATAGGCTCGATACCGAATTTCTCTTTATAAGCTTGCTTTGCCGTTCCAACAAAATTGTCGTACAATTCGTTGCTTACGAGATTGATTGTGCAACCTCCGAAACCGCCGCCCATAATACGGGAACCGGTTACACCGCAACTCTTTGCCACGTCGTTAAGGAAGTCGAGTTCGGGGCAAGAAACCTCATATTCCTTGGAAAGTCCGTGATGGGTTTCAAACATCTTGCGTCCCACTTCTTCGTAATCGTCTTCTTCGAGCGCAACACATACTTCCATTACACGATATTTCTCACCAATAACATATTTTGCGCGCAAAGCGTCTTCCTCGCTTACTTCGTTCTTAACAGCATCAAGCATGTCATAGTTTGCATCGCGCAGAGATTTAACACCGGGGAAGCGTTGTTTCAAAACTTCTGCGACATTTTCGCAACTCTTACGACGTTGGTTGTAGGCAGAATTTGCAAGTTCGTGCTTAACCTGCGAGTTGAGTAAAACAAGACGGTAATCTTTCGGATGCCAGGGGAAATATTTATACTGCAAAGAGCGACAGTCAAGACGCATAAGGTTCTCTGCTTTACCAAAAACCGATGCGAACTGATCCATAATGCCACAGTTTGTGCCGATATAGTTATGCTCGGTAGCCTGACCTACTTTTGCAAGAGTAAACTTGTCTATTTTATTTCCGCCAAAGAGATCGTTCAACGCAAAAGCGAATGTGCTTTCAAGAGCAGCGGACGAAGACATTCCTGCACCAAGAGGCACATCACCTGCAAAGGCAGTGTTGAATCCTTCTACGGGAACTCCGAGTTTCATCATCTCACGGCAAACACCGTAAACGAAGCGGAAATGAGTAGCAGAAGGACCTTGTTCGTCGTCAAGACTGAATTCTACGTAATCTTTCATGTCAATGGAATAAGCGCAAACCTTACGGGATTTGTTAGGTTTGATTTCTGCGATAATTCCCTGCTCAACGGCTCCCGGAAATACGAAACCGTCGTTGTAATCTGTATGTTCGCCGATAAGATTAATACGTCCCGGTGAAGCATAAACGTTTCCAGTGCTACCGTCAAAGTGTTTGATGAAACGGCTGCGAACGTCATCTATTTTTAATTTCATAATCTTTTATTTTTTAGGTTATGTCCGGTAGAGGATTTCCTCTGCCGGACATTTTAATTAAGTTTCTTATTATTCTGCTTCTGTCTTTTTCACGCGGCTGCCCACCAAAGCATAGAAAAGAATGTATGCTGCGCAAGCAAGCGGGATTATGTAGCTTACGAGGTAGCTTCCGGTTTGTTCTGCAACCACTGCCTGGAGTGCAACCATTATTGCGCAACCGAAAACCATTGTCATAAAGATTCCTGAAGCTGCTGCTGTGTATTTGCCAAGTCCTTCGACAGCCATGTTAAAGATTCCGCCCCACATTACAGAGGTGCAAAGACCTACGCAAATGAATGCTGCAACGCCGACAGGCACATCTACCCAGATTACGGAGAGATTTGCCCAGTCAACACCGGGAACTTGTACAGTCAATGTGCTTGGTGCCAACATACCGAACGCCAATAATATGATTGCTGCTATAGCTACGGTTGAAACCATGGCACGGCTGGAAACTTTTCCGCCGATTGAACCGCCGATTGAACGACCTATGAACATGGCAAACCAATATACTGCTGCTATCAACGAAGCTACGCCGGCTGAAATGCCTACATCGCTGATGAGATATTTGATCATGTAGGTAGGAGTACCTACTTCAACGCTCATGTAAAGGAATATTGCCAAAGCACCTAAGGCAAAGTGGCGATGGCTCAAGGCTCCTTTTATAAGTTCTGCCTTTACGGGTTCCTGTTTGGGCTCTTCGATTTTAGTAAAGAACAATACGATGAATGCTGCAACAAAGATTCCCAATGCTATGTACATTGCGGGAGCTGCGTCAACAATTGCCGTGTCTTTCGTTACCTCACCAATCAAAGCTCCGAGGATAATGTAAACAGCCACAGCTGCTGCGCTGTTGAAAGCACCGCCTATCTGAATCAACTGGTTTCCCGTGTTGCCGCCGCCGCCAAGGACATTGAGCAAAGGATTTACTACGGTGTTGAGCATACACATGCAGAAACCGGCGATAAATGCGCCGAGAAGATAAATCCACATGCTTTCAAGAGTCCCGGAGAGGAGTTCTAGCACCATACCGATAATTCCTACGATGAGCGCAAGGAGTGCTGTCTTTTTGTAACCGAACTTCACGATGAGCATACCTGAGGGAATACCCATTACAAGGTAAGCTATGAAGTTTGCATAGTTACCAATTTGCGATTGGAACTCGGAAGCTCCGAATTGATTCTGTACGATTACCGCCATAGGTGAGCAAAGGTTCGTTACGAAGGCAATCATAGCGAAGAGCGCGACCATCATAACAATCGCTGCCCATTGTTTAGTTTTTTGTGCCATTAATTTATTTTTTAGATTATTTTATTAGTGAATGAATTTTGTCTGTTGTTGTCTTTTAGTCTTCCACACCGAATTTATATATAGTCTTTTGTGTGTAGATTTCTCCTGGTTTCAAAACCACTGCGGGGAAGTATGCGTGGTTCGGGCTGTCGGGGAAATGCTGCGCTTCAAAGCAAAGTGCGCTGCGACGCGGGAATGTTGCGCCGTTTTGTCCCTTGTAGCCGTCTGCCCAGTTGTCTGAGTAGAATTGTATTCCCGGTTCGGTGGTGTAAACTTCCATTGTTCTGCCGCTTTCCGGCTCTTTGATTTTTGCGGCAAAGGTAAGTTCGCCCGGTTCGTGCTTGTTGAGCACAAAGCAATGGTCGTATCCCGCGCCGTTCTTAATCTGTATGTCGTCATCGTTGATATGGTCGCCCACAGCATGGGGATTGCGGAAGTCAAACGGTGTTCCTTCCACTTTCAGAATCTCTCCCGTGGGAATGGATGTCTCGTCTATGGGCAGATAATAGTCTGCGTTTATTTGGCAAATCACGTTTTCTGCCGACGGGGTGGGGTTGGCTATTCCTGCAAGCGAGAAAAATCCGTGATGAGTCATGTTAACGATTGTCTTCTTGTTGCAAGTGCCTTTGTAGTCAATTATCAGTTCGTTGTTGTCGGTGAATGTGAACATGACAGTCATGCTCAGTTCGCCGGGGAAGCCTTCTTCGTAGTAGGGCGACACATTTCTCAACACAATGGCGCGCTCGTCCACTCTCTCCACTTCCCACACTTTTGTATGGAAACCCGTGGGACCGCCGTGCAAATGGTTCGGACCGTTGTTTATTGCAAGATAGTAGTCCTTGCCATTGAGTACGAATTTTCCTTTTGCAATGCGGTTGGCATAGCGTCCCACCAGCGTGCTGAGGAACGGCTCGGGGCTGTTTATTACATCGTCTATATTGTCATGACCTTGTATGACGTTTGCCAGGCGTCCGTTTTTGTCGGGCACCATTATGGCTACAACTGCGCCGCCATAGTTTGTCAGTGAAACTTCATTACCCTCGCTGTTGCGCAGAGTATATAAATTAATCTCCTTTCCGTTAAGGGTTTTACGGAAATTGTCAGGATTCAATCCACTTTTGTTTAACTGTCCTTCTACCATAATGCTAATTTTTTAAGGTTAGTGAATGGCTGATTTTTAATGTCTGTATTGCAAAGTAAATTATTTATTTTGATTTGACAAAGCATTTGCGGAAAAAAGCACTATTTATTTTCCTGCTTGTGTTTGTCGGGAAAAATGTGGCGTTTTAGCATGCTTTTGTATGAATTTGCCACTAATTTCTGCGTATTTGTCTGAAAAACATGTTGACGCTGTTTTTTGTGATGCCCCTGTGGGTGGAATTAAAAGACATGTCCGCTCGATGCGCTGATTTTTGCGGAAACGGGCTTTTCCGTATGTCTCCGAACACGATTTTTGAGGTCAAAAAAGTTGTTTTTGTAAGTTGTTGCGTTTCAGATGTTTGAAAAGACGAAAAATACAAGGCATATATTTTAAAATATGTGCCTTGTATTTTGAAATAAGTGCCTTGTGTTTTTTACAACAAGGCATGTAGTTTTTTTTATGAAGCTATACGCGCTTATTTTATTATGCCGGTTTTTGCAAGAATCGCGGATGCAAATCGCCCGATTACGAACCCCATGCCAAAGGAAACGAGAAAAAGAAGTATAACTTGGGAGAGGGTGCAGTCGTTTTTAAGATTGTAGATTATGGAATAGTGAAACAAAAATACGCAGAACGTTGTCGATGCAGCAATGTTCACTGCGTTGCTACGCAGTTTTATTTTGCTGAAAAGCAGAAACAGTCCCGAAGAAGCGATGAGTATTTGCGGGCTGTTGTAAGCAAATGCCGTGAATCCCGGTTTCACTAAAACCGATACAGCGTAGGCAGCAAGGCTTCCGCATATATACATGGCGGCGGCGCGGGGGGCATTGATGTCGTTACCGATATGCTTCAGAAATCTCCCTAATATATATAGGTATATGAATTGAATGAGATTGTATCCGGTTGTGTCCACCGGTGTAATGCTGAAAAAGTATGAGTAGAGACAAAGAACGGTCATGGCTGCCGTCCAAACGGTCAACTCCTTGGACGAAGCGTGTTCGAGAGCCTTGTTGAGAATTGGAGACAGGAGCATAAGTCCTATGTATGACGGTATGAACCAGTTCGTGTCTTTGAACAGGGGCACTATGTGGTGGACGGCGTAGTGCAGATTTATGAAGCGGCTTGTGGCGGGAATGGTTGCGAGTATATACTCTATGAAAACCGTCAGAAGAATGAGAAAAACAATCTTTAGAAATTTGTAAACGTTGCACTTTATGCCGAAATACCCCGAAATAAGAATGAAACAGTCAACGCCACACACAAGAAAGGAATTGGCAAATTCGCCGCCGCAAAGGGTTGGGCTGTAATAGTTTATATTTCCCGAGGCGATGAGAAAGTGGTGGGCTACAATGAATATCATTGCCACAATACGCAGCAGTTCGAAGTTCGATTCCCTCGGCTTTCGTGCGGGAAGCGTTGCATTGTGCGCCGTGCCCATATCTTCAAAGCATTTTTTCGAGTCTTTCCACCGCATTGGCAATGTCGCAGCCGAAAGAATCGTGTCTGAGCAGAAAACCGTCCTTCCCCTCCGAAATCTTGAGGTACAACTCAGGACTCATGCCCTCTACGTATGAAGAAATGGCGTACTCAATGTCGTCTTTCTGGCTTGCAATCGTGGAATGGGCGTATATTCTCTGTTTTTGGTGAAAGAAACTGTAGGCAGTTTCTATTGCGTCCCGGCTAATCATGCTTTTCCTTATTCGTCAAAGCCGCAAGGGCGTATTTGTTTCTGTTCCTCGCTATATACATATCCGTTCTCTTTCAAAAAAGCTTTCAACTCGTCTGGATTGCGATTGAAGCAGTGGCAAAGTTCTTCGAAAGAATCATATTCGTTATCGCGCAGAAGCATGTTTACACTTGAAACCAAAATTGCAGGGTCCTTTGGCAGATGGTCCATGATGAAGTTATTGTTTTTTATGCTTTTTGTTTGTCTCCTTGATAATAATCACCAACAACACCACAGCCACAATGGCAAGAATGGCATAGCCTATGGTGTGGCTGTATTTGGCAGAAAGATTGGCAATATCCTCCGTGCTTTTCATTCCTGGCACTTTTGACAGCGAATAACCTATTGTGGCAAGCACAATGTTCCATGCACCCGCGCCGAGAGTGGTGAAAAGAATAAACTTGCCGAAGTGCATGTTTGCCAAACCGGCAGGAATGGAAATCAACTGCCTTACGGCAGGCACGAGACGACCGAAAAATGTGGAGGAAGCACCGTGATGCTCAAAGAAAGTCTCGGCATGCTTCACCTTTTCCTCGTTAATCAGGCAAATGTGCCCCATCTTGGAACGGGCAAAAGCATAAACAATGGGTCTGCCAAGGAGTTTGGCGAGAACATAATTGATAGTGGCGCCAATATCCGCACCCAAAGTTGCGGCAATTATAACTCCAACGATGTTCAAACCGTTTTCGCCGTTTGCGGCAAGCCATGCCGCCGGCGGCACAACCACTTCGGAAGGAAAAGGAATGAACGAACTCTCAACGGCCATGAACAAAATTATTGTCCAATAGTTAAGGTGGGCCAGACACCACATTATTATTGCACTCATATCATGTGTAATTTGACGCAAAAATAGAAATATTATTCCTAACACCCCGCCACAAGCCCCGGGAAAAGTACAAAACACATTGTGGAATACGCTTTTTTGATGATTTTCCAAGGATAAACTTCCGTATTAGCACAAAAAATCATAAATTTGCGGTCGCTTTTAGTGGTATGTACGCAACAGATATGATACATTGCACAGTAAACGTCAAGGAATTAGCCGAGAAAAACGAAGAAAAAAGCGTTCGTTTGGAGAATGAATTCTTCAAACAATTCGGCAATGAGGACGTAGTTGGCGGTGAAGTGGATGTTGTTGCCACTGCAAGGAAATCACAGGATTCGAAATACGATTATCTTGTGGAAATAAAGGTGAAAGGCGTTTTGCGTATAACTTGTACCCGCTGTCTTGACGAAATGAATTACGACACGGAGGTAGAAGATACTGTAAAGGTGGTATGCACAAACGCCGACATGGAAACCGACGACGAAGACATGCTTGAGGCTCGTGCCGACGGCACACTTGATTTGTCTCACAGAGTGTTCGAAACGCTTGCTCTCAATGTTCCGTCGGTTCATGTGCATGAAGAAGGTGAATGCAACCCTGCAATGACGAAATGGCTCGAAAGTCATTCGGCAGAAATACAGTAAAAAATAATAAACAAATAAACATTTAGAATAAAATGGCACATCCTAAAAGAAGACAATCCAAGACCCGCACCCTTAAGCGCAGAACACACGATAAGGCTGTAGCACCTACGTTGGCAGTTTGCCCTAACTGTGGCTCACTTTACGTGTATCACACAGTATGCCCCGATTGTGGTTATTACCGCGGCAAGGTGGCAATCGAAAAAGGAGCGGAAGCATAATTTGCTTCGTCCCGAAGTAAAAACAGTATGAATGCTTGGAGACTGCGCGGAAAGTCGCATGGTCTTCAAGTTGTCGTATTATTAAAAAAGAGGAAATGGCTAATAATATAAACGCTATAATAACAGGAGTAGGAGGTTACGTTCCCGAATACGTGCTGACCAATGACGAACTTTCAAGAATGGTTGACACCAACGACGAGTGGATTATGACTCGTATAGGAGTTAAGGAGCGTCGCATTCTGAACGAAGAAGGACTCGGCACAAGCTATATGGCACGCAAAGCAGTCAAACAACTTCTTGAACGCACGGGAACCGACCCGAAAGAAATAGACTGTCTCGTAATGGCAACCTCAACTCCCGACTATCATCTCCCTTCCACCGGCTCTATTGTCCTTGGACGTTTGGGAATGACCAATGCCTATACTTTCGATATGGAAGCCGCGTGCTGCGGTTTTCTTTTCGGACTCGAACTCGGCGCAAACCTTATTCGTAGCGGGCGTTATAAGAAAGTAATTGTTTGTGGTGCAGACAAACTTTCCTCTATCGTGGATTACACCGACCGTTCCACCTGCCCGATTTTCGGCGATGGCGCGGGAGCAGTGCTTCTTGAACCCACCGAAGAGGATTACGGTTTGATTGATTCTTATCTTCGCACCGACGGCAAGGGACTTCCTTTCCTCGTTCAGAAAGGTGGTGGCTCCGTTTGTCCTCCTACTCATTTCACAATCGATCATCATTTGCATTATTTGCATCAGGAGGGTCGCACTGTCTTTAAGTTTGCGGTAACAAACATGAGTGATGCCTGCAATGTCATAGCCGAGCGCAACAATCTCAATAAGGATAACATTTCCTGGATAGTTCCTCATCAGGCAAACGTAAGAATTATCGAAGCTGTTGCAAAACGTCTCGAAGTTCCCATGGAAAAAGTCATGATGGACATACAACGTTACGGAAATACCTCGGGAGCTACACTTCCTTTGGCGTTGTGGGACTACGAAAGCCAACTTAAGAAAGGCGACAACCTTATATTCTGTGCATTTGGTGCGGGATTTGTATGGGGCGCGTCCTATCTGAAATGGGCTTACGACTATAAAAGTGCAAAATAATAGGTAATGCATAAGGCAGGCTTTGTTAGCATTGTTGGGAATCCCAATGTGGGAAAGTCCACGTTGATGAATCTTTTCGTCGGCGAGAGAATTTCTATTGCCACTTTCAAAGCGCAGACCACGCGCCACAGGATTATGGGAATAGTTTCCACGGATGATTATCAGATTGTCTTTTCTGATACTCCCGGCGTGCTTAAGCCTAATTACAAACTACAGGAAGATATGCTCGCATTCTCGGTTTCGTCGCTTGAGGATGCGGACATACTTCTTTATGTAACCGATACCGTAGAGAAGCAATCCAAGAACGAGGATTTCATTTCCAAAGTCAAGAAGCTCAATATTCCGATTCTTGTGCTTATAAACAAGATTGATTTGAGCAACGAGAAAGAAGTTACGAAGCTCGTGGAATATTGGCATGAGCAGATTCCTCAGGCGGAAATTGTTCCGCTTTCTGCAAAAGCCCGTTTCAATGTTGACAATGTGCAGAAGCGTATTGTGGAATTGCTTCCCGAATCTCCCGATTACTTTGACAAAGACCAGCTCACCGACAAGCCTTCACGCTTCATAGTATCCGAAATCATCCGCGAAAAGATACTTTTGTATTATGACAAAGAGATTCCTTACTCAGTGGAGGTGCTTGTAACGGAGTTCAAAGAGGATAAAAAACTCATCCGTATTGCTGCAACGATATTCGTTGAGCGTGAAAGTCAGAAAGGCATTATAATAGGTCATGGCGGTGTGGCTTTGAAACGAGTGGGCGAGGAAGCCAGGAGAGACATTCAGAAGTTTTTTGACAAGAAAGTCTTTTTGCAGCTGTATGTTAAGGTGAATCCCAATTGGAGAAACTCTTCAAAATCGCTCGAAAGCTTCGGTTACGAACCGAAGTAATTTTTACAATTCATAAAACAAACTATCCGAACTATCAACAATGGGAAATTTAGTAGCTATCGTTGGACGTCCGAATGTGGGCAAGTCAACTCTTTTCAATCGTCTTACAGAAACGCGTCGCGCTATTGTGAGTGATGAAGCCGGTACCACTCGCGATCGCCAATATGGCAAAGTTCTTTGGAACGGCAGAACTTTTTCGGTTGTTGATACAGGAGGTTGGGTTGTCAACAGCGATGATATTTTTGAGGAAGAGATTCACAAGCAGGTAATGGTGGCTACCCAAGAGGCTGATGTGGTTCTGTTCATGGTTGATGTCAAGAATGGCATCACTGATCTCGATGACGAGGTTGCCAACATACTTCGTCGTGCAAAACTTCCCATTATTCTTGTTGCCAACAAGGCAGACAACAGCGCCGATGTCTTTTCAAGCGCGGAATTTTACCGTCTCGGTCTGGGCGAACCCATGGCTGTGAGTGCGGCAACGGGTAGTGGTACGGGCGAATTGCTTGATGCCATTATCGAGAAACTTCCCAAGGAGAGCAAGGCTGAAGATGACGAAAGCATTCCCCATTTTGCTGTGGTCGGTCGCCCCAATGTTGGAAAAAGCAGTCTCATAAATGCTTTTATAGGCGAGGAAAGAAACATCGTAACTGATATAGCGGGCACAACGCGCGACGCTATTTCAACACGATATACCAAGTTTGGCTTTGATTTCTATATTGTTGATACAGCGGGAATCCGCAAGAAGAACAAGGTAAACGAGGATTTGGAATATTATAGCGTTCTCCGCTCCATTCGCGCCATTGAGTCTGCCGATGTGTCAATTCTCATGATTGACGCAACGCGCGGAATCGGTACGCAAGACATGAATATTTTCCAGGTAATTCAGAGAAACTCAACGGGACTTGTTGTGGTGGTGAACAAATGGGATTTGGTAGAGGATAAATCCCAACAGGCGCAAACGGAATACATCAACGCCATTCGCTCTCGCATGGCTCCGTTTGTGGATTTCCCCATAATTTTTGCTTCGGCAATGACGAAACAGCGCATATTCAAGGTGCTTGAAACAGCAAAAGACGTGTATGTGCGCCGAACCACCAAAGTTCCTACTCCGAAGCTTAACGATATTCTGCTTCCCATTATCGAGGAAACGCCGCCCCCTGCAACCAAGGGCAAGTATATAAAGATTAAGTATTGCACCCAACTTCCCAACACACGTGTGCCGTCGTTTGCATTTTTTGCCAACCTTCCGCAGTATGTTAAGGAACATTACCGCCGCTTTCTCGAGAATCGCATTCGCGAGAATTGGAATTTCTGCGGCACTCCCATAAATGTTTTCATTCGTCATAAGTAAAAATGAATCTTAGACTTGTTGCGGCGTTATCCGCAGTGATTTTCCTGCTTTCGTGCAAGTCTGAAAACAAGAAGGGAATCGTTGAAAAATCAACGCCTTCCGAGATTGCCGAAACTGCATACGCCCATCTCATAAAGGGAGAGTATGACGAATATCTTTCGTGCGTACAGAGTTATGACAGCATCCCGCAACGCTATCACAACAGCCTTGTGAATGTGCTGAAACAGGCGGCTGAAAACGAAAAGAAAGAGCGCAAGGGCATGGTAAGTGCCAAAGCCATAGCCGAAAATACTAACGAAAAGGCTACGTATTCGGTTGTCCGCATTTACATAACCTATGGCGACAGCACGAAAGAGGAGATTGTCGTTCCTGTCATTAAATACAATGGCAGGTGGCGGCTAAAGTGATACGGAATCATGTTTGCCGGCGCGTTTTTCCGGCTTGAACATGATTGCTTCTTATAATCATTCAATTTGTTTTACCGTATGCAACAAAACATGAATAATATGTTTTGTATCGGATGCGCTTTTTCTGAATTTTCAAGGCATTTTGAACCCCTCTTGTATGTTGCTGTACATTAAATATTTGTGAGGACAAAAATACAAGGCATATATTTTAAAATAAGTGCCTTGTATTTTAAAATATATGGCTTGTATTTTTTACAAGGTGCCTTATGTTTTTTTCTATGAAGCACCGGCTGAGAAAACCGAAGCATTTCTGCTTGTTTTTTTCGACATTTGGTTTTGAATATATGCAGTTTTATGAGTCGTATATTCATTTATAATTGCCGTTATAACCGGCAGACTTCCGAACGCAGGGGATAATGTTCTTGCGAATGCGGCTTGCCGTTAATGACAAAAGGGTAGGGGTGTGAAAAACAATGCGGAAAATGCCGAAAACAATGCGGTGATTTCGGACAGTGTGGCATTTGTTTCAGGTTGTGCGGCGAAGATTCTTTTTTATTCCTAATCAGTGGAAAATAAAGTTGCGAATACTTGCCTGAAAATGACTTCCGTTTTCCGAATATCGAATGTCGGAAACAGAAAACTTTATAACAATATTTGCGGAAGCCTGGCTATGCTTGTAATCACGGCATCTGCCGCCGAAACATCTTCGGGTGCTTTTCCCCATCCCTCGCCTTGCAACCAGACAGTCTTGCATCCTATGGCTTTTGCGGGTATGATGTCTTTATCATACGAGTCTCCCACCACGACAATCTCCTTTGCGTCCATGCCAAGTCTGTCCACGCCAAGCTCGTATATGCGAGGGTCGGGTTTTCTTACGCCAACGCGCGATGATTCCACTATCTCTTTGAAAAAATCAAGACGGAAGTCTCTGAGAACGGACTGTATGTTGCCGTAGAAATTGGTAACGAGCACCATGTTGCGGTTTCCGATTTCTTCCAAAACCTTTCGGCTGCGCTCAATGCAGTTTGCCGCGTAATTATAGCAGTATTCGGAAGCCTTGGCGGAGCATTCTTTCATTTGAATATCCGAAAGCGCAATAGCCCCGAGGCATGAAAGCCGGGCTATTTCTATCCCTGTTTTCTTTAACATCACATCTCGGAAAGTATCTTCCTCGAATATTATACGCTCTTTGGCAAGTGCGCGTTCGGCAAACACGTATGCGTCTTTCCAAGTGTCGTTGTCGGTTTCTATACCTGCTTCTTTCAGCCCTTCGCGCAGTATGTACGACCAATGGCGACCTTCGGAATCGAGGGTTCCTCCGTAATCGAATATGATGCCTTTGATGTTTTTGAAGTTTTCGTTCATGCGTTGCTTTTTGATTGGCTCGTTTTTCCGGTCTTTCCTATTTTAATGAGTAATATTCCTATTGCCACCCATATAAGTTCCCTCACTCTGGTGAGCAAACCTGCGAGAACTCCAAAAGCTCCCGACATGGCAAGTCCGCCAACGGCGAGGGCAAATCCGCCTTCCCTCGTGCCCATTTCCATAGGCATGAAAAAGAAAAGATTGGCAAACAAAGAGGTGAAAGCCTGGATTAAAATGCAGTCCCAAAACGATACGCTGTCAGTGAGAATCATGAAAATGAACCATATCTCAAGACATCCCACTATTCGTGCCGCAAATTCAAGAAAAAGCGACAGATAGAACGTGCGTTTGTTCTGACGGTGGAGTTCGGCTATCTGTGAGTCTATGCGTTCCACGGTTTCTCGTTTGTCCTCCACGAACTTCCGTGCTTTTCGTCGTAAACCCGGAATGTGCGTGAATACTTTCAACGTTTTCATTGCCAAACCGTTGCGATAGCCTTTCATGAAAAAGTAAATTCCCAAACAGCAAAAAGCTGCCACTATGAGCAGCATGATTCCCATTGCAGTGGTTATGGCATTGAAATACATTATTAAATACAGCCCAATGGAGAATGCCCAGAAAATGAAATGCGAAAAGATGTGCATCATGGCGTACAGTATGACCGATGAAGTGGCTTTCGCCGCGCCGTAGTAGGGAGTCAGCTCCATTATCCGGTATGGCTCTCCGCCGAGAACGCCCACGGGGGTTACATAATTGAGTGCATAGCCGGAAATGGTGTATTTCATCACGAGCCAAAAGGGCAGCCTCCGCCCGTTGTTGCCGTTGTTAATTATCACACGCCACGACCAGGCGTTTATGGCGTATATGGGAATCCATACAAGCACTACGGCGAAGAACCACCAGCCTGCGTTTTTGAGGTTTTGCCATATCTCGGAATATGAAACGTCGAACGTGCACAGCATCACGGCTATAGCCACGACTCCGACGGCAAGAAACACGTTCATCAGCTTGTTGCGCATGGGGAAACGGGTTATATGAGTGTTGGAGTCTCGTCGTAATATCCTTTTTCAAGGAGCATTGTCATCTGACGACAAAGTTTTTCGTGGCGTTCGCGCAGATAATATGCAAGAGATGTGAACACCACAATTTCTATGACGATGTAAAGCCATGGAATGTTCAACAGGCAGGAAACGTAAAGCGTTATGGCGCGCCAGTTGAACGTCAGAATGTTTGCGTATTTCATCATGGGTTTGCTTTCCTTGCGAAAGTCAAGGCGGAACTCCTCTGGAATATTTCCTCCGCGCTTATTGTTTATCACATTCATCAGGTCTTGCAAATAGGGAGTGAGAGATTCCTGGGAATGTGTATAGTTGCCGTAGAAATACAAAAAGGCACGCCACCAGAAGTTTCCTTTCTTGGGTGTGGTGTTAAGCAAAACGCGCTGTTGACGTGAGTTGTCAAGTTCGCTGTCTTCCTTGCCGAACGCAAAAAACATGTGAACGTTGCGATAATAATCGGCAAGTTGGCACTGTTTTGCATGACAGAACACACCGGAAAAGATTGCAAGGAAAAGAATCAGGAATTTCCAATGAACATGAGTTAAAGGAATGAACTCGTTCCATAGTCTGAGAACAATGGCAAGGTATATGGCAACGAACCAAAGGTCTCCAGCGAACCCGTCGAGCATTCTTCCCCAACGGGTTTTCTTTCCTGTCATTCGCGCAAGCTGCCCGTCCGCACTGTCATAAAAATTAGCCCACATCAGAAGCAACACACCGGCAATGTTGTGGTATATGTCTTGATAATAAAACATCCAACCGGCTGCAATACCTATAATAATGGATAGGATGGTAACTACGTTCGGAACAACATGGAGCTTCTTGAAAAACAAAGCCCACAAATATCCTATTGGACGGGTAAAGCGAATGTCAATCCACTCTTCCGTGTCTGCGTTTTTGTATGTGGCACTGATTCGCGCCCTGTATTCTTTAAGCATTATATTGTATATATCTTGTATGTTCTATATGGAATGAAACTTGTCCGCCTGCTTGCAGAAGAACTCGGTTATGGCTTCCGCCGCATCGGTTCTGCATCGCGAAAAACTTGGCCAGTCGTTAAAATCAATGATTTTGAAATCTCCGTTTTCTCCCACAACGCAGTCGCCGCCGTATATGGGAATGTTTAGAATCCTGGCAAGACGGTTACATTCCTCACGTAATTTGCTGTGTGAGAAACTATATTTGTGCGGTTCGCCGTTTATCGCTTCTGCTCCGAATTTCCCGCAGCCTCCGTTCTCGGTAGGGAAACACGTAAAGAAGAATCCAGTATCTTCCACGCCGTAAAATTTCACAAGGTCGCCTTCTGCGTGTTTGCTTATTACTACTTGGGAAATATTTCTTGCCTCAAAATCTTTCCAAACACGCTCAAGCTGCTCCGCATTTTCCACAAAGCAAACGTCTTTTGCATTTTGTGCACATTCGTCTCCGCGTTTCACCCAAAAATGATGGCTTATGCCCGGCGTGCTTCCCGTTTCCGTTATTTCGCTTTGGGGAATGGGCACTCCGCATTCAATCATCTTTTTTGTTATCTCTATTCTATTGTATTTTATGAGCGATTTCGCAGAGTTTATGACCAATGCACCGGAGTTTTCTTTCTTTTTAAGTATGTCGAGAACCCTTCTTCCCCGCGCCATACTTATATAAAGTTTTGTGTTGGTCTTTTCTATAAAATCGATGTCGGCTTCGCAAACAATCTCGGTCTGGAATCCTTTTTTTTGCAAGCCGTTACAGACTTCACCGAATATAAGTGCGTCGTTTCTTTCGCAATTTGGCGAATATTCCACGGCTCGGCTTATTGCTGTAACCCTATTTGCTTTCATTTTTCATTGATGAATTGCTCGGCTTTTGCCACATCGTCAATATGATCCACGTCGATGATTTTGCCAAAAGAGTAAGCTTTCAATTTAAGTCCGTCGGCAATCATCTGCCTTTGGAAATTGCGCATTCTACTCATGCCTTTTTCTATACAGGATTCGAGAGTTTGCAAGGCTTTTGGTGTAAGGCTGTAAATACCTCCCGAAACGTATTTGTCATTCAGGTTTTCGTCGTTAAAAGCAGTGATGTTCATGTTTTCATCTGTGGCAACGTACAGCGGTTTCTCGTCATCCACGAAAGGAGTTACCGCCATTAATCCGTCATCAGGGCTTTCTTTGAAAGCTTTTATGTATTCCGCAAATTCGTTTTCCCTGAAAATTGTGTCAACAGTTGTCAGACAGAATTTACCGTCTTTCAGAAAACCGCTTATCTCAAAGAAACTGTGCATGCTGCTCTTTGTTGTTTTCGACACGAGCCTTACGGGGGTGTCTATAAGCGGTTTGCGGCGGCATGTGTTTGAACTTCCGTCTTCCAGAATCGTGTTGTAGTTGGCAATAAGGTGTTGTCTCACTAGTCCGGTGAGTTTGTTTACTATCACAATTATTTCGTCTGCTCCGTTACGGCTGAAAATTCCGAGCAGACGGTCTATCATTGCTTCGCCGTTTATTTTTGTCAGCGGTTTGGGCGTAAAAGAGCCTTCGTTAGCCAATCTTGAACCTTCTCCTGCCGCCAATATTGCAAATTTCATACTGTTACTCTTTGCGATTATGCTCTTCCGCGTTGTTTCTCGGGCGAAAGTTTTCTTCCCGACGGTTTTGATATTCTTCGCGAAGCGGGTTTACTTTTGCTTCATCGTCGAAATTTCTGTTGCGGAATATATCTATTGCCTTGTATATGGCTTGTCGCATGGAATTTTCGTCGGCAATTCCTTTTCCTGCTATGTCGTAAGCTGTGCCATGGTCGGGAGAAGTGCGTACTAACTTCAATCCTGCGGTAAAATTCACACCGTCAGCCATTCCGAGTGCCTTCATCGGTGCAAGTCCCTGGTCGTGATACATAGCAAGAACGGCATCGAATTTTCTGTATGCGGCATCGCCGAAAAAGCCATCGGCAGGATAGGGACCGAAGCAGTTAATACCTTCCTCGTTCAGCTTCTGTATGGCGGGAACTATGCTTTCCGCTTCTTCGTTTCCAATCAGCCCGTTGTCGCCTGCATGAGGATTGAGTGAAAGTACCGCAATACGCGGTTCGGAAATCAGAAAATCCCTGCGCAATGAGGTGTGGAGAAGACGCAGTTTGTTTTCCACGGCTTCTTCTGTTATTGCGTTTGCCACCTGGCTTATCGGAAGATGAGTTGTAACCAATGCCACGCGCATTTTGTCGTTCATCAGTATCATCAGAGCCTTTTCGCCGTTGGCGGAAAGGCGTTGCTGCAAAAATTCAGTGTGTCCGGGAAAATGAAAATCCTCGCCTTGGATTGCCGATTTACAGATTGGCGCGGTTACGAGTACGTCATAGTAGCCTTTTTCATAGTCTTCCATGGCGCGTTCAAGCGCAAGATAGGCTGCGCGTCCGCTTTCGGCGGTGGGTTGTCCCATGTCCACTTTCACTTCTTCGTCAAAACATGAAACAAGGTTCACTTTTCCGTCCACAGCCTCGTTGGCGGATTGAACGGTATTGAAGTTTGTGGGCAGATTCAACGCCTTGCGGTGGAATATAGCCACACGGGGCGAACCATATATGATTGGGGTGCAGAGGTCAAGCATTGCGCTGTCGGCAAATACTTTGAAAATTATTTCGTATCCCACGCCGTTTGTATCGCCATGGGTTATGGCTACACGTATCTTTTTATTGTCCATTATTAGTGAGTTTATGGTGGCTCAAAGGCTGCTCATGTGCTTTGCCTTTATTGTTTCTTATGATTTTTGCGGTGTAAATTTACATATAAAATAGCTTATGCGGCGTTGCCGCACGGGTATTTAATCGGCGTTTTCCTTTGCGGCTTCTTCGCTCTTGCGTTTTGCCGCCAACATTCCGCATGCCGCCGATATGTCCTGCCCTCGCGAACGGCGCAGTGTGGCATTTAGTCCGCGTCTGCACAGCAGTTCGCAGAAAGCCTCTGCGTCGGCATGCGCGGGACTTTTGAACTCTCCGCCTTTGTAAGTGTGAAACGGTATGACGTTCACCCTGCAGTCCAGCCCTTTAAGCATTGCGGCTATGTCGGAGGCGTGTTTCTGGCTGTCGTTCTTGTCTTTCAGCAACACATATTCGAACGAAAGTCTGCGCTGATGGCTTGTTTCTCTTGCGCGTCCTCCGCGAATGTCGCGAAACTCCTCGCACGTTTTGAGATATTTCACCACTTCCGAAACTTCATAGGCTTTTTCTATGGGCATTATCTCCATTCTTTCTTCATGATAGGGAGAATGCAGGCTTATTGCTATGTTGCAGCGACTTTCACGCACTATTTTTTTGAGCGCAGGCAGAATTCCGCAGGTTGAAAGTGTAATGCGCTTGGGACTCATTGCAAATCCGTCTTCGGAAGTTAGTATTTCTATGGCTTTAGCCACATTGTCGTAATTGTCGAGCGGTTCGCCCTGTCCCATG
Organism: Prevotellaceae bacterium; assembly: GCA_003150315.1. Taxonomy (GTDB): domain Bacteria; phylum Bacteroidota; class Bacteroidia; order Bacteroidales; family Bacteroidaceae; genus UBA6398. The sequence continues at coordinate 87,091 of QAML01000078.1, read as the reverse complement.
AACACTATGTTGGTTATCTTTTCCCTTTCGGGCAGACTGTAAATCTGATTCAGAATGTCGGAGGTGGTGAGTTGTCCGGTAAATCCCTGTTTGCCGGTCAGACAGAAGGCGCAGTGCATTTTGCAGCCCACTTGTGATGACACACAAACCGTGGCTCTTTGTCCGTCGGGTATGTAAACGGTTTCAACAAGTCCGCCGCACGATGCGGGAAACAGGAACTTTCTCGTTCCGTCGCGGGAGTCCTGCACATCGACAAACTCTTTGGCACCTATCACATAGTTCTCCGCGAGTTTTTCGCGCGAGGTTTTGCTGAGATTGGTCATTTCGCTCGTGGACATAACGCCTTTTTTATATATCCAGTCAAGCATCTGCTTTGCGGCAAAGCGCGGCATTCCGCATGTTTCTGCCACATTGCGCAATTCTGCCAATGTCATACCCAGCAGAGGGGTGCTGTTGATTGTTTCCGTCATAATTTGTTTTTCTGATTTCCAAGATGCAAAATTACGAATTTTCCGTGATAATTTATTAACGAGACATGTTTATCGTCCTCACCGATGCGCTGTTGCCGTTTTGCCCCGGATGAAAAACGAAAACCGTTTGCATGCCGAGGGAAACATTTGCCGGCATTCCCTGATTGTTCTTACGCAAAAAAGCAACGAAAAAAAACGCACATTTGCAAGGAAAACGTCAGGGGGGATGGAATATTTATGCGTTTTGTAAGTTATTGTTTATCAGTGGGTCTGAAAACGTGAAAAATACAAGGCACTTATTTCAAAATATGTGCCTTGTATTTTAAAATATATGGCTTGTATTTTTTACAATATGCCCTATGTTTTTTCAGATGTCCCTTTATGCATAAGAAATGAAGGGAAAAATGTGCATTTTGTCTCTTGTGGCTAAGCGGACAAAGAGTGCCGCAAAAGATAATTCTGTGAAGTGTCTGCCGGGGTTACTTGCCCCGTAGTTTGTTTATGACATTAATTGGGCTGTTCTTCTCTGCAAAAATGCGGCTGCGGGTTTGAAGTTCGTCGGCAAAGTTCATGATGTTCTGGAAAAGGTTTGTCCTGTCCGATTTGGCGTTCGGATTCGTAACCATTTTAATTCCGTGATGAATAAGTTCGAACTCTAAATCCTTTCCCGCCTTTATCGGATCGCCGTCGCAGTGTATCACGCCTTCTTTTTCGCGATGCACGGTGAGTTTGTTGGTTCTTATCATTCTTACATGGCTTCCCGGTCGCAAAGTCTTGCTGAAAAGCTGCAAGGCAAGTTGCGGTGCTTCTATAGCATTGAATGGCTCTACTATTGTAACGTCCAACATTCCGTCGTTCATTGATGCCTGGGGAGCTATGTAGGCGTTGTTTCCGTATTCGGAGGAATTGGCACAGGTAATGAGGAACGCCTTGTATTTTTCTGTGCCGTTGGCATCTTCCACGGTGTATGTCTCCGGTTTATATCGCAACCATTCCGTGAGAGCTTGCTCCAGATAAGTAAGCACACCGCGTGTCTTGGCTTCGGCAAACCTGTAGCTGACGTATGCGTCAAATCCCATGCCGCAGGTAACGAAAAACGGACGACCGCAAACCGTTGCGTAATCGAGCGATTCTATGTTGCAAAGATTTATGGTCTCTATCGCGCCTTTTGTATTCAACGGTATTTGCAGATGACGCGCCAAGCCGTCTCCCGAACCGCATGGAATGAGCGCGAGAGCCGTGTTGCTGTTCACAAGCTCCGATGCCACTTCGTTAACAGTCCCGTCGCCGCCCACGGCAACGACAATGTCTGTTCCCTTGTCCTTTTCGCGTTGCGAAATCTCGCATGCATGCCCTGCATATTCGGTCATCTCTATGTTGTAGTCAAACTTGTCGCAGTCCAGAAACTTTTGTATGTCCCGGACTATAAACCTTTTGTCGCGTGTTCCCGATATGGGGTTTATGATGAATGTGATTTGTTTTTTAGTCAACATAGTGTTGCAAATTTACGCCTAATTTTTCAATTGCCCGGTGGGTTAAGGTGCTAAATTAATAGGATGTGTATGTTTTTAGAGTGGTGGGACTTTGCGTTTTAACAAAAATAACTACCTTTGCACAGTTTTAGAATTTGTCTCTCGACAATCTTGTATAGAAATAATGGGATTATTACAGGAAAGATTAAAGAAATACGACCTGCCGCAGCAGTATATGGCAAAAGGCGTATACCCTTATTTCCGTGAAATAGACGGAAAGCAGGATACAGAAGTGAATATGGGCGGACATAAAGTGCTTATGTTCGGTAGCAATGCCTATACAGGTCTCACTTCCGACCCGCGTGTTATTGCGGCGGGCATAAAAGCTCTTGAAAAGTATGGCTCCGGCTGTGCAGGATCACGCTTCTTGAACGGAACTTTAGACCTCCATGTGCAACTCGAAAAGGAACTTGCCGAATTTGAAGGCAAAGATGAGGCTCTTTGTTTCTCAACCGGCTTCAGCGTAAACAGTGGTGTTGTTTCGTGTCTCACTGGTCGTGATGACTATGTCATTTGCGACGACCGCGATCACGCTTCCATTGTGGACGGACGCAGACTTTCGTTTTCCACTTGCCTTAAGTATAAGCACAACGACATGGAAGATCTTGAGAAACAACTTAAGAAATGTCGTCCCGAGGCAGTAAAACTTATTGTTGTCGATGGTGTTTTCTCCATGGAGGGAGATCTTGCAAACCTTCCCGAGATTATTCGTTTGAAACATAAATATAATGCCACGGTTATGGTTGACGAGGCTCACGGTCTCGGTGTGTTTGGAAAACAGGGACGTGGTGTTTGCGACCATTTCGGACTTCGCGACGGGGTAGACCTTATTATGGGTACTTTCAGCAAGAGTCTCGCATCGATAGGTGGCTTCATTGCTTCGGACAAATACATCATAAACTGGCTGCGTCATAATGCGCGTACTTATATATTCAGTGCCAGCGACACTCCGGCGGCAACTGCTTGCGCCATGGAGGCTTTGCACATTATCCAGAACGAGCCTGAGCGCATAGAACATCTGTGGGATGTAACCAATTATGCCTTGAAACTTTTCCGTGAAAACGGATTCGAAATCGGAGCTACCGAATCGCCTATTATACCTTTGTATGTACGCGATGTGGATAAGACATTCCTCGTAACAAGACGCGCTTTCGAGGAAGGGGTATTCATTAATCCCGTAATTCCTCCCGCATGTGCGCCGCAGGATACTTTGGTTCGTTTCGCACTTATGGCAACTCATACAAAAGAACAGGTTAAAACTGCAGTTGACAAGCTGTTGAAGGTTTTCAAAGAGCTTGAGATTATAAAATAAGTCGTTAATAGCGGCTTATAAAAAGGTTTGTGTGTACCGTCCTTTCGCGACTTTTTTCCGAAAGGGCGGTATTTTTTGTGCACATCCTTGAAAATTGCGGCGGGATACCAAAAGATGCCCACGGTTTCCGGCTTTGTGAAAACATTGCGGAAAGGGGCGTTTCCTTGAATTGTTGTCGAAAATTTGTGCAGGCAAATCATTCTGTTCGCTCCTGTTTTCGGGGTATAGAAACCCCTGAAAAATTCGCTTTTGTAAGTTATTGAAAATCAGATATCAATTTCGGCGAAAAATACAAGGCACTTATTTTAAAATAAGTGCCTTGTATTTTAAAATATATGGCTTGTATTTTTTTACAACATGCCTTGTGTTTTTTTCGATGTCCTTTGGCGACAAAAAAGCATGCGGCATTTTTGTGGCAAAAAGCGTTGCCGTTTGAAATGCTTCCCGACTTTTACTGCCTGTTTCGCAGGAAAGAATTTTCAGAAACGGGAGGGACTGCCTTTGAAAGCATGGAATCTGTTTTATTAGGCATTCTTCCCGTAAATTAGCTAATCCCGTTTCGTGTCCAACCGAAACGACAGATGCTTTAGTCTTTGCCGGCAATTTTGCGCAGCACCCTGTAAAATTTTTGCAGCACCACGAATGTTTTCATATTGTGAGCCGGCAGATAGGGAGGGCGGATTTTCAGTTTCCGGGGTATCACCGAAAAATCAATCGTACTTATGCTTTCGGCAATGATGCTTTCGGCTTCGGCGCGTTCCTTTTTCGTGAAAACGTTGCGGTTTTCCATGAGCAACTTATAGTGTGCCACAATATTTTTCCACCTGTGCGTTTCCACGCTTTCCATGCTTTTGCGGTCGGCATGCAGTTCAAGCATTTGTTTTCTCAAACTCATATTGGCGCGTAGGTAGTCAAAACGGTTTATTGACACTTTGTGCGTTTCGCTTGCGGCATGCTGGCGGTAATAATACCTGCCTTTGCAAAAGCAAACCTTGTTTGCTATATAATAATGCAGCCGCGCAGTGTTGTCATCACTGTATAGTCTGCACGAATCATCGAATGGAATTTTGTCGTAAAGCCTTTTGTCTTCCACGCAAAGCCCGTGCAGTTTTCCGTGTATGCACATGTCGAACGCCTTTTTACCGTCTATTGTTTCCGCAAACGGTGTGTCGTTGTAAGGACGTATGTCGTTTTCCGAAAAATACATCATTAGTTCGAGCACAGCTGCGTCAGCTCCTGTACGGTGTAAAGCTTCGAGTGCGGAACTTACGGCATCAGCTGAAAGAAAATCGTCGGCATCGGTGATGAGAGTGAATTTGCCCCGCGCATGTTTCAAAGCGGAAATCCTGCTCCTCACAAGTCCCTCGTTTTGAGGATTTCTGTAAACTCTTACACGCGAATCTTTGTCGGCATATTCTTTCAGAATCTCCGGAGAACGGTCATACGATGCATCATCCACCACAACGAGCTCAATGTGCTGCTCGCTCTGCGAAAGTATAGAGTTTATGCTTTGACGAAGATAGTTTTCCTCGTTATAAACCGTCATGAGTACGCTCACTTTTACTTCCTCTGCATCCGTCTTGCAAATGTCTGCTTTATTTGGTTCCATGTCAGATTTAATTTTCTTATGCTGAACAACAGCGATAGGGCAAATAAAATCGTTCCTAATATATATTGTATGAATCCGTAGCCGGAAATGAATGTCGCCAAGGCAATGGCTATCGTACAGAACTGAACAATTATTATTTTCAATGTATTTGCCGAGAAGGCGTAGCCGTATATTTTGCGATATACGGCATAAACCATTGCGAGGTCGAGCATATACGAGGCGGTAAGAGCCATTCCCGCGCCCTCAAGTCCCAGACGGTTATAACCAAATATGACAAGCACTACAAAAATTACATCATATGCCAGTTCCATAACGAAATAAGTGAGCGAATCTCCCTTGGCGAGCGGAATATATTCGATTGGGGCGATAACAGCTTTGATAAAAAGATAACCCACTGCCCCGAGACACATTCCGACTGCACCCTTAAACTCCCCGCTGTAAAGAATCTTTACCGCCAAAGGGAGAAACATTATGAACGCAACAAGCATGGGAGCCATCATGAGCACGCAAACATCTATTTGCTTTGACACAATGGCGTTTCTTTCGGTTCGGTTGTCTGCCACAGCCGACAGACGCGGAAAGAAGTCCGCATCCATAGCCACGAAAACAAGTCTGGTATATGTTACACACAACACAAATCCCGCCGCATATATACCCACATCGCCCAACGAACCTTTTGTTCCGGCTATGAACGCTCTCACCGCCATTTCTGCCCCGGTTCCTGCAAATCCCGCCGCCACATACGAAACGCCGAGAGCCAAAAGGGCTTTGCCGGCGCGGAGATGCGATGCCGAAAACATATTCTTGTTCCACGGAAAAAGCTTGGTCGTGGCGTGGAGTGCCGAAACGAGCAGCGCAAATGTCCCGGCGAGCAAAGCCCAAGGTATTCCGTCAATGCCGAAAGAGATGTAGAGTATAATTGTTGCGCAAAGTGAAATCGCCGAACCTGTTACCGACACCGATGCAAGTCGTTTGAGATTTCGCGTTCCCTTCAAAATTGCAGCTTCGCCCCCGTAAACAGCCATCATAAATATTACGGGAGAAACGAGAGTTATGAATCCTTGGGGCAATGTGGCTGAAAAAAAGTATTTGTTCACCACCTCTGACAAAGCGGCACAGAGAATCATGCCAACCAATCCCGTCATAAGACACCACAATCTTATTGTGGCTATTGACGCAAGCACTTTTGCGCGGTTTTCCGAGGCTTGCTGTGCGGAAATGGTCCTGACTCCGCTTAGGGGAATGCCGAGATTGGTTAGAGCGGAGAACATGTCGGTTGTACGATTAAGCACATCGGTAATGCCCATTCCCACACGCCCTATAAACAATGCGGCGCATTTGTTGCGGACAACAGAAATTAGCACCTGGAGAACCTGTACGCCGCCAAAAAGACCGGTGTACTTCAAAATCTTGCCGTAGGTGTTTGCGGCGGAACTTTTGCTCTCTTTTTTTTCTGCGTTAAAATTCCCCATGTTTACTTGCAAAGATAGCTTTTTTCCCGTTTCCGGAAAACGAAAAGACGAGTGCGAAAAAACATAAGGCATCTTGTAAAAAATACAAGCCATATATTTTAAAATACAAGGCACTTATTTTAAAATAAGTGCCTTGTATTTTTTGCGAAAAATGACCTTTGATTTTCAATGACTTACAAAGGCGGATTTTTGGGTCTTTCCGATAGGCGCGGTGAGGGGAAAGAGAAAGGGTGTGCGCGTTGTTGTAAACGGGAATCGGCATACGTTTGTCGGGGAATTGATTATCTTTGCAAACAAATAAAAAGATATGACAGGATTCATGAGCAGAACATTTTCAATGTTGTTTTTATTGGTGGTTGCGTGCGTGAATGTTTGTGCGCAAGACAAATCTTTGTGCCTTTCCGATGGGAAGCCCATTCATGTTGCCGACCCTTGTGTTTTCAAAAGCGGTAATGTTTATTACCTGACGGGAACTTCCACTGCCGACAAGGGATTTGAGTATTACACTTCCACGGATTTGAAAAATTGGACAAGGTGCGGCATGCTCTATGAACCCAAAGGCGAAGCTTATGTGGGCGCAAATTGTTTCTGGGCTCCCGAGGTGAGAATGTACAAAGGCAGGTATTATCTAACTTTCAGCTGTTACAGTCCCAAATACAAGAGTCTCATCACATGTCTTGCAGTGAGCGACAAACCCGAAGGCGAATATAAGGACATATATGTGCCTTGGATTGATACGAAGTACTCGGCTATCGATTGCGATATATTTGTGGATGATGACGGCGAGCCATATCTTTATTACAGCCACAATTATGTTAAGGACACAATGGCAATTGGTGAAATCTATGCGGCAAAACTCAAGAAAGATTTGAGCGGGATAATAGGCGAACCGGTATATATTTCGGGAGCTTCGCAGAAATGGGAGCGCGTAAACTGGAATAAAAACCGCTGCAACGAAGGTCCGTGGGTTATTAAGCATAACGGTAAATACGTAATGACTTATTCGGCAAACGACACAGGTTACGGCTATTACGGCATAGGAATATCGGAAGCCGCTTCGCCTCTCGGACCGTGGAAAAAGTATTCCGACAACCCGCAGCTCGCAACCGATTTGAAACGCGGTGTATCTTCGCCCGGACATAACAGTATTGTTGAGGGCAACGACGGGAATCTTTACATTGTTTACCATCGTCATGCAAATCCCAACTGTGAAAAACCTAATTGGGACAGGGTGGTGTGCATAGACAAACTGAAATTCACGAAATCCGGCAAGTTGAAAATCGTGAAATAAGCGTTGCGGACGATGATAGACAGAGAAACCATACAAAAGATAATGGATGCGTCCAACATTGTGGACGTTGTGTCGGAATTTGTAACGCTTCGCCGTGCCGGCGTGAACTATCGCGGTTTGTGCCCTTTCCATGACGAGAAAACGCCTTCCTTTTATGTTTCTCCCGCCAGGGGAATCTGTAAATGCTTTTCCTGTGGCAAGGGCGGAAATGTGGTTCACTTTCTTATGGAACACGAACAAATTACATATCCCGAGGCACTCCGCTGGCTGGCTCGCAAATATCATATAGAAATAAGGGAAAAGGAAATGACCGATGAAGAACGCGAGGCGGAAAATGTGCGTGAGAGTATGTTCGTTCTCAATGATTGGGCGGCGAAATACTTTCAGGATGTTCTTCACAACAGTCCCGACGGCGTGGCAATAGGAATGCAGTATTTCCGCAGCAGAGGTTTTCGCGATGATACCATACACGAGTTCGGACTCGGCTATTGTCCGAGAGAACGAAACTCACTTGCCGACGCGGCACTCGCGAAAGGTTTCAAAGAAGAGTTTATTCTAAAAACCGGTCTCTGTTATAAACGCGACGACGGCAGACTTGTTGACCGTTTTTCGGGACGTGTGATTTTCCCTGTCCATACTGTTGGCGGCAGAGTGGTGGCTTTTGGCGGCAGGGTGCTGAAAACTGATAAGGAAACGGCGAAATATGTAAATTCTCCCGAATCAGAAATCTACAACAAGCGTAGCGAACTTTACGGAATCTTTGTTGCCAAGCGCGAAATACAGAAAGAAGACCGCTGTTTCCTTGTAGAAGGTTACACAGATGTGATTTCCATGCACCAAAGCGGCGTTAAAAATGTCGTAGCTTCGTCGGGAACTTCGCTAACTCCCGGACAAATCAGAATGATTCGCAGATTCACGAACAATATTACCGTATTGTACGACGGAGACAGGGCAGGAATCAAAGCGTCTATACGAGGAATCGATATGTTGTTGGCTGAAGGAATGAACGTAAAGGTTTTGTTGCTCCCGGACGGGGACGATCCCGACAGTTTTGCCCGTAAGCACAATGCCAAAGAGTACAGAGAATATATCGATAGCCACCAAACCGATTTCATTCGTTTTAAGACCCGTCTTTTCATGGAAGACAGTGCAGACGACCCTGTAAGCCGGGCTTCTTTAATTGACAATATGGTTACGAGTATTGCTTTGATTCCCGACAAAATACTCCGTTCCATGTATATAAAGGAGTGCAGCCAGACAATGAACGTTGAGGAAAGTCTTTTGCTCGATGCTGTGGCGAAAGTGAAGCGCGAAAAAATCATGGAACGCCGACGCGAGGAGGAGAGAACGCAGAATGCCGCAGCCGCAGAGCCGTCAAACGGCGGAGATGTGCCGCAAAGCGACGGTGAGAATGCAAATGGCGTGACGGCAAGTGCGGTTGTGTCTCCTCCGAGCAAATCTTACAAATTGGAGAGTGTTCTTGTGAAGTTCGTTTTGCTTTACGGCACTCTCGAGGTGGGAGATGTGGAAACCGAAGACGGAGTGCGCAGAATGAATGTCATAGATATGGTGAAATACAGCCTTGACACCGACAGTCTGGAGTTTTCTTCGCCCGAATACAAGCAGATTATGAACGAAGCGGTGGCTCATTCGCACGAGTCGGACTTTTCTCCGCGAAAATATTTCCTTTATCATCCCGACCAGAACATAAGCAGGACGGCGGCTTTGCTTGAAAGTGAGAAATATCAGCTTAGCAAAAAGGAGCAGAACAATATTGATAAGATAGAGGACAAGATTGGCGAGGTGGTGTTGCTTGCTCTGAACAATTACAAGCTGGCTTATGTGGAGGAGGAGGCAAACCGTATTCTCGCAGAGCTTGCCAAGCCGGAAGTTGCCAATGATGATGAAAAATCGGCGGAACTTATGGGGCGTTATAATGAGATGAAAAGGATAGAAATGGTATTGGCTGAGCAGGCGGGAGGACGTGTGATGCTTTCCTGATGTTTTGCTTCCAAAATAAAGTAAAACCGCGCCGCCCAAATGCAAACTTGGGCGGCGCGGTTTGGTTTTTCCGGTTTCGGAGGATTATTGTTTTTCGTTCAAAGCCTCTTCCAAGGCAATGGCAAGCTGGTCGGGGCAACTCGTACCCTTGGTTCCGCAGCAAATGCCTTTGAGTCTTTTTGCCGCATCTTCGGCATTCATTCCCTCGCAAAGGCTTGCTATGCCCTGCGTATTGCCCGAACAGCCTCCGAGAAAGTGCAGGTTTCTTATTTTACCCTCGTTGTCTATGTCAAAATCAATTTGTTTTGAACATGTTCCTGTTGTTGTGTATGTCTTGTGCATGATTTTTGATGTTTCTTGTTAGTGCAAAGATAAAAATAATCCCCGTTATCAGGGAGGACATACATATATATGTAGTGCGCATGAAAGAATTTGTAAAATTCAAGCCATGCGACATTATCAGAGTAGGTTATGAAAATCATGAAAACCGTATTTTGAAAGCCGCATTTCGGATGTGCAAAAACACACATGGCTTGTTGTAAAAAATACAAGGCACATATTTTAAAATAAGTGCCTTGTATTT
>QAML01000078.1:57931-73082 GCA_003150315.1 Prevotellaceae bacterium | reverse complement strand
TATTTTAAAATAAGTGCCTTGTATTTCAAAATATATGCCTTATATTTTTCGCGAAAAATGACATCTGATTTTCAGTGAGTTATAAAAGGTGAAAAATTGACTTTGAAAAGCATGGGAAAAAGCAGGATTTTAGGGGCAATATGGCATTTGTCATAAGAGAAAAGCACGTGAAATAATCGGCTGTATAGTCTGTGTTTTGACGGGAATGCCTTAACTTTGCAATAGTTTATAATAGTGATTGAATTATGAAGCACTCGGTTACAACCCTTATGGCTTTTATTGTTGCCGCAATTCTTTTTTCGCAATGCACAGGCGGTAAACAACCGGCGGAAACGCCTCAAGTAACGACCGACAGCGATTCCGTGAGCACTGTTCCCGATTCCACCGTTTACGGTGTGGCTTTGGAAAGCGGTATGAGCGCAATTTATATGCGTACAAACAATGGTGATACGCTTGAAATCGACAAAGACGACGAAAAAGGTTACGGTGATATTTACGGATATGTGGAGGAGGGCGACAGTTTCGCCGTTACCAAACGCCAAGGTGCAGACGGTTTGGTTGTGGTAAAGGCTTACAATCTTTCACTCCTAAGAAAGTTCAATGTCAAAACGGAAATACGCAACGGATTGCTCGTTGTTGACGGAAACGATACGGTTGGTGTTAAGAACATTGACGACGATTCGCTTGTGGTAACAAGCATGAAGACGGGAACAACACGAACATTTTATCCCAAGAAGAAATGAAACACAAGATAATGGTACTTGCGGGCGCGTTGCTCGCGGTTTTGTTTGCGGTTTCGTGTAAAAACGAATGTGCTTTCGAACCTGTTTACAAAGACATGCTCGACGTAGTGGACAATCCCGCAAAAATGGATGAGAACAAACTTGCAGAGAGTAAGCTTCCCAAGTTGTGGGACAAATCGGCAGTGATAGATTCCATGGAGAAGCGCGTTGTGGTTTATGGCAAGGGTTTGAATGTGAAGCCTGCCGCAAATAATTACGGTTTTGTATATGAAAAAACATCGCCGCATGCCTTTGCACTGCAAATAACAACCTTTATGGACCCGGAAGTAAGCGTGGATTTTGCAAACAAAGACGATGCCGACAAATTCTACGCCGAAATAGTGGATTTTGGAATGGTGGAAGACGAATTCAACTGCCGTTTCGTAACCGAGAAAAGGCTTTCGCCGGGTGTTACAAAGATAAAGAATTACGATGCATACGCTCGTACTATCTGCGTGCAGAAGCCTGCGAAAAGAGAAGACGGCTGGTATACCATAGTTTTCGGCAATTAAAAAAAAGTATATAAGCAAACAGGGAGAAACGAACAGCATTCGTTTCCCCCTGTTTCTGTTTTAATGCAATAATTATATAATGAATTCGCTCGCGGAAGTGGTGTGGTAACAGATAAGTCCCTTTTGCGGACTCTGTTCTACACGACCGAGAGTAATATGTTCTATCTTCAACGCCACGGATATCTCCTCGAGAAAACTATTAGCCACTCCGCCGATAAAATTAATGGGAAGATCGGGGCGATTGTATTTCTTTACGTTTCTTTGCAGGAAACGGCGGAAATTAGCCACGAGAAGTTCGGCAATCTGACTGTCGTGGTGATGACGCAACAGAAAAGGAACGAAACTTGCAAGGAAACGGTTGGGCATAGGTTTGCTGTAAACATTCTCTATTATGAGCTCTTCAGTAAGATGAGTCTCCTCGAAAAAGTTATCTCTGATGTCCTGCGGAAGTTCTCCTTTCAAAACATCGCTTATAAAGGTTCTTCCGAGCACGGCACCGCTCCCTTCATCGCCGAGAATGTATCCCAGCGGAGAAATGTTCTCAACAATATCTTTTCCATTGAACAAACAGCTGTTCGACCCCGTGCCCAGTATGCAGGCAATGCCTTCTTTATGTCCGCACAAGGCTCTTGCGGCCGCAAGAACGTCGGATGCCACTTCTATTTCGGTTTTGGGGAAAATTTTTGCAAGGCATTCCTCTATGAGATGTTTCTTGTTTTTTGTGCAGCCTGCGCCGTAAAAGAAAAGTCTGTCTATTTCTGTCCCTTCGATTTGGGGCATGAAATTTTCTGTGATGGTTTTATTGATTATGTTAATGCTTCCCACCACAGGGTTAATGCCTTCCGTTTTGAAAGTCTTTATGCTTCCGTCGCCGGCAATAATTATCCAATCGGTTTTAGTCGATCCGCTATCTACAATTAAAGTTGCCATACTAAAAATACTTGTCCGTCTGCCTCGTTTATTTTGTTACCATAGCAATTTGTCCGTTTTAATATGTCGCATGTGTGCAGGTCGGAATTTTGTTTATAACGATGCAAAGATAATTGTTTCATTGCAATAAAAGTAAGCTTGAAGAGTTATTTCGCTTATTTCTCACATAATATTTCTAACTTTGCTACAATATTGACATGGTGATTATGCGTAAAACGATATTTTTAATTTTTGCCGTGCTGTTTCTTGCTATTCCTGCGTCGGCAGTACTTAACGAAAAAAATCTCGGACAAACTCTTGCCGTTCTCAGGGAAGAATTGGAAATGTATCAGAGAGACAGTCGCCGAAGTATAGTTATGGGGCAGGCTATTCGCGAGAGAATTCACAAACATCTCATGGAAATCATGAACGAGAGCAACCAAATTGCCCTGATGCTCTATTCGCAGAAGATTGATTACATATTCGACCTTACTTATGCCTGTAATAAAGCTACCGATTTATATGATGATTTCAACAATGTGAAGTTGCCTTTCGACAAAGTGCTTACAAAGATGGATGTGGAGCAGGCTCGCTACGAGGGTCTCATAGACAATTTGGAGCACATGCCGAAAGAAATTCTCAACAAGCAGGAACAAATGGACAGGGACGTATGTCTTACGCTTTGTGTGGCTATGAAAAGAACTTTGGAGAATCAAGGCGGAGAATTAAGGGAATACCAAGACATTTACGGCAAAGTTGAGAAGCGTTTGAAGTCTTTGAACGATTACGCAATCAAACGTTACAATAATATAAGGCAGAGTATTTTTGTCAATGGTGATGAAACTTACTTCGACATCCTTTCCAATCTTCGTTCTTCGGTAACAAGGGCGCGCTACAGCCTTCATGAGAAATATTCTTCGGCACATACGCGAACCACATCGCAGTGGCGCGGACCGGTAGTTGCGAGTTGGTTTATTTTCATGTTGTTTTACGCTGTTGTAGCAACGATTTTGAACTTGCTGTTCATAAGGTTAGTATTGCCCGGCAGGTTTAAGACCCCCCAGTTCCGTGAAAAGAAACCGTGCATAATAATGGCGTCTACCACCGTAACCTTTGCCATAGTCGTCATGATTCTTTGGCTTTTTGTGCTGAAGCATAACTTTTTCCTAATGGCTTGTAAGCTTTTGGTGCAATACGCCTGGTTGCTTGCGGTGATTCTTATTTCTCTGCTTGTAAGGCTCGACGGGTCGCAGATAAGGGATGGTTTCCGCATTTACTCGCCTTTGATTCTCGTGGGATTCATTGTCATAACGTGCAGAATTATTTTCATTCCAAACGAAATGGTCAATCTCTGTTTCCCGCCGCTCATGTTTATTGCTACATTGTGGCAGCTTTCCGTAATAGTGCGTCGCCACAAGAGTTTGCCCCGTAGCGATATGTTCTATTCGGGCATATCGTTTGTGGTAATGGTTGCGAGCGTCGTAACATCATGGATGGGGTATACGTTACTCAGTGTGCAACTTCTGATATGGTGGATCATGCAGTTCACGTGCATACAAACCATAACCTGCATCTATGATATTTTGGAACAATATCGCAATACGCATATAAAGAAAGGCAAGTCGGACATACGTCAAACGTGGGTGTACGATTTTGTACGCAGAGTTTTTGTGCCGGTCATAATGGCTTCGAGTTTCTTCTTTAGTTTTTACATGGCAACCGAGGTATTTTCGCTCTCCGAAATATGCAAGTTCCTGTTCTTTACAAACTTCATTGACATTACAGGCGTTGCCCGCATAAATTTGTTCAAGATTCTCATAGTTTTCTCCTTTTTCCATGTGGTGAAATACCTTGTGTATGTGTTCCACTCGTTCTTCATCCTTTATTATGGCGGAAAGAAGAAGACAGTGATAGGCGAGAAAGCTCTTGTAATGAAGTTGTGCACTTTTACAATGTGGTTTCTGTATGTGGTAATCTCCATGTTGTGTCTCAACATAAGCACGTCGGGAATTCTCGTTGCCATGGGCGGTCTTTCAACGGGTATCGGTTTTGCCATGAAGGACACTCTGGAAAATTTGTTCTACGGCGTATCGCTCATGACGGGTCGTCTGCACATAGGAGACATTATAGAATGCGACGGAGTGCGTGGTCAGGTTGTCGACATCTCTTATCAGAGCACTATGATTGAGGCTCTCGACGGTTCAATCATTGCATTTTTGAACAACCAGCTTTTCAGCAAGAACTTTAAGAACCTTACGCGAAACCATCGTTATGAAGTGGCGCAGATTCCCGTTGACGTGGCTTACGGCACGGACATCGAAAATGCGCGCAGCATCATGACCGATGCCATATCCAAGCTTGAGAATTACGATAAGACTCGCGGTTTCAGAATAGTGTTGAAAGAATTGGGCGAAAGCGGAGTACAGCTGCGCGTGGTCATTTGGCTTCCGGTTGCCACAAAGCTTTATGCCATGGGCGACATATACGAGGCGGTTTACAATGCGTTTAATGCCAACGGTATCTCGATGCCGTTCCCGCAACGCGACATTCATATCATAGAGGATATGGGCGAAGAGGAAAAATCACGTTTGGAGCGCATCACGTCAGGCTCTTCCCAACCCGGACAAGTCTGAATCGCGCAGTACGACGGATTTCCGGGCATGGCTCATGGTATTTTGTCTCGGAAATCTCTGTATAATTTTACGACAAACGGCATGAAATGATGCTATAAGCCGATGCCGAAAAAAACACATGGCTTATCGTAAAAAATACAAGCCATGTATTTTAAAATACAAGGCACTTATTTTAAAATATGTGCCTTATATTTTTGATCTTTATAAGTATCTGAAAAACAATAACTTGAAAAATCTTTAGAAAAAGCGGTAAGTGGCTGTGTCATAAGGTAATACGGAAAAGCCGCAGGAAATACTCTTTTTTGCGTATGGCATGCGACAGTGTACCGGTGCTTTGGCGTTTGCATATCCGGTGATTTGTGTGCCAAAATGTCTGCAAATGTCATGGCTTTTGACAAAAATGATATGCTCAAAATGCGTATGAAAACTCCTGTAAATGGCTAATCTGTTGTTTTACAGTGGATAAAATAAAAATCTCGTGGCATCTCCTTTGTCTGGCATTCGGTTTGCGAATTATAAGGTGAATTCCGAAGCGGAAACGCAGAGGGACGATAACAAACAGATAAAGAACAAATAAAGATAGGAGATTAAAGCTATGACAACATTAGTAAGAAGAAATCAGAATTGGTTACCAAGCATTTTTAATGACTTCTTTGATAACGATTGGATGGAAAAGGCAAACGCCACAGAACCGGCAATCAATGTTGTGGAACACGAAAAAGATTATACAGTTGAGGTTGCAGCTCCGGGCATGACTAAAGAAGATTTCAATATTCACGTTGACGATGAAGGAAATCTCGTAATAGCCATGGAAAAGAAGAATGAAAAGAAAGACGAAAAGAAAGGTCGCTACTTGCGTCGCGAATTTAGTTATACCAAATTCCAGCAGGCTATGATTTTACCCGATGATGTAGACCGCAACAAGATTTCCGCAAAGGTTGAAAACGGTGTGCTCGAAGTGGAATTGCCTAAAGTTCCCGAAGAAGCCAAGGTGGCAAAGATAACCAACATAGAAGTTAAGTAAATTATTCATTGGATTGTTTAGAAGTTGCGTCTCCTCACGTATGCAAATGCGTGGGGAGGCGTTTTTTTATGTTCATGTTGGCAAACGGAAAATATACCCGTTTGTTCCTTCGCCCCGAATGTAAAATTTTTAGTAGCTTTGCAGCATAAAAGAATAAGAAATAAAATGGATATAACAGGAAAGATAATATTCGTAAGCGAACCGAGAAGCGGCGTGTCAAAGACATCGGGTTCACAGTGGATGACTCAGGATTTCGTAATAGAGACTCATGACCAATATCCCCGTAAATGCGTTTTTAATGTGTTCGGCGAGGATCGTCTGAAACAGTTCAATATTCAACTTAACGGCGAATATACGGTTTCGTTTGATATAGATGCTCACGAATATAACGGACGTTGGTTTAACAACATCCGTGCTTGGAGAGTTGTTCCCGCAACAGCAGCTGCGCAAACGCCGGATGCGGCTTTTGCTCCTGCACCTACTGCAACGCAAACCACCACTCCGACTGACGACATCATGGCAGGCGGTCCGCAAAACGACGACCTTCCATTTTAACAAGAGACAAAAAAGGCAATCAACAAACAAAAAACATAAGAGTTATGAAAGTATTGAAGATTTCAGCGGTTGTACTAAGTGCCGCACTCGTATTCAGCGGTTGCAACATGAATAACACTGCAAAAGGTGGCATAATAGGCGGCGGCAGTGGTGCAGTGCTTGGCGGACTGATAGGCAAAGCTGCAGGAAATGCAGGCGTTGGCGCAATAATTGGTGCCGCTGTAGGTACAGGCGCAGGCGTTCTGATTGGAAACAAAATGGACAAGGTTAAGAAACAAGCCGAAGCCGTGGAAAATGCAAAGGTAGAGGAAGTAAAAGATAACAATGGGCTTTCGGCTGTAAAGTGTACGTTTGACTCCGGAATACTTTTCAATACCGGCAAAGCAGAACTCAGCTCGGCAGCCAAGTCTTCCCTGAACGATTTTGCGCAGAATGTACTGAACAAAAACACTGATGTTGACGTGGCAATCCAAGGTTATACCGACAATCAGGGTTGGAAAAACTCCACAGCGGAACAAAGCGCAGACAAGAACTTGGATCTTTCACGCAAACGTGCTCAGGCTGTGGAAGCTTACCTGAAGTCTTGCGGCGTAAACGGAAAACAGATAAAGAAAACCGAAGGCTTTGGAGAGCAGAACCCGGTTCAGGATAATTCCACCGAAGCCGGTCGCCAGCAAAACCGTCGTGTAGAGATTTATATGTATGCCAGCCAGAAAATGATCAAATCTGCGCAGGAAGGCACGCTTCAGTAAACAAAACAAGTAAGTTCTTAAACCGCCGGAAAGGGATGCCGCTCCGGCGGTTTATTTTATGTGCAAAATCATGTTTCTTATAAAATCTATTCTAAAGCATATCGCCATCTGGATAATAGTAGGCTTTTTTGCGTCATCAATCGGAATGGTGTTTGTTTACAAGGTAATGCCTGTTTACGTTACTCCTTTAATGGTTATTCGCCTTTTCCAACAACACGCAAAGGGTGAAAAACTGAAACTTCACCATCAATGGGTTCCGTTAGAGGATATAAGCAAGAATCTTCCCGTTGCCGTGGTGGCTTCAGAGGATCAACTTTTCATGAAACACCATGGCTTTGATTTGAAACAGATTCAAGACGCGGCTTTTGACCGTATTGAGGGAAAGAGAAAGCGTGGCGGAAGCACCATAAGCCAGCAAACTGCGAAGAATGTCTTTTTGTGGCCCACTTCTTCATGGGTAAGGAAAGGTTTTGAGGCATATTTCACCGTGCTTATAGAGTTTGTTTGGGGCAAGAAGAGGATTATGGAAGTTTATCTCAACAGTATAGAAATGGGAAACGGCATTTACGGCGCGGAATCTGTGGCAAAAAGACATTTTCATACCGATGCAGCGAATCTATCCAAGAGTGAGTGTGCGCTAATAGCCGCAACTTTGCCAAATCCTCTGAGATTCGACTCGTCAAATCCCTCGCACTATATAAACAAACGCAAAACCGCCATTTTAGGTCAGATGCGCAACGTAAAACCTCTGTTGCAACCGCTGTTTAACGAAGCCGAATGACACGAATTCCCAATTGTGTGCCGCGCTTCTTTTGATATTCGTACAGCGTTTGGCTATCGAGAATTACTTTGTGCTTCAGCGACGACGCGTTAAGCAGATGCAGCTTCCCGTTTTCCCATGCAGCTATTCCCACGTGGCTTATGTCGAGTCCGTCCTTTGATGTAACGAGAGCTATAATATCTCCGTCTTTAACGGCTGTCAGTTTTCCTTTTCCGAGATTCAGAAGATCTTTGGGAATATAGAAACATGTTTTGCCGCTAATGGCGTTTTCGTTTTTGCGAATCTCGTTCTGCATTGCTTTGTCATTGACAAGTTGGCGATAATATTGCGGATTATGCGACATAAAATGCACATCTATTTTCTGCTTTGCCGTAAACGGAAAACCGCCTTGCGCTCCCACATCTTCCGCAATGCCCGTGCGGCAATTATTATCTATCCATTCCGAGAAATAATGCAGGCGTGAGGAATAGCCGTTTGCCTTGCCGTTGCGATAGCGAATGTTTTCGAGCGTCTTGCAATAGTCTCCGAAAGTTCTGCCTCCGTTCTTGTGGGTAATATAAAGTGCGGCGGCCGTTTCAACAAGCGTTGTGCAGTCAAGTTCTCTGATGTTCACCACCAGTTGTTCTTTATCGTTGCACTCAAGTGTGTGAGCCACGTAAGGTATTCCTATAAATTCTTTGGCATAACCGAGACAAGAACTGTGATTTCGGGAAAGAAGTTTTTCGATTCCTATCGAATCCTCTTTTGTATAGGTTACCGGTGTGCCGGCACGGGATATTGTAGCAGCACAAACCGCTAATGTGGCAATTATGTACCTTGTCTTAATCATGATGTCTCTTTCTTATTTTCTTGGGAAACATTTTGCGTATTCTCACAAGTGTTGCCGAGATGTTACCTCTTGCCACAATCAGACTCACACCCGATATGACGAGCAGGAATCCCCATGCTATGCGCATTGTCATGGGTTCGCCCAATATTATAACGCCGAGGAAAACTGCCGTAAGGGGTTCGATCGCACCGAGAATGGCTGTGGGCGTGCTGCCAATCAATGTAATGGCTTGTGTGGTGCAATAGAACGAAAGTGCAGTGGGCAATACGGCAAGGCAAACCACGTTGGTCCACATCATGCCGCTTTCCGGCATCTTTATTCCGTTTCCAAGCAATGTCATAAGCCCGAACATAAATGTTCCTGACAATATAACGTAAAACGTGAGCTTCAGCGTGGACATGACGTTTAGTCTCGGAGAGCGGTTTACGTACACTAAATATATTGCATACAGCAGCGCAGAGAGGAAAACGAACATCGTTCCCGTAAGACTGACCATTCCGCCGCCTTCCTTGAACGAAATGAGGAACACGCCCGACAGCGCGAGAACTATGCTTATTGCCGTAACCAATCCGGCTTTTTCCTTAAAGAACACACTCATTATCACTGCCACCATAATGGGGTAGAGAAAGAGCAGGGTGGATGCTATTCCCGCTCCCATGTATTTGTAGCTTACGAAAAGCGTATATGATGACAATGCCATAAGTATTCCCATTGCCAAGGCAGGAACTATGTCGCCTTTTTTCAGCGCAAAACTTCTGCCACGTGCTTTCATCATAAGAGCTATTACGGGAATGGCGAGCAGATAACGGAAAAACAGCACGCTTTCCGAATCCATGCCGCAATTGTATAGGGGAATGGCGAAAATGGGATTGGTTCCGTAGCTCGCCGCACCCAATGCACCCAAAAAATATCCTTTTGCCTTTGAGTTCATTTCTGTGAATGATTATTGTTTGCGGCTGCAAAATTACAAATAAACATTGTTGTCCGAAAAATAAAAACGCGCATCTTCATGCTTTTTATCGGAAAGTAAAAAATGATAACTTTGCAGTATAGACCGCAAGGATATGAAATTTTCCGCAATGCGATATATTGTCATGCCGGTCCTGTTTTCGGGGTTCGCATTGACTTCGGTTGTGGCGCAAAACGGCTTTTGCGTCATGGAGTGGAACGTGGAAAATTTGTTCGATCCTGTTGACAATCCTATGAAAGAGGACGATGATTTTCTTCCGTCGGCTGCGCGTCGGTGGACATGGCGCAAGTTCACTCACAAACTGGAAAACGTGGGCAAGACTATAGCTGCCGCAGGAGGAATAACGGCTCCCGACATCGTGGCACTCTGCGAAGTGGAGAACGATACGGTTCTTGAAAAACTGACCAAGGGCAGCGTGTTGAGGAGAGTGGGCTACAGATATGTCATGACCCGCAGCGCGGACAAGAGGGGCATTAATGTGGCTCTGCTTTACAAACCGTTGTCGTTCAAACCCGTTTCCACGGAAGTCATTCGCCCTGACTTCGCGGGACTTCCCCGCAAGTTCACGCGCGACGTGCTTCTTGTGTCCGGCAGGATAGTTACGGGCGATACGCTCGATGTTTTTGTGTGTCATTTTCCAAGTTGTCTCGACCACTATAAGCATGGTGCACCATACAGGGAGCGGCTTGCCATGCAGGTAAGGCATAAAGCCGATTCGCTTTTCAGGGTTCGCCGCAACGTCAACCTTATAATTACGGGCGATTTCAATGATTCTCCGGAATCTTCCGCTTTGCGCAGGTGTCTGGGAGCAGAACCGCCGGGCGGCAACGGTTCGGAGAGTGCGGACAACAGTCTTGTGAACCTTATGTATGGCTATCGGGGGAAGCAAGCGGCTAAGGGCACCTATTGCTACAAAGGAAAATGGGAACTTATAGACAATGTTATTGTTAGCGGGCGTTTAATGCGCAAATCTTCTTCATTTCATTTAGACGATGACGGATGCCGCATTTTTGACGCGTCGTTTCTGCTGACCGATAACGGTGGTGAGAAAATTCCTTTCAGAACTTATAACGGCATGCACTATCTTGGCGGCTTCAGCGACCATTTGCCGCTGGTGGCGCATTTCGGATTTTCTTGGTGAGATGCCTTGAAAAATGCGCTGTATGGTAGGCGCAGGTAAAACTCTCGGGAGAAAATTTTTCGAAGAGTGAGTTTCTGCATTCCGAGTGTCTGAATCTTTCAGAAAAAACGCAATTTTACGGAGCAATTTCCCATGCTTGAAAAAACACATGGCTTGTTGCAAAAAATACAAGCCATGTATTTTAAAATACAAGGCACTTATTTTAAAATATGTGCCTTATATTTTTTGCGGAAATAAGTCTTTGAATAACAATGACTTATGAGAGATTGTTCAAAAGAGGGTAACGCGCTGAATTATAGATAGTTGTGTAAAAACACGCCGAATCTCCGTTTTTTCATTCGTGATGATAAGGTTCATGGTTCAATATCGTGAGTGCGCGATAGAGTTGTTCCACGAAAATGAGCCTTACCATTTGGTGGGAGAACGTCATTTTTGAAAGCGAAATGCTTTCGTTTGCCGCGTCCACGGGCTTTTGCGAAAAACCGTATGGACCTCCGATTATGAATACTATTCGTCGTGCGGAATTGCTCCACAACTTGTTGAGTTTAGTAGCAAAGTCAACCGAGCGATACTCCTTTCCGTGCTCGTCAAGCAGTATAACGTGGTCGCCGGGACGCAGAAGTTTCATGATGTTTTCCCCTTCGGCGGTTTTAATCTGCGCCTCAGTGAGTTTTGAAGTGTTTTTGAGGTCGGGAATGACGTTCACTTCAAATTGAATGTAGTGTCCTATTCGGCTTATGTAGTCCTCCGTGAGTTTTGCCACGCTTTTGTCGGTGGTTTTTCCCACAAGTATGAGCAGAGTTTTCATTTCTGTTTTTGCTTTAGTGGTGATGCGAATGTAATAAAACAAAAAATGCTACCGAAAAATCAGTAGCATTTTTTTGTGACGCTGTAGGGATTCAAACCCTAAACCTTCTGATCCGTAGTCAAATGCTCTATTCAGTTGAGCTACAGCGCCAGGTGCTTTATTTCTCAAAAGCGATGCAAAAGTACGGGTAATTTTTGAATGCGCCAAATGTTTTGCGAAGTTTTTTGAAGCAACAGGCAAAAAAGATGCTTTGCTGTCGCAATTTTTCCAACTGTTTGCATAATTAATCGGAAGTATGGGAAAAACTGTTGTTATTGGCTTCTTTATTTTTTTTGCTCTTTTTGCCTTTGGAATAGCCCGACGAAATCTTTCCGTTAAAGATGTTCAGGCGAAAAATGGCGCGAAGCATGAAATAACTGTAGGATGCGTCGTTTTCGGAGTCCACTCTGCTCTGCGCGTTAATGGTTCGGACAATGTTGCTGCGGTTTCGCAGAATGTCGTAAAGCTGCAGCCTTATGATCAGAGGCGACCCTTTGAAAAAGTTTTGCGAAGCCGTGGCGTTCCAAATCAGCTCGTCGGTGTTCATGTTCTTATTTGAATATCCGCGTCTGCTACTCATTCGCAGCGAATTCTCGATTGTCATTTTCCAGGGCAGAATAAATTTCGCCGAAGCCGAATATGTGTAATTATATGTGTCCATGTTCGACTGCGGACGAAGCTCGTTGTCGGTGTGGCGATAGCGAAGAGATGCTCCGATCTTGGTTTCCATGAAGTCGTTGTGGTATCTGAGGTTGAGCTTTTGGAATATTCCGGAAGTTTTGGTGGTGTTCTTTTGGCTGGAAACGCTTTTGTCCACGCTTATGTAGCCAACAGAATTGTCGTATGTGCCTGTTGTGGAACTGTTTAAGCGAAATGCTTTTTTTGCTCCGAAACCTGTGGTGAAAGTAAAGTCGGTTCGTGCCGACCAGTTGCCGTTTATGTTTTTGGGTTGCGTGGTTCTTACGCCTGAAGTCTCGTCGTAGTGAATGGCAGTGCTGATGTTGTTGGAACTTTGGTCTATTTGTGCGTCAACCTGCCAGTTCTGCTGTCTCTTAACAATGAATTTGCTGTACTCAAATCTGAAACGGTTGTTCCACGACGGTTTAAGATTTCCCCCTGAAAGGTGTATATTCAGCGGATCGGCATTGTCTGTGATGGGAATCTTGTTTGTCATTGACGGATCTGTGTTCCAACCATTGTAACGTGCTTCGAATTTTTCGTTTTTTGAGATTCTGTAGCGGAACAAAGCCGATGGTTTAAGGCGCAGAAGCCTTCGCGAGAAAGTTGTGTCGATTGTGCTTCGGCGGTAGTCCAATCTTGTGGTGTTATAGCTTATATCCGTGGAGACGAAAGCCGTTATGTTTTTGCTGTTGTAGTTAAGGCTTTCGTGCCAGGTATGATAAAAATTATTATAAGTGGAGTATAGGGAGTTTTGCATGTTGAGCACGGATTGCAGAGAATCCTCTGTTGAGGGAAGATCTCCGAGTTCGTGTTCGCCATAACGCCAACCGTCGAGCGAATCAAGCTCAAAGAGCGAACGGTTACTGCGACTTTTGGAGCGATAAAAGGCGTAGCTCGTTTGGAAACGCAGTCCTTTTACAATAGGTTCGCTATAGCTGATGCGTTCGCGGTAACTCCAATTATGAGAAGGCGAGGAGTTGTACTGGTCTTGGAAAGTGTGGCGTTTGTCTGCCGCACGTTTGTAATAATATATGTCGGCAATGCGGAAAGATTTGTTTTGTCCGTCGCCGCTTGATATTGCAAAATCAAAGCTGACGTTTCTGCCTTTGCTGTTAAGTCTTCTCACTGCCATTCCGTTAAGTCCGAAGCTGTAGCTGTTGCCTTGCGATTTTGACGAATTGGAATTACGGTTTATGGTGGCTTTGAAAAGTTCCGGCATATATTCGGCGGAAAAATCTTTGTCAAACACATTGTCGAGCGGATCTTCGTTGTTGGTTATGGTGTAAGGGTCGCTGTTGAATCTTGCAGAGCGCGAACGCGAAAAGCTGTGCGACTTGTTGAACGAAAGATTAGTATTGGCGGTTACGGTGGTCATTGTGTCTGGATGCCATTCCATTCTTAGATTTCCGCCAAGCCCCGAAGATTTGTTTTTGCTGTAATTGTTGCTGTTCGAAAACTGTGATGCGTTTGTTGTTCCCGTGTAGTTTTCGGCATTTCGCCATGTCTGACTGTGCGAACGGCTGTCGTGAAAGCCTATGTGTCCTCCCATTTCAAAGCGGCGGTTCTCCTTGCGTGTCTTGCCGTTGTTTATGTGAAAATCAACTCCGAACGATTTGTTGTTTGACCTTGCATCGTCATCGTTAAGGTTTCCCGTGAGGCTAAGACGGGAACGGTCGGTCATACGGTTTGCAAAGATTTTCTGGATATACCGTCCATACGAACCCACACCGGCATCATAGTTGGCTGTCCAAGTTTCATTTAGCTCCTTTTTCAGTTCTATATCCATCACGGTCTGTTCGTTTCCGTCGTCAATGCCTGTTTGTTCGGCATAGTCGCTTTTCTTTTCGTAGGTTTTTATGCGGTTTACGAGTTCCACAGGAAGATTTTTTAGCGCGGAACGGCTGTTGCCTTTGAAAAAATCTTTGCCGTTTACCTTGAATTCGGATATAGGCTTGCCATTATATGTAATGGTATTTCCGTCAATCTCAACCCCGGGAAGAAGTTTCACGAGTTCTTCGAGGGCTTCGCCTTCCGGCACTTTATATTCCTCTGCGCTGAAGCTCGTAGTGTCTTCTTTTGTTTCCATATCTGCACGTGTACCCACCACAGTGGCTACTTTCAGTGCCACTTCGTTGAGTGGGAGCAGCAGGGTATCGCTTGGAAAAGTGCGGTTGCCTCGTTTTGTTTTGGGAATGTTGAAAAACAAGCTTTTATATCCAATCATGGATATGCGCAGTATGTAAGGAGAGTGGGGCGAAAGGTTGAATTTTACCACTCCTGCCGTGTCGGAAGTGGTGCCTTTGATAAAAGAACTGTCGGTTGAGAAGACAATGGCGTTTGCACCCGGCAAGGGAATGCGCGTAATGCTATCAACGATTACGGTCTTTATTGTGTGTTGCGCCGAAACGGCGGATGGCATTAGGGAAAGTGCCGCGCACAAAGAAAGCAGCATTATATATATGTGTGCCAACCGGCGTTTGTTTTGGCTCATTTGTTTGCTTTTTTCTATTTTTAGACCGATAAAATTTCTTTTGGTTTAACGGATGTGCAAAAATAGTCAAAAACTCCGAAATGTCGCAAATGGAGGAAAAATGACGGGATGAAAGCCCTCGAAAACAGGGAATTTTTAGCCTTTTGCAAGTTGTTGTTTTTCAGAAGTTTGAAAAAGCAAAAAATACAAGCCATATATTTTGAAATATATGGCTTGTATTTTAAAATAAGTGCCTTGTATTTTT
>QAML01000078.1:0-54212 GCA_003150315.1 Prevotellaceae bacterium | reverse complement strand
AAAAATACAAGCCATATATTTTGAAATATATGGCTTGTATTTTAAAATAAGTGCCTTGTATTTTTTACGAAGTGCCTTATGTTTTTTTCAACATCCCAAATGCGGGATTTTATACGGTATGTTTTGTCGGATTTACCGCCTCACAATGTAAATACAATTTAACAGGTTGCGGACTTATTCGGATTGTGGAAACGACAGTCCTGTAAAGGTTGTATTTTGCGGCTTTAGTCGAAAAGGTAATCGGAATCTTTGAGCAAAGGGTGGTGTTTGTCCTTTTCGGAAAGAATTATCTTGTCGGCTTTCACAGGCCATTTTATGTTTAGGTCGGGATCGTTCCACATTATTGCTCCTTCGCTTTCGGGAGCATAGAGGTTGTCGCATTTATATTGGAATACTGCAATTTCGCTCATCACTGCAAAGCCGTGGGCAAAGCCTCGTGGAATGAAAAACTGACGGTGGTTTTCTTCGGACAATTCCACTCCGACATATTTCCCAAAGGTAGGAGAACTTTTGCGAAGGTCTACGGCAACATCATAAACAGTTCCACGCACAACTCTCACGAGCTTGGCTTGGGAATGTTCGCCTTTTTGGAAATGCAGACCGCGAAGCACCCCGTATTGCGAGCGACTTTCGTTGTCCTGAATGAAATTTACGTTTCCCACGAGGGCATTGAAATCCCTCTCGTTGTAACTTTCAAAAAAATATCCGCGCGCGTCATAGAAAACTTTCGGTTCCAAAATCAGCACGCCTTCGATATCGGTTTTTATAACATTCATGTTTTATGCGTTGTTCTGCTCTGCCTCGTCGGCACGACGCAGCAGATATTTGCCGTATTCGTTTTTGCTCATGGGTTGAGCCACTTTGCGCAGTGTGTCAGCATCAATCCAGCCGTTGGAAAAGGCTATGTCTTCAAGACATGCCACCTTGAGTCCGCCACGTTTCTCTACTACCTCAATGAAAGTGGAAGCCTCTGAAAGAGAATCGTGTGTGCCGGTGTCAAGCCATGCAAAACCGCGGGCAAGACGCTGAACTTTCAATCGTTGTGCTTTAAGATACACGTAATTGACCGTTGTGATTTCCAATTCTCCACGAGGTGAGGGCTTAATGCTTTTGGCAATTTTCACAACATCGTTGGGATAGAAATAAAGTCCCACTACGGCGAAATTAGATTTGGGATGCGCCGGCTTTTCTTCTATGCTGAGTGCATTCCCGTCCTTGTCGAATTCGACAACACCGTATCGTTCAGGATCGTTAACGTGATAGCCGAAAACTGTGGCGCAATTCTGATTGTCAACATAGCTAACGCTTTCGCGCAACATGCCAGTGAATCCGCTTCCGTAGAAAATGTTGTCGCCGAGGACAAGGCAAACGTTGTCATTGCCAATAAACTTTTCGCCGATAATAAATGCCTGCGCCAATCCGTCGGGCGAAGGCTGCTCGGCATACTCGAAATGCACACCGAAGTCCCCTCCGTTGCCCAGCAAACGCTTAAAGCCCGGCAGGTCGTAGGGTGTGGAAATTATAAGAATGTCCCTAATTCCGGCAAGCATTAATACCGAAATAGGGTAGTATATCATTGGTTTGTCGAAAATGGGAATGAGCTGTTTGCTCACGCCTTTGGTAATGGGGTAGAGGCGTGTGCCCGAACCTCCTGCGAGAACTATGCCTTTCATGATGGTATTTGTAAATCAGGGTTAGTATGTTGCTATTTCTTGAAACGGCTGTAGATTACCGAAATCTTGATGTCCCCGCTGTTTCCTCCTGCAAGACGTGTGGAGGAAAGCGACAAGTCATTGCGCACACGCGAGAGAACATTTTGCGTCTGGTAACCTATGGACTGCTGGGTATAAGTAGTGGTAACAGGAACAAGTAATACTTTGTTCCAATTGGGATGTTCGGCTTCCCATTTGGCATATTTGGTCTCTTTTGTGGCTTTTGAATCGGAAGCATTCACACCTGCACCGTCTTTCCTTGTGGAATAGAGATTGGAAACCAAAGAGGAGATGTTGTTGAAAGTATAGGCGTTCTCCTTTTCGGTAAAAGATGCCACGTATGATGTCATTGCGTCTGCCACTCTGCTGTTTTCAAAGAAATCGTAAAGCTCGTCGGTCTTCACCATAAGCAAAGTTTGCGGAATAGGCAGGTTATATGTTGTCTGCTTATCGTCGTTGATTCTCGTAAATGAGATTTTCGCACTGTTTATAGTGTCGTTGATATGCTCGTCATTATATATGCTGTCTATTGGAAGCGTTACTTCCGTGTATATTCCCACTGGAGTTTTCAGATAAGTGGCATTTTCAGTCTCGAGAAGCCTTTCAAGGTTCTTGTTTTCTATTCTCGTGTTCTGCAAGACCTCTTCTGTGGTTGCCATTCTCTGAACACCGCTTATAATGGAGTCTTCCTGTTTGTAACGGAAGTACACACTGAGCGAAGCAGCATCGATGTTGAGCATCGTACCATTGCCAGAAAGAATCTTGTAATAGAAACCGGCGCAAACATTATGGATGAAACTGTAAGAATCTGCGAAATTGGACGGATTGCTATAATATTTTTTCATCAGAAATGTACCGTAATCCTTAGGTAACTTGATGCAGATGTTTCTGTTTCTGGAGTAAATATTTTGCAAACTGTCGTTCAACGTCATGTCTATGACAGAAAACGAAAATTCTTTGCGAATGGCGGAAGGTTTTTTGTTTACGTATTTCCAAGGGTCCAAATTGGAATAGTAAATCATGTTTTCCTTCATAACGTTTGCCGTGTCGAGCTCGTAAACTCCCAGTTTCATCGAATTCAGTGAGTCTCCGTAGTAATTTGAAACGTAAAGACGAATATCAACCGAGTCAGCCTCGATAGTATCATGGTCCATTACCAAAGTTTTAAGCTCAGGAAACGAAAGATTCTCGAGAATGTGGAATTGACCAAGGAAATCGCACGAAGTAGTAGCATTTGTTTCCGGGTCGGTAATCTTTCCCAAATAACTTGTAGAGGTTGTGCCGAGTACACTGTCGGCTTTAACCGAGCGCGAAAGCACGCTGTAAATATTTTGCGTGATTTCCATTTCGTCATGTCCGGGCATGACATTGCCGCCAATGCTTCCTGTTTCATCGTCGCAGGATATAGTAATGCACATTACGGCAATCAATGCCGCCAGGCTTTTTATCAGATAAGATACTTTCACTTGGAATTTCTGTTAAAGTGGGAAGTGGTGATACTTATTGTATTTGCTTGCCTACGGCTTCGCTTCTTGGCAAAGTCTTTAACTTAGAAGTTTCTCGTAGAAGTCCCCGTAGTAGGAGGCATAATCGGGATTTTCCACAAAAGGAAGCACTGGTTTTCCCTCGCTTTCGGCATAATCCACAACTTCTTTGTTAGGCTCGTTAGCGCCAAGTATAAGGGCATCCGAGAATTTGATTCCCAATTTAAGAAGGTCGTCAGCGTTTTCAAACTTCAGGTTTTCTTTCTTGAGGAATGTTTTGGTAACGTTGCGAGTAGCCAGACAAGAGTTGAAATTTTCGGGAAGATTGTTTTTCAGCTTCACATCGTTGATTTCAAAAACAACTTTCGTGCCGTCGAAAGAAGGTTCGTCCTTAAAGGCTGTCTTAATATAAAGGGGAGCAACCGCAGAAATCCATCCCTGACAGTGAATCACGTCGGGACGCCAACGAAGTTTCTTTACAGTTTCGAGAACGCCGCGAGCATAAAAGATTGCTCTTTCGCCGTTGTCCTCGTATTCGTTTCCTGCTTCGTCGCATTCCATTCCGCGTTTGTCAAAATAGTCGTCGTTGTCTATGAAATACACCTGCATTCTTGCCGGCTGTAGCGATGCAACTTTTATAATAAGTGAATGGTCGTTTCCGTCGATAATTATATTCATCCCCGAAAGACGTATAACCTCATGCAATTGATTTCTGCGTTCGTTTATGCAGCCCCACTGGGGAAGGAATGTCCTTATTTCGCGTCCGCTTTCCTGTATGGTCTGCGGCAATTCGCGTCCAGCCTTAGCCATAGGGCTTTCAGGTATGTATGGGGTTATACCTTGGTTGATGAATAAAACTCTTTTTACGTTCATTTAAGTCGCTATTACTTAGTAAGAGCAAAGTTACGAATTTTCTTACAAACGGCAAAGGCTTGTGTTCCCAAAAACAAGAAACACAAACCTTTGTTATGCCCGAATGCTTTATATATGCGGCGTTATTTGATATAGTCTTTGCTCACATCGTCTGCCGAAAAGTTATAGTCGGGTTGTATGTGGTTTACGAGCATTCCCTTGCCGCCTTTTTCTGCTTTCAGAAGCGTAAGTTTGGGACAGTCTTTCTTGAATCCCACACGCAGTCCGGTAACTATCGATTCCAGTTTGCCGTCGCATTCGATTGCTGTTTGGAAGGGGACTTTTGCCGAGTACCAAAAACAGAAACAGTCGGTGAGATTTACGGAGAATCCCTTTTTTATCCTGAAACCTGTGGCGAATTGGTCGCTGTAGCAGTAGTTAAACCAGTTGTTTGTGCTTTCTATCACGAATCCTGCGCTGGTTTCGTAGGTTTGTTCTTTGCCGAAAGTGAACAGCGGGTGAATGTTTTTCAAGCTGTTGCCTCCTGTTTTCAGGTGCACGCCTACGTTTACGTTTGCTATGCGCATGTTGGTGAAAGTGTTGTCGAATCCTTCAACGAGGAGTCCCTTGGAGTTTGATTTGCCATTGCCTGTGATGTTTACATTGCAGACATCTGCGTCCGAAGAGCCGTTGTTTGCTCCGTATTTTATGTGTATTCCTATCTGGGTGTGCTTTATGGATACGTTTTCAATTCTTGTTTCCCTGCCGCCGTCTATCGAAATTCCGTCGGCAACGTTCGAACCGTCGATTATTCCGCCGCTAAGTCCGTAGTTACTTCCGTTTATATATATGTTGTTTGCTTTGTGAATTGCGCCGAGGCGTACTATGGCTCCGCCGTCCTTCCAATCGCCAGTGGCTTTAAGAACTGCGTAGTTTCCCAATACGAGATGTACGCTTTTTGTGGGTTCTGCGGGGGTGTTTATGGAGTGTGATATGAGATACAAGCCGTCGGGGAAGAATATGGTGCGGTTCGGGTTTTCGTCTATTACTTTCTGTATGGCTTCGGTGGCATCTGTTGTTCCGTCGGAGGGAACTCCGTGCTCGGTTACCACTACATAGGTGTTTGTGAACTGCTGATTTTTCTTGGAATCTTTTTTACGTGCCGTTGCCGATACGATGTTTGCAAAAGAGAATGCGAGTGCAAGCATGAACAATGCTATGCAGGAAATGTTTTTTCTCATTGAAGATTTGTTTTATCTGTTATGGTTTGTTTTTATTTCTTATAGCTTTCGCTTACGTCCTTATCGGACAATTTTTCAGCCCATGCCACGGGATGAATCAAGGCTCCGTCGCCTCCCTTTTCGGCATCAAGCAGTGTGGCAACGCTTCCGTCCTGATTGAAAATGGAGCGTATTCCCACTACGAGCGAATTGAATTTCCCTTCGCTCCTTATGGCTGTTTGATATGACACTTTGCCGTTGTACCAATAGCAGAAACAGTCGGTGAGGTTTACCGATGCGCTGTGTTTTATGAGGAAACCTGTGGCAAACTGGTCGCTGTAGCAGAAATTAAACCAGTTGTTGTTGGTTTCCACTACGAATCCGCAGCTTGTTTCATAGTTCTGGTCCTTGTGGTATATGTATAGCGGATGAATGTTTCTAAGGCTGTTTCCCGCGCCGCCCCTTATCAGAACACCGATGTTTACGGATGCTATGCGCATGTTGGTGAATGTGTTGTCGCTTCCTTCGGCAAGAAGACCAATGGAATTGGCTTTGTCGTTGCCCACTATGTTCACGTCGCAAATGTCAGCATCGGACGAACCGCTGTTTGCACCTCGTTTTACGTGTACTCCTATCTGAGTGTGCTTAATGGACACATTTTCTATTTTTGTTTCGCGTCCGCCGTCAATTGAAACTCCGTCGGCAAAGCCGGAACCGTCGATTATTCCGCCGTAAAGCCCGTAGTTGCTTCCGTTGGTGTTAATGTCGTTGGCGGCATGTATTGCGCCGAGTTTTATTACCGCCCCACCGTCTTTCCATGCGCCGGAGGCTTTGATTACGGCGTAGTTCGACAGCACAAGTTGCACGCTTTTCTGCGGGTCTGCGGGGGTGTTGATGGGACGTGATACAAGATATATGCCGTCAGGGAAATAAATTGTACGGTTGGGATTGTTGTCTATAAGTTTCTGTATGGCTTCCGAAGCGTCTGTCTTTCCGTCGGCGGGAACTCCGTGTTTGGTTGCCACCACATATTCGTTTCGGGGTTGGCTTATCTTTTTTGTGTAGCTCTTTTTCTGTGCAACGGCTTGCGGCGTGCAGAGTGAGGTGAATGCAAACGCCGACAATATGGCTGCAAACAGGAAAATGTTTTTTCTCATGGGGGTTTGGTATATGATTATATGCAAATATAACCCTTTTAAGCGGATTTTCGGATAAAAAGGCGGGATAATAGCCAAAAAGTCGGACAAATATTTTTTTGTGTGTTTGATTTTGTGGAAAATGTTGTTGAAAAACCGGATATGTTCCCGAACGCAAGAATTTTTGCATAAATTTTCACAAGTTCCGAAAAGTATGCAATTAGGACGGGATTTCTTGAATTTATTCGGAACTGCCGAAAAATCAGATAGTTAGCCGCGTTTTATGCGCCTTTTGTAAGTTGTTGTGTATCAAAGGTTTGTTGTGGCAAAAAATATAAGGCATATATTTTAAAATACAAGGCACTTATTTTAAAATATATGGCTCGTAATTTTCACGAAGTCCCTTGTGTTTTTCCGAATATTGCATAAAAAAGAAAAATAACCGAATATTCGTAGTGGGAAGTCTTGTTTGCGAAGTATTTCAAAACAATAAATTTGTGCCGGTTGCGGAAGCGTGTTCCTACGTTGCCGAAATTGCGTGTGAAAGTTTGGGCAATAAAAACAAAAAGTCCATGGTTTGGCTTACTTGAGCGAATAGATTTTTCGAGCAACGAACTTTATTGGTTTGGTGAGCGGTAGGGACATAAAAAAACAGGTACAGCAAAGAAAAATGCTGCACCTGTTTTGATATTAATCAGGAATAGAATTTTACAAATTTCTTATCCAAATATTTCTGAAGCTTATGGGCTGGCTCTTGTCGCCGTGCGCCTGCAGCAGAATAGGACCTGCTCCGTGTTTAACGGTTCTGGGCAATCCGATGAACTCGGTCGTGCCGAGAATTTCGGTGTTGTTTTGCTGAATCACGCCGTTCTGGATTACCGTAACGTGCGGACGTGTGCGATAAGTGCCGTTGGCTTTGAACGTGGGGGCGGTGTAGATTATGTCGTAAACGTTCCATTCCCCGGGTTTACGCATGGCGTTGGCAAGAGGAGCTGTCTGTTTGTAAATACTTCCCGCCATGCCGTTGACGTATGTCTTGTTGTTGTAGTTGTCAAGCACTTGCACTTCGTACATTCCTTGAAGGTAAATGCCGCTGTTGCCTCTAAGTTGGTCGGAACCTTCTATGTCTTTCGGCACACGCCATTCAATGTGTAGCTGGAAGTCATTAAATTTGTCCTTGGTCTGGATGTCTCCCTTGCTTTTATCCACGGTTATGACTCCGTCCTTGACTTTCCATTCGGCAGGACCGCCCTTGGTGTTTTCCCATTTGGAAAGGTCTTTACCGTCAAAGAGAACAATGGCATCGGAAGGGGCTGTGAATCCGCCACCTTTGATTTCCGTACCCGGAGTTACCACCGGCGGTTCCGGTGAATAGAACTCTGTCATCTCATGGGTCATCTTGTTTTTGTCTTGTGCAGACAGCGTCGTTGTTGCGGCAAAAGTCGTTAAAGCAACGGCAATAATGTACTTTTTACGCATAGTAGTGCTATTTTAATTACTTTCTGTATGTTTTCTTTACGAAAGGAGCCGCATTGAGATAGTCGGCACTTTCTTTGGCTTCCTGCATAACAGGGTGGCTGTAACGTTCTATTTCAACAACGGGATATTCCAAACCGGCTGTGGCAGCATTGTTGAAAATCACGTCAAATCCCATAGAGCAGCTTCCGCCAAGCTCATTCTCGTCCTTGACATGGAAAAGTTTGAAGCGTCCGGGGTATTTCCTGAAATAATCAAGGGGATTGTTGTTGGAACGAACGCACCAGTAAAGGTCAATCTGGAAGAAAACGTATTTGGGATCGGTGTTCTGAAGCATGTAGTCGTATGCCGTTTGTCCTTCAACCTTTACAAACTCGTGCTTGTGGTTATGGTATCCGAACTTGATGCCTTGAGCTGCGCATTTTTTGCCTACTTCGTTGTAATAGTCGCAATAAACATTGAGCTGTTTCAAGGTTGAGGGGATGTTCATCCAAGGCATTACTATATATGACACTCCTGCTTTTTTCTGGTCGGCAATGGTTTTGTCCCACCATGCGAGAGACTGCGAATAATCGCCCGAATTAAGTTCTTCGTCAGAGAGAGGTTTGCCGATATGAGCGGAAAGCGATTCCATACCGGCGGCTTCAACGGCAGCTTTATAGTCTTCGGGAGTGAAACCATAGATTGTGCCTTTGCCCTGATCGTAACTTGCAGCTTCAACAGCTGTATATCCCATGGCAGAAAGCTCATTGAGAAGTTTCTGGAAGTCGGCTTTGTCGCCCTCGTGTACAAGCTCGCGAATAGAGTATAGCTGCAAAGCAAACTGCTTTTTGTGTTTGGCTTTCAGAGTAGAAGCCTGCATCTGCAAAGGCAGCACAAGAAGCGCGGCAAGCATTGCAGGGAATAATTTCTTTATCATGATTTCTTATTTAATGGTTCAAAAAAAAATGCCGCCGCCGGCGTTAAAACCGTGCGGCAGCATTACTTTGTAATAATAGTCTTTGTTTATTTGAGAACTTTGACTTTTACGTTGCGATACCAAACATCGTCTCCGTGATCCTGGAAAGCAATGTAACCTTCGTGGTTGTCGCCGCCCATGTTGAGGAGCAATTTGTATGCAATGGGGAAGTCGCCGTCAGCTTTGAACTTGCTGTTGTCAAGCATTTCTTTCCATTTCGGAGTCCAAAGGTGATATTCCACAACATTCTTGCCGTTCTGACCATGGATAACGGTTCCTTCGTAAACCATAATCTTACCGGTATTCCATTCACCGTAAGGTTTGGCATTCTGAGGCTTTGCAGGAATCATGTCATAGAGAGATGCAGACTGACGATTGCCGTCAACGCCGAGCTGAGCATCGGGGTGATTAGCATTGTCAAGCACCTGGTATTCCGAAGCAGACTGCCAGATAGGAATAAACTCGTCCTTGCCATTGTTGTTAACCGTAACTTCTTGTGCAAGGTAGAATACACCCGAATTAGCACCCTTGGAAACTTTGTATTCAAAGGTAAGTTCGAAATTCTTGAACTTGTGCGCAAAGAGAATATCGCCGCCGTTTACGCCGCCACCTTCTCCGTTGCCGGAACCTTTAAGGTGAATTGCGCCATCGTCAACATTCCAGTCTGAACCTGCTTTATCCTTGCCGTAGCAACGCCAACCGTCAAGAGTTTTACCGTCAAAGATAGTAATGTAACCATCTTTGTCAACAGGCAATTTGCTTATATCAACCTGAGGTTTCTCTACAACTTTATAGTCAAGAGCAGCTGTAGCATCACCCGTAGCGGAATCTGTTTTTGCACATTTGCAACTTTCGCAGCTGCAGTCGCATTTGCAGTTTTTGTTGCCGCATGAAGCGAAAATCAGCAAGCAAGCGGCAACTGTTAATAATGTCTGTTTCATAATTGGTTGTTTTTAGGTTGACTTATTTCAAAATCTTTACCTTGATGTTCTTGAACCAAACATCATCGCCGTGATCCTGAAGACCGATGAAACCTTCATGGTTTACACCGCCGGCATTGTTGAATCCTTCAAATGCAGCAGGCCATGCTTTTTCGCTGAATTTACTTGTCTGAAGCAAAGCGGTCCATTCAGGAGTCCAAAGTTTGTATTCAACAACTTTCACACCATTCTGGTAGTGGGTAACGTTACCGTTGTAAACACGGATAACAGTGTTGTTCCACTCGCCATATGGTTTCTGGTTCTGCGGTTTTGCAGGAATGAGATCGTAAAGAGAAGATGACTGACGGTTGCCGTCTTTACCCAATTTGGCATCGGGGTGGTTGGCATTGTCAAGCACCTGACTTTCCAAACCGGAAACTACGATAGATTCAACATCGCCATTCTGATTTGTAAGTTCTTGCGCAAGGTAGAAAATACCGGAGTTGCAGGCTTTGCCAACTTTCCAATCAATAGAAAGTTCGAAGTTCTTGAACTTGTGAGCAAAGATGATGTCACCACCTTCTTTGCCTTTGCGTTTCTCTTCGGGAGCCTGATTGCCGATAAAGTGAAGAGCTCCGTCTTCTATTACCCAACGTGAGGGGACATAGCTCTTGGCATAACCTCTCCAACCGTTCAAATTCTTACCGTCAAAAATGGAAATGTAGCCTTTTTTGTCAACGGGGAAATTGAACTTGTCCCATTTCTCAGGACCTTGGAAACCTTGCGAACAATAAAGAGTTACGGTACCTTTGGGTGCTGCTGCGCAGCAAGCTGCCTTTTTCTTGGGACATGCTGCATTCACGCTAACAGCCAAGGAAAGACACAGTACACTATAAATTAATTTTTTCATTGTTGTTCTGTTTTTGTATTGATTAAAGTTTAGGAAGTTCAGGCAATGTCCAACCTTCACGATAAACAGGTTTGATAAGATGTGCTGCATATTCGTTTGCGTCCACGGGGTCGCTGTATTTGCGATCGAATGTCGGGTGTCCGTCATGAATATGGAATTTGTCTTCTATGATGCTGCGGATTTTTGCGCCGGCAGGAATGTTTGTGAACTTCATGTTCTTGCCATCCCACTTAAGCCACTGATGCAATTCTTGCAAACGAACGGCTGCGCATCCCATTACTACCATTTCGTTCAACGGTCCTGACTCGCTGAAATCCGAAGCTGAAGGAACGCGGTTTTCTGGGCTTTCCTTGCAAGCACGAATCCAATCTTGCTGGTGATTGTCGTTTTTTACGATACGCTGTAGCTCGGGAACTTTCGGATTGCGACCGGAAACAAGGAACGGATTGTAACCATAAGTACCAACAACCATAGTGTCTTTTGTTCCGTAATAAACGGTAACACCGTTTTCGTCGAAATGTTTGTCTGCGGGCATATCGAAAGGAAGCTCGGGCGTAATGCCACCGTCATACCAGTTAAGTACTACAGGCGGGCATGCCATTTTCTTCATGTTGTCGCGAGCGGGGAAGTGATATGTAATCTTCTCTGCAGAAGGACAAGAATCCGTCATCAACATAGTAGAACTACCGATAACCTCATCGGGATAACCAAGGTTCAAACCTTTGGAAGCAACCTGAAGGATATGATTTGCCATATCACCGAGTGCGCCGCTTCCGAAATCCCACCAGCCACGGAAGTTCCAGGGAGTATAAATAGAATTGTAATCGCGATATTTAGCCGGACCTATGAAGTTGTCCCAGTCAAGAGTGTCAGGAATCGGGTCTTTTTCTTTCGGAGTAGGAATTCCTTGCGGCCAAATAGGACGGTTAGTGAAAGAGTCTACGCGTGTTACTTCGCCGATTTCTCCGTTCCACAACCAATTAATAGCCTGACGGGTTCCTGCGCTCGAAGCTCCCTGGTTACCCATTTGGGTTGCAACTTTATATTTCTTTGCAAGCATGGTGAGTAAACGAGATTCATAAACATAGAGAGTCATAGGTTTCTCTACGTAAACGTGTTTGCCTGCCATAATTGCATTTGCTGCGATAATGCAGTGAGTATGGTCTGCAGTAGCTACCATAACTGCATCTGCGCTCTTAAGCATCTCGTCATACATTTTGCGCCAATCCTTGTAGCGTTTTGCCTTAGGATATTTGTCGAAGATGTGTTTTGCATACTTCCAGTCAACATCGCAAAGACCGATAATGTTTTCGGTTTCCATTTCTGCGAGGTCGCTTGCACCACGACCACCGACACCTACGCCAAGAATGTTAAGCTTATCGCTTGGAGATTTGTGTCCGTAAGTTTTGCCAAGAACAGAACTTGGCACGATGCTTGGCGCGATAATCATACCCGCCATAGCTGCGCTTCCCTTTTTGAGGAAGTCGCGTCTTGAGATTTTTGCCATAATTTTTAGGTTAGTTACTTAATTATGTTGTTATTGTTATGTTGTTTCTTTTTTTTAGAATTCTCTGCGATGCAAAAGACCATATCCGTCTTTCAAATTGCGGCGATGTTCACGAATCAGCTCAAGTGTTTCCAAATTTCCAATAGCAGGAAGATCATGTTCCTTACTATTTTCGAAAAACTTCCAAGCGTATTCCGAAGCTATAGCCGAGTCGCGAAGCGTGGGAAGTTGTGGGTCAAGTTTTCCGTCGTTTATACTTTTTGCAAAACGGTTACACATTGTGTCAATGTTTTTTCCGCCGAAAGGCAAACGAGTAAGAATTGTATTGTTTATTCCGTGAAGATCCACTACTGCGGTTTTGAAGTCGTGGGTCATGCGTACAATTCCTTTTGTTCCTATCAAGTCAACGTATGAAAGGTGAGTCTGCTCTTTTGCAAGTTGTCCGTACACGAAACCTTGAGTTATGTCAAACACTATTCCGTTTTCGAATGTTCCGTGGCATTGTATCCACCATGGGTCTTTATAATTCCACATTCTCATGCCTTGAGAATGCCATGTCTTATATTCCGACTCGGCATACCAACGTGCTATATCAACGTAGTGCATTCCGCAGTCGTGGAAAGCAGGACCCTCATATTCATGTCCTTCTCCGGGAGCAAGACCGGGTGTCATGTGACAAACACGTATTATGGCAAGTTCTCCAAGTTCGCCGTCCTTTATATATTGCTTCATCTTGCTATGATACCAAGAATTGCGGAGATAAAGATTTACCGTGGCAAGTACTCCGGAGTTCTCAACTGCTTTTACAGATTTCCATTCTCTTTCGAGTGTATCGCCTATTGGCTTTTCTGAGATGATGTGTTTGCCATACTTTACGGCTTTCTGTATTTGCTCGTGTCGGAAGTTTGCAAGAGTGCAAAGAGCTACGGCATCAACGTTTTTATCTTCAAATATTTCCTCTTCGTTAGCGACTATTGTAGAGTTCGGCGACAGTTTTTTTGCATAGTTTCGTGCATTCTCGTCCACATCACAAATATATGCAACTTCCCAATCGGGGCAAGCTTGCAAATAGTGCAGATATTTAGCACCCATGCGTCCAAAACCTATCAAGCCTATTTTCTTTTTTGAACCCATATTATTCGTACGTATCTATCTTCTTTCTTTCAAAATTCTCTTAAAATCCGAGTGTAAAAGTACATATTTCTTTTAGTATAAGCCGAATTGTCCCTGCTTTTTTTACTTTTTCTTGGATTTTTTGTACTTTGGAAATGTAAAACTTGTCAATCTTCGTTTTTAGGTGCGGGTTTTACGAGTATCGCGCTAAATTCCCACAATATATATATAGGTAAGAATACTGCCATTAGAGTGAACGGGTCTGACGACGGCGTTATAACGGCGGCAACTATCAGAAGCACCACTATGGCATGTTTTCTGTATTGCTTGAAGAACGAACGGTTGAGCAAACCTATTTTTGACAGCAGTGCCGAAACCAACGGAAGTTCGAAAATTATTCCCATCATGAATACGAGCATAAGGAAGTTGCTCATATACGAATCTAGTGAAAGTTGATTTGTTATTTCCGGGCTTATCTGGTATGTGTATAGAAATCTTAGCGTTAGAGGAAATACAAGAGCGTATCCCACGAAGCATCCCATGAAAAACATCACGGTTCCGAAAATGAAAGCTCTTTCGGTGCGTCTTCTTTCGTTCTTGTAAAGTGCAGGACAAACGAATCTCCATATTTCGAAAACGATATAAGGAAAAGCCACGAGCAATGCGAACCAAAAAGAGAGCGATACTTGCAGAAAGAACTGCGATGGCAGTTTTATGTTTATTATGTTTACGTTGAACGGCTCAACAAATTCGTCGGGAGTGAACGGTACGAATGAACCTAATTTTGCAAGAAACTTGTAAAGGAAGAAATCATTGCGACAAGGAGCCATTATTATGTGCTGGAAAAGCCAGGGAATGAAAGCAAATCCGCCGATAACCAATATGGCTATTGCGATAAATGATCTTACAAGCATCCACCTCAAAGCTTCGAGGTGGTCCCAAAATGTCATTTCCGGGAGATTGCTGCTCTCATCTACGTTTTGCCGTACTTCGGAATTTTCGTTTGTGGTCGATGTCATTTCTTTTCGGGCGTGTCGTTCAGGTCTATGTCTTTTTTTATTTCGTCTTCTATTCCGTTCATTCCTTTTTTGAAATCACGAATTCCTTTTCCCACACCGTGCATGAGTTCCGGGAGCTTTTTTCCGCCGAATAAAACGAGCACTACAATGGCTATGATAATGATTTCGGGCATTCCTAACATGATAAGGGCTTTTTTGAGATTTGTCGTATGTTATGACTGCGGGATGCCGTGCATTAAATCCCGCAAATAGAATTGACTATAATTTTTATGCGCCTCGCCGTTCAGGCGAAGCGCATAAAATGTTATTTGTATAAACTAAATTCTTATTTGTTGTAGAGCAACCAAGCGTCGGAGTATGAATTGCGAAGTTTGTTGCGTGAAGATACTGCCGAGCTTAGATCGTCGAAAGTGGTTGCAATCACGCGATAGAACTTGCGCTGCGGATTTAGTGCAATTTGTGCTTCGTAGCCTTGGTTTTTGAGTTTTTGCTGAAGTCCCTGTGCGTTTGCTTTGAGCGAGAAGCTGCCGCAAACAACGCTGTATGTTTTCAAACCTGCACCGTCAATGAGCTGAACACTTTCGCTTCTTACATTTGCATCGGCGTGTGTGGGAGCGGGAGTTGTGGTTACTGTTGTTGCGGGTTGTGTGGGTTGTACTGCCACTGTGGTTTGTTGCGGCTGCTGTTGTTCCACTGTTTGCTGTTGTTTAGCCTTTTCGTATGCTTTCTTATAGGCTGATTCCTGAGATTTGCAGGAAGTGAAAGCTATGGCTGTAAACAAACTCAAAGCTATGGCTACATACTTTTTCATGATGGTTTGATACTTGATTTTGTGAGTTAAGTTTATTTCGTTGTCTAAATTTGCCGTCAATGCCTTTCGGCATCGTACATGCGCTACAAAGTTACGATTTTTATTTTGAATAAGCCTGTTTTGACAATAAAGAATATTAAAAAACCGGAAATGTAGTAGAAAAACCAATAAAGTGGTGTTTTTATTGTGTTTCATTCGCGGAAAATCGCTACTTTTGAAACGAGTTACAAACAAATAAAATTATTAGATCATGAAAGGTTTAAGTATTTTGGCAGCTTTTTTGGGTGGTGCCGCTGTGGGTGCTGCTTGTGGAATTCTTTTCGCTCCTGAAAAAGGCGAGGATACCCGTGAAAGAATCATCGAAGCTTTGCAGAAGCGCGGCATACGTCTTGATCGCAAGCAGATGAATGATCTTGTTGACGACATTGCAGACGAATTGAAATCTGCTGACAACTGATAAAAGATTTTTGAGATGTTTTCCGGCGATAAGAACATAAAGACAATCGAAGAGCTTGTGGCTGAAATAAAAAACTATTTCGAGCTGCAAAAGAAGTATGTCGGGTTGGAGTGCGTCTCAAAACTTGTGATTTTGCTTTCCGCACTGATTTTGGGAATGATTATGTTCCTGATCGGTGCGGTTGCTTTTATTTTGATTGCCTTTTGCATGGCTTCGCTTGTGGGAGACCTTACGGGAAGTCTCACATTGGGCTATGCGTCGGTGGCGGCGTTTTTCGTTGTGCTGGCAATTGTTGTGTACGTCAATCGCTCCCGGTGGATTACCACACCGATTGTGAATTTTCTCGGCAATTTGTTTTTAAGCGGAAACAATGACTGATAGAATGAAGCTCACTCTCAATGATATTCTCGTAAAACGCGACGAGGCTTTGGCTGATGTGCGTAAAAGCGGAAAAAGAATAAAGACGCTTACGGGCAACTTGTTCGAACCGCCAAAGGCAACAGGTCGTTTCGGAGGATTAATTAACAACTTCGACCGAGTCGTAGCTGTTTACGATGGCGTGATGCTCGGAATGAAAATCATAGGAAGAGTCAGAAAACTTGTTCGCCGAAGATGAAGCGTCTGTTTCTGTTTTTGCCGTTGCTGCTTCTCACGTTATTTTCGTGTCGTCAGTCTTCGTTTGACGACCAATGCGCGGAGCAGGCAGAGGAATTCACCGAAAAACAATGTCCCAAGAAGATTTCCGAAGGGGTGGTGCTCGATTCCATGACCTATTCAAAGACATTGCGCTGCCTTTCCTATCATTACACACTCAGTGGCAAGATTGACGATGCCAAGTTGGTTCAGGGAAATATAGGGATGTTTCGCAATCAATTGCTCTCCATGATTACCAATTCCGTAGAGTTGAAACGGGCAAAAGACGAGGGGATGAGTTTTCGCTATGTCTATAATTCCGCTTCTTCACACAAACAGTTGGTGAGCATCACTCTGTGCAAGGAAGATTATGACAAATAAGTTTACTTTTTAATCACTCTGTGTTG
The DNA here is from genome assembly GCA_003150315.1 of Prevotellaceae bacterium. Lineage (GTDB taxonomy): Bacteria > Bacteroidota > Bacteroidia > Bacteroidales > Bacteroidaceae > UBA6398. The sequence continues at coordinate 37,597 of QAML01000078.1, read as the reverse complement.
CGGCAGATTTCCGTTGCGGAATATGCCGTTTTTGTTGTGTAAAATACGATTCGGCATGTGCGAAAAAATACAAGGCACTTATTTTAAAATAAGTGCCTTGTATTTTAAAATATATGCCTTATGTTTTTCGTCGTTTTTATTATTTGAAAAACAAGGACTTATAAAAAGGAAAATAAAAACGCCGGCGAGATGGGTTCCTGCCGGCATTTTTTGTTGTTTAACTTATGTCGCGAGCTACTTTCCTTACTTAATTTGCAGATGTGAATTCTTCAAGGAATCTTACATCGTTTTCAGAGAAAAGTCTGAGGTCGTCAACCTTGTATTTGAGGTTGGCGATTCTCTCTACGCCCATTCCGAAGGCATAACCCGTATATTGTTTTGAGTCTATGCCGTTGGCATCGAGAACTGCAGGGTCTACCATTCCGCATCCCAGGATTTCCACCCAGCCTGTGTTCTTGCAGAACGAACAACCTTTGCCGCCGCAAATGTCGCAACTGATGTCCATTTCGGCAGACGGTTCGGTGAATGGGAAATAAGAAGGACGCAGACGAATTTTAGTATCGGCTCCGAACATTTCACGAGCAAATGTGAGCAGAACCTGCTTCAAGTCGGCAAACGATACCTGTTTGTCAATGTAAAGTCCTTCAACCTGATGGAAGAAACAGTGGGCACGAGCCGAGATAGCCTCGTTGCGATAAACACGCCCCGGGCAGATTACTCTTATTGGCGGTTGGCTGTGTTCCATTACACGACTTTGCACGGAACTTGTGTGAGTTCTAAGCAATATGTTTGGACTTTCCACAAAGAATGTGTCCTGCATGTCGCGCGCAGGGTGGTCGGCGGGAAAATTCATAGAGGAAAACACGTGCCAGTCGTCCTCTACTTCCGGACCTTGAGCCAACACAAATCCCATTCTTCCGAAAATGTTTATGATTTGGTTCTCTACAAGCGTCAGAGGGTGGCGTGTGCCGAGTTTTACGGGCGATGCTGTTCTAGTAAGGTCTATATCCGATGAAGTTTCTTCGGCAGTTGTCATGTTTGCACGCAGGCTGTTGATTTTTTCGGTAGCAGCTTGTTTCAAAGCATTTATCTTCATGCCCACTTCGCGTTTCTTGTCAGCCTCCACGTTACGGAATTCGTTCATAAGCTGACTGATTTCGCCTTTCTTACTCAAGTATTTTATGCGCAAAGCCTCAATGTCCTTGGCATCTTTTGCGCTCAGTGTTTTAACTTCTTCGAGAATCTGTTGGATTTTCTCAATAATCATGATGTTCCTATTCTTCAAATTTTGAAGCAAAGTTAGCCATTTTCTGTATAACAACAATCTGTTAATACGGATAAAAGGCTTATTTTTGCAAGTGAATAGCTAAAAGAAATGAAGAAGTTATACTTGGGACTGCTTTTGATGGTGGCGGCAGTCTCGTGCACAAACAACAAACAGGCGAAAACCGAGTCGGAAACGCAAGCCTCCGTTGAAGATTCTGCGAAAAACAATGCCGACACGATAGGAATAGATTCAACCGAAACCACACCGCCTCCTGCCGTGGACGAATTGTTTGCGGACTTCATTTACTCCTACACCACAAACCGCAGCTTCCAATTCCGCCGAACAGATTTTCCTCTGCGAAAATATGAAAACGGAAAGTTTGCCGGCACTGTGGATCGCATTGATTGGAAGTTTGAAAAGTTGTATTACAAACACAGTCTGCACATTATTATACTTGACGGCGAGAAAGATTTGAACAATCTGATATCGCTGAGACCCGATACCGTCAGAGTGGAGTGGCTCCGATTCAGCAAGAAGAAGTGTAAGCAGTATGTCTTTGCCCGTGAAAACGGTTGCTGGCGCATGAATCGTATAAATTATTCCTCGATAGACAAGCACCCCGATGCTGACTTTTTGAAATTCTACGAACGTTTTGCCGCAGATTCGGTGTTTCAAAGCGAGCATTTGAATGAAATGATAGACTTCATCACTTTTGATGAGGACAATCATTATAATAAGATAGAAGGAATCATTGAAAGCGACCAATGGCCGGCGTTTCATCCCGAACTTCCCGCTTATGACATCTTCAACATAGATTATGGTTTGAAATTAAAGAACCAAAACGTGCGCGTTGTCTCGGTTCGCGGAAATTCAAACGGCATGTCAAGCATGTTTAAGTTCGTAAGGCATAAAGGAAGCTGGAAACTCGTGAAATTTGAAAACTGACAATTCGTAATGAAAGTACTCGAAAACTTTTCGCTTCTGCATCACAACACTTTTGCCATGGACGTAAAGGCAAAAAGGTTTGTTGAATACCAAAACGTGTGCGAACTTAAAGAGGTTCTCGGGCGTTTTGGCGGAAACGAAAACCGTGATTCGAAAAAACTTTTCATTGGCAGGGGAAGCAATCTCCTTTTTACGCGCGACTTTGACGGTACTGTTTTTCACGGAAACATTTCCGGCGTGGAAGTAGTCCGTGAAACCGATGACCATGTCCTTGTTTCTGTGGGAGCGGGCGTAGTTTGGGACGATTTTGTGGCATGGTGTGTGGACAACAACCTGTATGGCGCAGAGAATCTCTCGCTCATACCCGGCGAAGTGGGAGCTGCCGCCGTTCAAAACATAGGTGCTTACGGCTGCGAGGCTTCCGATATAATAGAAAGCGTGGAAACCGTTGACGTTTCCGGCTTGCAGGAAGCGAGCTTCTCCGTTTCACAATGCCGTTATGCGTATCGTCGCAGTTTTTTCAAGGAAAATCCCGGCAAATATGTTGTTCACCATGTAGTGTTTCGACTTTCGCGGAAATTCATTCCCAACTTGGAGTACAAGGCTTTGGAGAAAGAGTTCGGCGAGTGCGTAGGAAACTTCGGTGCAAGGGACATACGCGAATACGTAACGGACATGCGAAAATCAAAACTCCCCGATCCGAAAATCTATGGCAATGCCGGTTCGTTTTTCATGAATCCCATTGTTTCCGATTCCCTGTTTCGCGAGTTGCAAAAGGCATATCCCGCAATTCCTCACTATACGGCGGACGGGGGCATTAAGATTCCTGCGGCATGGTTAATACAACAATGCGGTTGGAAAGGCAAACGCAGGGGCAATGCGGGCGTTTATGAAAAACAACCTCTGGTCATTATAAACTGCGGAGGCGCAAAGGCAATGGAAATAGCTGAACTTTCGCAATGTGTAATAGACGATGTAAGGCAGAAATTCAACATAACACTTAAACCCGAAGTTCAATTCATATAAAAGTATCGAACCATGGGCGATAATCAAAAAAAGTGCTGTTCAAAAATCACTTTCCTCGGCACTGGAACCTCTACAGGAGTTCCGCAGTTGGGTTGCAACTGCGCGGTGTGCCGTTCCGCCGATCCTCACGACCGCAGAATGCGATGCTCGTCTCTTGTGGAGATTGACGGAACGAGAATATTGATTGACTGCGGTCCCGATTTTTATTTTCAAATGCTCCACCGCGAGTTCAAACCCTTCGATGCCGTTCTTCTGACCCATGAACATTACGACCATGTGGGAGGTTTGGACGACTTGCGCCCTTACAGCATAGACACAGCCGAGAAGATTTATTGCAATTCAACTACAGCAAGGCACATTAGGGAAAGGCTTCCTTATTGCTTTGAGTCAACCGACATAAAAAGGCTTCCTCATCTGGATATGAACGTTGTAGAACCTCACGAAACGTTTTTTGTGAACAACGTACCCGTTACTCCGCTGCGCGTATACCATGGCAAAATGGAAATACTTGGTTACAGGATAGCCGACATGGTTTACATCACCGACATGAAGACCATTGCCCCCGAAGAGATAGGATATATACGCGGTGCAAAGCTTTTGGTAGTAAACGCATTGCGAAAAAATCCGCACCCAACCCATCAATCCATTTCCGAAGCCGTGGATTTTGCAAAACTCACGGGAATTCCCACGGTTTATTTCATACACATGAGCCACGAAGCGGGACTGCATGCCGAAACCGACAGGGAACTGCCCGAAAACATCCGCCTGGCTTATGACGGACTCGAAGTAAATTTTTAAGTACCCCGTAAAACTGCGCAGGGCAATGGGATATCTGTACTTTTATCCATGAATATATTCATTAAATAAAGGTTGTTTTTCGGTACAAACGGTAAAGCCGAAAAAATACATGGCTTATAATAAAAAACAAAAGGCACATATTTTAAAATAAGTGCCTTTTGTTTCAAAATATATGGCTTGTATTTTCAGACATTCCTAATTGCTTGTAATACAAAAAAGTATAAAAGACGGTTTCCGTAGGAAAGAAACATGAATATCTTTGGAATATATTCAGAAAAACAGGATGCTGATTGAAACAAGACGGGAGCAAATATGGAGATATTCCAACTAACGAAAAAGACGGCTGACTATATAATAATGTTGCCTGTTCTTATCTTGGTTGTGTAAAAAAAAAACGATAGCTTTGCACGTATATACAAGGAATAAACGCATGGTAGAAAAGACAAAACAAAGAGCAGGAAGAAACAGAACTCTCTGCGTGAAAGAAGAAGAGATTGTTTCTTTGGAAAAACAGATTTATGGCATTGAAAGTCTGAAAACGGCTTTCCGGGATGACATAATTATCAATGGAGATCTCTTTGAATGTATAGATTATATCCCGAATGAATATTTTGATCTTATTATAATAGACCCTCCGTATAATCTTGATAAAAATTTTCACGGAAATAAGTTTTCTGCTATGAAATCTTATGATTATGAAGACTATCTTGAAAGTTGGTTTCATAAAGTTTGCGCAAAATTGAAACCTTATGGCTCGCTATATATGTGCGGTGATTGGAAGTGTTGCTCTTCCATGCAGCATGTAATAGAGAGGGAACTTACGATAATGAACCGCATAACATGGCAGAGAGAGAAAGGACGCGGAGCCAAGGCTAATTGGAAAAATGCAATGGAAGATATTTGGTTTGCCGTGAAAGATTCGAAAAACTATTACTTTGATGTAAATTCGGTGATGATGAAACGTAGGGTTATAGCACCGTATAAAGTGAATGGAAAACCAAAGGATTGGGAAGAAACAAATATGGGGAATTTTAGAAATACTTACCCGTCGAATTTTTGGGATGACATAAGCATTCCTTTTTGGTCAATGCCGGAAAACACAGACCATCCTACTCAAAAACCCGAAAAATTATATGCCAAACTTGTACTTGCTTCATCGAAACCGGGAGATAAAATCTTCGATCCTTTTCTTGGTAGCGGTACTGCTGCGGTAGTGGCAAAGAAATTAGGACGTGCGTATTGCGGTATAGAGATAAATAAGGAATATTGTCTTTGGGCGGCAAAGAGAGTGAACAACGCTAGATTTGACAATAGCATACAGGGATACTCAGACGGCGTTTTCTGGGAACGGAATTCGCTAACGGAACAGAAAAAGGAAATAAAGACAAAAGCAACAAAGGGAGAAAGTAAAACTTTGTTTGAACAAGCAGGAAATAATGAATAGCAAATGTAATGAATTTGTGGAATATGTAGTATCGTCTGCACCACAACACAATAAACAAGTAGTTGAAGATGATATTTGCAAAAGATTCCAATTGATAAAGGACAGAAAAGTATATCACAATGAATATTTTGCCGTTAGGTTTAGTTATTCCAAGTCTTCTTCGGAGTATTTTAACAACACGGTTTTGTCTCTTTCTGCATTGGAGAAATATGACAAGTTACCTTTCTTTGTAGTGCTTATAAGGCAAAATGCAGAGAACCTGATACTTCTTTCAAACAGTACATTTATAAAGAAAATAAGTCATAGTTCAAAAGAACTAAGTATGACTAATATCAAAGGGAGTTTTAACGGTTCAGACATAATAAGAAACTATAACGGCACACAGAACGCTCCTGAGAATTTTAACTACTTGTTTGCTGTTCATCAAGGATTAGATTGGGAAGATAATTTGTCAAGGTTGGTGGAGATTTCGTCCAATATAAAACCTGTACATCAAAAATTTTGTCCCAATACAGAGGAAAATGCGAATATTATTTCGTCTGTAGAGAGAGCAAAAAACTTTGTGAAATCCAAAAATTATTTGGTTTTGGAGGAGGATTTGAACAACAGATGTAAAAAATCAAGCAAGGAAATCCTAATTGCGTCTCACATAGAAAATACAAACATTCGCGGACGTCTGATAGAAAGTCTTATAATATCGGATGATGCTGTACGTCAGCAAATAATCGATAATTTATGTAATCTCGAGCAGGCACTTCCTTCATACAATACACAGAACGGACTTGGAGACTACTACAGAAAGTTTGATAACGGAGATACTTATACGGACATAAAAACTAAAGTTATTTATCTTAATTCAAATCCAAAGGCTTATAATGTGGATAAGTTTTTAAGACAAATGGCTGATACAAAAAGTGTATTTATGTTTTTCTTTATAGGTATAGACAAGAATTCTATATTCAAGACTTTGCTTTGCTCCGTATATCACGAAAAACTAATAGACAATACGATATTCCAATACCATTGGGCAGGAAGAAGCACACGAGGAGCTGCGCAGTTTAATGGAAGTGCTATTGACGAAATGCTGAACGAGAAAAGTTTTAAGAATAATATTGTGGTTGATAAGGCTGTGTCGTTCTTAAAAAACGTGCTAAGTATGTAAGTACAAAGATTATAATATAAAATTAGAGGAAAAAGATAGAGCGAAGGGAAGACAAAGAAAAACAGGCAGGGGATAAAGTTTATGCCCTGCCTGTTTTATGTAGTTTGATATGGCTATCTCCCGAATGAGCGTTTTCTCATGGTTCCTCCGCCCGAAGTTCCGGCATTGCCCGAATTGGTTGTGGCATTTCTTACGCTTGGCGAAGCGGTGCGGTTTTGAGAAGGAGCCGGTGCGCTTTGCATTGTGCGCGAACTTGACGAGGAACTGCGTATCCTGTCGGAAAACGACCTCGAGCCGTTGCTTCCGCTTGCCTCGCTGCGTGTGCCGAAACGGTTTGACGGAGTAGCAACATTGCGATCGTTTGTTTTTGTACTGCTGTAATTGTTGCGGGTATTATTGCCCGAAGTCCTGATATTGTTATTGTTGAAATTATCTCTCGGATTCGATACAAATTTGTTGTTGTCCTCGCGCTTGTATTCGGGTTTCGCGTCATTGTTTCCCGGCGTGGGGATGTTGTTCTTGAATCTGTTGTCGTTTCGGTCGGTTGCAGGCTTGGAGAAATTGTCGTTTCTTCCGCCATTTTCAATTTTGTCTCGGAAATTACCGCCGTTGCCGTAAACTTTGTTGCTGTTACGATTGTTACCGGGTTTCACCATCATGTCCTTGTCGAAGTCGGGACCGGGATTGCGTCTGAAATCTTTTCGTCCGTAGTGTTCGCCATTGTAGCGCGGGGCATCGAATCTTTCACCATTGCGGAAATAATATCCATGTCCGTCGTTGCCGTAACGCTCGCGCATGCCTCCGTTGGCACTAAAAGTCATGCGGCGATACGGATTATGCTTCGGACGTTTGTGCCAACTGACTCCGCGATACACATTATATATGGCGGGACGGTTGAAATAGAAAAATCCGCGATCGTAATAGTCGTAGGTGGTCATTATGCAAATCCCTGAACGCCAAATAAGCGGACGATAGAAATAGGATATGCCTGCAAAACGGCTGAATTGCCAGTCGAACAGCACGTAGCCCAAATCCTGATTGCGGTAACGCCAATACAGTCCGTCAATATCGCTTGGGTAATTGACGTTGAGGAAATAGTTGAGGTTTATTTCGTATGCTCTGTCATACTGTTCGGGTGTAAGGTTAAGCTCGTAAGCCATCTTGTCCGTGAGATACCAGGCACGGTTGCGCGATTCTTCGTAGCTCAATGCGGAAACGCTTGCTGTAGCAAACAGAATACCGACCAATGTAAGCATTATCTTTTTCATGGCTCTCTTTTTTATGTGTATAACTAATGTTGTCATTGGCAAATATGCGGATTTAACTGTTTCCCTCCAAATAAAATCCGCTAAATGTTGTGGAAAATGCTTTACAAACAGAAAAAGTTGCACAACCAAGGCTTTTCAATGCACAAAAAGCAATAGTTTACGCCGCACAGCGTTAATAAAACAACGAACCAAAGGAAGAAAATTCGAAAATGCAGTGGCTTGACAGAATTAAGCGCGTAAAGATTGCCCTTGTAATTGCGGCTCTTCTCATTGCGATGGCTTCGCTGGCGGTTTCCCATTTCCTTGTAAAGGACATGGAGAAGGAAGAATACGCCCGTATGGAAATATGGGCGGAGGCAATGCGTTCGTTAAACCGTGCTGACGAAACTACAGACCTCGGACTTGTGCTAAAGGTAATAAACGGAAACAATACGATTCCAGTGATAGTGCTGAACTCGGAAGGCAAACCGGAAATGTCAAGAAACGTGGCTCTTTCGAAAAACGAATTGAAAGATTCTATAAACACTTTGCGCCGTTATGCCGGGAAATGGAAAGCCATGGGGAATTCTGTCAGAATAAATGCAGCAAGCGAAGACTATCCTATAAGTAAGGCTATAGGTTATCTGGATATTTGCTACGATCGCAGCTCAATGCTTAACAGGCTTGCCGTTTATCCGTTTGTGCAACTCGGCGTTGTTCTTGTTTTTGCCGTGGTTGCAATATTCGCACTTATGAGTTCGAAACGTGCCGAACAGAACAAAGTTTGGGTGGGACTGTCAAAGGAAACTGCACATCAGCTCGGCACACCTATTTCTTCACTTATGGCATGGACGGAAATACTGAAGGAGACATACTCCGACAGTCCTCTTATTCCCGAAATGGAAAAGGATGTGAAGCGTTTGCAACTTATAGCCGAAAGATTTTCAAAAATAGGTTCGGTTCCGGAACTTGAGACTCATAATATAGTAGCCGCCCTTGACAGGGCTGTGGACTATATGTCGCGACGGGCTTCAAACCATATAGAGGTGGTGAAGAAATACACGCGCGAGAACATAAACGTGAGAATGAATTCGGCTTTGTTTGAATGGGTGATAGAGAATCTTTCAAAAAATGCCATGGACGCTATGGCGGGAAACGGAGTTTTGTCGTTTGAAGTTAATGATGTGCCGGGAAAAGTGCTGATTGACGTTAGCGACACAGGCAAAGGAATACCGCACAAAAACTTCAATTCCGTGTTTATGCCGGGATATACAACAAAGAAAAGAGGGTGGGGACTCGGACTTTCGCTCGCAAAACGCATAATAGAGGAATACCACCACGGGAAAATTTATGTATTGTCTTCCGAAATAGGCAAAGGCACTGTGTTTCGCATTGAAATGCCAAAGCTGTCGTGAATTTACCAGTTGTCAAAGAATCTCAAGGATATTTTTGCTCCCAATTCAAACTCTGTTCCGTTTCCTGCTCCTACGAACAGCGCACCGTCAAAAAACGTTGTGGACACTCCGTATCCGCATTCTATGTAAGGATTCAATGCATGGAGGCAAACGGCATTCAGATAAATGCGTTCCCTGTCTATTGCGCGGGATATGAGCGGCAGTTTGCCGAAAATTAAAAACGGAACATCATATGAAGCACTAAGCATGGCGTAATAGTTTGATTCGTTATAGAACCTGCGGTCAAGCAAGTGAAATTCTCCGGTCATATCATCGTCCCAACCTGCCGGCATATTGCGAAAACTGAAATTGTCGTAGTCAATAAAAAACATTTCTTCCCTGTTTGTGAAAAAACCGCAGCCACCGCGCAGGAACAAAGACCGTACTTTATTAATGTCAATGCGGTAGGAACAATCAAATTCCATGCGTTCGTAGCGATTGTTGCAACCAAACCATTTTACGCCTCGTTCGTATGAACCACGAAACGTAGGATTGTTGGAATTGAGTGGAATTTTTTCGTATTTGTCTTTGTAATAATAAACTCCTGGAGTATATTGCATTTCTATATGTGGGGCGAAACTCTTGTAGTAACGTTTCATTCCATGGAGGGAAGCCTCTTGATTCCAATTTAGTTGGTTTCTTTGGTGAAAAACTGTACCGGCTTTGAGAGTCATTCCGCACAGAGGTGAAAAATAAAAAAGTCCGCGTGTATAAAAATCGTTATAGTAATTGAAGTTGTACTGGTTGAACACATGGAGAAGTGAGTCGTAATTGCTGAATTTTTTCATTTGCTCTCTCACTTCTTTTGCCTGTAGACTACTGTATATGTGGTTCCCGTTTCCTGCCGTTATTTCAAATCCTCCATTGGTCTTGGGAAAAAGATGCAGGTTTAGTGGGGCTGTCCAATATAATTGCTTTTGACGGAAACTGTAACCGATTCGAGGTTTGAGGCTTATCGAGATGCCGTTTGAAGTGTTGAGTGTGAACCAAAGTCTTTTTTGAATTGATATTCCCCGCTTGCCCGACCATCGGAACATTGAAGGTGAAAGAAGTTCCGGAAATGTAAGTTGAGCATGGGTATTGAAAAGGTTTATACTATGGCGGTCGAGGAAAATGTCTTCGAGAGAGTTTATATAAGAAGCCGGCAGCGATTTCTTTTTTACGGAAATTCCTTTCTTGTGTGATAACACAGAGTCCTCCCATGTTGTCAAAGGAGTAGGATGGAGAGAATCAAAATGATTTGGTGAACGAACTATGGATGATGTATCGGTTTTGTAAAAGCCAAGTTTGGTGATGTCGTACTTGTCTTTACCGTGAGATTTATGTAAAGAATCAGCATAGTGTGTACTGTCTGTTTGGGTATATGTACAGAGAGAATTTATGCTCAAGTCAATTTGGTTTCCTGCTAATTTGTAACTCATGTCAAGGTTAGCGTTTTGCGGCAAAAGCGATGTGATGCCTGTGCTGCCGAACTTAAAGGCGATGTTGCAGTGAAGAAGATGGTCGTAAACGGTTTTGAAGCAAATGGAATCAATTCTCCCTGATGTTGCGTCAATCAAAGCACGTCCGGTTATAAGATGAGGTGTATTGTGCCGTGGGAATATTGAAATCCACATCATAATAGTATTGTTTTTTTCAATAACGGAATCGGCTTCGTATTGGTAGTGATTCCTGTTTATCTTATTAAATGGAGAAAGAATCCGATTGCCTATAAGATAAGGGGCATATACCTGCGCATTCATGTTGATCATATATACATCGCGAAGTTCTTTCATCTTGCGCAATGTGGAATGGAATGCAATGACTTTATGACTCAAAACGCCAAAATCGGAATATTCCGTTTTTGTGAGGCATTCTCCGAAATATTTGTTTTGACCTTTATCTATATGTATGCTGTTGGGAACTATACGAAACAAAAGGTTGCGTATGTCGGTATTAATATGGAACTTTGAATATACAAGACATTCTGTATGTCCGACATGAAGATTGTTTTTAGCAACGTATGAAAAGACTTTGTTGAGAACCGAATCACAATTAATGCGGTTTGCATACGTCATGGTTTGCGCATTTACTATTGTCGTTCGGCAAACAACCGCGACAACAAGAAAAATGAGTAAAAACGCATATCGTTTCAAATTCTTGTAACGCTCTTTACACCGTGTACAGTGCCGAGTTTCCTTATCAAAATATCAACATTGCGCGTGCTTCCGGTGGATATAGTGAGAATTCCCGAGAACAACCCGTCTGCCGTGTCTATTCTTATAGACCGTAGAAGAATGTCCTGCTCTTTATCAATTATAGATGTCATATTGTTGACTATACCTATATCGTCATTGCCCACAACTTTTAGGGTGATAATATATTTCTCTCCACCTTTTCCTGCCCAACGAGCTTTAACAATTCGGTAGCCGTAGCGTTCGCGTAAGGTTTTGGCGTTAGGACAACCGGAACGATGGATTTTGATACCTCCGCCCGAAGTAACGAAGCCGAAAACGTCGTCGCCGTATATAGGATGACAACATTTGGCAAGGGTATAGTCAATACCTTTGAGGTTACTGTCTATAACAAGAACGTCGGAAGAATTGTTATCGCCATTGCTTTTTTCTTGTAGATTATAGTTGAACTCATTTGCACTTACCGTTTGGTTATGATCAGGTACTCCGTGTTCGTTATCATACATCCGCTCGTATTGTTCGGCAGCATCATTGAGTTGTACTGTGCCTGCTGCCATGGCTTTGAAGAATTCGCTTTGCTCTTTATATCCGAATTTCTTCGCAAGATGACTTAATATTCCTTCTTCCCAAGGAATATCGTGGTTTTTAAGTTTGCGCTCAAAAGCTTCACGTGCAAACTGTCCTTCTTTAATTGCTTTCTCGTGAAGAGCCTGACGTATCTTGCTTTTTGCTCTTGCAGTAACGGCGTAATTAAGCCAATCGCTATTGGGAGTTTGAGAATTTGATAATTTAATCTCAACCTGGTCTCCGCTCGAAAGTTTGTGGCGTAGCGGAAAATTCTTCCCTGCTATGGTTGCTCCAACACAACGACTACCTATATTAGTATGAATTCTATAAGCAAAATCAAGTACTGTTGCTCCTGCAGGCAATTTATATAGATCGCCTTTAGGAGTGAACACGTAGATTTCTTCGTCTTTAAGGTCTCGTTTGAATTGGTTTATAATATGTACATCATCGCCGGTTTCAAGAATAGAGCGAATTTCTCCTATCCATTCGTCAATTCCGCTTTCTCCGCTTTTTATGCCTTTATATCTCCAATGGGCGGCAAGTCCGTATTCTGCTACAGTGTCCATACGTTCTGTACGTATTTGTACTTCCACCCATTTGTTTTGAGGTCCGAGAACTGTGATGTGCAAACTTTCGTAACCATTGCTTTTGGGCACGCTCAACCAATCGCGCAGTCGTTTTGGATTAGGTTGATACATATCGGTAATAATACTATAAACCTGCCAACATTCTTGTTTTTCCTTTTCAGTCGGACAGTCTATAATAATCCTAATGGCAAACAAATCATACACGCCTTCGAAGCCACAGCGTTGGCGTTTCATTTTTTGCCATATGGAATGAATGCTTTTTGTGCGCCCTTTGATATGGAATTCTAGTCCTGCCTGAGTGAGCTTTTCAGAAATAGGACGTATAAAGTCTGCAATATAAGCATCGCGTGCACTTTTTGTGGCGTTCAACTTTTCACGTATAAGATAATATGCGTCGTGTTCAAGATATTTTACAGCAAGGTCTTCAAGTTCGCTCTTTATCTTGTACAGTCCAAGTTTATGAGCAATGGGAGCATAAAGGAATTCTGCTTCTCTTGCAACTCTGTTTCGCGCTTCTTTATCTTCTACATCGCGTAGGCGGCGCATTGCAGCAAGTCTGTCTGCTGTCATTATAAGTACAACCCTCATGTCTTCGGCAAAGCTCACAAGCAGGTTGCGAAAGTTTTCTGTTTCTACGGCAGGAGTTTTTTCATATAGTCCTTTAACTCTTTTCAGTCCTGCAACAATGCTTGAAATATCGTTTCCGAATTCCTTTTCAATATCTTCGTTTGCTGTTTCATCGGCTTCAAAAAACGGAGCAAGCAGACAGCCAATCATGGTTGTACCGTCAAGTCTCATTTCATCGCCAAGAATAATCGCCGTTTCAAGAGCTGTTACTATTGGACTAAAGCCAAAAACATCCCGTTGAACATTTTGATTCTTCAGAGCTTCCGTAATATAGTTACGTATTCTGCGAAATCCGAAATGAGAAACAGTTTGCGGAGAAATTTTTACAAACTTCCTGACAAGTGTCAATATCTGCGTGCGTTCATTGTCTGTAAGAAAAGTCTTAGGCATGATTTCCAAGTTTTCTGTTGCAAAGGCAAAGATAGCGACTTTTTCGGGCAATATGTCTGATATTGTTTGTTAAAGTGGGTTTTTACTTCACGTTTTTTTTCCCAAGATATTCAAGTAGTGCGGGGCGATAAGGACGTGAAACGCTAAGGTGCTTATTTCCTACAATAACTGTGTCGCCTTCAAGCACAGAAATTTTGTCGAGTGCAATAATATGTGAGCGATGTATTCGCATGAACCTGTCGGCAGGAAGTGTTTGTGCGAGCGACTGCATCGTTGTAATTGTATAAATAGGTGTTTTGCGCCCGACAATATATATCATCACATAATCTTTCAGAGCTTCTATATAAATAATTTCGTCAAGTGCCACGGCTATTAGTTTGTGTTCGCTGCGCACATATATTTTATCGCTTTCTTCATGCTTCTGGGCACTTTCTGCTTTCTTTTGAAGTTCAAACCATTTCAAAGCCTTGTTGGCTGCATTCATAAAGTCTGTGAAGTTTATAGGTTTCAACAGATAGTCGAGTGCCTGCGAACGGTAACTTTCAATTGCGTATTCGCTGAATGCGGTTGTGAACACAACTTTCGTGGAACTGTCTATTATTCGAGAGAATTCCAATCCGTTGAGGTCTGGCATTTGTATGTCAAGAAATAAAAGTTGTGTTCCGTCTTCTTTAATTCTCGCCAGTGCTTCTATGGCACTCGTGTATTTACCTGTGAGCTTTAGAAATGGCACACGACTCACATAGTTTTCCAAGAGTTCAAGCGCGAGCGGCTCGTCGTCAATTATGGCGCATGTTATGTTTATTGTCATTTTGTGTTTGAATCACAAGGTGAGAAATATATTTCTTCCCGTCTTCGCTTGTACCTTTCTGCCAATGATAATGTTGCGGATAGATACTTTCAAGTCGTTGTGCGAGATTGGGCAATCCTATACCTCCGGGACTTAGTTCCTTTGTATTTTTGGGGAAGTTTGAATTCTCACAGAAAAAGTCCACCACACCGTCGGAAGTAGAACTAAGAGAAATATTAATGAAACTCTTTTCCGAAGCATTTATTCCGTGTTTGAAAGCGTTTTCTACAAGCGACATAAAAAGCAATGGGGCGATTTTCAGTCTTTCGTTTATATCACCATCTATTTTTACGTCGATTTCCACGTTCGCAGCCGTGCGCATGCGCATGAGGTTGATGTATGATTTTAAGAAATCCACTTCTTTTGATAGCGGTATAAGTTGTGATTGGTTGTCATACAAAAGATAACGCAGCAATCTTGACAGTTCTTGTATAGCTTTTTGGGCTTTTTCTGTGTCAAACATTGTCAATGCGTATATATTGTTGAGTGTGTTCAGCAGGAAGTGAGGACTTATTTGATTGCGAAGGTTTTTCAGTTCTGCATTCCTCTTTCCGAGTTCTGCCTCTCTTCTTGCGTTTTCAGCTTTATGCCAACTACGACTCAATCTCGTAGCAAATCCGAAAATTGCCACGATAGACATTGCCACTATGTCTCTTGTAACAAAAAGCCAGTGTGCGGGTACTTTCTTGAGTTCATGAGGCTTTAAGTTAGGAGCAGGCATGAAATTGGCGAAAACTTCCTGAATGCAAATCACTGTGGCAGCAATCAGAATCACTTCCACAACAAAAAACAACTGACGGCGGTTGTGCATGAATAGTTTGGGAACAAGCACAAAATAATTTGTATAGAACACTACAAACATCATCAATGGCATGAAGCAACCGCGCACATAGTCTTTGAAGTATATATGTGTTTGACCATGATTAAATATCAATGGGGAAGCAAACACGAAGAGCCATGCCAGCACGTGCATGAACACTTCTACTGTGTATGAACTGCCGTGCCGGTTATTGCTTGTCTTCATGTCAAAATTTGTTTGTTCCATTCCGTGCAAATTTAGCAAGAAATCTTTATTCGTATCTGATGGCTTCTATAGGATCCATTCCTGCGGCTTTCTTTGCAGGATACCAACCGAAGAATATTCCGGTTGCCGAACATACGATGAAACTGATGAGTACGCTCCATGGTTGTATGACTATTGGCCATTTTGCAAACATATTCACGCCAAACGATGCGAGGATTCCGAATATAACTCCTATCAGTCCGCCTGTAACGCTAAGCAATACTGCTTCTATGAGAAACTGGTTAAGAATATCAATACCGCGTGCCCCTACCGACATACGCAGACCAATCTCTCTTGTGCGCTCGGTAACTGATACGTACATAATATTCATAATGCCAATACCGCCAACAATCAAAGAAATACACGCCACAACCAAAAGCAAAGTGGTCATGAGGTCGCTCGTAGAATTCATCATTGTGGAAAGTTCTTTTTGGGAGCGGATTGTAAAATCATCATCGTATGTTCCGTCTTCGCCTTTCTTTATTTTATGGCTTTCACGCAACAGATTTGAAATATCTTCAATGGCTTCGTCTGTGATGTCTTCGGTAAGTGCCGAAGCATTTATTCCCTGAAGATATGTAACGGCCAAAACTCGTTTCATAATAGTGGTGTAGGGGGCAAGTACTACATCGTCCTGGTCCATTCCGAAAGAGTTGTATCCTTTTGATTTCAAAACTCCGATTACTTTCATTGGTATTGAGTTGAATCTTATTACTCTTCCAACGGGATCGCTTCCGCCAGGGAAAAGGTTATCCTTTACGGTTTTCCCAATAATACAGACTTTGGCACTGGTCTTTATATCGTCATCGGTAAATTTGTCTCCTTCTTCTATTGTCAGTTGACGAATGGTCAGATAATCGTTGTTTATGCCGTAAACCGTAGACGGAGTATTGTTGTTGCCATATATGAATTGTCCCGAGCTGTTGACGCTTGGACTTATGGCTGCAAGATATTTGGCATTGTCAACGAGATATTGAAAGTCTTTCAACTTCAGCGATTGCATTTCGCTTGCATCCTGTCGCACACCGCCGGGTCCGTTGTCCTGTCCGGGACGAATCATAATCATATTGGAACCCATTTCGGAAATTTGCTTTTGTATGCTCTTTTTTGAGCCTTGTCCGATAGCAAGCATTGTTATAACCGATGCCACACCGATTATAATTCCCAGCATTGTAAGAAAAGAGCGCAATTTGTTGGCGGCAATTGCGCGGAATGCTATTTGAAAAAGATTTTGAACATTCATGTCTTATTCGTCTTTAGGTACAGGCAATGTATTCAGTGTTTCTGCGGCGGAGAGAATATTGTCGTTCAGCTTGTCGGAACGTATAAGCCCGTCGCGAAGAGTAATGGTCCGACTGCTATATGAGGCAATTTCAGGATTGTGGGTTACGAAAATTATTGTCATACCTTCGGAATGCAGCTCTTGAAACAAAGTAAGAATTTCAAATGAAGTTCGGGTGTCAAGGTTTCCCGTGGCTTCATCGGCAAGTAAAACCGAAGGATTGTTTACCAATGCTCTGGCAATGGCAACCCTTTGCATTTGTCCGCCCGACATTTGGTTGCTTTTGTGGTAAAGCCTGTCGCCAAGCCCCACACGTTGCAACGCTTTCACGGAGCGGTCAAATCTTTCTTTTGCACTTATAGCCGGATTGTACATCAATGGCAGTTCTACATTTTCCACCGAAGTTGTTTTCGGCAGAAGGTTGTAGTTTTGAAATACGAATCCTATTTTACGGTTTCGCAGTATGGCGCGTTGGTTGCGGCTCATTTGTCTTACGGGAACTCCATCGAGAAGATATTCACCGCTTGAAGGGGTGTCGAGACATCCAAGCTGGTTAAGCAGAGTGGACTTTCCCGAACCGGATGTACCCATTATGGTAACAAATTCCCCCTCATGAATTTTGAACGATACTCCCCGCAGGGCGTGGACGATTTCTTCGCCTACGAGAAATTCGCGTTTCACATTGCGCAATTCTATTACGACCCTGTTGTTTGAATAGTCCATGGTCTTATTTACCTTTCTTGTTGTTTTTGCCTCTCGGACCTGGAGCGAACGGACTTCTTTCTCCGTCTCCGTTAGCATTGTCTGCTTCTTCGTTCATTTCTGCCTGTGCTTTCGAACCGGTAATTACTACGGCTCCTTGTTTTACTCCGCTTAAAATCTGAGTACGTATCCCATTGGTCATTCCTACTTTCACGGAATATGCTTTAAGCACGTTGCCTTCTTTGGTCCATACTTTGTTCGCACCGTTGCAGTCTTTTATTTTCTCGCCTTTGTTTGTCGTTTCTTTTGTAGGGGTAAAATGCAGGGCTTTTGAGGGAACGCTTAGAACATTGTTCACTTCTTTTGTGTAGATATTGACGTTTGCCGTAAGTTTCGGCTTTAGTTTCAAATCTTTGTTGGGTGCGGAAATAACGACTTCGTAGGTAACGACATTGCTTTCCTCTTCGCCTTGCTGACGTACCTGAGTAACTGTTCCTTCAAAGGTATCGTCGGGATAAGTATCGACAGTGAATGTTACTCTTTGCCCTTCGCGCACCTCACCTATGTCGGCTTCGTCCACGTCTGCTATTACGCGCATGTCTGTAAGGTCATGAGCAATGGTGAAAAGCGTAGGTGTGCTGAAACTTGAGGCTACTGTTTGTCCTTCTTCTATGTCTTTGCTCAAAACCACACCGTCTATTGGCGAAGTAATGGTTGCATAGCCGAGATTTGTCTGTGCACGACTCACGGTTTGTTGTTGTCCCTTATAACTTTCAAGGGCTTTGTTGTAATTAAGCAGAGCCGTGTCGTATTCATCGTCGCTTACGAATCCTTTTTTGTGGAGTTCTTTTACTCTTTTCAGATTTGTTGTCTGATAGTTGAGTTCGCTTTTTGCGCTGGTGAGGTTTGCTTTTGCGCTTGTCAGTTCGCTTTCGAGATTTGTGCGGTCAAGTTCGGCAATAACCTGTCCTTTTTTCACAATACTGTTATAATCCACATAAATCTTGCTGATAATGCCGCTCACCTGTGTGCCGACTTCTACTTCGTTTACCGGTTCTATTGTGCCGGTTGCCGTAACGGTGGTGCTGATTGTGGCAGGTTCCACTTTCGATGTTTCGTAAATGATGTTGAGTTCGCCTTTGTTTTTCCCTGAAGCGAGATTTACGATGGCTATTACGGCAATTACAGCCACTGCCACTATTGCCGTGATTTTGATTTTCGTTTTCTTAGTCATGATATTCTTTATGTTTTTATTTATTCTCAGATGTTGATGTTTTCGCCGCTGTAGAATTTTAGAAGTTGTGTGTTCAAAACAGTGGTGTATTTGCTTTCGAGCATTTCCTGTTCGGCCTGCAACAAACTTGTACGGGCTGTGGTGAGTTCCACCACGTTCTTGAGTCCCACCTTAAACTGTTCGGCAATGGAATTATAGTTTTCTTCCTGACTGTTCACGTTGCTTTGTGCGGCAATATACCTCTGGCGGTTGCTAGTGGCGTTTTGCCAGTAACGTTCAATGGAACTGTAAAGCTGTTTTTGCTTGTCCTGCAGGTCAAGTTCTGCTGTTGTGCGACTGTATTTGGCTTTTTCCACAGCACTTTTGGCTTCGCGATTGTCAAGTATGGGAATGCTGAGTGTTACTCCCACGCTTCCCGTCAGGTTGTACTTCATCTGGTTTCCGAAGTTGTTTTGTGTTCCGGTCATGTGGTTATCTCCTATTCCTGCTGTCAGACTTACGGTGGGCATGTAGCCTGCTTTGGCTATTTTCAGTTGCAAATCCGAAGCGTTTATGCTCTCTTTGCCCATAAGTATTTCGGGACGGTTTTGAAGTGCTTCGTTGTAGACATCGAGTTTTGCCGGAATGTTGGCAAGGGCTGCGTTGTTGTCAATGCTAACGGTGGAAATATCCATACTGCTTCCCGGTTGCAGTTCCAGAAGTTGGCGAAGTTCCAAAAGATATTGGTCAATCACTGTTTGGGAATTGACCACATTGTATTGCGATTCGTTTTTGGCAGCTTCGAGTTGCTTCACTTCGCTGCGGCTCATCTTTCCGTGGTTCAGCATTTCCTCTCCGCGAACGTAGGTAAGCGAGTCTTTGGAATATATGTTCTTGTTCACTTTCACCGCTTCCTTGGAATAGAGTATCTGAACGTAATATTGCATTATCTGTTCCTGTATGGTGTTGGCTTCAACCTGTGTCTGGAGTTTTGCCACGGCAAGGTCTGATTTGCGTGCCTTTATTGTGTTTTGGTTTATGCCTCCGTTCCACACGTTCCAGCGTGCATTTATGCCGTAGCTGCCGCTTTCGGTGGCTTTGTTGCTGCTGCTCGAGGTTATGGAACCGTTCACGAAATTGCCTGCCGTTTCCTGAAACGGACGATAATTGACAGATTGTGTCATACTTGCCGAAAGGCTCGGAAGCAATGCGGCTTTTGCCTGACTTAAATCGGTGGCGGCTGATGCTTCATTGACTTTGCTCTTTTTCACGGAGATGTTGTTTTCCGTGGCATAGTTCAGGCATTCTTGCAGAGACCATACTTTTGTGTCCTGTGCAGAGATTGCCGTGCCTGCGAGCATTGGCAGAAACATAATGAATAATGTTTTCAAAAGTCTGTTCATCGTTGTTTTGTTGATAGTTGTTTCGTTTGCTGCAAAAATATTGATTAAAAGGCTTTTATGCGCAACCGGAAATTCTCTTTCCCTAAAATAATCGACCAAATCATTGTGCAAACCGACCAAACAACTAATTTTGCAGACGAAATATTTAACAAAAAACAGAGATTTTACCGCCATGTTTTCAGGAATTGTAGAGACTATGACCCCTATGCTCGGTGAGCAAAGAACAGGAAAGAACATCACATTCACCTTTAAGCGTCCCGAAGGTTGGGAGTTGAAGATTGACCAAAGCATAGCCCACAACGGCACCTGTCTTACCGTTGACGGAATCACGGAAGACGCTTATACCGTTACGGCAATGGACGAAACATTGAAACGCACCAATCTCGGATTGCTCAGAGAGGGAGATTATGTGAATTTGGAGCGTTCCATGATTGCGGGTTCGCGGCTTGACGGACACATTGTGCAGGGGCATGTGGACCGCACGGCTGAATGCGTTGCCATAGAGAATGCCCAGGGAAGCACGGTGCTTACTTTTTCGTATGAAGGCGATAGCGACGACCTGCCCAAGGGATATGCCGTGGTCGAGAAAGGTTCTGTAACCGTGAACGGCGTGAGCCTTACGGCATACGACGTGAAAGACAATTCGTTTAAGGTTTCGATAATTCCCTACACCTCGGAAATTACAAACCTTGGCAAACTCAAGGTGGGCTGTGTGGTAAATATCGAGTTCGATATTATAGGAAAATATATAGCGCGTCTGTTCCCCGGAATGAAACAATAGAATTTTAATTGCCGGCTTTCATGTTTTTCTGTAAAAAGACGGAAACGCAGAAAAAGTAACGGTATTCCGAATTTTCGGAAGAGGGAATTTTTTGAAAATATAACGTTCTGAAAATCAAGAGTCCCCGAATGTCGAAAAATACGAGCCATATATTTCAAAACAAGTGCCTTTTATTTTAAAATATATGGCTTGTGTTTTTGAATATAAGCCATGTGTTTTTTCAAATGCGGCAAAGCCGAAAAATTATTTACTGCATAAGCGGCAAATTGCATTGTGAATTTTCGGCAACGACGGTTGTGTTTTTGCGTGCGGAGCTTAGGGACGCTTTTTCGCGGCTCTGCCAAAGCAAGTTATTGTGAAAACTACAGCGGGAAACGCAAAAAAATGGCTAACTTTGCGTTCGTAAATAAAAAATGTGAATTCTATAACATTGTAATGAGGAATATTTTCATAGCAGGTCCTTGCGTAATAGAAAACGAAAAAGTTACCGAAGCGGTGGCAGCCGAACTTGTGAGGCTGAACAAGCTTTTCGGCATCGACATTATTTTCAAAAGTTCGTTTGACAAGGCTAACCGTACCTCGCTGTCTTCTTATCGCGGTCCCGGACTTGAGAAAGGACTGGAAGTTCTCGCAGGAGTGAAAAAAGATTTCGGACTGAAAGTTCTTACCGACATACACGAAAGCATGCAGGCGGAACCTGTGGGCAAAGTTGTGGACGTAATTCAGATTCCTGCCTTTCTTTGCCGCCAGACCGACCTTATAGTTGCGGCTGCAAAGACGGGAAAAACGGTAAACATCAAGAAAGCGCAGTTTCTTTCGGGCGAAGACATGAAATATCCCTATGAAAAAGCCGTGGCTGCGGGAGCTAAGGAAGTTTGGCTCACAGAACGCGGCAACAGTTTCGGATATAACAATCTCGTTGTGGATTTTCGCAACATCCCTTACATGAAATCCATTGCCGAAAACGTCATAATGGACTGCACTCATTCGGTGCAGCGTCCCGGAGCTGCGGGAGGAAAAACCGGCGGAAACCGTGAGTTTATTCCCATGATGGCAATGGCGGCAAAAGCTTTCGGAGCTAACGGATATTTTTTCGAGGTTCATCCCGAACCTGACAAAGGACTGAGCGACGGTCCAAATATGTTGAGGCTCGAAGACCTTGAAGGGGTGATAGAAAACATATTGAACAATTAATAGCATCAGTTGGCAGATGTTTGACAAGAAATGTATTGAAATAGCAGCGCAGTGTCTGCGCGATGAAGCTCAGGCAATCATTGATCAGATAAACTATCTTGACGAAAATTTTGAGGCAGCCGCCAATCTCATACTCTCATGCAAAGGAAAACTTGTGGTAACGGGAGTGGGCAAGAGCGGACATATAGGCGCGAAAATGGCAGCCACGCTCTCGAGCACGGGAACTCCGAGTTTCTACATGAATCCGCTTGATGCCTATCACGGAGATTTGGGCGTTTGCGGTTCGGATGACATTGTGCTTGCCATATCCAACAGCGGGCAAACCGATGAACTGCTGCGCATACTGCCGTATTTTCATGAAAAAAACATTCCTATCATAGGCATAAGCAACAATCCGCAGTCGCTTCTAGCTCAAAATTCCACCGTTCACATAACCGTGCCCGTGAAACAAGAGGCTGAACCGCTCGGACTTGCCCCCACAACGTCAACAACCACGACTCTTGCAATGGGCGATGCGCTTGCATGCGCGCTGATGAAGGCACGCGATTTCAAAGCGCAGGACTTTGCGCGTTTTCATCCCGGAGGTAGTCTCGGCAAACGCCTGCTTACAAAAGCGCGTAACGTTATGCAGAAAGACAATCTGCCCGTGGTTTCGCCCGACATGCTTTTGGGCGAAGCGGTAACCCATGTAAGCAAAGGACGTCTCGGACTTTGCGTGATAAACGACAAGGACGGAAAGGTGGAAGGCATAATTACCGATGGAGATGTGCGACGTGCCATGGAAAGTTCGCAGAATCGTTTTTTTTCTCTCTCGGTTAAGGACATTATGACCAAGAATCCCGTAACCATAAGCCCGGATACGAAAATAAGCATGGTAGAAAAAATCATGCAGGACAGGAAAATTCACGCCGTACTCGTGGTTGACGAAAACGGGAAACTGATGGGAATCGTAGATTCCTTCAGAACAATGATTTGACAAGGCATAAGAGAGGAAAAGTGAAAAAGCTGTCAACCGTTGTAATACTTGTTCTTGTTTCTGTGTGTGCTTATGCGCAGACCGCAGAGCGTTCCGATTCGGTAATGGCGCGTTACCTTGAAAGCGAAAACATAAATATTTCGCGCAACAACAGTCTTGTTCTCCTGACATCGGGAAAAGAAAAGTTCAAGGACATGTTTGCCGCCATTTCCAAGGCTCGCCATTCCGTGCATCTCGAGTATTTTAATTTTCGCAACGATTCCATTGCCGGCGCATTGTTTGAACTTTTGGAAAAAAAAGCAGCCGAGGGCGTGCAGGTGCGTGTGCTTTATGACGCATTCGGCAATGCTTCGAACAACAAACCCATAAAAAAAGACGAACTCCGCGAACTCCGTTCGAAAGGTCTGGAAATTTACGAATACTATCCCATGCGTTTTCCGTGGATTGACTATGCTTTGCATCGCGATCACAGGAAAATTGTTGTAATAGACGGAAAGATTGCTTACACAGGCGGTATGAACGTTGCCGATTACTACATAAACGGTACGAAACAGGTAGGTAATTGGCGCGACATGCACATGCGCGTTGAAGGAGACGTGGTTGGTGATTTCCAAAACATATTCTTGCGAATGTGGAATAAGACTGCCAAACAAAATGTAGCAGGAAACGAATATTTTCCACGCGCCATAACTCAAAACGATACGGTTCTCGAAGGGCTGAAAATGGATACATGCGGAAACAACGGCGGAAAAGTCATCGCGGTAGTTAACCGCGAGCCGGTGAAAAGCCCCAAGATTATAAGGGAAACCTTTGTGCACGCAATTAATTCCGCACAAAAGAACATAGAAATAGTAAATCCTTATTTTACTCTCAATCGTAAGTTGCGCAAGGCTCTGAAAAAAGCGATAAATCGCGGGGTTGATTTGGAAATAATGGTTTCCGAGAACAGCGACATCCCTATAACGCCGAGAGTTGTGGATTATAATGTGCGCAAACTGCAGAAGCGTGGTGCCAAGGTCTATTATTATCGCGGCGGTTTCCATCATTCCAAAATAATGACGGTGGATGGTCTTTACAGTTACCTTGGTTCTGCTAATCTCAATGCCCGCAGTTTGTCATATGACTATGAATGTAATCTTCTTGTCCTGGACGAATGCACAACTTCCGAGTTACGTTCCATTTTTGAAAGGGACAAGCGCGAAAATTGTGTGCCTCTGACGGATGAGTATTGGCATAAGCGTTCGGCGTGGAAGAACTTCCAAGGTTGGATGTTCCATTTTCTCGAACCGTTTCTTTAAGTAAAACAACATGTATATGGACAACAAAAACATAAAAAGGGCGATTCTTGTTGATACAGCCGCTTTGAGCGAGGCTGCATTTGACATAATCGTAAATTTTGAGCGAATGTTGAACCGCAGAATCCCCGATGTCGATATAAAACGGTGGCTTTATGCTGCGGCATGCGATGGAAAATTTGTGGTAAGCGACGAAGAGGTGTATGCGGTGCTTCTGAAAGAAAAGGCAAAGCATTCATATCGCAATTTGAACTTTAACGGCATAGTCATAGATGAAGAATCGCGTTTTTCATGCGGGGATTTTAATTTTAGGGTGGACTTTGCCGAATACGAAGGCAGTTCTGACCATGCTTTCATGGAGACTCTTGAAAAACTAATGACTGAATTGCCGGGATTGGAGGAAATTGTATGTGTGCCGGGCGAAGATATTTGCCAATATGCGGCACGTATTCTTTCGGAACATCGTCGTTTGCGTGCCACAGTGCTTTCTATGGAATCTTTGCGCGGCGGAGGTTTCGGTCAAGAATACTTAAGTTGTTCCATAAGTTATGCTTTGGGCGTTACCGACAGGGAGATTGAGAGCAACGGAACGCCTGTTGAGGACGAAATGTAGATAAAAACTAACACGATAACAAACTATTAAATCATGGGAAAGGTTTTAGTTATTGGCGCAGGGGGCGTTGCCACTGTTGCCATACACAAATTGGCAATGAATCCCGATGTCTTTACTGACGTGATGATTGCAAGCCGCACAAAGTCAAAGTGCGACGCCATTGTTAACTCTATCAAGGATTGCAAGTTTCAAACTGCGCAGATTGATGCCGATGACGAGGAGGCTTTGACCAAGCTTCTGGATTCGTACAAGCCGGATATTGTCATGAATCTTGCTTTGCCTTATCAGGATTTGACCATCATGAATGCCTGTTTGCGTTCCGGGGTGAACTATCTCGATACTGCGAACTACGAACCCCGTGATGAGGCTCACTTTGAGTATAGTTGGCAGTGGGCATACCGTGATCGTTTCGAGAAAGCCGGACTTACCGCTATTCTCGGCTGTGGTTTTGATCCGGGCGTTACGAGTATTTTCACGGCATATGCTGCCAAACATGTTTTTGACGAAATTCAGTATCTCGACATTGTTGATTGCAACGCGGGAAACCATCACAAGGCTTTCGCCACCAATTTCAATCCCGAAATTAATATTCGCGAAATAACGCAGAAGGGTTTGTATTGGGAAAACGGCAAGTGGATTGAAACAGAACCTCTGGAAATTCACAAAACACTGAATTATCCCAACATCGGACCCAAGGAAAGCTATCTTCTACATCACGAAGAACTCGAAAGTTTGGTGAAAAATTATCCCACCATAAAGCGCGGAAGATTCTGGATGACCTTCGGACAGGAATATCTGACCCACTTGCGTGTTATTCAGAACATCGGCATGGCTTCCATAAAGCCTATAAATTACAACGGACAGGAAATTGTGCCGCTGCAGTTCCTTAAAGCCGTTCTTCCCAATCCTCAGGATCTTGGCGAAAACTACGACGGCGAAACTTCTATCGGTTGCCGCATAAAGGGACTCAAGGACGGCAAGGAGCATACCTATTATATATATAATAACTGCTCGCATCAGGCCGCTTACAACGAAACAGGCATGCAGGGAGTTTCATATACCACGGGCGTACCGGCTATGATTGGTGCCATGATGTTTTTGAAGGGAATATGGAAGCGTCCCGGCGTTTGGAATGTCGAAGAATTCGATCCCGATCCCTTCATGGAGCAACTCAACAAACAGGGATTGCCATGGCATGAACTGAAAGATGTGGATTTGGAATTCTGATTCCGACGCAGATAATAAAAAACAAAGCCGGGAAAACGGCTGAAATTATAACCGGGCAAGAGGTTTTGCACAGCGTGCGGCTTCTTGTCCGGCTTTGTTTTGTAGCCGGAATTTTCGTATGAATCGACAATTTTCGTAACGTCTTAAAAACCAGAAAGATAGTCGAATTTATAAGCCTTTTGTAAGTTGTTGTTAATCAGAGACTTGAAAAGACGAAAAATACAAGGCACTTATTTTAAAATAAGTGCCTTGTATTTTAAAATATATGGCTTGTGTTTTTTACAACATGCCTTGTGTTTTTTTTGAAAAACGGCAAACGACATCAAAAAAGCAAAATTGTTGTGTGTCAAGAGCTATAAAACCTTTCATAACGGAGTCGTGCTTGTAAAGATGAATAAAGCGTCTTGCAGAAGCCCGAAATCGTGCAAAAAAGTTTATATTTGCAAATAAAATAACCAAACAATGCAAAAGAAAAAGATACTTGTAAGTGCAATGCTCACGTTGTCGTTTGCGTTTGCAACCAATGCTGCAACACGCTCAGGGGATGAGGGAGTTTCGAAATACAAAACCGTTAGTTTTGAGAACGTGAAAGTGGGCGGAGAGCTGCGCGATCGTTTGATGCGCAACTTCAACCGTTTGGAGGAAACCAAATATCAGCCCGATCACGTGTTCCTAACCGAAGAGGAATCGGGCTATTGGCCCGGCGATACCGAAGGACGAACAATTTTGGGACTTGTCATGGATGCCCGCGCCACGGGAAGGACACCGCTTTATCTTGATGAAATAATCAGACGTGTGCCTGCCAATCTTAACGAGCTTGGATATATGGGCACAATTCACAGAGATTCCGTTGACGAACAGCAACTCTCGGGAAACGGTTGGATGCTTCGCGGATTGTGTGAGTATTATCTATGGAAAAGAGACGAAAAACTGTTGCCTGTAATAAGCAGAATGGCTGACAATCTCTTTGTGGGAGGCGAGAAATATTATGAATCCTATCCCATATCGCCCGAAAGCCGCAAAAAAGGAGTGGGAGCCGCATCGGGAAGCCTGTCGCAAATCTTAGGACATTGGAGATTGTCAACCGATATAGGCTGTGTGTTCATAGGTATGGAGGGAATGCTCCACGCTTTGCAGGTTACGAAAGACGAGAAGTTGCGCCCCGTTGCCGACAAACTCGTTAACCTGTTCCTGAATGTGGACCTTACCGGCATAAAAGCGCAGACTCATGCCTCGCTAACGGCTATGAGGGGATTGATTAGGTATGCCGACATAACGGGAAAGCCCGAATATGTGAACGAAGTAGAGAAACGCTGGGAGATATATCGCAAGCAGGGCATGACAGAGTTTTACGGAAACTACAACTGGTTCTGCCGCTACGACACATGGACAGAGCCGTGCGCCATTGTCGATGCTTTTATGGTGGCTTCGCAACTTTGGCAGCACACAGGCAAAGCCGAGTATCGCGACGACGCGGAACGTATATATTATAATGCCATTTGCCTTGCACAAAGAAGTAACGGAGGATTTGGATTGGAGAATAGTCCCGGCAAAGCACGCAATTCGCATTCCGTAACCATGAACTGCGACGAAGCACATTGGTGCTGCACCATGCGCGGAGGCGAAGGTTTGGGACGAGCTGCCGATTATACCGCTTTCAAAAAGGACAACGAACTTGCCATACCGTTCTTCAGAAGTGTGAAAGTGGCTGAAAAACTGAATGCAGGCGATGTGAACATCGAAATGTCAACCGAATATCCTTTCGGCAACGGTGTGTCGGTAAACGTGAAGGCTGCTCCTGACAAAAAAATTACTTTGTCGCTCGAAAAAACATCGTGGATGAAAAACTATGTGGTGAAAGTGAACGGAAAGTCGGTGAAATATGATGATGCCGACGGACTTGCAAAAGTAACAAGGCGTTTCAAAGCCGGCGATAAACTGACTGTTTCGTTCGAAATGGCTCCGCGCTACGAGGGAATGGTGAACTCGGAAAACAGCAATCCAGGAGATTTCAGAGTAATGTACGGTCCGCTCGTACTTGCATGCGGTGTGGGCGATGATACGAACGTTGCATATGGCGAAGAGTTTGGTGGCAGCGTCAGGGAAAGCTTCAAAGGAAACAAAAGCGGGGTAGTGTTGTCTCCGCTCTACCATTTGATGTCGCCGAAAGTGAATATGGCTGCACAACCGCCCTTTTCACGCCGAATAGTATTCACGAAATAAATAAATTGGTCTCAAGAATAAAAACATGAGTATGTTTACGGAAGAAGACATAAAGCAATTCTCGGAAAAGGGAATTGACGAAAAAACTGTTGAAAGGCAACTTGATTTATTCAAGACCGGATTTCCCTTTAAGAAACTGTATGCTGCGGCATCGGCAGAAAAGGGTGTTTCAAAATATAGCGAGAGTCAGCGCGCCGCGTATGTAGACGTGTGGAACGAATATAGCAAGAACGATGAAGTGAAACTCGTTAAGTTTGTTCCCGCATCGGGTGCTGCAAGTCGCATGTTCAAGAATATGTTCGCGTTTCTTGATGCCGAATACGAAGAACCCAAGACAGATTTTGAGAAAAAGTTTTTCGGCAGCATAAGTCATTTTGCATTTTATGACGCACTTGATTCCGTGTGCCGCAAACTTTATGGAAAAGAAATTCCTGAGCTTCAGAAAGCCGGCAGGTACAAGGAAATCGTGGCGGCAATGCTTGGAGAACAGGGATTGAACTATGGCAAGAAACCGAAGGGGCTTCTGCTTTTCCACAGCTACGATGACGGAGCCCGCACACCTGTTGAAGAACATCTTTACGAGGGTAAACTTATAGCCGCAAAGGAGAACGGAGAGGTGAATCTGCACTTCACGATTTCGCCGGAGCATAGGGTACTTTTTGAAACGCTTCTCGCTGAAAAAGTTCCCGATATAGAGAAAAAGACAGGCTGTAAGTTTAACATAGGACTCTCTGAACAGAAGCCCAAAACAGACACTGTTGCCGCAACACCCGATAACAAGCCTTTCAGGAAGGCAGACGGTTCGATTCTTTTCCGTCCCGGCGGACACGGTGCGCTTATTGAAAACTTAAACGACATAGACGCCGACGTTATTTTCGTGAAAAATATTGACAATATAGTTCCCGAAAGATTAATGGAGGATACTGTGAACTACAAGAAGCTTCTTGCGGGAAAACTTGTGTCGGTACAAAAACAACTGTTTGCGTATTTGGAAGAACTCGAAAGCGGTATGCCGGATGACGAAACGCTCAAGGAAATGAAGAACTACCTCGAAACGGAGCTTTGTACCATTCGTCCGGGCGTGAAGTTTGAGAGCAATCTAGAGTTAGCCGATTATTTGTTCTGCAAGTTCAATCGCCCGCTGCGCGTATGCGGTATGGTGAGAAACGTAGGGGAAGCCGGCGGCGGACCGTTCCTTGTGTTTAATAACGATGGCAGTATTTCTCCGCAGATTCTTGAGAGTTCACAAATTGATACGTCAGACGAAAAAAGCAAGAAGATGTTTGAGAACGGTTCTTACTTTAATCCCGTGGATTTGGTCTGTGGTGTGAAGGATTATAACGGAAACAAATTCGATTTGCGCGATTATGTTGATGCCACGGCGGGCTTTATTTCGCATAAATCCAAAGACGGAAAGGAACTGAAGGCACTTGAGCTGCCGGGACTTTGGAATGGCGGAATGAGCGACTGGAATACGGTGTTCGTAGAGGTACCTCTTTCAACTTTCAACCCCGTTAAAACCGTAAATGACCTTTTGAGGCTTCAACATCAATAGAAAGATGTACGAATACAAGTATCCTCATCCTGCCATAACGGCGGATTGTGTGGTTTTCGGCGTGGATTGTTCAGGCGAATGTCGGTTGCTTCTGATAGAACGAGGCAATGATCCCTGCAAAGGTAAGTGGGCTTTTCCCGGAGGTTTCATGAATATTGACGAAACAGCCGAAGAGTGTGCCTCGCGCGAGCTTTCCGAAGAGACGGGTCTGGAAATCGAAGAATGGAAAGAGATTGGCGTTTTTTCGGATGTGCACCGCGATCCGCGCGAAAGGGTTGTAACCGTGGCTTACTGCGCAGTAGTTTTCTGCGAAACCCTTTGTGGGGTAAAAGGAAACGATGATGCACGAAAGGCTGTATGGTTCAAACTTTCCGAACTTCCCTCTCTGGCTTTCGATCATGAGAAAATTTTGGAAAAAGCTCTGACCATAACCGGATTCAGCCGCACAAAACATTTGACAAATCTGCTTCTCGGAGCTGCTGTGGGGGATATTTGCGGTTCCACATACGAGTTTGCGCCATGCAAAGACTATGATGTCCTTGACATAACCCGCGAAGAATCCGACTATACGGATGACAGCGTGTGCACATTTGCTGTGGCAAAAGCGTTAATGGACGGCGAGGATATGACACGGTGTCTGCAAACGTTTTGCCGCAATGATTTTTTGCGCGGATACGGTAACAGATTCTCGAAATGGCTTTTTGAGCCTAATCCCAAGCCTTACAACAGTTATGGTAACGGCTCTGCCATGCGTTGCAGTGCCGCAGGTTTCATGGCAAAAAGCAAAGAGGAATGCGTATATCTCGCAGAAAAAACGGCAGAATGCACCCACAATCACCCGGAAGGCATAAAAGGTGCCGTGGCTACGTCTTTGGCGATATTTTATCTGAAACAGGGAAAGGACAAAGACTTTGTGCGCAAAAATATTTTGGATTTTTATTACCCGGAATGGTCGGATTTCACCATTGACGGCTTGCGCGCAGGATATTCTTTTGACGAGAGTTGCCAAAGAAGCGTTCCCGTATCCATACTTGCCTTTCTCGAATCTGCGGATTACGAAGATTGCATAAAGAAATCCATTTCCGTAGGTGGGGATGCCGATACGCTTGCCGCAATAGCGGGAGGAATGGCGTATATGTTCTACAAGCATATTCCCGAAAGGCTTTTGAAGCTGGCTTATTGCAGATTGCCGGCGAAAATGCTTGAGATAAATGCGCGGTTTGATGCTTTTGTGAACATTCCTTTATAATTTGCCGTGAAATTTTACAATATGCTTTGAAAATAACCGTTTTTAATAAAGAAAGAAAATAGGTTTGATATGCTCCTTTATATGATTATAGGTTTTGTCGTGAGTATGCTTTTCACGTTTTTTCTTATGCCTCACGTGCTGAGGTTCTGTAAGGAAAAACACCTTTACGACATGCCCAACGCACGAAAGATTCACCATTGCGCCATACCGCGTTTGGGCGGAACTTTGTTTATGCCGGCAATGCTCGTAGGCATGATTCCGTCGCTTATGGCGTATATATTTGTATCGTCAGAGAGTAAGTTGATGCAAATATCCTCGTTCGTACTTATTGCGGGCGTATTCATTATATATATAATAGGAGTGATAGACGATATAATAGGTGTGCGAGCAAGCCGCAAGTTTCTTGTTCAGACCATAGCCGCCTGTTTTTTCCCCGCATGCGGGTTGTATCTCAACAATCTCTATGGTCTTTTCGGCATATACGCCATACCTGCATTCGTAAGCTATCCTCTCACTGTATTCCTTGTTCTTGTGGTGGTCAATGCCGTTAACCTGATTGACGGAATAGATGGTTTGGCTTCCGGATTGTGTTTTCTGATTATCGGAGTGTTTGCGTGGCTGTTTTGGAAGATTGCTCCATCGGTCTATTCCATTATGGCGTGCACGCTGATGGGAACTCTCGCTTCGTTTTTCTATTATAATGTGTTCGGAAAGGTGGAGAAAGGCACGAAAACCTTCATGGGCGATTCGGGAAGCCTGATACTCGGATATGCGATAGCTTATCTCGCTCTGAAGTTTGCCATGTACAATCCCAATGTGCTTCCTTACAGAGGCGATGCCCTTTTGTGGTCGTACACCATACTGATAATCCCTACGTTTGACCTTGCGCGTGTGGCTTTTGGCAGAATAGCAAGGCACAAATCCGTTTTTGACGCGGACAAAACCCACATACACCATCTGATAATGGCGGCAGGTTTGTCGCAACATCAGGCGTTAATCACCATACTCTCGCTTTTCGGTGTGTTTTGCTTCGTCAACGCCGCACTATATGAGAGCGGCATGGCATTCACTCCCATAGTGTTCATCGATATTGCGATGTATGTGATGTTTTTCGTGGTATTGCACATGAAAAAACGCGCAAACGCCTGAAACGAACTGTAAAGACATGTAAAACACGCTGTTTGGCACCTAAAAAACAGGCAAAAAATATGTCTTTGTAAGTTCTTGTTTTTCACAAACTTATAAAGGGCAAAAATATATGGCTTGTATTTTTTTCGGTGTCCTCAAATGGTATAAAATGTATCCTATATATAAGGTCAGAATTGCCACCTGACAAGGGGCAAAAAAGGGATGATAAAAAATAAAAATGCATGTAGTATTATTTATTCCTAATATTTGTTTTGTATGTATTATCTTTTTATTATATTTGGAGGCGAAATAATATCATGAATTAATAAATACTAAAGAAATAATAAGTTTAACTATCTAAAACAACAAACCATGAAACATTCAAACCTGAAGTTCAATGCGTTGCTATTGTTGCTTTTTCTGCTTCCGCAGTTAAGGGCAGTGGCACAAGAGAGTGGCGGTGATAACACTACCGTTAATCCGGTTTTTGTTACCGCTAACATGAACCAAATCGATATGTCCTATGACGAAACAACGAAAGAGTACACCTTTACTACCACGGGAGGTGATCCGTATGTATTTACAAATGTTTTTGAAACGGCACTCCCTGCTGATTCCAACGTAGTTTCGTTTGAATACAGTTGTACAACCGACATCAGTGACTTTCAAATTTTCTTCCCCAACCCCCTTTCGGAAGGAAATTCCATAAAAAATTTGAGACTTCCTGCTACAAAAGAAGGAGAATGGGCATTGTTCAATCTCTCGTTAGAGAAATACACAGCCATAAACGGCTGGGGAAAAGTGGGAGACTGCATGCGTATGGATTTTTGCACGACTTCGGGCGTGGAAATAAAGGTACGCAATCTTCATATCGGCACGGCAAAAGAGGGAAGAACACTTCAGGAGTATGTGGATGCTTTGACTTATGTTCCCGATGACTTAGTGTTTTCAAACGCTCCCGGATGTGTGGGAGACGAAGCCGCATATAACGAATATTACAATGCTTACAGCGATGCTTTGCAGTTGCTTGGCAGTCCTTCTGCCACAGATGAGGAAATGAATCAGATGTTGCAAAGACTTAAAATTGCATACAAAGCCATTACAAGAGTAATAAATCCTTTGAAGGACGGTACTTATTTCATACAGACGGCTTATTCCGTGTTTAACGACAAGGACATTATGTCCTGGTATGCACCGCGAACGGACAATCAGCCGGGTTGGAAAAAACAAGAGAATTCTCTGCTTCACATGTGGGAGATAAAAAAACTCGAAGACAAAGGTTATTCAATACGCAGCCTTGCAACCGGTCAGTACATAAATCATAATAGAACTGTTGACGTAGCTGACGAACCACTTGTCATGAGCGAAAATTTTGAGACTGCACAGGTAATTCAACGTATTGCACCCAACGGACAATTTATTATTCACAGTCTCGGTGCCGGCTGGACTTATAACGTGCAGGGGCATGGTGCGGGAGAAAATACCTCAGGTCCTATTGCAAACTGGACAGATAAGGATGTTAGCGGCGAAGGTGCGTGGAGAATTGTGCCTGTAACGGACGAACAACTTGCGGAAGCCGAAGCTTCTAAGGTTCGCGACAATCTTATTATTGCTCTTGCGAAATATGAAAACCTGACAGACGGTGCGGAAGTAGGACCGGAAATAGGCAAACCTCATACCCAAGAACAAATTGACGAGCTTAATGAGGCAATCAGCGCGGCACGTGAGTTTGCAAACGGCATGGAAGCTACGGACGAAGAAATAAAATCTGCTACGCAAGACCTTGTTACTTTGGGCGAGGCTTTCAAGAAAGCGGTAAATACTATTCCCGACGGATATTATCGCATACGTTCCAAATATAATGTGTTTGATAATAATTACAACGATGTATATTTCTCGGCATATAGTGATGAAAGACCGGGATGGAGCTATTATCAGAAAACTTCTGCGCAACTTTGGAAAATTACAAACGTGGAAGGCGGATATACGGTGCAAAACGCGAAGAACGGTTTGTATATAAACAATGCTTCTTCGGCTGTTAATGCCGCAATAGTCTATTTCTCTGACCAACCCGAGGTGAAACAAAAATTCAATATCATAAAGCCGAACGGAAAGTGGAATATTTATAACGAACTTATAGAAGGTTTTGCCTATGTTCCGGCAAATCATTCCAAAGGTTTGAATCAAGAAGGCAGTTATCTTATAATCTGGAACTCGCAAGGTGAGGATAGCGACACTTCTTGGAGTCTTGAACAAGTAGACGATGCAGATGCGCAGAGCCTGATAGCCAATGAAAGCGACAATGAACTTAACATTAAGATGCAGACGCTTTACGAAGAAGCTCGCGCCGTTTATAATTCAAAAACCAACTATGCTATTAGCGACCAACCTATAATAAAGAGTGTAGATCAGATTTATGCAAACAACTGGAGTCCTCATGAGGGAACGAATCTCCAGAATCTTATTGACGGAGACAAGAATACTTATTGGAATTCCACTTGGGAAGGAATAGATTCCGAGCAAGATCCGAACAATCCCCATTACCTTCGTATTTATGACGAATCCGGTTTCCCCGACACGGTTCAGGTAAACTATGTTATGCGTCAAGACGGCACTTGGCACAGAGCTCCCGTAAAAATGAGAATACAGGTTTCTAACGATGCCGATAGCTGGACAACTCTTTACGATTACAAGGAAAAAGATCTCACGAATAATGGAGAGTATAACCTAAGCAATTTATACACCGACTCACTTCATTATATCGTTACGGGAATTGGCGGATATAAATACGTTCGTTTCATAACGCAAGTCAATATTGGTGCGGACGGAGCTGCGTATATTGTTGGCGGCGGACACCAAATGCACGAATATGCGGAGTATAACTTATATCGTGTAACAGGCGTGGAAGAAACATCTGTAACATCTCAGAGCTGGAATAAGGCTTTTGCTGCGGAACTTTTCGCTGCCATTCAGGAAGCAACGCCGCAATATCTCAACGGAACGGCTACCCGGACTTCCTATGACAGACTGCTGGCTGCGTTCAATAAGTTCGTAGAAGAAAATGCAGGCGGTAGTGAGATCGAAGCCCTTTATCCGCGATTGGACGAAATAGCTACAAACGCAGAAGTAGGCGAAGGGCTCGGATTTGTAGACAGTCAGGACGCGATAGATAAATTCTGGAACGCAATTTCCGAGGCTTACAACGATTATACCTCCGATGCGCCGCAGAACACTCCAGCAAGCAATCTCAAGAAATTGAACGATGCTTATGATGAACTTGTTTCGCATGTAACAATGCCGCAACCTAATAAATGGTACAACATTGTAAGCAACACAACAAGAGCATACGGTGCCGACCAACCCGTTTTTCTTGCTTCTACATCCGTTGGAGACAACATGCACATAGGAACATATATGAAAGATATGTATAGCTACGCATCCGATCCCTATGCTATTTGGCGATTTGTGCCTGCCAAGGAAGAAGAGGGTGCTTACTACATCCAAAGCATGGGTACAGGTCAGTATTTGGGTGAGTACCGTGGCAAGGGAGCAGACCTTGCGCCGTTGATGAGTCATACTCCCGGAATTTACAAAGTATATTTCTACGGAGGCAACGGCGGTTTCAGAATGCGCCAAACCAATGTTGACGATCCTTTCAACAACCTTAAAGCCGACGGATCAAGATTCCTTGTGCTCAATTACCCTGCAAACGGCGACCATCAGCAGTCGTGGAGATTTGAAGAAGTGGGAGAAGACGAAATCTTACAGTTCAATTTCTTCACTGGCAACAGTATTTCTGTTGTAACACTGCCATGGGCAACAAAGGGAAGCGGTTCTATCAATGCGCTAAACGGTGACGAATTCAAGACATACGCCGTGAAGAATCTTGAAATCACCGAAGACGGTACAAGACTTGAACTAACCCGTAAGGATGACTTCGAAGCCGGTGAGCCGATGATTCTTGTAGCCGGCGACTACGAGAGCAGTGAACATCCTAACGTACAAGTGCAGTTCAATGTACCTACAGATGTTGTAGACACTGCCGCAGTAACGGCAAACGGACTGGTAGGAACACTCGAAGGCTTCACAATTAATACAGAAGGCATGGGATATTTCCAAGACGGAGCATTAAAATCCATCACCGGCAGTAAATTCTTCATCGGACGTTCCGGTTACATTGACCCCGGAAAGGTTGTCAACAATCCGGAAGCAAGTGTTGACCTTGTCATAACCACATCAGAAACACTCAACGGCTGCAAAACGGTGATGACATCGCCCACCTCCGAAGTTGTGAATGTCTATACGATAGACGGTGTACTTGTCAAGAAAAACGTCAAAGCACTTAAAGCTGTTGAAGGCTTAAAGAAAGGCATTTATATCATAGGCGGCAAGAAAAAACTTGTGAAATAACCAACTCAAATCGGGTTATTGCAACCCGAATAACTTACAATCATCCCGGGACAAATCTCATGTCCCGGGATGATTGCTTTTTTACCCGTATAAAAACAGAACTCCCGTTTGCCGCATCCTGCATATTGACTGCGTCATGCGGATGTTTTTATACTCTTTCCTTAATTAGGAAATATATATTTCAATGTGGTTACAAGGAATCCTAATGTAGTAATATGGATTCCTGATGTGTCTGTGCTGTTTCCCGACATGTTCATGCGGCTTCCCGATAAGCCCATAAGTTTTTCTTTGTTTTATATGTTTCCCGCCGTATTTTATTCAGTTTTCGCTCGATTTTTATACACCTTTCAGACATGCAAAAACATATAAGGCATCTTGTAAAAAATACAAGGCATGTATTTTAAAATATATGGCTTGTAATTTAAAATAAGTGCCTTGTATTTTTGCGTATTGTCGATTGCTGAAAATCAACGACTTGACAAAGATGCAAAAAATCTGTATATATAGTGTGTTTATTCACGTGTATATTCTGCGTATTATATATATAATGTAGCAGACATGTCATATTAATGCTTCCTTTCGCAGTAAACAGGAATCTTGTATCAGCATTAAAAATCCCGGAAGTGTATTTCGTGTAGAACACAAGTCTTATTGAAGAAAACATCTCCTGTCGCTTGTATTTCTTCAAAAGTTTTAAGAAAATGCGGTTGTCGAGAAAAACAAAAAGCTCGTGCAAAAACCGGCA
>QAML01000016.1 GCA_003150315.1 Prevotellaceae bacterium | reverse complement strand
CATGAAGAGTTTAACCGTCCCAATGGCTGTACGCATATCGAACGTATCACACGACACATGTATGACATTGTAAAGATGATGGATAAACCGTTTGCAATGGAAGCAATGCAAAATGTACAACTATATAAAGACATTGTGGCTCATCGCAATAAGTTTACGGCATGGAGCGGACTGGATTACACAACACATCTTCCGCATACAATATCATTTCTTCCTCCTGAAAGCATTAAAGAGGCTTTGCGGGACGACTATAAGCAGATGCAAATCGGCTTTATTTATGCTAATGCGCCCTCGTTTGATGAGATTATGGAGCAGTTGCATGAGTTGCAGGACAGATTCAGGGCATTGGAATGGAAAAATAATCGTTGACGTATGGCATACATTAATGTTGATATAAACGAAACTGAGATATTCATTAACTATCTTGCATAATGTATGGATTAAATCCAATTGAGGAAGAATTGCAAAATTTTATAATTAGAAATAATTAAGGTCTTATGGCGTTAGAGGTTTTACATCAGCAGGCAGCAACGCACGAGAATGAGCAATTCCGCCGCGTGGTCAAGATAGTAGATGCCGCGTTCAAAAAGCACAATTACGATGGCATTCTTATTGGTAATCCATTTAATGAGAAATATCGGCGCTTTCGTGCAGATGCGATTCTCTTTTTCAATCATGGAGTGATAATTATTGACTTCAAAGACTATTCGGGTCAACTGATTATTCCACGGGGCGATGATGAATTTAAGAGTTATCCTTGGTATGCAGAAAAAGTATCGGACTGCCAGAATATAGAGGTTAAGGCAGGTGCCCATTTCTTGAATCCGTTTCTCCAGCTTGTTTCATATAGAAACGCATTCAGAGAAATCGTTGAGCATAATCCAATTCTCGGGCAAAAAATCAATCCATCCCGGGTGTGCATAGCAAATATCTTTTCAGGACCGCTTAAGCTCAGCAATAAGGTTCCGGGGAAATATCCTTATTATAAGATTGTACAAGAATCGGAGATAGGGGCCTTGCTTTATGATTTGAATAATGATAATGCTTTCGATGAAGAGATAGCCAAGGCGATTAGAAGCATCTTCCCATCCGATGAATATATTCAAGACTATTCATTTGATACGGGGGTGATTTGCAAGCAAGACATCATTGTCGGGAAAGGGGCGAAATCTACTATCGATACCTTTATGCAAACAGGGGGCAACGACCTTCTTGTCTTAACGTCGATGGATGCAGAAGAACGGGATAATTGGGCAAAATACATTTTTTCCATTGCAGATAATTACAGAATTCCTGAAATTCAAGGACTTTGTCATTCAAATAGAATTAGCCGCCGGTTGGGACAGCGCGGGATAGAGGCTTCTAGCCTTTACTCATTCATATACGGAGGGAACGAGACATCCGAAGATGAAGAAGACGATGAGGCCATGCAGGTTATTCCCATTCGTTCGGATGCCGGATTGGATGAGCGAGCATTATTAATGGTGTATGATGCGCATCTTGTAAGCCGCAGCCTCTCTCAATCAGATTTGCTTCGCTTTGGAACAGGGCGTTTGCTTGAGGACTTCATCGCCTTTGCCAATCCGGCATCTGAGCGGAAAATCGTTTTCATCGGTGACCCTTATATGCTATCTTTCGGCTCTTCCGACGATTCTGCTATCAATGTGGCTAATCTTCAAACTATCTGCGAGGATAGGGTTATTCATTACTATCATCAGCCGGCCTGCGATTCACATGAGTCCTGCAAGGAGTCTCTAAAATGTAGTCTCGCCAAGAGTATGGATGCACAGCTGTTCAACAACTTGAATTATGCCTTTGATGACGGGTCTATCGTTGAGATCAGGAAAGATGCGATTACCGACAAAATGAAAGAATGGTTTATGGCTCCATTGCAGCAAGAACCTAAGCAGTCGGTCCTGTTTTTCAAGAAAAGCGACTGTCTGAAAACCAATCTTTGGGTTAAGCATCACTGTTTGAATAATGGGAAGGAACTTGCAGCAGGCGACCTTCTTATTGCCAATAATAATATCTATATCCCTGATGAGACCGGGTTTGGCAATCCCAAAAGAGTGCTGAACGGGATGTATTTTACTGTAAAGGATGTGCTTGAGAAGCATAGTGAAACAATCTCCATTAAGGCTTATCCTCGTCCAATGTTTCTGTCTTTTACAAAAATATCTGTTAAATGTTTGAGCCTAAGTGGGCAGGATGCCGAAATTTGGGTATTTGACAATTATTTGGATTGTTCAGATGAATTGACTAAGGAGGAACAGATTGCCGTTAATGTCTTCATTAATCGTCGTATTACTGAACGAAAGAAGTCGTCACCATTTGCCAAGACTGAATTTTATAGTCAGTTACTATCTGATGCGGACTATCAAGCCCTCTCTAATGATGAGAAAGAAGCGATAGAAAACATTATTCAAAACCGTTCTGTCCAGAAAGAAGATAGGGTACCGGTCAAAACAACGAAAGTGGCCCGTTCATTACTCAAATGTTATTATGATAGGTACGAGAGTGACATTCAACTGTCTTCCCGTGAGAACGATCCGCTTATCAATGTAATGTATGCGAAATATGCATGGGCTATAACTGTTCATAAAGCTGTCGGCTCCGAATTTGACAATGTCATCTTGAAAGGATTCCGCACGGAGAATGACGGGATATGTAATGAGTCTTATTTCAGATGGCTATACAGTGGGCTCTGTGTTACGGCAGGAGTATTCTATATTGCACAACCGCAATATGTCCATCCATTTATGAATTGTACCGTGAGCGAAACAGTTTCAGGTGTTAACCCACCGAAGCAATTGCTTATATATGATGGGTATAAAGTGCCTTCCCGTTTTTCCGATATGGTTGCGCTTAATAACGTCAATGCGTCAGCTGCTATTTGTGAATTGGCAAAGCTTATCGAACCAAGCGGTTATATCTTGGAGGTGGTCAAACCGTGCAATGATTATTTGACCAAGGCCGTGTTTTCAGTACCACAAGGGATAAAAAAGAAATTGGTAATTGATATTCATAACAAGGGTGCTAAGGATTCTTATGGTATCTCGGCAATTAGAATGGAGCCGAATGAGTTAGTTGATGCCACCTGTATTGAGCAGTGCATCGACACAGTCTTCTCCCAGACTGTGTCATGTAATAAACCTGTGGAGACTCCTGATTATATTTTGGAAGTCGTTAAGGTATTTGGTGGGCAGATGAAAGAGCGGGGATTCAAGCTAGAGGTAGTGTCTAGTAAAGATTATCAAATTGTCTGCAAGGTTACATCTGATAACGGCAACGTTATGCTCCGCCTATGGTATGGAACCAGCTTGGAAAGCCATAGCAAAGGGTTTATCAACAAAATTGAGATGTTCGACGTTACTGATATCACCATTGCAAGTGAGGTGCGGGAAATGATTGTATTTAAATCAACAAAACTATAATTTGGACAGTAAAAATGGCAAAGTTTAGTTCTCATAATAAGAATGATTACTCCCCTCGCATATCAACTGAAATCTATGCTCTCCGTCGCGATGGTTTATTGGATGATGCCAGACAATTGGCTGAAGATTATCTTCAAAAAAACAGAACAGATATAGATGTTCTGAAAGCCTATGCTTGGACATTGATTGATATCTGCAAAAGGGAGCAACAGAAAGGAAATATTGAAGATGCGCGAAAAATTTCAGTTCTTCTGTCGCGTATGCATTTCGAGACCCAATTCGATGAGTTTGCGGAAATGCTTGTTAGAAAAATACAAGCACTGAGGCTAATGGTGAATCCTTTCTACGCTCAGATTCAAGAAGCTAAAGAATTGAGTCAGAAAGGAAACAATGATAAAGCATGGGAGATTCTTACCCAATTGTCAGAAGACGGAAATCTTCCTGAAGAAGCGCATGAAAGCTATGGATGGGCAATATACCGTTATTTGCGAGATCAC
This sequence comes from Prevotellaceae bacterium, assembly GCA_003150315.1. Taxonomy (GTDB): domain Bacteria; phylum Bacteroidota; class Bacteroidia; order Bacteroidales; family Bacteroidaceae; genus UBA6398. The sequence goes on along the minus strand of QAML01000016.1, from coordinate 2,599 downwards.
ATTGCACAACTTGATTCAATACAGGTGCGGACGCAACTGAAGAACTATATTTATCTTCATAATGAGCGCCCTTCGATGCTGCATTCCCAAATATTGAACTTCGCCCTTAATTACTCTAAACAAGATGGCAATTTTAAACTCATATCGTTTCTCAAGTTATGGAATCCGAACAATTTGCGACTGGATGATTTTGAAGATTCACGTAGCAACGAAGGCAAAACCATTCCATCGTTGATGTCGAGAATTGCAAAGGCTATTGTTGATTATCCTTTAGATGAGATTCAAGAATTTGTCAGGCTTATCCCCTATAGGAAAGACGATTTTATCGAAATGATAAAAAAACATTTCTTCTGGAAACTGTATCATAGTACTGAGGGCGGTGTTTCTTCATCTACATGGGAGCTGTTTAATCAATATATAGAGTTATCCAATGATACTCCGGCCTCTACTTCTCATTCGAAAGTTCTTGGGTTAGCCGAGCGCACAATGAAGGAAAACAATGCATGGCGATTCTATGATTTTTTTAGAGGGTGGAACCCAGAGAAACTAAGAATAGCTGACTGGCAAGAAGAGAAAGGAGATAATGGAGAAGTCTATAAACCGTTAGCTATCAAATCGTTGAGAAGAGTAAAAGAAGCTCTTGAGAATCTTTCTGATGAACAACTAGGAGACCTCCAATGGCTTATTGACCTCTATGGAATAGCCATAGAGAAGATACCGGATGATGATTGGAATATCAGGTCGAAAGCGTTACTTCATCTGCGCGCTGGTCAGCAAGCAGAAGCAAAGGATATCTATAAAAAGCTTTGCCAGAAGATGGGAGAGAAATACTACATCTGGAGTGAATTTGCCGATTGTTGGGAAGATGTGGATGTAAAGATTGCTTTTCTTTGCAAAGCTCTAAGCTTAGAGAAGAATGAAGACTTCATAGGGAAGATACGAATGGAATTGGCTCAACAACTAATTAAATCCAAGAAATATGCAAATGCAGTAGTTGAACTTGACCAATATAAGAAACACTATGCTGAAAAGGGCTGGCGTATTGATTCAGAAGTGGATGCTCTTCTTGAGCAGTGCTCCTCGGTTACTCCTGCATCTGACAATAATGCGGCACTTTATGCCGAAAATATCTCAATAGCGGAAGAATACGCTTACGAAGATATTTCTTTCACGGAAGTTGTACTTGTGGACAAATGGAAAAACGGGAACGGAAAGACCATGATAGTTTTTGTCGATGGTAAAGCAATTGAATTTGCTACCGATAAGAAGAGATTCCCAGGACTAAGCGATAGTCATAAAGGACAAGTTTGGAAATTCAAATTGTATAAAGACGAAACAATCCGAACCATTCCCGGTAATTATCCATGGCAACAGCCCAAGAAAGAAACAGTAATCCAATATATTCCTTTGACTGCCATTCCCTCAGAAACGGCAGATTGGTTTAATTTGCCGATTCAATATGGCTATGTTCAGTATATAAACACAGAGAAAAAGGTCTATCATATTTATTTGACCGATTCAACACTCGTTTATGAGCACTATGAGCGGAAGGAACTTGAAAAAGGAGATTTTGTCAAACTGCGCCAATACAAAAAGAAAGTCAAGGAAGAGAGCAAGACTTTCTTATGTAACGTACAAAAGTGTGCTGAGGATGAAGCTATTGAGAAGTTCAAGTGTAGGATTGCAGCAGTAGATGATGTCAATAATCAGCGTAAACTATTCCATTTTGTATTAGGTGCCAAACAGGCTTCGGGTATTCTGCACTATGATCAGACGGATTTGCGTCCATCCGTTGGTGACTGCATTAAGATTCATTATTTTGTCAAGGAAATCAGTGACAAGAAGAATCCGGGTAAGCAAAAGAAATTAGTGGAAGTGCTTAGGGCAGAGTTGACTGACGGGAGTAATAGTGACTTAGTAAAACGCTTCTCTGGTAATTTGGAACTCAAATATAAAGATAGGTATGATGGAGAAGAACCAGATTTTGCATTTATTGGTAATTACTATGTCCATAAAACTATACTGGAGAAATATAACATTACTTCCAATTGTTATGTGAATGCGAAAGCAGTCTATACCGGAGATGGTAATTGGAAAGTGTATGAAATTGAGAAATGATATTATTTATGTAAGTTCGATGAAAACAATTAAAACAAAATCGATTGATTATAAACATTTAGAGAGCCACACCTGTCCAAAGCAATCATAGGTTTTTAGGGAAGAAACAATAAGTAGATAGGCCACTATGAAATTATATGTCGTTAAAATGCTAACGCTTTCGTTTAGTATCTTCTTTCGTGTTCCATGGCAAATCCGAAGTTGAACCACCTCCACCAGTACCGACATGAGTCTGTGCCGGACCACCGGAAGCAAGCATAAATGCCGCCCCAAGCAACTGTGCCTGTACCTTGTTTACCTGTTCCTGCGGCTCGAATACGGCGTTGACAAATTCCTCGTCCGTGATCTGGCCGTTAAAATGTCTTTGGGCCACATCATAGTCTATCTGGAATTTGGTGTCCTCAAAAAGCTCCTCGCCGACCCGTGTCCAGATGTGGAGCGACGGGTTCCGGTAGTTGGACACGTTGATTCGGACAAGCTC
>QAML01000083.1 GCA_003150315.1 Prevotellaceae bacterium | reverse complement strand
GTCAGAGACACCTTGGTGTAGTCCGTGGCGACGGATGCCCATGACTCAGTCCATGCTTTCCAGACCTCGGAGCCGCCCACCGTACTGCCGTCGTTGTAGTGGACCGTAGCCGCCAAAGCCGGCGCGCAAGCGCCTACCAGCAGCGCACCGCTGAGAACACTGGCCAGGATCTTTTCCCGTGTCTGCATTTTTGATTACTCCCTTGTCTCAATTTGCCGGTTCCGTGCCGGGCAGCCGCCCCTCCCGGAACTGCGAAGTCGAGTATAGCACCCTGAAATTCCAGTCTCAAGGGACTTTGGCAAAGCTTTTCTCATATTTTATCTCTCCCTTACACAGCAAAAATCCTGTCACAATATCACAATTTTTTCTCCCGCTCTTTACAGGAAGCAGGAAGATGGATAATAAAAACCCACCGGCTTAATGTCAGGTGTTCATAAAACAGTGTTAGCCAAATAACACGAAATGAGCATCTGTCAGACGGGATTGGTCAACGAAGAAACACGCCATATTCAGCTTCAAAGGCTGAGTATGGCGTGTTTTTCTGTTTATTTGCGTTTCCGTTTTCCTTTTCCATGCGGCTGGTACGGTTTTGCCTTGCCACGCTGGTTGGAAGGGCTTTTTATGTGTTTGGACAGCTTTAATACTTCAATGAGATTGATGAATTGTTCCTTGGTAATGGCGTCGTAATCAATGCCGAATGTCGTAAGGAATATCCTTGCCTGTTTCTCGGCGTCGCTGCCCTCAAAGTTCATGGCATCCTGCAGCTGGCTCTGAACTTCCTCTGCGATGGAGGGTGTGTCTGCCGTTGTGGTATCGTTGCTGTGTTCCTCCCGAATATCACGGAGGATCGCTTTCAGATCATCGGCAAGCACATGACCGAAATAATCATCCTCCCGCACCTGGGCCAGCTCCAATGTCCGGGTAGAAAGATCATCCTGCCCATCCTGCTTCATCAAGGCCATCTTCCGTACCGCTTCCAGCATGGCGTTCATATCGTTGATCCGCATATCTGCGATCCGATCCACATAAATCTCCGCATCCAGCATCATACGCTGGAAATCCTTGTGGCACAGCATTTCAGACAGCAGCCGGTGATTGAACTTTACCGCCTTTAATACTTCTATGGCATCATCACTCAGATGCAGAGCATCCAGCTCTGTGTCCGGGTGATTTTTTGTTTCCGTCATACCCAGCAGATAGTCCGTGGACACGCCGTAGAACTTTGCCAGCGTGACAATGCTGAATGGGCTGATGTCTTTGAAATCGTCTGCCTCATATTTGCCGAGGGCGGACTTGGAAAGCCCGGTTTGCTCCGCAAGCTGTTCCAGCGTCAGGCCCCGTTCCACACGTAAATCCTTCAACCGCTCCTGTATGGTAAGTTTCACCTGCATGGCGTACCCCTCCTTCTTTCTGTCTCTAAGCGTGGAAATCCACCCTGTTTTGCGCTCTTTTCCGACCTCTTGGATATACGGGAAAGAGCGCATTTTTTCGTTAAACTGTACCTGTAGCAACACCTGAACCTTGAAAATCGAATGACCGTCCGAATGGGATATGTCCCCCGGCGAAGTGACGCATCCGGCGCACCAACGGGGACGAAACGCCGGGAGCGATCCTCCGGGCAGGAACGAGTTCGGGAAAAGCGGCAAAGAACCACAGCTATTTTCAAACCATGTGAAAACAGCGAAGAACCCGCTGTTTTTGTACCGCTGTCCATATCAAACTGCGATGCGCTGGACAGCGAACACAGTACGCCGTTCCGTGTGCGTTTTCACCGAACCACAAAAAGGCAAGCGGAACAGCAAAAACGATAGGTGTCCCTTGTGAACAGGGATACACGGGCGGCAATTTCAGCGGATGGCCGCCCATGATCAAGCAACGCTCTGCGGCAAATGGGACTTGCTTTTCGGTACACTCATTATACCATAGAGCGAATACAAAAGAAAGGAATTACCAATATGCATAGAAACAAAGAAGAAACCTGTCGCAATGAGATCAAATCCTACATCACCCGGGAGGGTATGACCATGACGGAGGTGGTGGAGCTGCTGGCCGACGAACACGGCTGGAGCAGTAGCGTCCCCAATCTGTCCGGCAAGCTGCGACGCGGCTCCCTGCGGTACACCGAGGCCGTGGAGCTGGCCGATGTGCTGGGCTATGATTTGGTCTGGCAGAAGCGTCGGGAGGTGCGGTAATATCGCAGGAACTGCTGACGGTCTGTTAGAGAACAGCAGCAGTTGCCGTGCGGTCCTGTTGATTTCTCCGTATGGATGTGCTATACTTTATTCGATACAAATGGTTTGAATGAGGGGGTGAACAGATGGCGAATTATACAGAAGCACAATGGAACGCGAAAAAGATCGAGATGATGGAAAAGTGTTTTGAGGGCTTCTCGGAGATGGGTCTGCACGGCACAGGCATCCGCGCCCTGGCGCGGTATTGCGGCTGCGGCACCGCGAAGATCTATACCTATTTCGAGGACTTGGATGACCTTATTATCCAATCCACTGAATACTGTATGAGCAAGGTGGAGGATGAGTTCATGGCCAAGGCCCCCACGGATGTGGAGGACTTGTGGCGGTTTATTGACGAGATCCCTTACTGGACGGCGGAAACCCACGGCAAAAAATACCGCCTGATGTATCAGGTTTATACCCATCCGAAGTACAGGGAATACGGTCAAAAATTCTTCAAAGGCGTAGACCAGCGATATACTGAATATGCAAAGAGTCTTGAGCCAAAGCTGGGTATCCCATATCAAAAGCTGACACCATTGATTTTCATTTTAATCCGGGCGTGTGTGCATTACACATTGTTTGAAGATGAGTTCTACTTGAAATCCCAGATAGAAGCACTCAAAGAAACATTGGAACTCTTTATCGCAAAGTACAACAACACCCAAGAGAATTCAGGAACACCAGTAAAATCCAATCAAATTTAGTTTAATAGGAGGAACAACATGAAAAAACGAATTTTTAGCCTGCTGCTTGCCCTTTGTCTTGTAGCAGGGATGCTGCCCACGGTGGCTTATGCCGCTTACAACACTGGCACCATTGACAGCGGTGAATTTACTCAGAATGTGGATAACCTTGGAACTATCAATGGAGGCACATTCAATGGTGAAGTAACCAACCAATCCAATGGTTTTATCTACGGCGGCGTATTCAACAGTACAGTAAACAATATCGGTGGTGGGCATATATACAATGGTACATTCAATAGCATGGTAAACAATGCCAATAGTATAATCCATGGTGGCACATTTCATGGTGCAGTAACTAATGATGGAGAAATCTCTGGAGGCACATTCTATGACACGGTAATAAATAACGGCGGCATCATCGAGGGTGGCACATTCTATGGGACGGTAACTGGTTCTGGAAATATCATAGACAGTGCCAAAGTAACCATAACCTTTGACAGTGATGGTGGTAGTTCTGTGACCGAACAGAAAGTTCTAAAGGGCCAGAAAGCAACCGAACCCACAGCCCCCACTAAGGAAGGCTATACTTTTGAGGGTTGGTACAAAGGCAATACCGAATTTGACTTTGCCAATACCCATGTAACCGAGAATATCACTTTGACAGCAAAGTGGGTCGTTGGGACAAAGCTGACCAAAGAAATCCTTGAAGCTAATTACAAGCAGTCTTCACTCGGGTCATACATTTATGTTCTGCCCAGCGGAAATTATTATTTGGGCAAAGATATTTCCGTGGAGACAAGAATTGATATTGGAACTGACAGCACTCCAACACAAAATGTTGTACTTGACTTAAATGGCTATAAGTTGGAACAGAATAATAGAGCCACATTACTTTATCCAAGATACTCAAGCACCTTGACTCTTATAGATAGCAGTTCAGCTAAAACAGGAAAGGTTATTAGCAGTTTACATGACACGGTTTCCATTGGTTCAAACAGTAAACTCAATGCCAACGGAGGTACAGTAATAGGTACAGTTAACCTGAGTTCCAATAATGCAGTAATTGATAATACTGACCCATTAAATGTTACTGTATTCCGTGATGGGCAGATATGTGGTGCAAATTCAAGTGCTGTCATCAATGGAGGTATTTTTTATAGCACTGTTGACAATTGTGATGGTCAAATCACAGGTGGAACATTCTATGGCACAGTAAATTGTGATAAAATCAGGGAGAGTGCTAAAGTAACCGTAACCTTCAATAGTGATGGCGGCAGCACCGTTGATGAGCAGAAAGTTCTCAGAGGTCAGAAAGCAACCGCACCCACAGCCCCCACCAAAGTAGGCTATAATTTTGTAGGCTGGTACAACGGCAACGCCACATTTGACTTTGCCAATACTCCTGTCATTGAGAATATCACCCTATCTGCAAAGTGGACACCCAAAACCTATCATGTGGAATTAAACACCAATGGTGCAGACTCCTGTGCTGAATTGATTGAATACACATATGGCATCGGAGCAACCCTTCCGACACCCGTAAAAGCAGGCTATACGTTTGTAAGCTGGTATGCTGCCAATGATTTCAGCGGTGACTCTGTAACAAGTATCAGCATAACCGATACAGAGGATAAGGTGTTCTATGCCAAGTGGGATGAGAAGTCCGAAATCACATTTAACACGGCTCCTCAAACCTGCACCTATAATGGTTCCGTACAGGCATTTGAGATTACAGGAACCGACCTCACGGGCTTTGATATCTCCTATAAGCAAAACGGTCAAACCGTAACCAATCCCACCAACGCTGGTTCTTATGATGTCACTATCACAAGAGCAGAGGACAACACCTATAAAGCGGTGGATGTAACCATCAGCGGTGGTTTGGTCATCAATCCTGCTACTCCTACTGAGAACCCCACAAAGAAAACCACAGCAAGAGTAGTCAGAGGCAGAACCCTTGCGGATGCAACCGTTACGAATGGTGAAATCCTTGGCGTTGACAGTACAACTCCTCTAACGGGTACATTTGCTTGGGTTGACAGCACCAAGGTCATGAGTGCAGACGGCACCGAGCAGATGGTTTTCACTCCTGACAACACCAATTACGCATCCATCACGATTGATGTGGCGGTCAGCGCTTATTCTACCGGCAGCGGCAGCTCCACGCCTACCTACGCCCCCACAGTGAACCAGCCCGACAACGGCACCGTGACCGTCAGTCCCAAGTCCCCCAGGAAGGGCGACACCGTCACCATCACGCCCAAGCCCGATGCTGGCTATACGGTGGAGCAGGTCCTTGTCACGGATAAGAACGGCGACCCTGTGGAAGTCATCAATAACGGCGACGGCACCTACAGCTTCACCCAGCCCGCAGGCAAGGTGAATATCAATGTCACCTTCATGGAGGATAACTCCATGCTGAACTTCTTCGTGGACGTCCCGGCTGACGCTTACTACTATGACGCGGTGCTGTGGGCTGCTGAGAACGACATCACCGGCGGCGTCGATGATACACACTTCTCTCCCAACGCCCCCTGCACCCGTGCCCAGATCGTCACCTTCCTGTGGCGTGCCGCCGGATGCCCCGAGCCGGAGAGCCTGACCAGCCTTTCCGATGTCCCCGCTGACGCCTACTATGCCGAGGCGGTGGCCTGGGCTCTGGAAAACGGCATCACCACCGGCACCGGCGACGGTACGACCTTCAGCCCCGACGTTACCTGCACCCGCGCCCAGGCCATGACCTTTATCTACCGCAGTGAGCAGGCCCAGGGCGGCGGTATGCAGGGCGCGTGGATGTTCCAGAATCCCTTCTCTGATGTGGACCTGGAGAGCTACTACGGCGAAGCTGTCATGTGGGCCGTGGCCAACGGCGTCACCGACGGCACTACTGCAACCACCTTCAGCCCCGGCGCGGACTGCACCCGCGCCCAGATCGTGACCTTCCTGTTCCGCTGCTTGGGCGGCGAATAAGAGCGCACAAAGAATCCCTTGATTACAAGGGCGCACTTCTATACAGGGCAAGCCCTGTATTGTGCGCTCTGCGAGGCAGACAGCCCGGACGATTGAAGTCCGGGCTGTTTTGCGTCACTT
>QAML01000072.1 GCA_003150315.1 Prevotellaceae bacterium | reverse complement strand
GAGCATTGCCGTACACCTGAGCATCGCCGTACACCCGAGCATCGCCGTACACCTGAGCATTGCCGTACACCTGAGCATCGCCGGACACCCAAGCATCGCCGTACACCCGAGCATCGCCGTACACCTGAGCATTGCCGTACACCTGAGCATCGCCGGACACCCAAGCATCGCCGGACACCTGAGCATCGCCGGACACCCAAGCATCGCCGGACAAGTTATCTTCTTTCTCGATATACCCTCCAAGATCACCTACCTCGGCATACTTGATTCTACGCGTGCATTTGATTTGGAACAACTTAACACCAAATGCGTTGATTATAAATTTGTTTGTCAACTCGAAATGCTTGTCCATAATATTTGAGAGTTTTAATTTGTCCTTAAAAACCCTCCGGGGCCGTCGCGGATGCGGAGGGGGTGAGAGCTTTAGGGCTCTCTACTAACTAATCAAACCCAAACTTTTGGCTGTCCCTTTTCGGTCGGGCAGCGGACCGTCAGTCTATTTGCAGGTTCTTTCTCAGGTACTCGTTCACTACCCGCTTAAGTTGCGCATCGGAGCAGTCGTTGGTGATCCGCTCGCCCCCGCCGACATAGGTGACGAGCCGGGCGAAGCTCACCCCGTAGCCCCATACGTCCTCTTCGTCGCCCCCGTCAGCGCGATTATAACTTATGGCATAGAACTCGACGCTCGCGTCCAGTCCGTGGCCGATCACCTCGATGCCGCCCCGGCGTTCGTCTATGTCTTCAGGGCATTCGCCCTTTGCTCGGGGCTGTTTAGAGACGGTATCGTCGATATGCTCTCGGATTCGTTCGGCCACGAATCGCATTTGGGCCGGGGTGATGTGCAGAATCTGCTGCATTCGGTTCTCAGCCTCGCTTAGCATGTAACACGTATTCTTGTCGGGCATCTCCGTGCCTATACGGCTCGGGTATTCGGTATATGTATTTACTGCCTGCATTATTTCAGATTTAAAGGTTGGCAAACGATGTCCTCGGCCAAGATGAAATACTTCGGCCAGCGCTCTTTGATACGTGCGCAAGCCATGCCGATAGCTTCCTCGCGGGAAGTTGCGAGGAACGGATGAGAGCAATGAAGGTTCGCTACGCAAATGTCTATTCGCTTCGCGTAGATCGATACCTGATAGTAACGTTTGGTAGAATGTGCCTGAACAGGCTTAGAGAAAGCGCTATTACGGGCGCTAACCGTAGCGATGGATGCACCTTGTGCACCTGCGCTAACTTTTTCGCTGTCTCGCATTTTCAGATCAAAAGTTAGTTGCGTATGTACAAAAAGAAGACGTGCCCCCTTTTGTTTGCGAGACAGCGACCACCTAAAAGGTAGGATCACAGGGACACGCCTATTGGTCGTGTAAAATATGTTCTTAGCGATTCGGTTATCGCTGTCTCGCATTACAAATATGGGCAAAGTTTCTGACTTCACCAAATTTGCACGCACATATTTTTCACAAACCGCTGTCATTTTTCTTAATCTTTGAAATCGAGGGCCGAGTAGGAGTCGAACCTACCTTCCCGGGCCGGCCCTTTGGAGCTTTCACTCCTATTTGCTTGCTTGGTCAATTAGTGTTTGCTCGCTCGCTGAACCTTTCGGATACTGTTCTGCCAACTTGAGCAGCGCTATACGCTCCTTTTTTTTCTGGGCCTCACTTTGCGGACCGTCGTGTAATTGAATTTCGTCGTTCATGGCTTTTTTGTTTTTATAATCCTGAATTGCGCTGTAACCGAACACGGCCAGAAAAAGCGCGGGAAACGTCATCATTATCATGCCTTGTCGTTTTGCAGGCTCTGCCGAACCATTATTTTGGCTCGCCTTTCGGCCTCGATCAGCGATAGAATTTCGTGACGGCTGTACATGATTGGTGAGTTCTTGCACTTCCCCTTTCGCCGCCGGCTTAACAGCCCCTTGCTTTCGCGCTCTTTCAGCCATGAAAGGGTAACTCCAAATTCATCCATAGCCTGCCTTTGCGATATTTCATCTTTCGTCGGATTGACATTCTTGATGGCAGCTTGCGCGATCAGATCGGTAAGGGACATTATTTCGCTTTTCATGTCCATCAGCTCGACCAAAGAGCCTTTGTACAAACTCTGCATTCTCGTCGATACTGGTTCTGTCGGTTGATTTTTCATGGCTTGAACTGGGCTAAGGCTACAAAAAGGACACGGAGCAGCGGGGCGAGCTTTTCAAGATCGTCCAAAGAGAGTGATTGTAAGCGGATTGCAATCTCTCGATCTGAGAGGTTAAGGATAGATTCAGCCTGTTGTATAGACTGAGCAGCAGTATCAACGCCTTGCGCTGAAATACCACTTTTGTCCACGTTTGCCATTGTGAGAAACAAAAGTTAGTTAATGTATGTACACAAAAGAAGCGAGGCTCCTTGTGTTTTGGCAAACGTGCAATATCGCAACAAGTACGATAATGTCTCAGGAACCCCGCTGTAATGCGGTTCAGTATGTATCGAATTTTGTTGCTTATTGCAACGTTTGCCGATACAAATGTACACAAAGTTTTGAACTTTGCAAAAAGATTTTGCAATCTCTCGATCTGAGAGATTAAGGATAGATTCAGCCTGTTTCGTAGACTGTACGTCTGCACACGACGCACTTTGCGTCGGCTGCAAATTTTTGACACCGTTTGCCATTTGTAGGTCAAAAATTTGGTTAATGTATGGGTATAAAAAGAGGGCGCAGCCTCTTTGTTTTGGCAAACGGTCACGACTACACGAGGTAGAAGTGCTACGAGACTACGCCCAAATTGCTTTGAGCTACTTACTAATATGTCTTGTGTAGTCGTGTAGTTACGACCGTTTGCCACTACAACATTAGTAATTTCTGCTGAAATAACCAAGCACTTTTTGATATTTATTATTTCGACTACCATTTCTATCGAGATTTTGCCTGATTATCTTATTGCTTCTCAACCATCAACGAGGCATACACATTGATTCCGCCATCGATAGTCGGCTCGATGTCGAATTTTATCAGTTCATCGGCATTCTCCTTAATGCCAAGCATGATAGACCGGACACACCATTCTTTTTCCTCATCAATTTTTGCATCCAGAACTCCTGCGTGCTTAAAAACCTGAACCTGCGAAGCGTCAATGTGCTTCCCAATCGCAACTTTTCTTCTATTATCGATCTTTTCCATAATGCTGATGATCTTTAGGAGTGTGGGCCGGAATCGAACCGGCAACCGTAGCTATCGGCTTTACTTTTTGACTTCGGTTACATCCTGCGAGGGGCTTTAACGAAGGCTGACCCCTCCCGTGCTTCGTATTGCGTATTTGTCCATCAAAAAGTAGTGTCTTCCTATTTCACCACCACACTCACCTTTTACTACTCTTTTTTGATCCGCAGCTTCTCGACTGAAACGCCCAACTTCTCTGCAACCTCCGCCATCGATACCTCTACAGAGTCATCGGATTCCGGGGTAGGTTCGGCGACGAGACGGCCGCCATCGTTATATATCTCATCGCAGGTGAACGGTCCTTCAGCGAGTCCGTCATTATTTTTGAGGATAACAACCTCTCCGCTACGGAAGATGACTTCGAAGACATCACGACCTTTCGTAATTTTATCCCCTACCTGCCAGTCTTTGTATTCCTCGATTTCCTCAGCAGTCATGAGCAAAGCGAAATCGGAAACATTGTAAATCTTGAGGTCTTCGTCAAAACCGGAGTCAACAGAATAGCTGTATTTATAGCCAAGTTTATTTCTCGCTCTACATCCGTCTATTTCATTCTGGCACAAAAACACATACCCGTGCTCCACTTGGATTTTACCTTCAACAGGTTTCCCATGGAATTTACAGCGAAACCGTCTCCCGCTATAATTCAGTAAATTTTTCATCATAGTCTTTTTTATTGGTTCAATACTTTCAATCAGACGCAGAAAACCCTCCGACATTTGGTCTATGATACTTCTAATATCTTCCGACTCGAGCGCCGAGTGTTTGCATGTTTTCTTGGTCGCTTGGCGTTCCTGCCGCCATTGCCACAGAGTTTTCATAGCTTATCCCGATATTGAATTGTAAACTCTGCCAGCGAGTGTACCCCTGCTTTACGAAAAGCGTCGCGTTTGGTTGTGCGTACCGTCTCTGGCGATATGTAAAGTGCGTCCGCGATCTCCTCGTCTCTCATCCCTTCCATGTAGAGTTTCATCACCTCTTTCTGTCGCTCGCTCAAATGAGTATCGAACTCCGGATTGCATACGACTCCCACATATTTGCATTCCCCTTTGATCGGGCAGCTAACCTCTTCGAAAGTGAATCGCCCCACCCCGTCAATGTCCTGCTTATTATCCAACCGCCCGAAATTGCACCGGATGAACCTGTGGCATATTAGGAACCGATAGTAGTTAACGTTCGGCTGACTCTTGCGATAAATTTCGGACAGCGCCTTGAACGCCTTCGGATACTCTGCCTCGATCCGGGCAAACAGTGCTCCGGTCATGGCTTTGTCCTCCAGCCTATAGGAGTGGACTCCTTCGGCATCTCGCACCATTACCCCGCCCTCAGGATCGTTGAAAAACTCTATATTGCGAAGCGTTTGCATTTAGGTATCAATATCGATTCAACCATTCGAATTCTGTTCCCACCCAATATTTACCGTTCGCACACTTGTATGCTCGATAAAACCGGGCATCAGTACCGAGCGTTGCGATATATTGCTCTGCTGAGCAACGTGTTTTAAAAAATCTTTGAATGCGTTTCATATCTAATCAACTACTCGTAAAATTCCACAGGAAAAAGGTTGTCGGCGGTATAGCTACTATTGCCCGAGTGACGACGGATAACTTTTGCAGCCTCATATTTTTGTTTATCGCTCGGTTGCTGATGTCCGTACCGGAAGCGATATATTTGCTGATCCGACCCTACATCCATCGCTTTTTTTAAATCTGCAATTAACCGACGCCTATCCCTATAGCTGTGCACCGACATAATGTACTCTTGGAAGGGTAAAACAGATGATTTTTCTGTCTTCAGAGTTGATTTTTTGATATTTAATCCTAAATTTGTCATACCATTTGAATAACAACAATGCAAATATACAGATAAATTCTGTATATACAAAAATAATGACAGATATTTTACAGATAATCCGCAAAATAAATAGTAATTGGCTGATTTTAAGGCATGAATAAAAATTCAAATATCTTGATTCTTATAATCAGTACCGCAGCATTACTCATAAGCATCGCAGCGATATTCATCTCATGTCGCCAAATATCACCTCTACGCTTTGATTATACAGAAATATTAGTAGGCGCGCTGTCATTACTTGTGACAGTTCTAGTGGGATGGAATATCTATGCACTGATAGATATAAAAGAAATGCGAAAGCAAATTGTTAACGAGCGTACTTTAATGTATTATGAATCTGAAAACAATCTCACCCAAATTTATTTGGGTTTATCTGACTATTATTACTCGTTACTAGTTAAATCAGAACAAACGGTCGATGAAAGGTTATATAAATATATTTTCTTCAGGATATCCTGCATATTACACGCAAGCAAAATAAATGATTTCAAGACTTGTGAAGTTGTCGCAAAAGTATTGTTAGAAACCATACACCCGGAAGACATCGAAATGAGCGCCTCGAATAAGAAAAATTTATTCGACCTATTGTCATTTGTAAATTCACCGCGACAAGTTCCACATTTTTCTGAGCTTTTACACTGCTTGGCCTTAATAAGGATTGCGGACTCTGAAAGCAGCGATCGATCATCCCAGCCATAAGACGATATTCACAAGCTTTTAATTCCACTTGTGTTTTAGGAGACATAGGAGTAAAAGCAGATAGACACGATGACATACATGCAGGAACTATTACACAACCTTTTCTGCAAATATAACACAGAAATAACACAGAAGTGAAAACTCCAAAAGAAAGATTTGATCTGCTTGTAGAATATACTGGTTTAAAACTAGGTGCTATTGCAAAAAAATGCGGTTACGAGCGCCCTCAGGCATTCTATGATGTATACAAAGGGAAAGCTAAAAAAATTAGCGAAAAAATGGCATCTAGTATCATTAAAGTTTTCCCTGATATACGAGAGTCTTGGCTCCTCACCGGCGAGGGTCCCATGCTGATAGAAAACACAAATTCACCCAATACCCCGCAAGAACCTATTAACCAAAACCAAAATGATATGAATATCGAACTTGTGAAGATGATCGATCGGAAAGATCGTGAGATCGGTGAATTGCAGGTAACCATCGCTAACCTAAGAGAAGAAATCGGCGCACTTCGGACCAAACTGGAGTCAATGACCTTCGTGGAATCACAATCGCAAAAAAAGGGGGCCGTATAATGTCGAATTTGGACGCATCGTTAAGCTAAAAAGAGATCGATCAATACAAAATTTCGCCCTCGGCGGCAAACCCAAGAAGTTATTATAACGCCATAAAACATCGCAGGCCCTATAATGAATAGGGCTTGCGATATACCAAACATAATATGTCCGGGATAATCAAATTCAGCGACGTGCGCGACAAGGTTGTGCAACTTCGCAATCAAGATGTACTACTGGATTTTTCTGTGGCGGAGTTGTACGGGGTGGAGACAAAGGAGATCAACAAGGCAGTCAGGAATAATCCTGATAAATTTCCTGAAGGGTATATTTTTGAATTACAACAGACTGAAAAACAGTATGTGGTGAAAAATTTTCACCACCTCGAAAATGTCAAATATTCCCCGGTTGTTCCTAAAGCCTTTACAGAAAAGGGTCTCTACATGCTGGCGACCATTCTGAAAAGCCCGCAGGCGACACAGACGACTATCGCAATCATTGAGGCATTTGCCAAACTCCGTGAGCTATCCCGCACCATCGGGGAGATGTCCGCTAACCCGGATCGGTTCAAACAAAAAACGTTGATGCAGAAAAGCGGAGAAATCATGGCCGACCTGTTTGGAGAGGATATGCAAACGACCGATACGGAGACCGAGATAGAGTTGAATTTCGCCGTTTTGAAGTTGAAACATACTGTCAAACGCAAAAAATAGGATTGCAATATGTAGCTATCAATATGACAGGAAAGGACCGAAGACTACTCCTCGGTCCTTTTCATAATTGACAACGCTTGTTCGAGAAACACTCGTATAGGTATCTTGTGCTTATTGGTATACTCTCTCAGTTCTTCCCGCAATCGCAAAGGCACACGCAAGGTTATCGTAGTTGACGGTTGCTTGGTGTCTATGGGTTTGCGCCCGGCCCCTCGACGCGCTCCTCCGTGTCCATTCTTTTTCTCGCCCGATACTAACATGATTACTGTCTGGTTATTCGCTGCAACAACACGACAGACTCGCGTGCCGAACGAAGTGCCTCGATAAACTTATCTGCGACGCTCTCGCCATTCATATCGACAAGTCGCGGATGCTGCGCCTGCGCCATACGCAGCACTTCGTCGAGTGCGGCAATCTGGTTATCATATGGCAGGCCATCGCGCCGAACGGTTTCGGCCTCTCCGTGCATGTATGCCTTCAAAGCCTTCTTCATTAACGGCGGCAGGCGGTTGATATGCGCGACAGGTTCATAAAGCATCCGCACGATCTCCAGCACGACAACAGTGTCCCCTACAACAGCTGCCATATAACGGTTTTTACCTTCAGGCGCATCCATACGGGCGGCTACCTCTGCGCGGCGCGATTTGGGGACAGTATATACCCGCGCGATAAAGCCGACCTCTTTGTCAGTACACACGACGAAGTCGTCGGTGAAGCGCGATGCTTCGGACCGACGGCTTCGGTCGATGATGAAAGCTGGATAATCTTTGGCCATAAATTAAATATCTGATTTGTTTAAAAGTAATTGACATTCCAACTCTTCTTCTGAAGGCAGCGAACCGATCTTTCGCATATTGTGTAATGTCCAAAATCGTTCTTCGTCTCGATCTACCGGCACTTTTCGTACAGCCTGAGGTTTTGAATAGATATCATTGAACAGCCGAACTATTTCGTTTTTAAAAGCCTCGATACCTTCGCGCAATCTGATTTTCTGAGCTTTTCTGACTTCTTGAGTACTCATAACGCGGCAGATCGTCTGCCCGTCGGTCAAGTGAATGAACACTCGTCCGCTTTCTTGATTTTCGTTAATAACACGAATGTCTGATGCTTTCATATTTTTTTCGGTTATATTTTCAGTTTCGGTATTTTCTTTTTTGTCGTTTTCAATATCACATTCGGCTTTTGCGACTTCGGTCGACTCTACCTCAGCATCGAGTGCCTCCATACGGGCGGCGCAAGCCTCGGCCTGATCGTCGGTCAGCTTTTTGATCGCGAAAGCAACACACCATGCTTGCTTTACGGAAATCGCGCGATTGTCACAACTGGCTTTCTTGCAAATGTCAACCACGAAACCTTCTCCGATTTCGGTGATGATATTGAAAATGAAGTATGCGTCATCAGAATATTCGACGCTGTTATTGCTCAAATAATGGTAATTGGATACCTTTTCAAAGATGTCGCGCACATTCATTGCGCGGAGTTCGTTGATGGTGTCGATGTACTTTTTCATATCGTCCGCTTATAGCCCGTCGGCTTTGGTTTGAGGTTTAACTTCATTACAAAGGTAAGAATATATTTTGAATATGCAAAACTTTTTTCAAAAAAAAATTCTATGATAACACAAACATTATTTTTACGCATAATTAATTTGCACATAAAATACTGAATACAAATAAAATATCATTAATATGCAAACGGGTAGCACAATGTGCTACCCGTTGTCATTTTTGCTTCATAGCTATCGTCAAAACACCCCGCGTGAGAGGGTGTAACATCAATTTTCACAAACTATGGACAAAGACATTTTCATGTTCGGCGACGGGGGCAATTCGAGCGTTGCCTCTCTGCTTCCGGCCCTGATGCAGAATCGGGGTATGGACCCGAATCTCGTAGCGGCGCTGATGAACGGCAACAACAACCGAAGCGCATGGGGCGGCGACGGCTGCTGGTTGTTATGGATCATCTTGCTGTGGGCCATCTGCGGCGGCAACGGCTGGGGCGGCAACGGTATGAACTCGCTGCCTGCTCAACTCAACGGCGATGCGGGCCGTGAACTGCTGATGAACGCTATTCAGGGCAACGGCTCGGCAATCACTCAGCTTGCCTCGTCGCTCAACTGCTCCGTTCAGCAGATCCAAACCGCGATTTGCAGCCTTCAGGGCTCAATCGACAAAGTGGCCGGTCAGGTCGGAATGACGGGACAGCAAGTAATCAACGCCATTCAGGCAGGCAATAACCAGATTGCCGCCCAGATGGCAGAATGCTGCTGCAACGTTCGCACGATGATCCAGCAGCAAGGATACGAGAGTCAGTTGGCTACCTGCAACCAGACCAACACGCTGGTCAACACGGCGAATCAGAACACCCTCGCTCTGCGCGATGCCGGAACGGCCAACACCAACGCGATCATCGGCAAGCTCGACCAGATGCAGACTCAGGCGCTTCAGGACAAGATCGATGCGTTGCGCGAAAAGAACTCGACGCTGCTCAACCAGCTCTCGCAGGAGCATCAGACGGCCGCTTTCGGTCAGATGATAGGTCAGGCAACGACTCCTATCGTGAATGCGGTAAACAGCCTGCAAAACGACGTCAACGGGATCAAGTGCAAGCTGCCGGAAACGGCTACCGTACCCTACAGTCCGATTGTCGGCGTGCCTACGTGTGTTGCCGCACAGTACGGAATCGGCTTCGGCGTGAACGGTTGGGGCAACGGCTTCTGGGGTTAATCAAGAAAGGAGGTTGCTATGGCAGTATATCCTTTCACGCTCGTTAACCGCCGCGGGTCGGCCGCTATTGCGACCACTGCGGTTACTGTCAATACCGACAATGTAGTGTTCGCCTTTCAGAACCATGCGTTTGTCAACGCATGGTATCGGGGAACGGTATTCGTGGACATAGCCCAGAAGATTCCTACCGGAACCACCGGGACGCTGCCCATTCTGTTCTCGACCAATGGAGCGACACAGGCCGTCACCAAATTCGACGGAGCGCCCCTGACGGTCGCCGACATTCCGGGGACGGGCGTTTACGAGTTCTGGTTCGACCGGACTACGAACACGCTGCAAATCATGACAGGCATTGTTTAACCAATCAGCAGGGAAGCCCGTAAACGCTTCGGGCTTCCCTATTTAAAAATTAAAAACCATGTTTCTGAATTTGAGAAAGGGCAGTTCCGTGTACGTCTTAGACACTCGGGAGACGCCGAAATTCTATGTCGCAACAGTCAAGGAGATAGGCATACCCTATTATCCGCAGCCTACGCCGGGGCAACTCACGCCGTTTCAGCAGCAATATATCAATATCGTTCTGGATAATAACGAGTCGTGGGGCGTTAGGACCAATATGGACGTCGAGTCGAAAGACGGCCTTACTGTTTCCATGACACGCGAGGGGCTTATGCCGGCGATCACGGCAGCGCAGAAGGAGAGCACGGACATCATCAACTCGTTCGACCGGCACAAGGCCAACCTGGCCGCATACGATCAAATACTCAAAGAGCTCGACCCGTCCTACGCCAAGACCCGAGAGCAGGATGAGGAGATCAAGAGGCTGAACAAGGAGCTGGCCGACCTGAAGGGACTGATAAAGTCCGTTCCGACGCTTAACGACATCAAGAGCCTTCTCAAACCGGAGACACCAAAAACCAAGTAATTATGGGATGGAATGCAATAGGGATCGCTCGCGGCTTCAACGGAGACGACGAGCAGATCGACGAGATGCTTGAGAAAGCATATCGCAAAGGTTACAAAAAGGCAATGGAGGAGATGCACGAAGGCTACGGCGAGCGCGGAGGCTATTCCGGAGGCGGACGCGGAGGCTATGGAATGCGTGAGCCGTGGAAAGAAGACGATGACGACGACTATGACTATGGCGAGCGTCGTGGAGTGCGTGGAACCGGTCCGTATTCTCGCTACAGACGTCGGTAGACTATGGACAGACTCGACGTTTACGAGCAGATACCACGGGGAATGCGTGAATACCTGTCTCACTATGGATGGCATTTCTCGCAAAAGCTCGCGGAATATGCGACGGACCCCAAGCGGATGAAAAACGCCGACGGGTCGTCGCACCGGTGGACGCACGAGGAGGTCAAGCAGGCCATTGAGCGTAACGGACTGACAATCGAAAAGGCGAAAGGCTACGATTGCATGTACGTCGCCAACATGGCCTACTCGGACTTCTATCCGAAGCCCCTGTCTTCCGAGGCCCAGATCATGCAGTACGTCAAGGCGTACATAGACGATCCGGATGGCGAAGACGGCATAGCTCTTACGAGATACTATGCCGACTGTATCGCCAAAGGCGAGCCTCTGATCTGGGAAGACTTTCTGTAACCGAAGGGGAGGCGCTTCGTCATACGCGCCTCCCTATTTTATTCGACTTAAAACAAAGCAATGGACAATATCGAACTGAGAAAATACGCGCTTGAAATCGCGCAGCGGACGACGAAAGACGGTGTAGAGCTTATGGCACGAGCCAACGAAATACTGGCGTTCCTCACGCAGGACGCGTCGGATGAGGCTAACAAAATACGGTTAATCGTTCTTGTTGACAATGGCAATGTATAAGTATGCACTCCGGATGCTCGCCGGAGCCAATCCGCGCGAGGTGATCGAAAGTATGCCCGAAAAGGATTACCGACGCCTGTCTGAATTTATGAGCAAAGCGAACAGCACTCTGCCACGACGGCAGCGCCGCATGATGAACCAAGAGTTTGCTAAAAGTGAAAGGAAACGACGTTCACATAGAAAAGTATGACTGGCATCTACGTGTATTTTACGCGGTAACATGCTACCATGTGGGCGAAATAATGCTGTCGCTAAAGGACATAGATTGCCCCGAATCGATTCAAAACAGAGTGCAGGAAAATCTTATGCGCTGCGACATGGATACCGGGTTTACGTACTCGAACAAGAAGCTACGCAGCACTGTCATGGTGATCGGGCTTCACTCGTCGCACGCCGAATTCCTGAATTCTTTCGAGCATGAGCTCCGACACTTGGTCGATGACATCGCCGAAACGTTCGGTCTCGATATGGGAGGCGAGCAGGTCGCCTATCTGACCGGAGACCTGAACAGTCTCTTGTGGAAAGACATCCACGAATTCATATGCTGCTGTAACTGTAAAACTTAAGACATGGAACACGAAGAAAAAGAACGGGCCGACAGAATCGCCGACCTGCTCAAGGATTTAGAGATGGAACTGCCTCAGCCAGTATTTGAGTCGATCAGATGCAGGTTGCTCGATTTGCTACAGGCTTGAATGGAGTTAGTGAGAATTTATTGGCACCAGCGGCATTTCTAAACCCGTCGAATTCGACGGATTTATTTTATTTCAGAACATAATCACAATGCCCCCGAAGAGATTGTTTGATGGGATTCCCCAGCGGGTACAAATAAATTAACAACCCCTCTTTACGTGCAAATTTAATGGGAGCGATGAAATCCGAATCTCCTGCAATGAGTACTATTTTATCCACAGAACGTTTTGTCGCCATAGTAGCCATATCAAGACCGAATTTCATATCTACACTTTTTTGTTTGAAATCCGGCTTCATTTGTTTACTATAAATATCTTGTTTCCATCCTGTGAATGATAGCTCTCCTAAACGGAGAGCAAACCTATCCATCGAGCACAAGGTGTCGAGATATTTATTTTTCATTGCATAACCAGAACTTGCGGAATAATTAATAATCTTTCCAGTGGTATCTTTTATTTCTCCGCCAAACGGCCTGCAATCGTAGTAAAACACACGAAATAAAATATCTTCTGTTTCCCCATTGGTCTTATTACGGACAAGAGTCATAACATCCCCTACTGTTTTAACGACATCTGCGGGTTGAGGATTTCTCTTGTTAGCTTTTTTGAAACATTGCCAGAAAAAGCCTCCGTCGATTAAAATGTTTACTTTGGTCGTCATTTAAAGTTTGAGTTTTTAATTGAAAAAACAATTAAGCCACCCTTGCGAGTGGCTTAACGGCAGACCTATCTGCATCGGATTTTTTTGCCAGCCTACTGGCTTCGGATTATGGCACAAAAATAATGCACCATATTTCAAAATGCAAATCTTTTGCCGATTTTTTAATACATACATATTATTCCCCTTCCTTCTCCTTTACCTCCAGCACCGTTCCACACTTCGGACAGGTAATTGTGTTGGTCGGCTGAGGGGCGAATAGCTCCGGAACCGATACGCCCAACACGTTCGCAACCTTTTCGAGTGTTCCGATGGTGGGATTCCCTTTGAGGGATGCACGTAACGCAATATCAGTAACGCCCAATTTTTCGGCTAACTCCTTGTGCATTACGCCTTTTTCTTTGAGTAATTCTTTGACTCTCAACTCCATAACCTTTAACATTTGTTTATTGGTTTGTCACAAAGGTAGCAAGAATAATGTTTATTGTATGTTTTGTTGTAAAAAAATAATGAAAAATATTTGTTCTTATTTTGCATAATAAATAACAAACATTATATTTGCACCAGAAAACAAACAATAAACATTATGACAACAATGAACGCATTTGCATTTAAAGTGATCGACGCAATCAATCGAGAGGGGTTAGATAATAGCTCATGGGGGCTGATGAAAGACGTGATAAATACGGCAACGTATTTCGGCACAAAAGAAGAAATCGAGTTGACGGGCCAATGGGCATACATATATGTCAAGAAAGACGATATCTTATCGTTTGTGCGAGAAGTCGAGCCTACACGGGTCTTGCATGTTGAAGATTGTGAACTGCTGCTATATCGTCTCGACCTCGAATAAAGCCGTTCGGGCGGCTCAAAACAGACCTCAAGCCCGAAGCGTGGCGGCAACCTGCCGCCGGTGGTGAAACTTAAAAACAAAATATTATGAAATGGACAGACGTAAATGAAGCATTACCCGATATGAAGCAGAGGGTTCTTGTAGTCGAGCAGAAACATCAAGGCTTGCGCCCTTGCGTGTATATTACCAAGCGAATACCCCATGATGAGACCGACCCTAACTGTACACGATGGCATTGGGCTAATTGCGTAAACGATTCAGATGTCAAATTCTGGTGTTCGCTGCCAGCAATACCCAAATCAATGCTATAAGCGACGAGACAATAAGGGTGGCCCTTCAGGGCCACCTTGCTCAAAGAACAGAAAGAATGTATCAAACAAATTACACAATATTCGATAAATAGCACGACAATGAAATTACGCAAACCCACACCGAAAGTATCGAAAGCCCGTGCGATCGAGCTTGCAATGAACCTAAACGGCGTATCGAGAGAGATTGCCGAGAAATACACAGACAGCGAGCTGAAAGAGTGCTTGCGGCTGCTCAAACTCAAAGCAAACTTTTAACTACACACAGCGATGAAAAAGACAGACCTTTCAAATATCATGCGCACGGCGTGGCAGATGTTCAGAGCGACCGGTGAAGCCTTTGCCGAGTGCCTGCACAAGGCATGGCAGTTATTCAAGCTCAAAAAGAAAATGCGAACCGGTATCGCGCAGTTTTTCTATCTGAAGTCAAGCACGGGCGAACTGCGACAGGCATTCGGCACGCTTAAAGACGATCTGTGCCCCGAAACAAAGGGCTCTGACCGTAAGCCGAACAAACACCTCGTAACATATTACGATACGCTTGCCGAAGGCTGGCGGTCATTCAGAATATTCAACCTTGTAAAAATCGTGTAAATCTTAAAAAACTTTATTGCTTGACTTGATAAAAAACATTAATTTTATCGAAAGCTTAAAAAACAGCGGCAAGACTTGCACAATGTGCAAACCGTTTCAACCTTTGCATTAAGTATACAGAGTCGCCAAGCAAAGATTTTGGCAAAACAGTATGGCAAAGGCAAGTAAGCTGACAATCAAACAAGAAAAATTCTGTAACAAGTACCTCGAATGCGGTAACGCATCCGAGGCATATCGTTATGCTTACGATTGCTCGAAAATGAGTGATAATTCTGTTTGGTGTAACGCATCGCAGCTTCTTGCGGACACAAAGGTTGCACAAAGGCTGGAATACCTCAAAAACCACCTTGCAGAAGCTGCCGGCATTACGGCTTTGCAAATCATTCGGGAGCACCAAAAAATCGCCTTCTCCGATGCAACCCGCATTCGTAATGGATGGATGTCGCTTAAAGAGTTCGAAAGCCTTACCGATGACGAAAAGGCATGTATTCGGTCCGTCGAAACAAAGCAGACCAAGCGTACCACTCCGATGGGCGACGAGGTGATTGACGAACAGGTAAAAATTACGTGCTACGACAAGCAAAAGGCGCTGGACAGTATTGTGAGTATGCTTGGTTATAACGCACCGGAAAAAATAGCTAATACAGATAGCAAAGGCAATGATATTCCACAGCCTACTTTTAACGTAGAGCGCCTGTTCCAACTGATTCAGGAGGGGAAAAACAATGAATGATTATTCAGCAATCGGCGATCTTCTGCTGAAAGAAGGTAGTTTGACATTTACGGCTGTTATGTTCGAAGCCGTAAACAGACAGCCGTTCCGAATATCTCCTCACCATCGAATCATTTGTCGCAAGCTCGATCAGGTTCTCCGAGGCGAGCACCCAACCAACCGGGTAATGTTTAACATTCCCCCGCGCCATTCAAAGACAGAGTTAGCAGTCGTATCGTTTTCCGCGTTAGGATTTGCTATCAATCCTAATGCGGAATTCATGCACCTGTCGAGTAGCGACCAGCTTATCACTCGCAACGTTACCAACGTTCGCAGGCTTATGGCGGATCCAAATTATCGGGCCTTTTTCCCTCAGGTCAAACTATCGAATAATGCTAAAGGGAGCATTTCCACTTCCCGAGGCGGCATCATGTATGCAGCGCCATTCATGGGACAGATTACTGGTTTCGGATGTGGTAAACTGGGAGCAAAGAAATTCAGCGGAGCCATGCTCATTGATGACCCGATGAAAGCTCAGGATAGTTTTTCCAACACTATCAAGGAGCGGATTGGAGAATTATGGACATCTACGTTCAAAAACCGGTTAAACGACACACATACGCCGGTCATCGTCACTGCTCAAAGACTTGCCGAGGATGATTTCTGCGGCTATCTAATAAAAAGAGAAGGTACAATCGATGAAGGCGGCGAATGGGATGTAGTCAGATTTCCGGCAATAGTCGACGAAGGGACGAACACGGAGCGAGCTTTATGGGAAGACCGATTCCCTCTCGAAAAGCTACGGCGATACCGAGAATCCGATCCTTTCACGTTCGAGACACAATACATGCAGAATCCGAAGCCGTTGGAAGGCATGATGTATCGGGAGTTCAAGACCTACGATATCATTCCTTACGCAATCGAATCGACACGCAAAGCCTACGTTGACACGGCAGACACGGGCGATGACTATTTATGTGCAATTTGTTATGTAGAACAGCCCGAAGGCAACTACGTCACCGATGTGCTCTATACAAAAAAACCGATGGAGTATACCGAGCCTGCGACGGCCGAGATGTTGTCGAGACAACAGACCGAAGAAGCCTTTATCGAAAGTAACAACGGAGGACGGGGCTTTGCTCGCAATGTGGAAAAACAATGCCGATTGATGGGCAATACCAAAACCCGGATTTCATGGTTTGCCCAGACTGATAATAAACAGGTTAGAATATTCTCGAAATCGGCTGACGTGAACAATATGACCTTTCTCCCGTCGGGGTGGGATAAAAAATGGCCGGAATTTTATCGGGCGATAATGGGATATATGAAGGAAGGTCGGAATGCTAACGACGATGCCCCGGACGCGCTAACGGGTTGCTTTGAGAAAAGGGAGCCACAAATGCAGCTTGAGGATTTAGAAAACCTAAACATATGGTAATATGGGATTTATAGATCAGCTTTTCACGTACTTTCAAAACAAAACGCTGAATGCTTTAGGCATTGAGCGGTCCCTTCTTGAGCTCATCGCGGCGCGAGACATCGATCAGGCTATGTCCCTCATGGAAAATCACGATGCGGAAGTTGTGAAAGCGATTCGGGAATACAAACCCGAATTGCACGCCATAATGAAGCGTCTTGATAAAGTACGTAAAGGTCAGGAAAGTTACCGTACTGAAAAGCTCCCCAGAACTCGTCAACGCTATATCAACGAGGTCGAGCTATTTTTCCTGTTGGGTAATCCGATTAAATGGAGAATGTCTGACGAATCGAGCGACCCCGAAGCATTCGCAGCTTTTATGCAGTTCCTAAGAGACCATCGTTTTAATAGCCATATGCGCCAAGCCAAACGGCTGGCCGGAGCCGAGACTCAATCAGCCAAACTATATCATATTTACCGCAATGAAGAAGGTCTTCCTGCTGTAAAAATTGTCGTTCTTTCGAAATCGAAAGGTTATACACTTCGCCCGATGTTCGACCAGTACGGAAGTCTATTGGCCTTCGGCTATGGGTATTATCTGAAAGAAGGCTCGAACACTGTAGAACATTTCGACATCCATACGCCGACATTCATTTATCGGGGACGAAAGGCAAAGATCGGCTGGGAGGTTACGCCTGTTGTCAATCCATCGGGCAAGATAAACGTCATCTACTACTCTCAGGAAACGGCATGGTCCGGACTTCAGCCTCGTATCGACAGAGAAGAAAATATCGATTCAAAAACGGCCGACGTAAATAATTACTTCGCCGATCCTATAGCAGCCGCTACTGTCGATGTTATAAGAAGCCTTCCCAAACAAGGAGATCCGGGCAAGGTTATCCAACTGTCCGACGATAAGTCGAGGTTCGAATATATCGAACCTCCCGTGTCTTCCGAAACTCGGCAACAAGAAAAAGACGACCTGAAAGAGTCTATTCTGTTCGACACTTTCACCCCTGAATTCTCCCCGGAGAAAATGGTAGGTCTGGGGACCCTGAGTGGAGATGCGATAAAGCGCGCTATGGTGCTCGGCTACATCAAACGGGATAACCGTAAAGAAATCTATGACGAGCTTGTAGATCGAGAGAAGAACCTGATTCTTGCGATCATGATGAATGTCACTCACATTCATATGAGAGATCAACTGGCAAGCCTCAAAATAGAACATGAATTCGCCGAACCGTTTGAGGAAGACGTGCAGAACAAATGGTCCGCAATAGGCAAAGCATATCAGGATGGCGTCATTTCACTGGAAAAGGCGGTCGAGATGCTCGGTCTTGCGGATAAGCCGGATGAGGAAGTTGAAAAAATCAGAGGTTTTAATGACTTAAAACAATGAAAGGGTTTGCATAATGTGCAGAGTGTTTCCAATTTTGGCCCATGAAAGTACCAACTCACACAGCAAAGGTTGCTTTTCCTTTTTTAGGATTCAAAGCACGGCCAATATTGCGTGAAGTACGATGCGAAAAATGCGGGCGGAAACTCGCGGAAATGCAAGGAATAGCTCAAATAAAATGCCCTAAATGCGGACATTTATCGATGTATAGGGCTTAACATACGACAGAAGAGTGCCACAGAGCGCCAATATCCCTTCTCGGGGAATTGGCGCTTTTTTCATTTAAAAACACAAAATATGAAAGAAAAAATTCTAACAGCGCTGAAAACCAAATACTCCAATCTGGGGTTCAGCTCAAAGGTTCTGGACGGGATCGCCTCGAGTATCGAAAAATCCGTCACCGATGAA
The DNA here is from genome assembly GCA_003150315.1 of Prevotellaceae bacterium. GTDB lineage: Bacteria > Bacteroidota > Bacteroidia > Bacteroidales > Bacteroidaceae > UBA6398. The sequence continues at coordinate 20,537 of QAML01000072.1, read as the reverse complement.
TCGCAGATCGAAACCGCTGTCGGCGGGATCGAGTCTATTCTGAAAGTTTTTCAATCCGACTTTGACAGGGCACGCACCGAATATGGCACTCTGAAGGGTCAGTATGATGAACTGAAGAAACAAGCCGAGGCATCATCTGCCAACGAGGGCGGGCAGAATGAGAAAAACGAACTCGACAAAGAACCGGAATGGTTCACACGCTACAAGCAAGAACAGGAGGAGCGCTACGCAACCATCAAGAGCGAAAGCGAAGCACTGAAAGCCGAAAAGGTTCGGGCCGAGCGTGAAGATTTATTCCGGTCTGCGGCAAAAGCGGCGAATGTCAGCGACAAGATGCTGAACGATCTTTTGGGGCTTGCAACTGCGATGAACAAGGAAGCACCCGATGCCTCGGAAATCAAAGACAGATTCTCGTCAATCCAGTCAAGATTCATCGCCGCCGGACTCGAGGGGAAAGAATCGGCATTTCCTCTATCCACGTCGGAATCTCAGAGTAAAGAAGAGGCTAAGGCGTGGGCCGCAAATCTGCCGGACAAAAACTAAACACACAAAAAAACATGGCTATCGAATTCAAAAGGACCAAGTACAAGGGCGGGTTCCCTGTATTCTGGCGTGGCAACCGTGAAGCACTCCCCGGTGATTTCACACTCAAAGGCACATACCCGGAGGGGACACTCCTCAAAGAAGGTACTCCCATCAAGCTCGACTTCGCTAACATGGAGTGTAAAATCTGCAAAAGCGCACTTGTCGTTACGGGAGGAAGCACATCCGCTCCTCGTGTCGTCAAAGGCTCCATGTTTCAGATAGGCGACACCGTTAAAATCGGCGAATCCAACTCGACGATCAAAAGTATTGACACTACGAGCGCTGATTACGATGTGCTGACGTTCGCAGCGGCCGTTACCGGAGCAACGCAAGGCGCAACGCTTCTGTCAGACGACGATCTGCCGGATGCGGTCATCGAGACGACGAAAGAATACACGACGAAGCACGGACTTCCAGTCGTGTCGGCCGCCTACGGTGCACGCATTCTCAAAGATGTAGCCTATCCCGTACCGGAGGCATGGCTGGAGGGATATTCACTCAAAAACAACCACGAAATCAAGTATATCAGGCAGTAAAAGCGAAAAACAATGAACGAAGCTACCTATTCTTCTATTTTCAACGAACTCACCAAAGAGGTGCAGATTCGCATAGACACAGCTTCTGAGCTGCGTAAGCGCCTGTTTGATCAGACCGTTTACGACCAGTACCTCGATTGGGACACTCCTACAATCGGTTTCAATTTCGAGGAACTGATAGGTTCCTACAATCTGAGTATCGCCGCCGCAACACTGGATTCTCACGGCAAGGAGCCCGTTATGGGGACCGAAGGACTGGAGACCCTGAGGGAGAAGGTCCTGACGCACCAAATGTCCTACCCCATGCCCATCGAGGAATACAGAAAGGTACTCCAGATTCTGGATTCCCGCATGGTTTCGGACCAAGTTAAAAAGCGTCAACTCATCGACCTGATGTGGGGTAACGTGACAAAGGTCGTCAATTCCGTACAGGCGAAGCTCGACATCATTTTTCTCGGAGCCCTCTCCAACAAGGGTATTTTCACTTTCGACAAAAACAATAACCCCGAGGGTGGTGTGCGCGGGAGCATTGACTACAAAATGCCCGACGAGAATATCGCAACTGCGACGACGGAATGGAAAGACTCGAACAAAGACTCTGTCGACACGCTGGAAGATATTCAGGCCGTTCTCGACGCTGCTCAGGATAAAGTCGTATTCGACAAAATCCTGTTGTCACAAAGCCGGCTCTCTTTCATCCTGAGAAACAAGAAAATGAAGTCGGCCGTATTCGGGTCCGACAAGTCGTCCACGCCGTTGTTGCTCGCCAATCTGAACGAGTTCATGCGTTCGAACGGATTCCCGACATTCGAGGTTATCCGTCGCATGACTCGTATTCAGGATAACGGCAAGCTCGCGGAATACAAGCCGTGGAATGACAAGAATCTCGTTTTCGTGCCGGCAGGAAAACTGGGGGTCATTAAAAACGCCTATGCCGACAACGAACTGCGTGAGGAACCGGGAGTGACCTACTCAAATTACGGACGCATCCGCATTTCTCAGTGGGGCGTAGGTGAAACGCAGGGCTCGAACGGCGTAGAATTCACGAAAGCGCAATCTATTTCGCTTCCGGTGATCACGGAGATCAACGGAATTTACTCTCTGACCGTAGAATCGTGACGGTAAGTGACTACATAAGGCAGAAGTTTCAGCCTTTCGGAACTATTTCGGAGGCTGATCTTCTCGACATTCTTTCCGATGCCGGTATGGAGGCAAACGATGAACTGACGGCTGAAAACAGAAACGAAGTTTCCATCGCTATGACTCGTTTCATCCCGTCACTTTTTCTCCACCCCCAATCGGTATCGGAAAACGGTTTCTCCGTCTCGTGGGATTTCGATGCACTGAAAGATTATTATCTGTTCATGTGCAAAAAGAATGGAATCGAGCCGGATGCCGGAGCTGCGGGGATAAGCACGATAACCGATATGTCTGACCTTTGGTAATGTATTACTCACCGCACATCCTGCAAATCAGAATAGACCCGGTTATACAGTATGACGAATCGGGCAATCCTTCCGTATCTGGCACGCCGGAATGGAAGACTATAGCGAGGTGCAGGTGCGATGACAATACTACTAAAGAATTCATTTCGGAGAATGGCCACGTCTATCGCCCTAACTACCACGTGGTATACGAAGGCGAAAGAATCGAAGCAGGTGTTTACGCACGATGCCTCAATGACGACGGGTCAATCAGAGGCGAAGGACAGGTATATCAACCTTCCTCATGCAACTACTTGGGTTACTCGGAAGTATGGATGTGACCTATGACTTTTCGGATATCGACGGTATCATCGATGAATTTATCAACGAGATAATATCTCGGATGGTGGAATTCGGAGAAGAAGCTACGGCGATAGCCGTAAGTCGAGGCCGATACCAAAACATCACGGGTAATCTGAGAAGTTCCATCGGCTACATAATCTCCTATAACGGTCGGGTGGTCCGTGAAGGCGGATTCAAGCAGGTGACCGGACGCGGAGAAAACATGCAGAAGGTGGACTTTACGACCAAACGAGGAAAGTCAGTTGTTTTCTGGGCAAAGGGCCGCTCAGGTGACGGTTCGGAAGGTAGCCAGACGGGAATGGACTTCGCGCGGGCCATAGCCGCCGAATACCCGGAAGGAATCACATTGGTCGTAGTTGCAGGAATGGACTATGCGAGCTTTGTCAACGCAAAAGGATTCGATGTGCTGGATAGTGCAGAAATACAGGTAAGGCAAATGATTGCAGCATGATAACGACGGGAGACATAAAAAGCATTTTGTCAGAAGACCTGAAGACATACGGGTTCAAGACATATCTGCAAGACACATTCCCCGACGGCGAGATAACTGACGAAAGAATAATTATTCGCTGCGGAGAATTGTCGTCCGGAACTTATTGGGAAAGCTCATATGCTCATCTGAACATCTGCGTGCCCGATCTGTACGGCATGGCCGATACAAGGCGCTTGACCGAGATCGAGCGAATGTTCAAACGCATGAAGAAAACCTTTCGCTTTGACGGTTCTGTCTGCCGATACATGGAGGACGGGACGAGCCAAGAAAAGGATGAAGCCCTTAAGTGTCACTTTGTAAACGTAAGATTATTATTTGAAGTGTTAAACGTAAATTATTAGAACTATGTCTACTACAATTATTGCAACCGGCATCAAGAAGCTGTGGTATGCCGAGACGACGGCGGTAACCGCCAAACTGACCGGTCCCATTCTTGCGACTATCCTTAAAACGGCAAAGGAGATCACGAACGTCCATCAGGACACATGGTCAATCGAGGAAGCAGAACCCTCACTGACCCGATACAAAAATCAGCTTTCAGGCACTAACTACCGTCAATCGGAAGAAAAAGGCGACGTAGTCATGTCATTCACAATCGGGCAGTACGACTATGCTACGAAAAAAGACCTGATGGGCGGTGAACTCATCGACACGGACAAAGGATGGCATAGAGCCAGAGGCGTCGTAAACATCTACAAATGTATGATTGCCCTAACCGAAGACGATCAATACCTCGTGTTCCCCAAAGGAGCAATTGTTGCCCGTGAAGCCAACACAGACGGCGCAATCGGTCTGGCGGTATCGGCAACAGCGCTGGAACCGGACAATGCCGACGTAAGTCCTGAAACATGGCTAAGGGCCGATGAGGTCGTCGAAGCGGCGTCACTCAGCAACTGAGCAGCAAGTAATCATTCATTATGAACCAGAAAAAGGGTAAAGGAGTCAGGGATTCCCTTACCCTTTTATTTCATTAACGACCATGAAAAACGAAGCAGCAAAAATAGTTTCCGAATCTCTTATCGGAGCAAGTTATGTGACCATCACAATGGGCTCGAAAGCGTACACCCTTTATCCGCCGACTATCAAAAGATTGTGCCAAGCGATTCGGCACTTCGCGGCAATAGACATTCAGGGAGAAAGCATATTGGACGCTCTCGGGGAAATGCCGGACGCAACAGAACACATACTAAAAGGTCTTTCCTGTCTTTTGTGCGGGAAGGAGAGTCTGGCAGAGGAATTATCGGAAGGTTCTTTCGTCGAGATGAAAATAGCTTTAAAGGAGGCGATCTGTCTGGTCGGAACCGACCCTTTCGAGTGTGCCGCTTTGGCGAGGAGCGTCGCCGAAGTGGCAGCAAAGATGAGGTAATCGGAAACGAAACGATGATGGGACAGATCGCTTCGTTTATGGAAAACCTTCGCTTGTCCTATACGGAAGTATTCGAGATTATCCCCTACCGAAACCTTCTAATCATGCAGAAAGATAAGCTCCATATAGTATACGGCGACAAAGTAAAAAAAATAAGCGGGAAGGAAATGGCCGCTCGCCGAAGCAAGAAAAACTCTAATTAAGATGGCTAAACTTAAATTTGAAACGACGGCTAATTTAAAGCCTATCGACGACCTTCTTACTCGTATCAAGGAGTTGGAACAGCATATCGCCTCGCTCAAAAAAGAGATGCGCTCGATCAATGCCGCAGACCCTAAAATAGACCCCTTGCTCAAAGACCTGAAGGCATCTAAAGAGGAAATAAACAACCTGGTAGCGGAAATCAATCGGATCAAGCAGGCTCAGTTGGACAGACAACACGAGCAGGAACAGGCTGCGACTCGGGAGAAAGAATTCATCGCCTCGCTGCTGCGGGCCTATGAAGAATTACGTCAAAAGGTAGCCGATACCGCGAATAAAAGCACCTCGCCAAGTTCCGGAGCGAATAATGCCCCGTCGATCAAAGAGGAAACGCAGGCTTACGATGAGCTTCTCAGTAAAATAAGAACCCTATTGGGCAGCCGGGAGGAAACCATTGCCTCAATGCTCAGAGAAGAGAATGCGATTCGTTTGATTAAGAAAGAGCTAAAAGGCTTGCAAAAGCTCGAATCCGACGGCATAAATCTTACGGAAGCCCAAAGACAGCGGAGAATCCAACTGACAAGCTCTCTCGAAGAACACAAGCAATCGGTTTCACAGCTCAAGCAAATACTCGCGAACGAAATAAAATCCGAGCAGGCCGTTCGTGGCTCGATGAATGAGATGTCGCAGTCTTTGGGAACAATGCGCATGTTTTACAGGACCCTGAACGAGGAAGAGCGCAATACTCAATTCGGCCAAGAGATTTTGAAACGCATCCAACTGGTCGATACGAAAATAAAAGAGCTGGACGCATCGATCGGCAATCATCAGCGCAATGTAGGCAATTATGCCTCGCACTGGGACAGCCTCGGGTTTTCAATCCAACAAGTAGCACGGGAGCTTCCCTCTATTTCTTATGGCCTGAATGTTTTTTTCGGAGCCATATCCAATAACCTGCCTATTTTGGCTGACGACATCCGGCGGGCGATAGCGAAATATAAAGCTGCTGTTGCTGAAGGGAAAGAGGCTACCCCTGTATGGAAACAGATCGTGAAATCCATCTTCTCATGGCAAACGGCATTGGTAGGCGGCATCACCCTGCTCACCCTTTACGGGAATGAAATCGCCGACTGGGTGGCCGGATTATTCAAGGGTAAGGATGCCATCGATGCGAATGCAGCTTCCATCGAAGTGCTCAACACTCGAATCGAAGCCAATAGAAACGCACTTGACAGTGCCAATAGGGAGTTCGGGTCCCAAATGGGGAACATATCCCGTTTGCGATCCGAATGGTCCAAACTTGGCAATGATATGAATGCCAAGCTAAAATTCGTGAATGACAATAAATCCGGATTCTCTCAACTGGGAGTGTCGGTCAATAGCGTTGCAGATGCTGAAAAAGTATTGATCGGGAATACGGATGCGGTCGTTGCCTCATTAAAGGCCCGAGCTCAAGCGACAGCCTATCAAAACACATTAACCGAGCTCTACGCCAAACAACTGGAGGCCGAGCAAAGACAAGAGGCATACGAAGCTCAAGCAAAAGGACGCAGGTATGTGCCCGGGGTACAAGAAGACGCGAGGAAACGAGCTATCTGGACAGCGGCCAGTCTGCCCGGCTACATGTCGGCAAAGGAAGAATATAGTGTAGAACGTCTGACAGAGGGATTCTTAAATGAGGAGACCCAAAAATACGAACGTGCAGCCGAAAAGGAGCGATTAATCAAAGAAGGTTATGCCAAGCAAATCCAAGAGGTAGATAAGCGCCTGACCAAATCCTTAAATCAATCGGCTCAAGCGTTAATTGAAGCCGGTCTTACACCATCCGACGACAATACAACGGGCCAAATTACTCAAGACAAAATCCTTTCCGCTCGGGAAGCCCTTGCAGAAGCCTTACGGGCGAATGAGTCAGAACTTCAGAAATCGCTTCTTGGGATTATGGCCGAAGGGCAGGAAAAGGAGCTCGCACAACTGGATAACGCGACCCGGGAAAAACTCCACAAGATCGAAGAGGCTCGCCAAAAGACCATCGCCGCTTATGCCACCAAAGGACAAGAGCCTAATCCCGACGAATTGGCCAAGCTGGATGAGACGAAAGCGAACGAGGAAAAAGCTGCGGAATTAGCAAGGGCCGCCATCGTCGCAAAATATGCCCGGCAGGAAGAAGAGCTTTGGCGAAACGTGACCGATGTTTTTTTGACAGACGAAGAACGCAAGCGGCAAGGTATTCAAAAGACGTTCGACGAATACCGCAGGCAGGCGGAATCGCTGCTTAAGGGTGGCTCTATTGGAGAAAGCGACTATAATGCCCTCGTGGGCGAAATAGGAAGGGCCGAGACCAAATCCATGCTTCAGGATGTATTGCGAGAGTATGAGACTTTCGAACAGCAAAAAGCCCGCATTGCCGAAGAATACAACGATAAGATCGCCCAACTGGAAGAACAGAATGCAAACGGCCAGTACAACGAGAATATCGAAGAGATCAAAAGACAAAGGGATTTGGAGATCGCGCAGCTTCAGATTTCCGAGTCCGATTTCTTTCAGGTGATCTCCGGCAATCTGGAAGAGTACGGGCTGGCCACAATCCGCGATGCCATTGCCCAAGCGAAGGAATATCTCGACAATTTCATAGCCGATGCGAAAAGCAAGAACGGAGGAAAACTGACGAACGAACAGCTTCAGTTTGTCACACAAATGCGGCAAGACTTAGATAAGGCGACCAAAGTAGTTCATTATCGTTTGCCGGAGGGATTGGCTAAGGCTGCAAGCGGAATGAAGAAAGTGGTCGACTCGGCTAAGGAACTCGACGAATCGCTCGGAAACGTACTCGATACCGTGAGCAACATGATTCAGGGCTTCTCGGATATAGAATCGGGTATTTCCGGCTTGAAAGAGGCATCCGCGAATTTCAAGCAGATGAAACAAGATGCCAAGGATCAAGGAAAGTCTTTAGGGTTCGGCGATATACTCGGAACCGTAGGATCATATGCGGGAGCAATCGGGTCAATCGTTAGCGGTGTGACGAGCATTTTTGGCTCATTGTTCAGTTCAAAGGGAAACTCACAAGAAGTAGAAGCGACTATCGAAAGGCTTACTGTTCGCAACGAGTTATTACAGGAAGCAATAGAACGTTTAACAGATAAGATCGGATCCGGGAGTGTAATGGATTCGGTTCAGGCATACGAGAAGGCTGTAGAGAAACAGAAAGAGCAAAACGAGAATTACAGAAAAATAGCGGAGGCAAAAGGCAGTTACTGGAGCTCTCATCATAGCTGGAATTATAATTGGGGAGGATTCACGGACGAAGAATTGGCATGGATTCAAAAGAATGTGCGCAAAGAATTCACCAATAAGGATAGTATTTTCAGCTTGACACCGGAGGAAATGGCTACTCTGCTCGAAAATACCGGAATAGCTGACCGAATATACAACACGGCGGGAAGCTATGGCCGGGATGTATATAATACTTTGGTAGATTACGCTGGTCAAGCGGGAAAATTAGAAGAGCTTACTGATAAATTGAATGAAAGCTTGACGCAAATATCATTCGACAGCCTGCGCGATAGTTTTGTCGATAATCTCATGGATATGGATAAAAGTGCGGAAGACTTTGCGGATGACTTCCGTAGCTATCTTATGCGTGCTGTTTTAAATAGCAAGATTTCCGAGCTTCTTGATGATGAGCTAAACAACTTTTACGAAAAATGGGTAGAATATACAAAAAGCGGAGGAGGGTTAGATAAAGGCGAAATAGACGAATTAAAGGGGATATGGGACGGAATTACAGAAAAAGGCATAAAAATACGAGATGAGCTGGCTGCAATTACGGGCCATACCAGCGGGCAGCAAGCCGACAGTCAATCCGCTACTTCCCGGGGGTATCAAACGATGTCTCAAGATGATGGGAATGAGCTTAACGGTCGATTTTCGGACTTACAGATGAAAGGACAGCAGATTATTGATATCAATACAGGTATCCGCGACATCGCATCCGAAATACGGCAACTTCAGGTAGAATCCCTCTTAGAACTCCGAGGAATAAATGAAAATACCGGAAATACGGTAAAAATACTGAAAATGCATACTTCCATGCTCTCAAGAATTAGTGACAACACAAGTAGGATTTGATTATGACTGAAATGCTCATCAACAAGCAGGACGCTTCGACTTTCGGCGTCCGTATGGGGGATGGTTTCTTAGATGCTATATGTTCCCCCCTCCCTTTAAAAGAATTCGTTGAAAATTCCAGCCGCCTTGAGGACGGGAAAAGGGTACTGTACAACTCACCCAAGATCGACGAGCGGGACGTTACCCTCACGTTCAACATTCACGGCGATACTGAGGAAGAATTTACCGCTAACAAGGCGACATTCGAGCAAATATTGTACTCAGGAAAAGTAGAGATTCATCTGCCGGTTACTGGGAAAACCTATCGGCTTACCTATCTCCGTTCCCAATCGTATGCGCAAAATATAGCTCGTACTTCCTGCTCTGTATCGGTGAAATTTAACGAGCCGAATCCGAATAATAGAGGAGAGGCTGATTCCGACGACTTATTATAGTTAACAACAATACAAAATGCAGTAACATGATAATTATTTATCATATAGAAAGGGTAAATATTTTTCGTATATTGTGCAATAACAAACTGCAATTTTAAAAATTATGAGAAAAATTTTACTGATGTTCGCGGTTTTGGCTGCGATGGTGTTCACCGGATGCTCTAAAGATGATAATGGCAACAACGGAGGAAATGGAGGCGGAGAACCTGCAGGAGAAATAGAACTGGAAGGGTACGAGGAGCCAATTGTTGATTGGGGGATTTCCAAACAAGAACTCAAATCTCGTGTCACTTACACCCTTTTAAACGAAGATGAAACGACCCTCTCTTATGCAGGGAAAAACAAGGTTTCAATGTATACGTATTCGTTTGAAAACGGGAAATTAGATGTGTCAGGTGCTTTTATTAGTACGGCATATAATGAAGAATTAGCAGATTTTATAAACAAAAAATACATTTATGTAAATGATATCGTCTCAGGAGAAGACAGGTTGTTTGTTTTTCGTAATAAAGAAAATACCATGCTTGTGACGGTAGGGATTCCATCTACTCAATATTTACTAATCATGTATTCACCTCGCAATAGTACAGCTAATAATACTTTCCTTATTCAAGCGTCCAAGAGCCTTATGAATGCAGAAGGCGGAGACTGCTCTGAGATAATTAAACTATTTCAAGCAAATATCTCAAAAAATTGAATTATGTCGAACGAAGGAATTATAGCTATATTGGTTCTTGTTGTATTCATTATCTGCATCGTCGCAAAAGTCATATCAAATATGAACGAGGATAATAATACAATAGATACCTCGCCTACCTATAAACCTATTCGGGAATTATCGGATGACGAGCTGAAGAATCTGTTGTCGGAAGTGGAAAACGACCTCGAGACGGTTAAAATTGAATATCAAGGAGCCTTAGCCAACCCCTACGTGCTTTATATAACGAGAAATCTGATAAAGCAACGATTAGATAATACCGTCGAAAGACGACAATACATTCTTGATGAAATAAATAAGAGGCAGAAAGAGGCAGCTACAAAGGCTTAGCACTCGATAAACGATAGGAAATTACCCATAAAGGCCCGCATCAGCGGGCCTTTATGGTATTAGCAATCACAGCATCGCGGCTGTTTTTCGTATCTGTTGTAGCACTGCCGAAAGGCCGGAATCACGGCGGGCGGTCTGCATGTTGTAACGAGTTTGCATGTTTAACCAAAAGATAGCCTCAATATCGAGCGCAGCTTCAATCTTTAAGGCTGTTTCTGTCGTTACGGAACGCTTCCCGTTTGCAATCTCATTCAACGCAGTATAAGGCATACCGATCATTTCCGCAAATTTACGTTGCGAAATATTGCGAGCTTCCAGTTCCTCTTTCAGCGCTTCGCCCGGATGAGTGGGTAAATATGGAATCAAATCATTCATACCATATACCCTCTTATTAACCGTTGCCATAGCCAATCTTATTTATAATGATTACTAATATCCAATATCAAACAAACTGTTATTATCTCTTGTTCGGCAACATGGCGCACTCGAAATTCAAGCCTGTATTTAGAATTAATCCTAACCGATGAAATACCAGCCTTGTCACCCACTAATACTTCATAGTTCAAAGAATGATGTTGGTACAATGATTCAATACTCGAAGCCGCCACAAGTTTATCTACACAACGTTTGTATGCTCTCACTACTTCCGGCTGAAATCGGTGCTTTTTATCGCTTGTTCGCCCCAGTTCGAACAACTTCCCGTAAATACTCCTTGTCGAATTCTATAAACATCGTTGCCTTATTGTTTACTATGCAAATATAATGCTTTTCTAATATAATTCACAAAAAAAGTGAACATTCGTCATATCCCAAACTGTTTCCCCCGCTATCTTTCAAAATTAATTTATCTACCCTCTTTTTATTATCTAATTAAAAACATACAAATCAACAACTTACAAAGCCATTTGCACAATGTGCAGAGCATTTCAACCTTTGAGATAGTCATACCATTTACGCCTAAGAGGAATGATTATCTACAATAGAAACGGAGTCGAGCTGATCGATGCGCCAGTCACCTCGTCTGCCGTCCGCAAACGAGTATTGATGGGCGACAACTACGTCTCCCTGCCCTTTTCCCATGACACCTATATAGACTTTGCTCCGGGGTCCTATATCATCTATAACGGTCTCAAGTTCGAGATCATCGACGTCGACAAAAATCGCCCTACTCGAAATGCCACTACCGGCGGCTGGGACTACACACTCCAGTTCGACGATCAGGAGCGCCACATGACGCGCGCCATTGTATTTTGGCTATCGCAAAAGCCTCGGGAGGCGGTTTTCCATGACACGACCGATTTGCAGTCTTTCGGAAATCTGATCGTGGAAAACATGAATGCCTTTGTGCCTGCCAAAAACTGGAAGATGCGCGATCTTTCCGACGAACTGAAAGAAGGTACGAAGCTCGTTTCATTCAACGGCGACACATGCTGGAACGCCGTCAACACGATCGCCGAGACTTTCGATGTCGAGTGGTGGACAGAACAAAGCGAAGGTTATATCTACCTGTGCTTCGGCAAGCTGGAGATCGGAACCGAGGAAGATTTCGTAGAGGGAGGCGTTATCACGTCTATCCCATCGCGGAGAGGTGACGACAGCAACTACGGCACGCGCTTCTACGTATTCGGATCGACGCGCAACCTGACGGAGGACTACGGTCAGGCCGATCAGGGCGGAACGACCAATCATGTCTCGGAAATTCGGCTCAGGCTGCCGGGTGGGCAGGAGTATATCGATGCGCGGCCCGATATGGTATGGAACGACGTGATCGAAAAGTTCGTCGTATTCGAGGACATTTACCCTAAAAATACGGATACTGTCACCTCAGTCGAGAAAGTAAAGCGACAGACTGATAGCGGAACCGAATATGAAGCTCGGGTAATCTACGCGAAAGACACGCCTTTCCTTCCGACCGATCTAATCCCGGGCGAGACCCTGCAAGCCGTCATTACGAGCGGCGCCCTTTCGGGTAGGACGTTCGACATACAACTCGGCGCTGCATTCGACGATCCCGACACATGGAATCCGGAAACAAATCCTTTCGACCGCAAGTTCGAGATCGTGGCAGACGTAGAGACGACCGGTGAGCAAGAGATCATCATTCCCAACGACAATCTGGACATCGAGCCCGGCAATACCTTCGTATTGACCGGTATTAAGTTACCCGGAGCGAGAATCGGGGAGGCCGAGCAGGAATTGTTGGAAGCAGGAACGACGTGGGCCCAGAAAAACAGCAAGGACACGAGCGTATACGATTGCCCTACCAATCCCGTATACTGTCAACTGAACGATAAGAGCTACGAGCTCGGACAGAAGGTGCGCCTCGTGAATGAATCCCAATTCGGGAGCAGCGGCCGTAGCTCCCGTATTCAAGGCTACGAAAAGTCGCTCGACAACGAGTATCAGGCAACCTACACGGTTGGCGATAATACCGCCTATTCCCGCTTGGGCGAGATCGAGAAGGATATTCAAGAGGCAGCCTATGCGGAACGGATCGGAGTGACCAATGGCGTCGGAATCTACCTGATTCGCGCAAAATATGACCAGACGCAGCCAACAGACTACAATGCGTACTCGGCAGCGGCCGCCGACGAGAAGTTCTTGAGCAGAAAAAAGAACGATACGGCCGAAGGGATAATCACCTTCGCAAAAGGCATATTGGCAAACACCCTCTCGAGCGAGAAATTCGTATCGGGCAATGAAGGCAAGGGTCACAGCACATGGATCGACGATGACGGGGTGTCGCATACGGAGGTCGATCAGGTGAAGGCCCGAAAAACCGTTGTTGCGAAGCAAATAGCGGCCGAAGAAGGCAATGTCACCGAACTCACCAGCACGAATATCGAAGCGACCGTATTGACTGTACTGGACAAGATCATAGCGAAAGATCAAACGCTGTCTGGGAAAATATCGTCGGCAAAGTTTCTGTCGGGACTGCTCGGGTACGGATGGATGATTGACGCAAAGGGCAACGGCGAGCTGCATTCGCTATCGATTCGGTCCTTTCTCGAAGTCCCCGAGCTCCGGTATAATCAGGTGCAGGTAGTAGGCGATGAGCTATGGGTAACGGCCGGTGGTGTCATATCCGATGTACAGGCAGCCGACTCGGGCCGCTATACTATCACGCTCAAGCTGGAGGAAGGGCAAACCAACCCCTTTGCTGCGGACGATATTCTGAGAGGCATATACCACGTTTCCACCGGCTTCTCGACAATCCAGATGCGGGTAGACAGTGTGGCGGAAGACGGAACGATGACCGTCACGCCTCGGACGCCCGATCTCGTACCGCAAAAATTCATGAACATAGCCAAGACGGGCAACTTCACGAATACGGCCCGCCAACGAAGCATCCTGATTTCATCCAAGCAGGGCCGCATTCAGTTCATGGCCGACGTGAACGATTGGGAAATCGCTCCGTCGATGGTCCGAATGATTTTGGGCGACACGTCGGGATTCGTACATCCGTCTTTCGGCGATACGTCGGGCTACAATGCTTTTTTGGAAAACATTCTGATGACCGGCCGAATTTTCCAGAAGTCGGCCGACGGCACGACCACCAAGCCCGTCGCCGTGAACAAAGGCGAATGGAAAGCCGGAACATACTACTATTACGATGAAGTAACCCATAAAGGCTCGCTGTGGTTATGCACCGCAGATTCTACGTCAGAAGAACCTGCTGCGTCCTCCATAGACTGGGTAGAGGAAGTGGCATCGGGCGCTGGATCTGCGGGGCCCGTAGGGCCGGCACTTCGTAGCCGGGGCGTATGGTCGGCCTCGGAAACCTATATAAACGGAGGCGAGTTCAGGGATTGGGTATTGTACGGGGAACACAACTACCGCTATATAGTCAAAGAAGGCGTAGCTGCGGTTCCTACCGGCACACTGCCCACAGACACGGCATACTGGACACCGTTCAACGAAATGGAGCCGGTGGCGACGAGGGTTCTGTTGGCCGACGACGCATGGATCGACATACTGAGCACGAACGGAATCCGTATCGGAGATAACGGATGGGAGCTGACCGACGGGGAGATTCGGCACAAAACAAGCGGGCTGAAGCTGACCAAAGACGGAAAACTGGTTGCTCCTAACGGCTTGAGCCTTGTCGTAGGGGAAGAGAACATAGACGATTATACCCAGCAAAAGATCGATTCCGTCGAGATAGGCAGCGACAACCTGATGGATGGGACGCAACAGCCTAATCTGAAGGATACGGTGGTATGGAACAATTCGGTAACAGCATCTGTATGGGGAGAGGTCGGTGAGTTCGTCGCGGTAAAGATAAGAGGGCAATGGGGCCGCCTATGGCAGTCCATCGCCGAAGGATTCATTGGAGGACAGCAATACCGGTTCTCGTGCTGGGTCAAGCGCGATGCGTCGATGGAAACTGTTGAGACCAAAGCACAGCTTAGTGTCGGAAGAAACGCCGTGACAATCATCTCTGCGACGCTCGACGGCGTGAAACTCGGCGCGGGCGGATCAACAGGAGTATTCAGTGGAAAGTCACTCGCTGGAATTGTAATTTCGGCAGATACTTTTCAACGTCTCGAATGTATATTCGAAGCAAGTGAAACAGTGCCCGGTGATAGTTTTCGACTCGAATTCTACACGTCGAACTATCAAACGAATACCCCTTGCGGAGTCGTTTACGGATATTATTTGGTTAAAGGCAATAAAGCGACGGATGATTGGCGACCGTCGCTGAACGACACTAAAAAGGCCATAGCTGCGGCTCAGGCCGCCGCCGATCAGGCTAAAGAGGACGCTGCGGACAACGCTCAAAAGCTCGAGGATTGGTCGTCCGACGAATTGATCTCGCCCCCTGAGAAGCCGGGCCTTGTGCAACAGAAGGCCGACATCGAATCCGAATATGGCGAGATCGGCTCGCAAGCCGACCGCTATGGGCTTAAAAGTTCGACCTACTGGACAGCTTATAATAGCGCGTACACGCTGGCTATACAAGCGCTGACGAAGTACACAGCCTCGACTCCCGAAAGCATTCCGGTCGAGTCCGACTACGACTATATCGCAGCATACTATCCCAAGCGGCAGATCATGCTCGATCAGATTGCGGCTGCGGCGCAAGCATATACAGACGGCTTACAGTTCGGTTCGGTAAATCTGATCGACGGCAGTGAGGCTATCAAGATAACGGCAAGTGCTTCGGCTACCCATGCTTATTTACGTTTCCCGTTACACGTTCGTCCGGGGGATGAGTTCGCTCTTTCGATAGGCTCTATTGAAATTCTTGCCGGAAATCCTACGGAGTTTTCATGCAACATTCTAACATCCCAAATGGACAGACCGCTGGCACACAAACAACTGACTTTGGATAATAGAACGGCTGTCTACAAAATACTGGAGAAAGAACAAGAGCAGGATGCGTGGTTTCTGATGTATGCGGGAAAAGAAACTCAAACCCAAGGAGTTTCAGTCATCTATCACGAAGTCATGCTCGTCAAGGGTAACCGCCCGGCCCTAACATGGTCGCCGTCGCTGAACGATCAGAAGGCCCAGACTCAAGAAATGGTTGACGCCTCCCTCCCTGCGACGCGAAATCTGGCCCTGAAAACCGAGGGACAACTCGATTTCAATATGTCATCTTGGGCGGGGCTATATCTTGACTTGGCCGAACAACCCGTAATCGGACAACAATATGTGCTTTCTTGGGATGACATACAGTTTACGGAAACAAGCCATCCTAGTATCCGACTTTGGATAAATAGCTTTACGGGAGCCGTCTACCTGAAGGAGGTTACACAAACAGGCTCGGGATCGGTCGTCGTGACTATACCCGATACTTTGCTGACAAACCAGACCTACAGAATCCTTTTCGGGGGCCATAACGGTGCAATGACCGGCTATGTTAAAAATCCTATGTGGTCCAAAGGCAACAAGGTCATGCCTTGGACACCGGCCATAGAGGATGCTCCGAACGAGATCCGCGAAGAGGCAAAGGCTACGGGCATTTATCTCTCCGAAAAGAAAATCGACGTAGTGGCCGACCGCTTTCGCATCACATCGACGGCAGGTCGTGAAATCATGCGGGCCGATGCCGACGGTAACCGCGTGAGCATGGAGAATCTCGACGTACAGGCGGGAGCGACAATCGGACCGGTCGAGGTAACCGAGACGGGATTGGCCGTAAAGGCCGAAGGCGAGGACTTGCAGACTGTAATAAGCAATCAGGAGTTCGGCAGTCTGTCCGACGCTTTGGACACCGGGAAAACGTCCATTGTCGCCCTTACCGCTCCATCTGTATCTCAACCTGGCGAGCAGTTCGACATGGGAACTTTCAGCGCGCCGGATGCGACTGTGCGGATTCTATCCGTATCAGGCCGGGTTATCATGATGAACGGCCTAAATTCGGTGAGAATTTACCTGACCAAACAAGTAGGTTCCCAATGGACCGATTTGGGCATCGAACTATTTTCTATGGCTTCTAATTCTCACTATGATGAAAATTTCACTAAATCAGTTGCCATATCATCCATCGGTAACTATAAAATTGCCTGCACTGCCGTATGCGGCGGCGTGATAACGATCTCAAATATGAGCGGGACTTTGCAGGAGCAGGTAAAAAGGATGGAGGTCAGGCCCTCTACGATATTCGGGATGCTCAATTCGACACAATACTTTCTTTTAGGGCGAGAGAAACCGTCAGCCTCGGGTTCCGAGATTTTCCGTGCTAAGATTCAGAACGAGGACGGAGGATTGGAAGTCACTTCAACCGGCGTAAACATCGATGGAGAAACATATATAGACGGACAGACAACTATCAATGGCAACGCATCGGTCGTGGGTAAATTTTCCGCCACAGGTGAAATTAACGCTACGGGAAATATTCAGTCCGATACGGACATCGAAGCGGTACGCGATATTTTAATAGGCCGCTATCTGAAAGGATTGGCTATTCCATCCGAAAAAATACCGAGTTCCATGACATCCGGCTCAAACTACCAGATTGCCGACTCGGCTACCTGTATCGACGCGATGAATAGGAATGCGATCAACATTACGCTTCCAAAGAACCCGAAAACAGGACAGATCATCTTAATACGGCAATATTCGGCAGGATACACGCTCAAGGGGGGAGGCAAACGGATACATCGGGCAGGATCAACGGTCTCCGAATTCTGGAACGATGCCTACGGGTCTCTCATGTGGATACGCTTCGACGGAAGCTACTGGGCGCTCAATTATATGCCATCACTTTAAACTCATACATATGAAAACGAAAACCAAATCCATCATTAACGTATCGCTCACCTTGCTGGGCGTTATCGGGCTGATTTTCCTACCCAAGCTGACGCTTCCCATACTGCTGGGCGTAGCAGGAACAATCGCGTATCAGAAATTCGTCAAATAATCAAATCGAAATGTCATGAACAATCATCAACTGAACAATCTGTCCGTGTATTACTCGGGCGACAATGGAACGTACCACCTTTCCGGCCGGTACGACATCGGCAGCAATGGTAAAATCACTCGGATCGACGTATCGGCCTACGTGAAACAAGGAGAGGCAAGCATCGAAGTCGGCAAGCTACTCTCGGACGACAACGGCGCAAACTACATATTTACGCCGGATGCGAAAAGCGAAGGACTGACCGATGCGGTTTTCGCAGCTCTGCAAGCTGCGGAAGCAGAAATAGCAGGGAAGGTCGGGCAAGTCATGCTGCTACTCAAAGACCATCTGTCGTACACTCAGAGCGAATAGTCACGCAGACTCTCACTGCGGGAAACCAGTTCATACCAAAATTGAAAGACAAATGATGAATTGAACGTCATGGAAAAGATCAGCGAGATACTGACCATCGTCAACACCGCCTTGTTGCCGATCCTCGGATTTTTCCTGTTCTACAATTCCCGCCGCCGGGAGGCTCGGGCAAAGGCCGAGCGTGAGGAGATACACAACGTGTCCTCCATATCCGACGAATGGCAGGAACTGTACAAAAAGGCCGAAGACAAGCTAAAGGCCAAAGATGCCAAGATCGACCAGCTTTACGCGGAGAAGGAATCCGACCGTCAGCGAATACGCGAGCTCAATGAGCAGCACAATGCTCTGAAAATGGAGCATCAGGCGGCCAAGTTCAAAGAGTGTACAGTCAGAGGCTGCGAGAAACGGCAGCCGCCCAGTAATTACTAAATAGATCACACGATGAAATACTTTACGGACACGGCCGAAGGCGTACAGGCAAACCTTGTTCTGCTGGCAAACGCTCTGAAAACCAACGGTATTCTGAAATAGCTATGCTTATATCTCTCAAGCGAATCTATTTCGCGTCCACCTATACCATCGGGCGGTTAAGCATCCCGTCGGCATCCTTCGAGTGCGATACGCTGGAAGATACCGACAGGGATGCCAACGCCAATGGCGTATTCGACGGTCAGGAAGTCAAGATAAACGGCAAGACGGCTATTCCTTACGGTCGCTATCGGATCGCCATGACCCAGTCGCCCAAGTTCTCGCCTCGCTACGGAGACCGCAATGTCCCCCTGCTGCTGGATGTGCCTCACTTTTCAGGAATACTTATCCATTCGGGGAACACGCCGGCCGACACGGAGGGCTGTATCTTGGTCGGAGAGAACAAGGTAAAAGGACAGGTCATCAATTCCCGGGCTACACTCTTCCGCCTGCTCGACATTCTCGACGAGGCCGACTCCCGAGGCGAAGATATTTACATAACGGTTCGTCGTGATTGTTGTGATTTGATGTAGAAAGCGATATTCCAATATTTGGGGTTACCGCATGGCGGATAGGTTCGGGCATTTTTATTTACGGAAACATGAAAAACGTTGTTATAGCTTTAGCCCTGATCGCAGTCGCATTTCTGCTGGGCCGCCGGAGCGTGAAGCCGGAAATCGTCGAGATTCACCGGACGGACACGATGTGGATGCGCGACACGGTCCGGGAAACAGTTCTCGTTCCCGAAGTCCGCTACCTGACCCGTGTCGATACGGTGCTGCTGAAGGTTCCGGGCGATACGGTCAAGGTTCCGGTACTGGTCCCGATTTCCCGAAATGTGTACGAAGGCGAGGATTACCGGGCCGTCGTGTCCGGCTTCCGCGTGTCGCTCGATACACTCGACATTTTCCGAAAAACGCAGACCGTGACGAATACGGTCGTCCAGCGGGTCGAGGTTCCCGGCAAGCCCAAGCGCTGGGGAATCGGCGTGAGCGCCGGGTATGCCCTCACGTCAATGGGTATGAAACCGTATATTGGAGCCGGAATTCAATACAATTTTCTGTCTTGGTAAATTTGCTCGGCATCACTTTTTTGCAAAAATTGGCAAATAGTTGGCAAAAATTTTCTTCTATTTTTATAATATACTATTTTTCAATTTATTATAATAATAGATTTAAAGTTTCCTAAACTTTAAATCCCAGTTCGAGTCTGGGTAGAACCACTACACGAATTCCTGACAAAAGCTCATTGTCAGGAATTTACTTTTCCACGAAATAACAGAGCGACGTCCTTTAGGGCGTTCATATCGCCGCGCAATCCAATCCAATCGTTGTATTTCCTCTTTCGGCACACGGCTTCAAATCCTGCAACGGCGGGAACACATATCCGACACCTACGCCGATTCTCCGTCGCTACGGCCCATCGGAAATAGAATTGCGCCGGTCCCTCGTCACCGTTTACGTGTAACGATAAAGGCCGGCGTATCGGAAGACGGGGGTAGCCGGACACGACGGCCGGCAATCCTCGCTCATACACCTTTCGGGAAAATCGGAATCGGCATCAATACTTCAACCGCAACGCCGGAACGAAACCGCACCGCACGGAGCCCGCGCAGGAACCACTGAAATGCCGAAAATCGAACGCTCCAAGGCGCCTCTTCTCCTTGAAGTCCGGGACGAGGAAACGAATGAAACCCGGAACAAAAACCGTCGAACGAGAAGAAACGTCCCGCACCGCATGGACTCGAAAGACGGTCATACCGAACCGG
>QAML01000018.1 GCA_003150315.1 Prevotellaceae bacterium | reverse complement strand
ATACACATCTCCCGGCTGCGAATCCCCCAAAAAATCAAAAAGAAAAGTTTTAGCTTGCTAAATCTCGCTAAATCTCGCTAAAAATCTTAATTATAGGGCTATATGCTCATATTTTGGCTTGTGAGAGCAGAGTTACCCAAGTTGGTAAACTTATAAGCAAAAGTTATTGCTGTTCTTAGAAACGAGAATATAGGCTTTAAACGATATAACCACATTTAAAAGAAAGGACAATATGCAAACACAAAACGGTGGCAGACCCACAATTTTACCTAAGATGTATGAAGAACCGCTATTTAGTCAAATCATTGATAAAATTGAATCAGGCTGTAATGACAGAGAAATCTACACCAATTTGCATTGTTCGGCCAAAACTTTTAGAAAGTGGCGAGATGACAATATAAAGGCGTATGACGAAGCTAAAGGTATCGCTAGGGGAAATCTATTAGAACTAGCCGAAAGTGCCTTAGCGAGCAAACTGACAGTCAGAACGCTAAAAGAAACAGAAACAATCTATGACGCTAACGGAAAAGTTGAAAAAGTAAAGGTTAAAGAAAAAGAGTTAGACAAAGACAGCCTAGTAGCCATGATGGTCGCTAAAGCTGGAAACCCTGAACTTTATAATCCTACTGAATGGCGAAGATTGCAACAAGAAGAATCAAGTGCTCATGACCTTAAAGCTAAAATTGAAGAACTTGACGACTATAAGCTAAGTAAATATAAAACGCCAGAAATTAAAGTTCCAGAGGGGTTTGAATGAAAAGTGTAACTTATAAAGATAAATATATAGTTTATGAAGACGGTAATATTTACAGCCTTTCTCAAAATAAAATGATGAAGCCAACTTTACAAAAGAATGGTTATTATAAAATTTATATTTGTAATAAAAAACACTTGGCTACATAGAGTTATAATGGAAGCGTTCAGAGGTAAAAGTGGCTTAACCGTTGACCACAAAGACGGAAATAAAGAAAACAATAGTTTGTCTAATCTTGAGTATGTAACACAAGCCGAAAATACAAGAAGAATGTTTGAACGTGTTGGAACTGACCATTTAAAAAACAATTTTAATGGAGAATTACACGGTTGTAAAAAACTTGTTTATAAAGGGTTAAAATTTAATAGCATAAATGAATTGGCTCGAAAAATGGGACTAAGTAGAACTACTGTTAAGAATAGAATAAAAAAAGGTATATTAAATGTAGAATTTGAGGTATAAAATGTATTACATGAATCAAATGTTGGCTTATAATAAAGAACATGGCATAGAACTAAATAAATATATGCGTAAAACTATTAAAAAGCAAATCAGAATTCATGAGAAATATATTTATCGTTATGATAGAGTTACTCAAGCTATCGAGTGGATAGAAGATAACTTTTACCTTACTACTGGAAATTTGATGAAAATTAAGTTACACCCTACGCAAAAATATTGGTACGAGTTAATGCTCGGCTATGATATGATTGACGAAAAAGGTGTTCAGGTAAACCTAATTAATGAAATTTTCCTTAATTTAGGTCGTGGCTCTGGTAAGTCAAGTTTAATGGCTACGCGCGTGCTTAACTGGATGATTTTAGGCGGACAATATGGCGGAGAAAGTCTAGTTATTGCATACGATAATACACAGGCTAGACACGTATTTGACCAAGTACGAAACCAAACAGAAGCAAGTGATACTTTAAGAGTGTACAACGAAAACAAGATTTTCAAGAGTACAAAACAAGGACTAGAATTTACTTCTTTTAAAACCACTTTCAAAAAGCAAACAAATGATACTTTAAGGGCGCAAGGTGGTAATAGTTCGCTTAATATATTTGATGAAGTTCATACTTATGGCGAAGATATAACAGAATCAGTTAATAAAGGTTCACGACAAAAGCAAGATAACTGGCAAAGTATTTATATCACTTCTGGCGGACTTAAACGAGATGGACTTTATGATAAACTTGTCGAGCGTTTCAAGTCAGAGGAAGAATTTTATAATGATAGGTCATTCGGCTTGCTTTACATGTTAGAAAATCATGAGCAGGTTAAAGATAAAAAGAATTGGACTATGGCATTACCTCTTATTGGCGATGTTCCTAAGTGGTCAGGAGTTATTGAAGAATACGAACTTGCGCAAGGAGATCCAGCGTTACAAAATAAGTTCTTAGCGTTTAATATGGGCTTACCTATGCAAGATACAGCTTACTACTTCACTCCGCAAGATACTAAACTAACAGAGTTCAATTTATCTGTATTTAATAAAAATAGAACTTATGTCGGAATTGACCTATCCTTAATTGGCGATTTAACCGCTGTGTCATTTGTTTGTGAGTTAGAGGGTAAAACTTACAGCCATACACTTACATTCTCTGTACGTTCGCAATATGAGCAACTGGACACAGAACAGCAAGAACTATGGACTGAATTTGTTGACAGAGGAGAGCTTATTCTACTTGATACGGAATACATTAATGTAAATGACTTAATACCATATATTAATGACTTTAGAACTAAGACAGGGTGCAGACTTAGAAAAATCGGATACGACCCAGCTCGCTATGAGATTTTAAAAGGGTTGATTGAGCGTTACTTTTTTGATAAAGATGGAGATAACCAAAGAGCGATTCGACAAGGTTTCTCAATGAATGACTATATTAAGTTATTAAAATCTAAGTTAGTAGAAAATAAACTTATCCATAATCAAAAAGTCATGCAGTGGGCTTTAAATAATACTGCTGTTAAAATCGGACAAAGTGGGGACTATATGTATACTAAAAAACTTGAAAAAGACAAAATTGACCCTACTGTGGCTTTGACAATGGCATTAGAAATGGCGGTGTCAGATGAAGTATAACGTTGATACAGTTCGAGAAAGTGGTTGGTATAATAAAAAAGAATGGTTGGCAGTCCGTGATTATGTAAGACAACGAGACAAAATGACTTGCGTAAGATGTGGTGCATTCGGTGCTAAAAAATACGAAGTAGACCATATTATAGAGCTAACTTGGGAAAACCTTGATGATTGGAAAATAGCGCTGAACCCCGATAACCTACAACTCCTTTGTAAGTCTTGCCATAACAAGAAAACAGGCGAGTATAAACGAGGGAAGGGCGTGAGTTTATGGTAGAAAGGGGAAAAATTGAACTTATTCGGAAAAGTAGTAACATTTTCACGTGGAAAACTAAACAATGATACTCAAAGAGTTGCAGCGTGGCAAAACGAAGCGGTAGAATATACAAGTGCCTTTGTGACTAACATTCACAATAAAATTGCTAATGAAATAACAAAAGTAGAATTTAATCATGTAAAATATAAAAAATCTGATGTTGGTTCTGATACTTTGATTAGTAAGGCAGGTTCTGATTTAGATGAGGTCCTCAATTGGAGCCCTAAGGGCGAACACAATAGTATGGAGTTTTGGCAGAAAGTAATTAAAAAGTTACTATGCACGCGCTATGTTGACCTGTACCCTATATTTGACAGTGAAACGGGCGATCTATTAGACTTACTGTTTGCTAATGATAAAAAAGAATATAAACCTGAAGAATTAGTAAGGCTTATCAGTCCTTTTTATATCAATGAAGATACAAGTATTTTAGACAATGCTCTGGCTAGTATTCAAACTAAGCTGGAACAAGGTAAATTGCGTGGCTTGTTGAAAATTAATGCCTTTCTTGATATTGATAATACACAAGAGTATCGAGAAAAAGCCTTAACAACAATAAAGAATATGCAAGAGAGTTCGAGTTACAACGGTTTGACGCCAGTTGATAACAAGACGGAAATTGTAGAACTTAAAAAAGATTATTCTGTTTTAAATAAAGATGAAATTGACCTTATTAAATCGGAACTTTTGACAGGTTACTTTATGAATGAAAATATTTTGCTTGGTACTGCTACGCAAGAACAACAAATTTATTTTTACAACTCTACTATCATTCCTTTACTGATTCAACTTGAAAAGGAACTGACTTATAAACTGATTTCAACAAACCGCAGACGAATAAATAAGGATAATTTATATTATGAACGCATAATCGTAGATAACCAGCTATTCAAGTTTGCAACTTTGAAAGAATTAATTGACTTGTATCATGAAAATATTAACGCTCCTATTTTTACAGTAAATCAACTTCTTGTTAAAATGGGCGAGCAACCAATCGAGGGTGGAGATATTTACATAACTAACCTTAATGCGGTTGCTGTTAACAGTCTAAGTGACCTACAAGGCAGTAGAAAGGACGTAACAAGCACAGATGAAACTAATAACCAATAGTGCTGAAATTAAAGTGACTGAAAACGAGGACGGTTCTAAGTCGTTCCAAGGTATTGGGTCAGAAGTTGGTGTAGAGAACCGTAATGGTATTATCTTGACTCCTAACTGTATTGAGTTTGCTAGAGAACGATATCCATTGCTATATGAACATGGTGCTGGATCTAGCGAAGTCATCGGGGACGCAAAAGTTTACTATGATTTAGCTACTAATAAATACCTGACTGACTTTACGCTTTACGACAATGCACCAAACATTAATAAGGCTGTTGAAAATGGCGCTTTTGACTCACTATCAATTGCCTATTACATTACAGATTATGAGTTTAATGAAAATGATGCTCTAGTTGTAAATAAAGCACAGTTTAAAGAGATTTCTCTTGTTTCAGTACCAGCTGACCCTAACGCAAAGTTTATTCAAAATGCATTGGGCGAAGAACTCACAAAAGAACGTAACAAAATTATTGAAAGCCGTAACGCTTTGAAAGAAATTGAGGATATCAAAAAGAAATATGAATAAACCTGATTTAATCGAAAAACAGAACCGCTTGGCAGAGCTTAAAGAAAATAACGTATCTTTAAAATCTCAAATTAGTGGCTTTGAAGTAAAAAACGCAATTGAAGACTTGCCAAAAGTACAAGAATTAGAAAAAACACTTTCAGAAAATTCAATTGAAATTATCAAAATTGAGAACGAACTTAACGCACAGGAAGAAAAACCAAAAGGAAAAGCTAAAATGACAAACTTTATTAAATCACAAAACGCTGTAACAGAATTTTTTGATGTATTGAAAAAGAACTCTGGAAAGTCAGAAATTAAAAACGCTTGGAACGCAAAACTTGCTGAAAATGGTGTAACTATCACAGATACAACTTTCCAACTTCCACGTAAATTGGTTGAGTCAATCAACACAGCTTTGTTAAATACTAACCCAGTATTCAAAGTTTTCCATGTTACAAATGTCGGCGCTTTGCTCGTATCACGCTCTTTTGATTCATCAAATGAAGCACAAGTCCACAAAGACGGACAAACAAAAACAGAGCAGGCAGCCACACTCACTATTGATACTCTTGAACCTGTAATGGTTTATAAATTGCAATCACTTGCTGAACGTGTTAAACGACTTCAAATGTCATATTCTGAACTTTACAACTTGATTGTAGCAGAACTTACACAAGCTATTGTTAATAAAATTGTTGACCTTGCGCTTGTTGAGGGAGACGGAACAAACGGCTTTAAATCAATCGAAAAAGAAGCAGACGCTAAAAAAATCAAAAAGATTACTACAAAAGCTAAATCAGCTGGCAAAACTCCATTTGCTGACGCTATTGAAGAAGCGGTTGACTTTGTTCGTCCTACTGCTGGTCGTCGTTATTTGATTGTTAAAGCAGAAGACCGCAGAGCCTTGTTAGATGAGTTACGTCAAGCGACTGCTAACGCTAATGTTCGTATTAAAAATGACGATACTGAAATTGCTTCTGAAGTTGGAGTAGATGAAATCATTGTCTATACAGGTACAAAGGCTGTTAAACCTACTGTATTGGTAGACCAAAAATATCATATTGATATGCAAGACCTTACTAAAGTTGATGCCTTTGAATGGAAAACTAATAGCAACATGATTTTGGTTGAAACACTAACAAGCGGACACGTTGAAACTCTTAACGCTGGTGCAGTAATTACAGTAGCATAAGAATAAAATGGAGGAAGTAAATGATAGATTATATTAAAGTCTATTGTGGTATTCCGATTTTAGTAACAGCTTATGATAGTAAACTTATCTTATTCCGTTCAATAGCTATTAAATTGCTAGAAAAAAATGGTATTAAAGCTGACGAAACAAGCGTATTAGTGAAAGAATTTATCTCTTGTTATTGTCGGCTTAATATTGTTGATGAACCAGCAGAACAATGGCGAAATGCTGAAAATCAACGTTTGGCTTCTTTGCAAGAGTTAATGTATTATGGAGGTATTTAATGATATTTTCACAAGTAACATTGCAAGTTGAAACGACTGTTAAGAAGAAGAACGGTGCAGAAGCTAATGTTATAAAGCCTATCGTTTTACCAGCAGTTAAACAGAGAATCAATCAGTCAAGACTTGATGAGTTTTCTATGATTGGACTAGGTAAAAATGTAAGATACGAGCTTAACGGAATCGGAGAAATGGAAGACTTAATTTTCAACTATTTCTTAGACGAAAAAGGCGAAACTTTCAAGCGTACAACATGGGAAAGAGACCCTAAGAATAATAAGATGATTTTAGAAGGAGTCGTGAGTAACGGGATATGAATGAATTCGATTCTTATATAGATTGGTACAACAATTTACTTACAATGCCTCTAAATGACGTTATTTTAGGCGTTAAGGACACGATAGAAGACAAGACGGTATATTTATCACTTAGTGACTCAAAGGTGCTTAAAATGGATAATACGAGCTTTGTCATGGGTTACTATTATCAAGTTGTTTTATCTGTTAAAGATGTTGACGATGAACTTGTCGGACTGGTCGGAGATGTTCTGCAAAACGGTTGGAATATGACAAACTGGTCGGAAAATAGCCATTTGTACAATTATACTGGAACTGTTTATTTACCTTGTGGTGCAGGTGGTCAAGCATGGCAATGAATTTACTTAATACATCAAGCATAGCTAAAGAAATGCAAACTAAAGTAACAGAACGCATGGGCGATTGGTTTGAAGCAGAGTTTAAGGCTAAGGCAAATGCTGCAAGCCGAAGAACTAGATTAATCAGAAGCCACGGTCATACCTATACTTATGCCAGATATCAAAATACTGGGCAATTGTCAAGTAACTTAAAGCAAGTTAAAAAAGGCGATAAAATAGTAGTTAATGCAGGGACTAGAGCTAATTATACTAGTGGCTATCATGGCATGTACTTCTTAGTTGAAAAAAAGGGTATGCAAGACGTTAAAACAACATTGAAAAAAGGTGCTAATTATGCTAATTCAATGAAATTATAGAAAAGAGAAAAAATGAAATTAGATTATAATTCACGTGAGATTTTCTTTGGTAATGAAGCTCTAATCGTAGCTGATATGGCCAAGGGAAGTAACGGAAAACCAGAGTTCACTAACCATAAAATTGTAACTGGTTTAGTATCAGTTGGCGAAATGGAAGACCAAGCGGAAACTAATAGCTATCCAGCTGATGACGTACCAGACCATGGAGTTAAA
Organism: Prevotellaceae bacterium; assembly: GCA_003150315.1. Classification (GTDB taxonomy): domain Bacteria; phylum Bacteroidota; class Bacteroidia; order Bacteroidales; family Bacteroidaceae; genus UBA6398. The sequence continues at coordinate 218 of QAML01000018.1, read as the reverse complement.
AAAGGCGCTACCTTACTTCAAGGCGAAATGGTATTCATTCAAACAGATCAAGCGCTTAAAGAAGACATTTTAGGTCAACAAAGAACAGCGAATGGTTTGGGTTGGTCTCCTACTGGTGATTGGAAAACAAAATGTGTTCAGTACCTAATTAAAGGGCGCAAACGTGATAAAGTTACAGGAGAGTTTATTGACGGTTATCGTGTAGTCGTTTATCCTAA
>QAML01000070.1 GCA_003150315.1 Prevotellaceae bacterium | reverse complement strand
CATATATTTTAAAATACAAGGCACTTATTTTAAAATAAGTGCCTTGTATTTTTTAGCGTAAAAGCATATCTGATTCTCAAATACTTACGCCGGCAAAAAATTACGGTTTGATTGCGGTGAAAAAACCTTATAAATATGCACACAAGAGGGCGCGAAAACACGCCGTGGGGCACGTATGCCAACACTACCCTACCGTTCCTTCCAACGACACGGACAGCAGCTTTCGTGCCTCAACCGCAAACTCCATGGGCAGTTTGTCGAGCACATTTTTAGCGTAACCGTTCACAATAAGTCCCGCCGCCGTTTCGGGATCTATGCCGCGCGAAGCACAATAGAACATCTGCTCCTCCGAAATTTTGGAAGTGGTTGCCTCATGTTCCACTACGGCAGTGTTGTTATGGACATCGATGTAAGGAAACGTGTGCGCTCCGCTCGTAGACGAGAGAAGCAGCGAATCGCAAGAGCTGTAATTGCGGGCTTTTTCGGCATTCTTGCCCACTTTCACAAGACCGCGATAGGAATTCTGGCTCTTGCCTGCCGAAATGCCCTTGCTGATAATGGTGCTGCGCGTGTTCTTACCGAGATGCACCATCTTGGTTCCCGTGTCGGCTTCCTGATAATTGTTAGTTACCGCAACGCTGTAAAACTCTGCCTGCGAATTGTCGCCTTTAAGCACACACGAGGGATATTTCCAAGTAATTGCCGACCCGGTTTCCACCTGTGTCCACGAAAGTTTGCTGTTCTTTCCGCGCAGTGCGCCTCTCTTTGTTACGAGATTATACACTCCGCCTTTTCCTTCTGCATTTCCGGGATACCAATTCTGCACCGTGGAATATTTTACTTCCGCATCATTGTTTACAATAATCTCCACAATTGCAGCGTGAAGCTGGTTTTCGTCGCGCATGGGGGCTGTGCAGCCCTCAAGATAGGAAACATATCCGCCGTCGTCGCACACAATGAGCGTACGCTCAAATTGCCCGGTGTTTCGAGCGTTTATCCGGAAGTACGAAGACAGTTCCATTGGGCAACGCACGCCTTTGGGAATGTAGACAAACGAGCCGTCGGAAAAAACTGCACTGTTGAGCGCGGCAAAAAAATTGTCGCGGTAAGGCACAACACTGCCTATGTACTGCCTTACAAGGTCGGGATAATTCTTAACAGCCTCGCCAATAGAACAGAATATGACTCCCAGCTCACGAAGTTTGTCCTGGAAAGTGGTCTTTACCGACACGGAATCCATTATGGCATCTACCGCCACTCCTCCGAGCGCAAGGCGTTCTTCGAGGGGTATTCCCAATTTATCGAAAGTCTTGACAAGCTCCGGATCAAGTTCCTTTTTTTGGTCGTGAGTCTTGGGTTGCGCATAATAAGATATAGCCTGATAGTCAATCTGCGGCAGATTGACATGTCCCCACGCAGGTTGTTTCAAAGTCTGCCAATAGCGCAGAGCCTTCAAACGGAAATCGAGAAGCCATTCAGGCTCTCCCTTGCGCACGGATATGCTACGCACCACATCTTCATTAAGTCCTGTGGGTATTACCTCCGTTGAAATCTCGGTGGTAAAGCCGTATTCGTATTTCTTGTCCGCCACACTGCGCACGAAAGCATTTTTGCCCTCGCCTGCAGCGGAATTGAGAGATGGGTTATCGTTTTTTTTCATCGTAAAAATATTACAAAGACAACACGCAGGAAACTAATTTCGCTTCCTGCGTGTTATTTTATTGTATGCTGTCGTTTTCCGTATAAACAGAATCCTCGGCAGCTTCGCCGTCTTGCGAATGGCTCTCGCCGTATGCCTTGAACGCATAGCCGAGACTGTTCTTTACAGGTTCGTAAAGGAACGATTCTTCTGCCTTTGCCTGACTGACAATGCCGAGAAAGCTCATGACATTGAACACACAGCTCATGAGAATAAGATATTTAATCAAACTCACTGCGGCACCGAGAATGCTGTTCGGCAAACCAATCTTCATGCCCTTCAAAGCCTTAGTGAGCAAATTTGCCACAAGTCCGAGGACAATGGGAACAACTATCCACAACACGAGAAACGCCAAAATGTTGGCAACAGTGGGTGAAGCCCCTATGTGAGGGTAAAGGTATTCTCCGAAACTCGAATAAAGACCGGCAGCAACAAAAAGTCCTACCACAAATCCCACCATCGAGATTATTTCCTTGAGAAAGCCCTGACGCCAACCTTTATAAAGCGCCCATATAACGAGCAGCAATATTACAAAATCAATGAACGGCATATTTTTTCCCGAATCAAAGAGTGGCTTTTACCTCCACCTGTTTGAATGTTTCTATAACGTCGCCTTCTTTAAGATCGTTGCAGTTGGCAAGACTGATACCGCACTCGAAGTTAGCACCAACTTCCTTGACATCATCCTTGAAACGCTTCAAAGCTGCGATGTTGGCGGTCTGAATGACTATACCGTCGCGAATGAGTCTCGCCTTGTCGCTGCGCGAAACCTTGCCCTCGCTGACAAAAGCACCGGCAACGAAACCGACTTTGCTTATGTGGAACACCTGACGCACTTCAATGGTGGCAGTAACCTCTTCCTTGACAACAGGTTCGAGCATGCCTTCCATGGCAAGCTTAACCTCGCCAATAGCATCATAAATAATGGAATAAAGACGTATCTCGACACCCTGCTGATCGGCTTGTTTCTTGGCAAGAACACTCGGGCGAACCTGGAAACCGATAATAATTGCCTGAGAAGCAGCTGCGAGTGCAACATCATTCTCAGAAATCTGACCGACACTCTTCAAGATTACACTAACCTTGATCTTGTCTGTGGAAAGTTTCTCGAGTGAATCGCTCAAAGCCTCAACCGAACCGTCAACATCACCCTTGACAACAATATTAAGCTCCTTGGTTCCGCCACGGGCTATGCGACGTCCGATTTCATCAAGAGAAAGAACGGAATGTGCCCTCAAAGCTTGCTCACGCTGCAATTGCTCGCGTTTTGTGACAATCTCGCGCACCTCTTGTTCCGTATCCATGACGTGGAAAGCATCGCCTGCCTGCGGAGCTCCGTTAAGTCCCAAAACAGTAGCCGCACCCGAAGGTCCAACTTTGTCAATGCGTTGATCACGTTCGTTGAAAAGAGCCTTGACACGCCCGTAATTTGTTCCGGCAAGCATAACATCGCCAATCTTAAGCGTACCGTTGCTCACAAGCACCGTGGCAACATATCCGCGTCCGCGATCGAGAGACGATTCAATGATTGTGCCCGTTGCCTTACGGTTAGGATTTGCTTTCAAATCGAGCATGTCGGCTTCGAGAAGCACTTTGTCAAGAAGTTCTTTTACTCCGAGACCCTTCTTTGCCGAAATATCCTGACTCTGATACTTTCCTCCCCATTCTTCAACAAGGTAATTCATACCTGCAAGCCCTTCTTTTATTTTATCGGGGTTTGCTCCGGGCTTATCAATCTTATTAATTGCAAACACCATGGGAACATTTGCCGCCATGGCATGACTTATTGCCTCCTTTGTCTGAGGCATTATGCCGTCATCGGCAGCAATTATGATAATAGCCACGTCTGTTACCTGCGCACCACGGGCACGCATTGCAGTAAATGCCTCGTGTCCCGGAGTATCAAGGAAAGTAATGTGTCTGCCGTTCTCCAAAGTTACATTATATGCGCCGATGTGCTGGGTAATTCCGCCGGCTTCGCCCGCAATTACGTTTGATTTGCGAATATAATCGAGAAGCGACGTTTTGCCATGGTCAACGTGTCCCATAACAGTAACAATAGGAGCACGAGGTTCGAGATCTGCTTCGTTATCTGCTTCCTCAGCCACAGCTTCTGTAACATCGGCACTGACAAACTCGGTCTTAAATCCGAATTCCTCCGCCACAAGATCAATTGTTTCGGCATCGAGACGCTGGTTAATGCTTACCATAATTCCGATACTCATACATGTGGCGATTACTTGCGTAACAGGAACATTCATCATTGCCGCAAGTTCATTAGCAGTTACGAATTCGGTAAGTTTTAATATCTTGCTTTCCTTAGCTTCCTGCGAAGCTGCCATTTCTGCTATCTCACGAGCGTTCTCACGCTTCTCACGGCGATATTTTGCGCCCTTGCTTCCGCGACTTTTATTGGTAAGACGCGCAAGAGTTTCGCGAACCTGCTTTGCAACATCTTCATCGGAAACCTCAGGCTTCAAAGGTTGTACTTTATGAACCTTGCCCTTTTGGCGACGTTGGTCGTTATTCTTGTTATTATTGTTATTGCGGTTGCGATTATTGTCGTTGTTGTTATTGTTACGGTTTCCGCCATTACCGCCGCCTATCTGCTGTCCCACGGCATTAACGTCAACACGTTCTTGTCCTATGCGGTTGCGTTTATGACGCTGATTGCCTTGAGCATTCTTTTCTTCGCGTTCGCGTTTTTTCTCCTCTTTAGTTTTCTTCTTGGGACGAGTGTTGGGATTAATGGTAGAAAGGTCAATAGTTCCGAGAACTTTAGGTTTGGCAAGCTCTTCTGCGGGATGCAAACGGAACACGCCGTCATCTTCCACCTTGCCCACGGCTTCAGCTTTCTTCTGGCTGTTTTTGGGCTTTTGTTCCGCGCCATCTTTTTTGTTTTCCTGAGGCGCAGATGCTTTCGGAGCAGACACAGACTCCTTAACCTTTTTCTCAGGTTCCGCCTTTGCTGCCGGTTTCTCAACAGGTTTCGGCTGCACAGGCTTCTCTTCTTTCTTGGCTTCCGGTTTGTGTTCCTTGACCGGTTCGGGCTTTTTCTCTTCCGCTTTCACAGGCTGCGGCTTTGTCTCTACTTTCGGTGCGGGAGCGGGAGCAGCTTCTTTCTTCGGAGCTTCGGCTTCCTTCTTGGGAGTTTCTTGCGCCTGAGGTTTGACAACAGTTTTGTTATCAAGGTCTATCTGCCCCACAGTTTTGAAACCCGGGCGCATATTTTCGGGAATTTCCGTCTTTATCACCTGAGCTTTTTGTGCGGGAGCTTTCTTTTCTTTGGCGTTTTTAGCCTTTCCGGCTTGATGACCCGAGAAAAGTTTATCGGCTTCCTTACGCAAATCCTTGTCTGCGCCGAATTTCTTTTTCAGCAAGTCATATTGTTCGTCATTGATTTTTTCGTTCGGAGTGGCATTGACTTCGAAACCATTCTCACGCAGGTAGTCGACTATTGTATCGATACCCACATTAAGTTCTCTTATAACCTTATTTAGTCTTATGTTCATATACTGCTTATTCGTCCTCAAATTCTGCTTTTAATATACGCAACACATCGTCAACCGTGGATTCTTCCAAATCGGCCTTTTCAATGAGCATTTCACGCGGGGCATTAAGCACGGCTTTTGCCGTGTCAAGCCCTATGGATTTGATAGCATCGATAACCCACTGGTCGATAACGTCTGAGAACTCGTCAAGATATACATCTTCTTCAGGGGCGTTGTTCACTTCTCGGTAAACATCTATGGTGTATCCCGTTAGCATGGAGGCAAGTTTGATGTTCATACCGCTGCGTCCTATGGCGAGCGAAACTTCCTCGGGCTTGAGGAAAACTTCTGCCTTATGCTCTTCTTCGTTCAGCTTTATGTTTGATATTTTTGCGGGAGCCAGCGCACGTTGCACGAAAAGTTGTTCGTTGGGTGTGTAGTTTATCACGTCGATGTTCTCTCCGCGAAGTTCTCTCACCACACCATGTATTCGGCTTCCCCTTACTCCCACGCACGCTCCTACGGGATCAATTCTCTCGTCATAGCTTTCCACGGCGATTTTTGCCCTTTCGCCCGGAATACGTGCGGCTTTCTTTATGGTGATAAGTCCGTCGGCTATTTCGGGCACCTCACCTTCGAGCAGACGAATCAGAAATTCGGGAGCGGTTCGGCTCAAATAAATCTTGGGATTGTTGTTGGGATTCTCCACACGGTTAACAATAGCTCTGACGGTCTCTCCTTTGCGGAAAAAATCGCGGGGAATCTGCTCACCTTTGGGAAGAAACATTTCGTTGCCCTCATCGTCCACAATGAGCATTTCGTTTTTCCAAACCTGATATACTTCGCCGCTCACAATTTCGCCCACGCGGTCTTTATATTTGTTGTATAGAGAGTCGTGTTCGAGTTCGAGCACCTTGCTTGCCAGAGTTTGGCGAAGCGTAAGGATTGCGCGGCGACCGAATTTGGCAAAGTTTATGGGTTCACTCACTTCCTCGCCAATTTCATAGTCGGAATCTATTTTATGAGCATCGCTCAGCGAAATCTCTTTGTTGGGATCATTCACATCGTCGTTGCCCACAACAATACGATTGCGATAAATTTCGAGGTCTCCCTTGTCGGGGTTTACGATAACGTCAAAGTTTTCGTCGCTTCCGAACATCTTGGCCAACACACTGCGGAAGCTCTCTTCAAGAACTCCAACGAGAGTGGTGCGACCGATTTTCTTATTGTCTTGAAAATCGGAAAAGATGTCAATCATGCTTTCTGTTACGTCTTTTTTGCGTGGCATTTTATATTTTGTTTTTATTATCTATACGTTAACGGGTTGTGTCCGTTTATAAAGCGCACACCCTTTTGCTCTTTGCAAAAAGGCGTTTATTTGAAGTCTATTTGAGCCTGACAGCTTTCTATTTCCGAGAAAGCGAGAGTTTTATCCTCGTCCACCATCTTGGCGCGTTTTGCACCTTCCGGCTTGTATTTCACCTTCATCGTGATGGTAATGCCGTTTTCATCGACAACTTTCAAAACACCTTTGAGTTTTTCGCGATTATTGGTGTGAACTTCCACACCGTCGCCCACGTGGTTTTCATACTGTCGGTAAACCTTGAACGGCTGACCTATTCCCGCGCTGCCCACTTCGAGTTCGTAATCCTCGTCATTGCGATCGAGTTTCCCTTCTATGAAACGGCTCAAATCCACACAGTCGTCAATCCAAACACCGTCCTTGTGGTCAATTTCCACCACAATGCTGTCGTCATCGCTAACCGTAAGGTCGGTAAGAAAATACTCCTTTCCTTCCAGCCATTCGTTAACTATGCTCTCAACTTTCTTTTTGTCTATCATTGCTTCAGACCTCTTGGTTTATAACAACGAGTGAGGAACTTTTACAAGCCCCTCACTCCTGAACGTGTGCAAAATTATATTTTTTTCATGTAATATGCAAAAGTATCTGCTGTTTTTTTGCCTATCACACAAATATTTATTGTTTTCTCATGCCAAATTCCGTCGCTTTCGTGTCCCCGCTTTGCAATCGGGCGCAGCATTACCGTAACAGTCGTCCGCGTTCTTCTTTTCGACACATGCCACGACACCGCGTTTTTGCGGTCAATGTTTTCCCGTATGCGGCAAAATCGTCTCGCAACGTGCCATTTTCGCATGCCCTAAAAGGCTTATTTTTGTCCTTTTGTAAGACACTGTTTTTCAGGCATCTGAAAAAGCGAAAAATACAAGGCATTTATTTTGAAATATAAGGCACTTATTTTAAAATATGTGCCTTGTATTTTTTACAACATGCCTTATGTTTTTTTGTGTGTCCGCTCAGCAGTCCGAAAATCTCCGGGAAAAATTTCCCGAAAACCACGGACGCAATTCACCGTTACTTGTTTTTGGGAAGAAATTCGGAAACGTCGAGACCGTGGGAAATCAAATCTCTCACAACGCTGGAACTGATTGCCGCCAAAGGCGGTTCGGTAAACAGGATAACGGTTTCAATGCCCGTCAACTTGCGGTTCATGTCCGCCATGTCGCGTTCGTACTCAAAATCCTTTACCGAGCGCAAGCCGCGAAGTATGAATTTTGCATTCACACGCCTTGCAAAGTCAATGGTAAGGTCGTCGTAACTCTGCACACTCACTCTCGGCTCGTCCTTATAGTATCGCTTGATGGTCTCAACTCGTTTGGCAGTTTCCGAAAGCACCGACTTTTCCTTGTTAACGCCTATGCCTATGAATATATGGTCGAACAGTTGCAGTCCGCGCTTCACAATGGCTTCATGACCTATTGTAAAGGGGTCGAAACTGCCCGGAAATATTGCAAGTCTCTCCATTTTTCGTAATTTCTTTATTCGCTTTCAAGATCTTCAGCCTTGTCTTCCTCCACAACAAGGTTGTCAATGATAAACTTCTGGCGTTCGGGAGTGTTCTTGCCCATGTAATACGAAAGCATTTCGCTCACATTGTCGCTCTTGCTTAATGTTACCTGGTCAAGACGCATATCAGAACCGATAAAGTTCTTGAATTCCGAAGAATCAATCTCACCCAAACCTTTGAATCGCGTGATTTCGGGATTCGGTTGAAGCTTTCTTATTGCTTCGCGCCGCTCTTCGTCGCTGTAGCAATAGATAGTTTCGTATTCCGAACGCCCTTCGCTGCGATTTTTCTTCAATACCGCCGCGCCGGCAGCATTGTCGGAAATTTTTACCTTGTTCTTGGACGACGCAGATTTCTTTTTCTTGTTCCTGACACGGAAAAGCGGCGTCTGAAGTATGTAAACATGACCTTTCTTAATGAGGTCGGGGAAAAACCAGAGGAAAAACGTAATCAGCAACAGGCGAATGTGCATTCCGTCAACGTCCGCATCGGTTGCCACAATAACTTTGTTGTATCGCAAACCCTCAAGCCCGTCCTCTATGTTAAGTGCCGCCTGAAGCAGATTGAATTCGTCGTTTTCGTAAACCACCTTCTTTGTAAGTCCATACGCATTCAGCGGTTTGCCTCGCAGAGAAAACACCGCCTGAGTATTGGCATCGCGACTTTTTGTAATGCTTCCCGAAGCGGAATCTCCCTCGGTGATGAAAATGCAACTGTCCTCACGAAACTCACCTTTGGCATCGTTGAAATGGAAACGGCAATCGCGCAACTTACGATTGTGAAGATTCACCTTCTTAGCCTTCTCGCGTGCAAGTTTTGTGATTCCCGCAATGGCTTTCCTGTCGCGTTCCGAAGCCTGTATCTTTTCGAGAATGGCATCGGCTATTTCGGGATTCTTATGAAGGTAGTTGTCGAGATTTTCCTTCAGGAAATCGCCCACAAACTTGTTCACGCTTATTCCGTTTTCGCTTATGGTCAGACTGCCGAGCTTTATCTTTGTCTGGCTTTCAAACTGCGGCTCGTTGATGTTTATTGCTATTGCCGCCACAATGCCGTTTCTTATGTCCTGATAGTCGAAGTTTTTTCCGTAGAACTCTTTCAGCGTTTTCGCCACGTGTTCTTTGAACGCACTTTGGTGAGTTCCGCCCATCGTGGTGTGCTGTCCGTTGACAAAAGAATAATATTCTTCGCCATATTGTGCCGTATGGGTGAACGCAATCTCTATGTCCTGACCCGAAAGATGGATTATGGGATAGAGCGCGGGCGTTGTCATGTTGTCGATAAGAAGATCCTCGAGTCCGTTGCGGCTTTGTATTTTCCGCCCGTTGAACATAATCACGAGACCGGTATTCAAATATGTGTAGTTTCGCAACATTGCCTCTATGAACTCCGAGTGGAAACGATAGTTCTTGAACAACGTGTCGTCGGGACAGAAGTAAACATAAGTTCCGTTCTCTTCCGTTGTTTTTTCGGTGGTATCGCTTACGAGTTTTCCCTTTTCAAACACCGCCGTTCTCATTTCTCCGTCGCGGCGGCTGCACACCTCGTAGCGCGAGCTCAGGGCATTAACAGCCTTTGAACCCACACCGTTCATGCCCACACTCTTCTTGAACACCGAGGTATCGTATTTGCCACCGGTGTTGAGCATGCTCACAGCATCCACAAGCGACCCGAGAGGAATGCCTCGCCCGTAGTCGCGCACGGAAACCGACTTGTCATCGTTCATTTCTATTTCTATGCGCTTGCCGGCGTTCATTTTGAATTCGTCAATCGAGTTGTCGATTGTTTCTTTAAGCAAAACGTAAATTCCATCGTCTGCGTGAGAACCGTCGCCAAGACGTCCTATGTACATACCGGGACGTGTGCGGATATGGGTGGTATCGTCGAGATGCCTTATACTGCTCTCGTCATACTTCACTTCAGACGGTTTGTTTTCGTCGGGATTTTCTAAATTCAAAAGTTCTTCTGCCATAAATATTAACGGATTGCTGCCGCAAGCGCAAGGCGGCTTCAAAAGGCAAAAATACAAAAAATCCGCGAGATAACGGAAAAGCAATGACTTACGCGGTTCGCAGGGAAAGTTTCGAGCCGCAATTCGGATTTTCATCGCGCTTAAGGTTTACGGCTTTTGCAATGTTCCGGAAATCCGTTCCCTCCGCAGCCTTTTTTCGTGCCGTTTGCCCCGTGCGGAAAGCGTAAATTTTCCGCTTTTGTAAGTTACTGAAAATCAGAAGTCATTTTTCACGAAAAATACAAGGCACTTATTTTAAAATATAAGGCACATATTTTAAAATATATGGCTTGTATTTTTTACAACAAGCCATGTATGTTTTTTCGCATCGGGAAACGGGGGTAATTTTCCCCGAAAAATGCCGTCTTCGAACGCATGCGAAATAAAAATAATGGCAGACCTTGAAGAAACAACGGTTGCTGTTTTCTACGAGGTCTGCCACCCCGGGCGGCTTAAGCCTTAAAGCCGCGCCAACTTATGTTTGTTCAGAATACAAACGACCTTATGAGCCAGTAGCATACTATTCCTGCCAGATATCCCACGAATGCTATCCAGCTTACATGCTTCATGTACCATCCGAAAGTGATTTTCTCCAGTCCCATGACCACTACGCCTGCCGCGCTGCCTATTATGAGAATGCTTCCGCCCACTCCGGCGCAATATGCAAGCAGCTGCCAGAAAATTCCGTCCACCGCAAAGTCTCCCGTCGGGGCTATGGGATACATTCCCATGCATCCTGCAACGAGGGGAACGTTATCGACAATTGAAGAAAGCACTCCGATAATGCCGTTAACAATATAGTGGTTGCCGTCGAACGTTACATTCAGTGTGTTGCCCAATACCGAGAGCACGCCAACCTCTTCCAAACACGCCACAGCCATTAAAATGCCGAGGAAAAAGAGTATGGTGGTTATGTCTATGCGTGAGAGCAGGCGCGACACCCTTTTTTTTATGCCGCCGGTCTCGTATGTGCGGCTGAGATTGCGATAAAATATTTCCGTAACGGTCCATAAAACGCCGAGCACCAGCAATACGCCCACAAACGGAGGGAGATGGGTGAGAGTTTTGAAGATGGGAACAAAAATCAAACCGCCAACGCCTACGAAAAACACCACCTTGCGTTGTTTTTCCGAGAAATCGTTAATTTCTTCTTCGGGAGCGGCAACTTCTTCGGGCGTTACGAGTTCGCCCTTGAGCATTGTCTGCATTATGAGACCGGGTATGACGAGAGCCACAACCGACGGCACGAGAATTTCAGAGATTACACCCCCGGCGGTAATCATGTTGGCATTCCAAAGCATGATTGTGGTTACATCGCCAATGGGCGAAAAAGCTCCGCCGGCGTTTGCCGCAATAATCACAAGCGATGCGTACACGATTCTGTCCTTATGTTCTGACACAAGCTTGCGAAGAATCATAATCATTACTATCGAGGTGGTAAGGTTGTCGAGTATGGCGGAAAGCACAAAGGTCATGAAGGCAATTCTCCACATCAGCCCGCGTTTTGACTTGGTGTGCATCACTTTTTTAACCCAGTTGAAACCTCCGTGCTGGTCCACAACTTCCACAACAGTCATTGCACCCATGAGGAAAAAGAGCGTTGTGGACGTGCTTCCAAGATGTCGCTCTATTATCCCGCTTACGGTCGAGGCAATGCAGTCATGAGGAATGTCGGGAAGGTACATTCCGGGGTTTAACATGTAGAGCGTCCACACGGCAACGAACATGAGCAGCGCAACAGCCGCCTTGTTGACTTTGGTAACGCTTTCGAGGGCTATGAAAAGGTAGCCCACAATGAACACGATTACTATTAATGCAGTAAGATTAAGCATGCTTGTTTTTAGGTTGAGGTTGTTTCTAATCCACTCCCTTGAAGTAAGGGGCTTTTGAGGTTTTCGACGGAGAATTGTTCTCTACATATGGTAAATCGTCCTTCCACTTTATCTGGTCGAGCCATACCACGCGCTGCAATTCCAGTTTCGAGCGCAAATATCCGTGATATAGCATCCACGTGTCCCCGTTGTCGTCTTCAATCCACTCGGCATTGTGTCCCGGACCAAGGCAAATGTCGTTGGGAAGCAGGAGTTCATCATAATTATCCGGACTGTCGAGCATTCTCTTCCCCTCCTTGGTTACATAAGGACCGAAAAGACTTCTGGAGCGTCCGTATATAAGTTTGTATCCGACTACATCATAATTTCCATTGTCCTGACAGCAGTTGCCGTTCGAGCCTATGAGATAATAATATCCGTTGCGTTTGTGAATGTAAGAACCCTCCAATTGCGAATTGCACAGCTTCTTGGGCGATGCACCGGGCATTGTGCGCAAACCGTCGTCAGTGAGTTGTATGATGTATATGCCCCAATAGCTTCCCCACACCATATATTTTTTTCCGCCTTCCTCAATGTAGAACTGGTCTATGGAGTTGCAGACGTTAAAATCACGCCCCATGAGCACAACGCCACGGTCTGCGAAAGGACCTTCGGGACGTTCGGAGGTGGCAACTCCCACTCCGTCTTCCCAACCATAGCCCCAAACGCCAATGGAATAGTAAAGAACATACTGACCATTGATATAGTTTATGTCGGGTGCCCACATCATGCCTTTCGTATAGGGTCGCACACATTTCGGTCGGGTTGCATCGGTGAAAGCCGTGCCCACAAACGTCCAGTCAACGAGGTTGCGCGAGCGGTAAATGGGCATGTTGTTCATGTCCTCCGTTCCGTAAAGATAGAAATAGCCGTCGTTGGCTCGTATGACCGTAGGGTCGGGTGTGGAACTCTTTATGACCGGGTTGTTGTAAGTTTTTTGCGCCGCAACGTCGTTTGCGTTGAACATTGCAAGGCATGACAGGCACAATGCTGCCGCTATCGCCATAAAATTTCTTTTCATGAAACAAACTTTTTACTGATTGTATGACAACCGAAACTTCAAAATGCGGACACTTCCAAACTCTGTCCGCAACGGTACAGGGATGTTTCATAACAAGCCCTGTGATAATCCCTCACAAAGATATTTAATTATACGAACCAACCACTCGAAATGAAAAATTTCTTTCAAAAATGCACCATTTAATCCTTTTTAGGCTTCATTTTGCTTCCTGCGATTTATAAAAGCGGTATATTGCAAATGCGGCAACCGCTATTCCGCCAACGTTGCATGCACACGGCAGGCATCATTTCCGACATCGCGCCCCGGGCAAGGCATTAAATACGCCGCAAAAATATGCGCATAAACCTGCACAATATTCATTTTTGCCCACAGAAGCACCTACATCAGTCCCACAACGAACGTTTTCGCTCCAAGACCCTGTATATCAAAGAAATAAAGGTAAATTAGAACAATTTCGTAAGTTATTGTTTATCAGACATTTGAAAAGTACAAAAATACAAGGCACTTATTTTAAAATAAGTGCCTTGTATTTTCAAATATATGCCTTATGTTTTTTACAACAAGCCATGTGTTTTCCGAAAAATACGCAAACGCTGAAAAAAATGTCGCATATCATGCATAATGATTCAAAAAAAGAGGTGCGCAAATGCCTCGGCACGCGCACCTCCCGGTAATGGTTCGGTTAGTAAAACCGTGTAACTGTCTTTTTATCTGACGAGCACTTTCCTGTTGCCCACCACGTAAATGCCTTTCTTGAGACCTTCGGTGGCAGTAGCCGCGTCAACATGTTTGCGAACCAGAACGCCGTCAACAGTATATACATTGACGAATTTCTTTACGGCAACAATCTCGGTTTTCTTTATGCCGTTGAGCATACCTGCGCCCTTGACATAAACAATAGCATCGGGTTCTTCGTCGGAAAGCTCCTGAACGAAGCGCGGAACTATAACGGCTCTCTGAAAACCGATGGTAAGGTTAATGGGTTCGTCAACCACCGAATCACCAAGGAAATATCCCATGTGAGCTTCGGAAGTGGGCCAATCATCCGAGGCAACGGAAACAAGACCATTGACTGTATCTCTCTCAAGTTTGAGAGCGGTGTTCATGCTAGGCGTGAATGTTACGTCGTAAAGCACATCCGATCCGAATTCGCCCGGAAGAATATAGATAACCGGCTTGCCGGCAGGAATGATTCCGTCATTATCGAGAGCGCGAAGCTTGTAAGCGGTAACCATATTGGCATCTTCTCCCGAAACCTCCTTGCCCATGATTTCATAGCCAGGAATTTCCTCAACACCCGCATCGCTGTTGCTTGCCGTAGGCAAACCTTCAATGGAATAAGCCTTTGTGAACGCAATTACACGCCCTGCAGCATATTGTCTCGACTCTTTTTCAGCCAAATCAGCGTGCTGCTCTTCGGTAGGTTCTATTGTCCACGCATAACCGGTGTTCTTCATGTTGTAATCAGCCGGCGCTTTTTGATAATTCATGACAATGTCGCCCGTACTGCCCTTGATGTAATAGCCTTCGGCTGTAACGAATCCTATTTGTCCTTCACCCAAAGGAACAATGGTGAACGATTTCGGCTGATACCACATAATGGGATGATAATCATACTTACTGTTGCCCGAATTAGTGTAAGGACCGAAATAACCGCCCGTGCGCGCATTCTGCAAAACGTAACGACCTGTGGAATCTTCATTAATGGTCCAACTCATACCCGGTTTGGTGGAGCCGAGATTGTCGCTTTCGTACTCAAGAACGTAGCTGTAGTAACTGTTATAGACATGGGAGTAAGGACCTCCCGCACTGAAAGTCATATCCTGCTTTTCGGGATCGGCAGATTTGACAATGTACCATTTATTCTGCTCGGGACGAACCATAGTCTTGTAAAGTTCGGCATAAGCATCCTTAAGTTCGGCAACAGCCGCATTGATGGTGGCGGAAGGAACGTTGTCGCCCGCATCATCAATGGTCTTGAGCAAGCTTTCCGCCTTGTTCGCATAAGTTTCAAGGGCTGCATCGGGGAATTCTCCGACAGCTGTGCCGGCAGTAAGGTTATCGACATTGAAACGAGCCATTGCAATAGTGGAATCATTGGTATCCAGATTCTTGAATGCCTCGATTGCAGCGGTAAGACGGTCAATGGTAGCCTGAGAAGCATTTCCGTTCTCGTTTTCTGCCTTTGCTGCCTGAATGGCATTGAACAAATCGTAAGCAACATCCTTGTGGGTAGGCATTTGTATGAACGAATTTTCGTCTACACCCGTTACCGGATAAAGATTGTACTCAGCATATCCGAACACGGCATGGTTGTTTGCAAAATAAACACCGCCACCGTTGTTAATTGAAACCATTGTAATGAAACGAACATACTTATATCCGCCAATGCCACTGACTATGTAGTGCAAAGAGTCTGTGTGGAGTTTGTCAAGTACCTCGTGTCCGCCAAAGTCTGCAAGGTGCATTTCATTGGGAAGGGTTTGCCAGTTCTCGGAATCGTTTGAAACCTGAATACGCATCTTTGCCGGAACACGATGCCAGGAATCGTTTTGACGCATTACGTATTCCACTTGAACCGTATCGGGGAATCCGGCTTCGTCATACACTCTTAAATAATGCGGATTGCCGGGATCTTGTTCACCTCCTCCCTCCCAAGTGGAAGTCCAATAGGTATTCTTATCGCCGTCTATGATGTTTTCAATATGAGCTCCCTCATTGGGCGACCAGTTATTGACATAAATTTGACCAACTTCCTTTATAATCGGCTCTCCTCTCTTGTAATTTGTGGCAGAATTGTAAATACGGCGGGCTTCTTCGAATTTTTTCTTCAGAAGTATGTCGCGTTGGTTCTGTTCTTCGGAAGCGACGAGATTATTTACCTCCTCCTCGCTAAGAGATTCGAGACTCCAGCTCGTACCACCGTTTTCGTCGCGCGGACTCCAAATCTGGAGTTTTCCTTCTTCTGCCATTCCGTTCAGATGTCCGTTGGGATCGTAACCGAAAGTGCTGTCAACCTCATTGAATATTCCCCATTTACCATTAGCTTTGATTGCCGCGAGACGCTGTACGGTTTCAGGTTCCGCCGTCATGTTTACAAGATAACCGTTAGAGCTTTCCTCGGCTTTGTTAAGGTACATCTTGTTCTTGACGTTCTGTATGGTGTATCCGCCACCGGGAAGATTTTTGAGTTTCCATACTTGTTCGGTGGATTTTACGAAGTTTTTCCATCCCGGAGTGGTATCGTTGTAGAGCGAAAGATATACTTCGTTCATATTTTGTACGTACGACGCCATATTGGAACGGAAACGATAATATCCGTCTGGGATTATATTCACCTCGTTATTGAAAGCTTCTACTTTTTTTACCAAATCCAAACGCGCATTTCTCACTGTTTCTGCATCGGGAAGGGGATTTGCCACCGTATCCGAGAGAGATTTTGCCAAAGCAAGGGCATCGTTTACGTCGTCTATGATTTTCTGGCTGTGTGCAAAGCCTACTCCGTCGCCAACTTCGGCACCATTTGTAATTCCGTCGTACTTTCTTACAGCAATGCGAGTGCTGTCGATTTCCAGACGAGCCGGATCGTTTATATGATCTACTATGTCCTGCGGAACTTCACGGATATACCATGCCGAGGCACTGTTGAGTTCGCCGTTCCAAAGCACGAGTTTGCCGGCTTTTCCGTTTCCGTCCTGATGATTCTCCATATGGTACGGACGGGTTGGGTAAGCGTCATAAAAATCATACTTGCTGGAGATGTTAAATTGCCCGCTTCCGAGGTTTTTCACCGTTATGCGCTCCACTTTCTCGTTCGTAAAGCCCACAGGCTGGGAATCGGCGTGGCTTGAAGCCTTGCCGAGATAAACATGACCGCCTACGTTGCGAAAAGCATAGTACATCCTTCCACTTGTGTTTTTCTCTGTGGTATCAGGATACTCGGTAATCTGCCATACAAAGCGATTGTCGTTAACATCAAGGGCTTTCCAACCCGCAATATCGCCTTCGTAAGGAGCTGTCCAACCATATTCGCCGTTATCTACACTTGTAAACTTATCGTTGGCGGTTTTTATGTAGTAATATCCGCCATCTTTTATCTGTATTCTGTTGGCGGGATTGTCTATTGCCGTTTTTGCTTTATATAGTTCGTCGAAAGTCTTTACAAGTTCCTCGTCCGACATATTATCCATGCCGCTGAGCGCGTTTTGATATATCTCGTAGAAACTGTCAAAGAGTTCCTGGTCAACGAAGCCCGGATCGGTTCCCACTTTATACTCTTCATCAACATTTGCAGGGAAATTGTCGAGAAGAGCCTGGAGAGCTTCCTTGGGCGAAGCCGAACGGTCTATGAGCGAACGCACATCCCATACGTTTGTATCGTTCCATTTGCTGAACCAAGTTATGTTGTAGTTGCTAATCTCGAATTCGTTTGCAAGAAACATACGTCCCCACTGCATGGATGAGGGGTCGTCAAGATTTCCATTCTTGGGGAAAATGCTGCAAATGGTATAGGTGGTGTTTTCCCAGTTTGAAGAAACACTTCCTCCGTGAACACTTCCATACTGACCTTTTAGTTCTTCGTCGCTGTTAGAGACAAAGCAGAATGCCACGGCATCCGTTGTGTCGCTTACAAAAGATACGGTTGCGCCGGAGCTTATAACTTTAGTTCCGTCCTCGTTTGTGCGATAGGTAATGTACTTGCCGTTAGCTTTGCTTTTGATATAATACTGATCCCGTCCCGTTATCTGATTGGGAATTTGGGCTTTCACGAGAGTCCATTGTACTCGCTCCGGAGGAGTAAGGATTGATTCGATTGTCTCACAGGGATTGCTTGATTTTTGAAAGTCCCAAGGCACAAGATAATGCCCCGCCGAGGATGTACCAGAGCGCGCTTCAAAAACCACATCCATTCCGTCGGCAAGATCTTCAGGCGCGACAACGCCCCCAATCATCACCTGAGCCTGCACATCGGGCACCGTAAGAAATCCGGCAGCCAATGCCAAGAGTAATGTCTTTAGCTTTTTCATGTAATTGATTTTTGTTGTTAATAATATTATAATGCATTGTGCATTTTTCGGTTTTTCACTCGGCGTACATACGGTTATGTGTGCTGCAATGCCACTTCGTGTTTTCAATTTTTCTTTCAGAGTCCAAATGTAGCGAACTATTTTTAGAAATGCAAGGGCATGGTTTGATTTGTCCGCATAAAATTTGGAAACATACGTAAAACGTGCAAAAAACCGGGGCATACGGGGCAAAAAACGTGCGCAGCGTCACGCCCCAAACAGGGAATGACGTTAAGCAATTGACTCGGGAAAATCCGCCCGAACCATGCGACAAAACGGCAAAAATGCGTAAATTTTCTCAAAGCACTCATACACAACAGTTTACACACTTTTCAAAGAACTTCTGCAAGTTGTTGTTTATCAGATATTTGAGAAGCGCAAAAATACAAGGCACTTATTTTAAAATAAGTGCCTTGTATTTTAAAATATATGGCTTGTATTTTTTGCTACATGCCTTATGTTTTTTCGGAACATCGGGAAAAGGTGAAAAATTATCCCTTTACAGCTATTTCATATCATGAAAAACCGTATGGATTTGCGCTTGTAATCGGAGCGATTCCCCATACGTTATTTTTTATATTCGGGAAGCATGTCCTTCCAATCCTTGAAAGGGTTCACACGAAGCGAAGAATTATAAAATCTCCTGTCGCCCGTAACATCGCGACCTATGAAATCAGGCTTCTCAAAGCTCTCGTCCACAGACGAAAGCTCCACCTCCGCCATTGTAAGCCCTTCATTATCGCCATAAAACTCGTCCACCTCAAACACATGCCCTTTGAAAGGCACAAGATAGCGACGCTTGTCGATAATGCCCGGTTCGCAAAGCGACATGAGTCTCTTTGCCTCATCAAGAGTTATCTCTTTTTCAAACTCATAGCGTGAGAGACCGCCGTCGAGCGACGGTCCTTTTATGGTGAGATATCCCTTATCGTCGCGCACGCGCACGCGCACCGTCCTGCCCTTTCCGCTACAGATATATCCCTGCATTATGTGGGTTGAAGAGGACGCAAGAGTTTTATATTCCCCGCGAACGAGGAATTTATGTTCAATTTCCAACGGCATTTTCAAATACCCTTTTTAGAATTTCAAATCTTCAGACTGCATCAGTCGGAATACAGAGCCGCACATACTATGCACAGCACCATAAGAACCACAAGAGCGATGAAGATTCCGTTGACGATTCTTCCCGCCTGCCTGCTTTGTTTTTTACGTCTTTCTACTTCTTTCTGTCTTCTCTGTTCACTCATGGCATTTTCAAGTTAAGTTATTAAACTAAATGCTATCCTGCGAGTCTGCAAACTCCATAAGATAAGCTTTGATGAATCCGTCAATGTTTCCGTCCATTACTCCGCCCACATCACTTGTCTGGTAACCCGTGCGATGGTCTTTGACGCGGCGATCGTCAAACACGTATGAACGAATCTGGCTTCCCCATTCAATTTTTTTCTTTCCCGCCTCAATCTTAGCCTGTTCCGCCTTGCGCTTTTGCAATGCCCGGTCGTAGAGTTGGGAACGGAGCAGTCGCATGGCGTTTTCGCGGTTTTCAAGCTGCTTTCTGCTCTCCGTGTTTTCAATCAGGATTTCCTCTTCCTCGCCCGTGTCGGGATCGACATACTGATAGCGCAGGCGAACACCGGTTTCCACCTTGTTCACATTCTGTCCGCCGGCTCCGCCACTGCGAAACAAATCCCAGCTAATCTTCGAAGGATCAACGAAAACCTCTATCGTGTCGTCCACAAGCGGTGTAACAAACACACTCGCAAACGAAGTCATGCGTTTGCCCTGTGCGTTATAAGGCGAAACCCTTACAAGACGATGCACACCGTTTTCGCTCTTGAGATAACCGTATGCGTAATCGCCTTCAATCTCCATTGTAACGGTTTTAATGCCGGCTTCTTCGCCGTCTTGCAGGTTGCTGATCGTAACTTTATAGCCATGAGCTTCGGCATATCGCATATACATTCGCATAAGCATGGAAGCCCAGTCCTGACTCTCCGTTCCACCCGCACCGGAATTGATTTTGAGCACACAAGACATCTGATCTTCCTCGCGGCGAAGCATGTTCTTCATCTCAAGTGCCTCTATCTTCTCAACGGCTTTGGCATAAGCGTCATCAACCTCTTCTTCCTCCACCATACCTTCCTTATGGAAATCAACGGCAAGGGAAAGTTCGTCAACATCTGTGCAAACTTCCTTATAACCATTGACCCAACGCTCAAGTTCCTTTACTGTTTTCATCTGCTTCTCGGCTTTCTTGGGATCTTCCCAGAAATCGGGAGCCTGCGTATGGAGTTGCGCCTCCTCGAGTTCTATCTTCTTTTTGTCAATATCAAGATAGCGTCCGAGTTCTGCGGCGCGGTTTTGTATCTCTTTCAGCTGTTCAGAGGTTATCATACTTTCTATACTTCTTGTTGTCGTAAATTGTTTCTATTTCTTCGGAAAATTTTCGTGCCACAGCGTCTCTTCTTATTTTCAGAGTGGGTGTGAGGCATCCGTTGTCCGTTGTGAGCGGTTCGGTGATAATCATAAATCGTTTGATACGGCAGAAAGGCGGTAAGTTCTCCTGTCTTTTTTCCACCACTTCCCTTATTCTGCGGCGCACATCGGTTGGCGCGACATCCGCACCGGTCAGCATTTTTGCAGGAAGTATCAACGCGCCCACAAACTTGCGTCCTTCGGCTATCACAACCGTTTGCGCCACCGCCGGGTCGGCATTCACTGCCGCCTCAATATGTTCCGGAGCCACGTATTTGCCTGTCGAGGTCTTCATGAGCTGTTTTATTCTGCCGGTAATGAAAAGTTCTCCGTTTTCCATGCAACCTGCGTCGCCTGTGTGCAACCATCCGTCGCGAAAAGTCTCTTTCGAGGCTTCGGGATTTCTGAAATATTCATGCGCCACGGTGTCTCCGCGCAGGAGAATCTCGTTGTTTTCTCCGAATTTCAGACTTATTCCGCTTATAGTCCTGCCCACCGAACCGGGAGTTACTGTTTGCAAGAAATCGTCGCAGCTCACAGTTGCCGTTGTCTCGGTCAGTCCGTAGCCCACAAGCATCGGCAGCGAGCACGCACGCGCAAATTCTTCAATTTCTTTTGCCACCACGGCTCCCGCCGTGGGCATTACGCGGGCGTTTTCCAGTCCTGCTTCGCGCCGCATCATGGACAGTGCAGTTTTATTGCACATCCGATATTCGCGTTCCAGGTCTTCGGGCACCGGTTTCCCTTTTCCCGCAAAATCAACATTGCGCCTGCGCCCCACATCAAGGCATCTTTCCCACACTTCTGCTATTGCACGCGGTTGCGAGGCTATTTGCGTGTAAACGGTCTGCCGCAGTTTTTCCCAAAAGTGCGGCACGCAGCACATGGCTTCGGGACGTATTTCGCGCAAAGCCCGTTGCAAATGGCTTGGACGTTGGTTCACTACGAGCACCGCTCCGCTTTGCAAGCAGAACAAAGACCATGCTCTTTCGAACACATGGTTATAGGGCAGATATTCGAGCACTTTCCAACCCTCGCCCACCTTTATTTTTTCGGCATTTGCCTTGAATGCCGCCGAATACATGCCGTGGGTTATGACCACCCCCTTGGGTTCGCCCGTGGTTCCGCTCGTAAAAATTATGTCGGCGGCTTCGTCGTTGCGCGGCTGCGGCATGGGCTGCGCAATGTGTGCGGAAACGTTTTTCAGAAACCCGTTCATGTGGCGCGAAGTCATGTCGCCTTTGCGCAGAGATACTTCGGAATCGAAAACTATCACACGCTTCAGCGCGGGGCATGCGCCGTAAAGAGTTGCAGCCATGGCGTATTGCTCGCTTTCTCCCGCAAACAAAAGGCGGGATTCGGTGATTTTTGCAATAGTTTCAAGTCTCTCCCGACTTGTACCCGAAAATACGGGCACAACAACCATACCTGCCTTATACGCTGCCAGACTTACGTAAATGTATTCCGGCATGTTTTCGGAAAGCACCATGATTCGGTCGCCACGATTTACGCCTGCCATGAGCATGGCATTGCAAAGGCGGCAAACCATACTGTTCATGTATGATGCGCTGACGCTGTGCCAAAAACACACGTAGGGGTCGCGGTACATAAGTACCGTTTCACGTCCGAATTTTTCGGCAAGAACACCGGACAACAACGACAGAGGCGCGCCCAAAAACATGGTAACCTATATTTTTCACAAAGTTACACATTTATTCAATGCTGCAAGGATTCCGTTCTTCTTTTTTTATATTTACACCATGACTTCAGCCGCGCCGCATTAACCGCAGTTCACACATCGGCACCGCAAAAAAACTCCGTTTTTCGCTTCATTTTTCAAGCCTCACGGGACATGAAAATAAACATAAGGCATGTTGTAAAAAATACAAGCCATATATTTTAAAATACAAGGCACTTATTTTAAAATAAGTGCCTTGTATTTT
>QAML01000020.1 GCA_003150315.1 Prevotellaceae bacterium | reverse complement strand
AACGCAAAAAGCGTGCAACTCATTGAGCTGCACGCTTTTGCTTATTGTTTATTATGTGTTTACCTTTCGGCATTACTTAACCTCCTCGAAGTCGGCATCTTGGATGTCTTCGTCCTTTTTGGATTCATTTGATGTATTAGTCTGCTGATTTCCTGTAAAACCTGCTCCTCCTGCAGCACCCGCACCGGGATTTGTTCCCGTTTGCTGATACATTTGAGCACTTGCAGCCTGCCAAGCTTCGTTCAATCCTTTGATTGCAGCATCTATCGCAGAAATATCACCACTCTTATGTGCATCTTTCAAAGCCTGAAGCGCACTTTCTATTGCAGTTTTTTTGTCTGCAGGAATCTTATCACCCAGTTCTTTCAACTGATTCTCTGTTTGGAAAATCATGCTGTCAGCTTCATTGAGTTTGTCAATGCGCTCTTTCTGCTTTTTGTCGGCTTCTGCATTCTGCTCTGCCTCATTCTTCATGCGGTCGATTTCTTCTTTGCTCAAACCACTTGAAGCTTCAATACGTATTGCCTGTTCTTTGCCTGTGGCTTTATCTTTTGCAGATACTTTAAGAATGCCGTTTGCATCAATGTCGAAAGATACTTCTATCTGAGGAACGCCACGACGCGCAGGAGCAATACCGGTAAGATTGAATTGACCAATACTCTTGTTTTGAGCAGCCATAGGACGTTCGCCCTGCAAAACATGTATCGTTACTTCTGTCTGGTTATCAGCAGCAGTTGAGAATGTCTGCGCTTTCTTGCACGGTATGGTGGTGTTTGCATCAATAAGTTTTGTCATCACACCACCAAGTGTTTCAATACCCAGAGACAACGGTGTTACGTCAAGAAGAACTATATCGCCTACTCCGCTTTCTTTGTTAAGTATGGCACCCTGAATACTTGCACCGACCGCAACGACCTCATCAGGATTTACACCTTTCGAAGGAACTTTGCCGAAGAAATCTTGAACAGCCTGCTGCACAGCCGGGATACGACTTGAGCCGCCCACAAGAATTACCTCATCTATGTCCGATGTGCTAATATTTGCATCGGCTACAGCTTTCTGACAGGGCTCAAGACAACTTTGTATCAAGTCGTGGCACAAACTCTCAAATTTTGCACGTGTCAAAGTCTTTACAAGATGTTTAGGCATACCGTCAACAACGGTGATATAAGGTAAATTAATTTCCGTGGAAGCCGAAGACGAAAGTTCTATCTTTGCTTTCTCGGCAGCCTCTTTCACACGTTGCATTGCCATAGGATCTTTTGTTAGGTCAGCCCCTTCTTCGTTTTTAAACTCACCTACTAGCCAATCCATTATTTTTTGGTCGAAATCATCACCACCAAGGTGGGTATTACCATTGGTTGAGAGAACTTCAAACACACCTCCACCAAATTCAAGCACAGATATATCAAAAGTACCGCCTCCAAGGTCAAACACGGCAATCTTCATATCTTTCTTTGCCTTGTCAAGACCGTATGCCAAAGCTGCAGCTGTAGGCTCGTTTACAATACGCTTTACATTAAGTCCTGCAATCTCACCAGCCTCTTTTGTAGCCTGACGCTGTGAATCGGAGAAGTATGCCGGCACGGTAATAACCGCATCCGTAACTTTCTGACCAAGATAATCTTCTGCGGTTTTCTTCATCTTCTGAAGAATCATTGCAGAAATTTCTTGTGGAGTGTAAAGTCTTCCGTCTATATCAACACGCGGAGTATTATTTTCACCACGCTCCACTTTATAAGGCACACGACTTATTTCCTGCTGTACCTGATCATAGGTTTCACCCATGAATCTTTTTATTGAGTAAATGGTATTTTGCGGATTGGTTACTGCCTGACGTTTTGCAGGATCACCAATTTTTCTTTCATCATCTTTGGTAAATGCCACAACACTCGGAGTGGTGCGTTTACCTTCGCTATTTGCTATTACAACCGGTTCGTTACCTTCAAAAACGGCAACACAAGAATTGGTTGTACCTAAGTCGATTCCAATAATCTTTCCCATGATTCTATTTCTTTTATTATTATTTCTATTTTCTTTGGCGTTCTACTATTTTTCAAACAACCACAATAACAAAAGCAATGAGCGTGCCAAACTTTTCTATAGCTTTGTTTTTTCTTTTGCAGGACAAAAAATTTAGTTTATGACATTTTGTCATGCACAGACAAAAAGAAGCCTAAAAAATATAAGCCATATATTTTAAAATAGGTGCCTTGTATTTTAAAATATATGGCTTATATTTTTTAGGAGATGCCTTATGTTTTTCTACACTTCAAAAGCATGGAAAAAGTTGTCCTTTGCCATCCCTATATCAACGCTTACATTTCATCAGTTTATGGTCTTTTATTGATACACAAAGTTTGCTATATGGCAGTAAAACGAGCATTCGAACGGTTTTCAAAACAAATTGCATTCTATTTAAGTGCAGCTCAATAGAGAATTACGCTTATATTTACTATATTTGCAATAGCATATTGCAAGGCAAACATTTTTATATGTCAACAGCTATTCTAAAATATCCGGCAGGCAACATTTTTTCGGTTAAATCGGCTCTGACCCGTTTGGGAGTGGACAGCATCGTAACCGATGATGTTCAATTGTTGTCGAAAGCCGACCATATAATCATACCGGGACAAGGCGAAGCTGCCGTAACCATGGACTATCTCTGTAAAACAGGCATGGACAACGTTATACGCTCGTTCAAACAGCCGGTTTTAGGCATTTGCATCGGAATGCAACTCATGTGCGATTATTCAGAAGAGGGCGGAGGCGTAAAATGTCTCGGGATTTTTCCCGAAGTTAAAGTAACTCGATTTCTGCCAAAAAACAATGAAAAAATCCCACACATGGGTTGGAATTCAATAAGCAATATGAACAGCGCACTATTCAAAGGAATTGATGAGGAAAGTTATGTGTATTTCGTGCACAGCTATTATGTGCCATGCAACAAGTTTACAACTTCGCAATGCAACTACACTGTAAATTTTAGTGCTTCAATTGAGCATGACAATTTCATGGCAGTTCAATTTCATCCCGAGAAAAGTGGAAAAACGGGAGAATTAATACTCAAAAATTTCCTTGAACTATAAAAGATGATACAGCCAATTCCTGCTATAGATATAATAGGTGGACACTGTGTAAGACTGTGTCAAGGCGATTACGCAAAAAAGACCGACTATTCGGCATCACCTGTCGATTTGGCACAAGATTTTGAAAAAATCGGCTATACAAGATTGCATCTTGTAGATTTAGACGGAGCAAAACAAGGTAAACCGGTAAATCTTTCCGTGCTCGAAAGCATAACAAAAAGCACAAAACTTTTTGTGGATTTCGGCGGAGGAATAAAAACCGACGAAGATATTTCTGCCGTTTTCCAATGTGGAGCCCAAGCAGTGAGTATTGGAAGCATGGCAGTCAACAATTACAAAAAAGTTGCCAGTTGGATTGAAAAATATGGCGCAGACAAATTCATTATATCGGCAGATGTGCGAGACGGCAAAGTTCGTACAAGCGGTTGGACCGAAGACTCGGGAATGAGTATTAATGATTTGCTGAAAAGATATTGGTCTTTGGGAGTGCGCAACGTTCTCTGCACGGACATTTCCCGCGATGGAATGCTGTGTGGTCCGAATATACAACTTTATAAAGAAATCATGTCTGTCTTCCCCGACTGCAAATTAACGGCAAGCGGCGGTGTGAAAGACATAAACGATATTGAAGCACTTAATGATGCAGGAATTGACTCTGTTGTTTTCGGCAGAGCCATATACGAAGGCACAATCGACTTGAAACAAGTTGCTGTAAAATTCAAACAAAGCAAAAACCATGTTGGCTAAACGCATAATTCCGTGTCTTGATGTAAAAGACGGACGAACTGTCAAAGGTATAAATTTCCTTGGTCTCCGTGATGCCGGAGATCCAGTGGAAATGGGAAAAATATACTCCGAACAAATGGCAGACGAGCTCGTCTTTCTCGACATAACGGCAAGCGTTGAAGGAAGAAAAACTTTTACAGAAATGGTAAGAAGAGTGGCTTCAGAACTTTCCATTCCTTTTACCGTGGGAGGAGGTGTGAGTACTCTTAACGATGTAGAACGTTTACTTGAAGCAGGAGCAGACAAGGTGGCTGTTAATTCTGCCGCGCTGCGTACACCTGCGCTTATAGACGAAATTGCATCGCATTTCGGCTCACAGATATGCGTACTTGCCATAGACGCAAAAAAAGAAGAAAACGGAGAATGGCATTGCTATCTTAACGGAGGCAGAACTCCTACGGCACACACACTTTTTGATTGGGCACGCGAAGGTTATAATCGCGGTGCAGGAGAGATTTTGTTTACGAGCATGAATCACGACGGTACAAAAGAAGGATTTGCCAATGAAGCTCTTTGCAAAATAAGCGAAAGCGTAGGCATCCCGTTGATAGCTTCGGGAGGAGCCGGAAAGAAAAAAGACTTTCGCGATGCTTTTGTAAAAGGTCGTGCAGATGCAGCTCTTGCGGCAAGTGTATTCCACTATGGCGAAATTAAAATTCCCGAGCTTAAACAATATCTGCAAAAAGAAAACATAGACGTAAGACTACAATAATAAAATGATGAATATAGATTTCGAAAAAATGAACGGTCTTGTACCGGCAATAATACAAGACAGCATAACCAAGAATGTGCTTATGCTCGGATTCATGAACGAGGAAGCATATCAAAAAACACTTGCCACAAAACGGGTAACATTCTACAGCCGTTCCCGCAAATGTCTTTGGACAAAAGGTGAAACAAGTGGAAATTATCTCGAACTTGTGAGCATGAAGCCCGATTGCGATAATGACACACTGCTCGTAAAAGTTATTCCTCATGGACCTACTTGCCACACAGGTACAGACACTTGTTGGGGAGAAGAAAACAAACGAAATCCTCTGCTTTTTCTTTCCGAGCTCCAGGATTTCATTAACAAACGGCATGAAGAAATGCCCGAAAAGTCATATACTACCAGTCTTTTCAAAGACGGAACAAACCGCATGGCACAAAAAGTTGGAGAAGAAGCTCTCGAAGCCGTTATAGAAGCTGTAAGCGGCAATGATGACAGACTCATATACGAATGCTCCGACATGTTCTATCATCTTGTTGTTTTGTTGACTTCTAAAGGTCTGCGAATAGAGCAAGTTGCGGCAGAACTTGCAGAACGTCATCAGCCCGGTTGGCACAAACACTAACCTACTTTCAAAATATATCATGGACAACATCGCACAATCTCCGGAAAAAGACAATGCTCTTATATCCTATGAAGGAGTAGTCATAAGCCACGACGGAAATGAAATCATTAAAGATGTTACATTTTCTGTTTATCCTCAAGATTTCATTTTTTTGACGGGGCATGTTGGCTCGGGTAAAAGTTCTATTCTGCGCACCATTTATAAAGATCTTGACATTTCGGCAGGAAAAGGATTTGTACTCGGATATGATCTTTCAACTATACGCAGGAAACAGATTCCAGAGCTTAGAAAGCAACTTGGAATAATCTTTCAAGATTATAAACTATTAGGAAATCTGACCATAAGAGAAAATCTTGCTTTTATTCTTCGCGCAACGGGTGCAAAACAAAAAAACGAAATCAATGAAAAGATTGACGAAACGCTAAAACTTGTGGAACTCGAAGATAAAAGCGACAAATATCCTAACGAACTTTCAGGAGGCGAACAACAACGGGCTGCAATTGCCCGGGCAATAATCAATAATCCCAAAGTTATTCTCGCCGATGAGCCTACGGGAAATCTTGACAAGAATGCCGCTATAAATATCACGCGCCTTTTAGGAAAGATAAGTGAGAGCGGAGCAGCTGTAATTATGAGTACCCACAATCTTGACTTGGTGAAAACTTTCACAGGAAAAGTTTTCCAATGTAAAGAAGGAACGTTTCATAATACCACAGACGAATATACTCCTACAAATAACAATACTGATATTACAGAATAACTGATGAAAATAATGAAATTCGGCGGCACTTCGGTAGGGTCGCCACAAAGAATAAAAAACGTTGCGAATCTGATTTCTTCTGACGAGCAGAAATTTGTTGTTCTTTCCGCAATGTCGGGAACAACAAACACTCTTGTAGAGATAACTGATTACTTAAACAAAGAGAATTCTCTTGGTGCAAACAATGTAATAAGCCGTCTTGAAAGTGTTTATCACAAACACGTAAGCGAACTTTATTCAACAGAGAAATATCGCAAAATAACAGACGATTTTATTACGGAAGAGTTTGGGTATCTTCATAAACTCACTCAAAAGAAACATGACGAAAATGTAGACAAAGAAATTCTTGCGCAGGGCGAAGTTATCAGCACAAACATGATGACAAATTACCTGAAAGAACTTGGCAAGAATGTTATCCTGCTTTCTGCTCTTGATTTTATGAGTACCAACAAAGACAAAGAGCCAGACGAACTTCAGATCTCCAAACGTCTTAACGAGATTCTCAAAAAAGAACCCGATTACAATATATATATAACTCAGGGATTCATTTGCCGCAACGCAGATGGTTATATCGACAACCTGCAACGCGGCGGTTCCGACTATACAGCCTCGCTGATTGGAGCGGCAATCAAAGCAGAAGAAATACAAATCTGGACGGATATTGACGGAATGCATAATAATGATCCGCGTTTCGTAGAAGGTACAAAACCTGTTGATCAACTTAATTTTGAGGAGGCAGCAGAACTTGCTTATTTCGGCGCAAAAATACTCCACCCCACCTGCATTCTTCCTGCCAAATTTGCCGGAATCCCCGTAAGACTTCTTAATACTCTCGACCCATCGGCAAAGGGAACTATCATAAACAACGAAATGGAGAGCGGTAAGATTAAAGCCATTGCCGCAAAAGACGGAATCACTGCCATAAGAATCGTTTCGTCCCGAATGCTTCTTGCCTCGGGTTTCATGAGCAAGGTTTTCAATATCTTTGATACGTTCAACACGAGCATTGATATGATAACCACTTCCGAAGTCGGTGTTTCTATGAGTATAGACAATCCTACTCATTTGAATGAAATAATCGGAGAACTCAAGAAATACGGAACTGTCGACATAGACCGAGACATGTGTATAATTTGTGTGGTTGGCGATTTACGTTGGGGCAACATCGGTTACGAAAGTCTCACAACAGATGCCATGGCTTCCGTTCCCGTAAGAATGATTTCCTATGGCGGTAGTTTCCACAATATTTCATTTTTGATTCGTTCGTGCGACAAAGAAAAAGCGTTGCAGGAATTGAGCAAGAAACTGTTTAACGACCCAAAAGCATAGAACTGATGCAAGAGCTAATAAAAGGCGTGCCGGATTTCCGCACGCCATATTATTTATACAGAAAAGACATTCTTAAAAGAACGCTTGATGCCATAGCGCAAGCTACGGAAAAAGACAAAAATTTCATTATTCACTACGCCATTAAGGCTAATGATAATCCTGATGTTCTTAAATTTATCAGCTCATACAACCTTGGAGCGGATTGTGTGAGTGGTGGAGAGATTGAAAAAGCCGTGAACAACGGTTTCAATCCCGCTAAGATTGTTTTTGCCGGTGTTGGAAAGAGAGACGAAGAAATTGAAATTGCCATTAAAAACGGCATATACAGTTTGAACGTTGAGAGCATACAGGAAATAGAGGTTATAAACGAAATTGCGTCGCGCATGAATACTGTTGCTCCCGTTGCCATACGTGTAAATCCCAACGTTGACGCACACACTCACGAAAAAATCACTACCGGAACAGAAGAAAACAAGTTTGGTATTGCACTCGAAGA
This sequence comes from Prevotellaceae bacterium, assembly GCA_003150315.1. GTDB lineage: Bacteria > Bacteroidota > Bacteroidia > Bacteroidales > Bacteroidaceae > UBA6398. The sequence continues at coordinate 16,647 of QAML01000020.1, read as the reverse complement.
TGTCTTGACTACAGTTAAAGCCATTCATGAGATGAAAGGACTTGAATTTCGCGGTTTGCAGTTCCATATTGGTTCACAAATCACAGAATATACATGCTTCGAGAATCTTTGCAAGGTTATTAACAAACTAACCGACAAACTCGAATCACATGGTATAAAGTGCGAGATGATTGATGTTGGCGGAGGTTTGGGCATTGACTATGACAATCCGAAAGCTAATCCCATACCCGATTTCAATGGATATTTCAACACTTTTCGCAACTGTTTGAAAGTTTCGAAAGACACAAAAATCCATTTCGAACTCGGTCGTTCGGTTGTTGCACAATGCGGCAATTTGATAACGAAAGTGCTTTACACCAAACAGACAGCGCACAAACAATTCGTAATTGTTGATGCAGGATTTACCGACTTGGTCCGCCCTGCACTATATGGAGCTTATCACGATATAGAGAATCTATCTAACCAAGATGTAGCAAAAGAGAAATATGACATTGTCGGACCTATTTGCGAAAGCAGTGATGTCTTTGCAAAAGACCGTCCGTTGTCTCCTACAAAACGAGGTAATATTCTTTCTATACATTCTGCGGGAGCTTATGGAGAAGTTATGGCTTCTACATATAACGCCCGTCCGTTAATAAAAGGATACCTGCTCTAAAACAAACGTTATCGGGCAAACTTTTTACGGTTTGCCCGATACTTTTTTATATACATTATTATATATACACGCAACCATTCTGTCGAATTTATCGGAAATGTCTTCCGCATTGCACCACATTATTTTCATTTCCAATTCACAGTCGCCGGCTTTATATGGGGGCTGTACATATTTTTTCTCACACAGTTTGAAACCATGACGCTCATAAAAGCCAACCCTACGCTTTGACATTTCATCAGTCGGGAGTTCAACTTCCAAAACAACAACTTTTCTCGTTTCGTTTACAAGAGTTTCTATAGCAATACCACCATATCCTTTGCCGCGAATGCGTGAGTCCATGGCAAAATGCTCCACATACAAGAAATCATCCAACCCCCAATACGAAATGAAGCCCACTCTTTCTCCACCATACTCGATAATGTTGTTGAAAAACTCCGGCTTTGTCCAAGTATACCTTATCCAGTCTGCAATTTCTCTTCTCTCGCCGTCGGGGAAACTTGACAAATACAACCTTTCGGCAAACCAAAGTTCTTCTTCGCTTGATATGCGTTTTATGACAATATCATTTTCTTTCATTTCTCACTCCACCTTTATCGTTCTGTCAAGACATTCGCAAAAACTTTCCACCACAGACTTTCTCATGCTTACTTTCAGTATGCAATTATCGTCATATCCGTTTTCCACAATCTTTACTCCGGCATCTTTTACAGCTTTCATTACAGCCGTCATGCGTTCATATCCGAAACGCAGCGTCAGCACCTCTTCAACAAAACACATCTTTTTTTCCGATTTTTCAAGAGCATCGGCTGCCGCCAACTTGTAAGCTTCTGCAAGACGACTTGTTCCGAGCTTAACACCACCAAAATATCTTACTACCGCAACAAGAGTATCGGTCAATCCTACCGATTTAATCTGCCCAAGTATCGGTCTTCCTGCAGTACCCGACGGTTCGCCGTCATCGTTAGCCCTGCAAACATTTCCTTCTACCCCTATAATATATGCGTAAGCCACATGACGCGCATCATGGAACTTGCGTTTTAATTCCGATATTTCACATTTCACACTTTTTTCGTCCGCAACATGATATGAAAACGCCAGAAACTTGCTGCGAAGTTCCGAATAAAAGCCCTCAGAAGGTGCAGATATTGTAAGAAATTCATCTTTTTCCATAAGTGCAAAGATAATTCATTTGCAACAAACAAAAACTTACTCGATTCTCTACAGATTTACCTTTATTTTTCAGTATCATTTTCGAAGTTTGCAAATTACTATTAATCACAATATTATAAACATCAAAAAACATAAGGCATATATTTTGAAATACAAGGCACTTATTTTAAAATATATGCCTTGTATTTTTTATTAAGTGCCTTATATTTCTTAGCGCATCATATCCCGACAAATTTCCATGGGCTTCAAAACAGTTTATGTACATACTTTATGTTATAAATGTAAGGCATGGTTTGCATCACATTATTATTTGTCTCGCTTTTCTTTTGAATAAATACCAATTTGTCGGATATTTCTTATTTTTCCGTCATTTTGTAAAATTTTTCACCAAATCTCTTTTGCAGTTGCAAGCAAATCCGTATCTTTGCATTCGATAACGACAAGAAAATATTAAAGTAATGAGTAAATCCGAAAACGAAATGTTGGTGCATGTGCAAAAAAAACTAAACATGCAACATGAATGCGGACTATACAATCCCGCTAACGAGCACGATGCTTGCGGTATTGGTATGGTTGTCAACATCAACGGCGAAAAATCTCACGCTATTGTCGACAACGCGCTGAAAGTGCTCGAACACCTGCAACATCGTGGTGCAGAAGGAGCAGACAATAAAACCGGCGACGGTGCCGGAATTATGGTACAGATTCCCCACGAATTCATTCTTCTTCAGGGCATTGCAGTTCCCGAACGCGGACGCTATGGTACTGGTATGGTATTTCTCCCTGACAATGAAAAGTCTATAGAAGAAATAATGAAGATTATAAGCGACGAAGTCGAGGCTCACAAGTTGAAACTCTCGCATGTGCGCGATGTTCCCACGAACAACGATGTACTTGGTCGCGATGCAATGGCTACAAAACCGTTGATAAAACAGATATTTATTACCGGTTTCACAGATATAGATACTGCCGAAAGAACATTATATGTTGTACGCAAACATATTGAGAACAAAGTAGGCGCATCTAAGATTGAAGGCAAAAAAGATTTCTATTTCGTTTCGCTTTCTACTCAGACGCTTATATACAAAGGAATGTTGACATCTTCGCAGTTGCGAACATTCTATCCCGACTTGGAAAGCCCCTACTTCACCACTGCACTTGCTTTGGTGCACTCACGTTTCAGTACAAACACATTCCCGACATGGGGACTTGCACAACCGTTCCGCATGTTATGTCATAACGGAGAAATAAACACCATTCGCGGAAACAGAAACTGGATGAAAGCTCGCGAAAGCGTATTGTCCACGCCAGCGCTCGGCGACATAAAAGATTTGAAACCCATTGTTCAGGAAGGCATGAGCGACAGCGCATCGCTTGACAACGTTCTCGAATTTCTTGTGGCTTCAGGTCTTTCACTTCCTCATGCAATGGCTATGCTTATTCCGGAATCTTTCAATGCAAAGAATCCTATCAGTGAAGATTTGAAAGCATTCTATGAATACCATTCAATATTAATGGAACCGTGGGACGGACCTGCTGCATTGCTTTTCTGTGATGGCAGATACGCAGGCGGAATGCTTGATCGTAACGGACTTCGTCCTGCAAGATATGTCATAACCAAGGGAGGTATGATGGTTGTTTCCTCAGAAGTTGGAGTTTTGGACATACCTCCTCAGGACGTAGAAGAAAAAGGACGCCTGCAACCGGGAAAGATGATTTTGGTTGACACACAGGAAGGAAAAGTTATACACGATGAGGAACTGAAAAAGCAGCTCGCCGACGAATTCCCCTATCGCACCTGGCTTCATGAAAACAGAATCGAACTCGATAAGCTGAAAAGCGGAAGACATATCGGAAGCAGTGTAGAAAATTTGCGTGAAAAAGAACGTGTGTTCGGATTTACGCAAGAAGATGTTGAAAAGCTTATTGCTTCATACGCAAAAGATGCCAAAGAACCTACTATGTCAATGGGTAACGACAAGCCTTTGGCAGTTATGTCGGAAAAACCGCAATTACTTTTCAATTATTTCCGTCAGCAATTCGCACAGGTAACCAACCCTTCCATTGACCCGATTCGCGAGGAATTAGTAATGAGTCTTACGGAATACATCGGAGCAGTGGGTATGAACATACTTGTTCCTAACGAGCAGCATTGCAAAATGGTTCGTCTGCCCTATCCTATTCTGACAAACACTCAACTTGACCTCTTGACCAACATACGCTACAAAGGTTTCAAAACAGAAAAACTCAAGATGTTGTTTGACGTGAACGAAGGTGCAGAAGGTTTGAAAAAATCTATAGAGCACTTATGCTTGGAAGCAGAAAAATCTGTGGATAACGGCGTAAACTACATAGTTCTTACCGACCGCGACATTGACGGAAGCCATGCTCCTATACCTTCGTTGCTTGCAGTTTCGGCAGTTCATCATTATCTTATTTCTGTAGGCAAGCGGGTACAAACCGCAATCATTGTGGAAAGCGGAGAAGTACGTGAAACAGAACACGCAGCCCTTCTGCTCGGATTCGGAGCAAGTGCACTCAACCCGTACATGGCATTCGCCATTATAGACGACCTTGTGAAACGCAAGGAAATCCAACTTGACTACAACACAGCCGAGAGCAATTATATAAAAGCGGTTCGCAAGGGATTGCTTAAGATAATGAGCAAAATGGGTATAAGCACCATACGTTCGTATCGTGGTGCACAAATATTCGAAGCTATCGGTCTCGGCAAACAACTTAGCGACACATACTTCGGTGGAATGCCTTCGCCTATTGACGGTATTGGTCTTGAAGAAATAGCTCGTGATTATAAAATCATGCATGACTATGGCTTTGAAAACAAAGACGGCAGACTTGATTTCACCGGAGAATATTGTTTCCGTAAAGGTGGCAACAAACACGCATGGAATCCCGATACAATTCGTACGCTTCAACTTGCAACAAGAACCGGAAGCTATAAAAAGTTCAAGGAGTTTACCAATCTTTCAGACCACAAGGAAGCTCCTATATTTATACGCGACTTCTTTGATTTCAAACGCAATCCTATTTCGATAGACAAAGTGGAACCTATCGAAAGTATAATGAAACGCTTCGTAACTGGAGCCATGAGTTTCGGTGCGCTAAGCAAAGAGGCTCACGAAGCAATAGCTTTGGCAATGAACTCGATCCATAGCCGCAGCAACACGGGAGAAGGCGGTGAAGATTCCGACCGTTTCAAACCGCAAGCAGATGGGACTTCTTTAAGAAGTGCTATTAAGCAAGTAGCTTCTGGACGCTTCGGTGTAACTGCTGAATACCTTGTAAACGCTGATGAAATACAGATAAAAATTGCCCAAGGAGCAAAACCGGGAGAAGGAGGACAGTTGCCGGGTTACAAAGTAGATAAAATCATTGCACGAGTACGTCATTCAATTCCTGGAATTTCTCTTATTTCCCCTCCGCCACATCATGATATTTACTCCATAGAAGACCTTGCGCAATTGATATTTGACCTCAAAAACGTAAACCCAAGCGCAATGATAAGCGTGAAACTCGTTGCAGAGTCTGGAGTAGGAACTATTGCTGCGGGCGTTACAAAAGCCAAAGCTGATTTGATTACTATTTCAGGAGCTGATGGAGGAACGGGAGCTTCACCGGGTTCTTCAATTTACTACGCAGGAATTTCACCGGAGCTCGGACTAAGCGACACACAGCAAACACTCGTAAAAAACGGTCTTAGAGGTCAGGTAAAACTTCAAGTGGATGGTCAGTTGAAAACCGGTCGTGATGTAATTCTCATGGCACTTCTCGGTGCAGAAGAATTTGGATTTGCTACAAGTGTTCTGATTGTTTTGGGATGTGTAATGATGAGAAAATGTCATACAAACACTTGTCCCATGGGTGTTACAACACAAAACGAAGAACTTCGCAAACGTTTCATCGGAAGAAGCGAATATATTGTAAACTATTTCAAATTCCTTGCAACCGAAGTTCGCGAATATCTTGCCGAAATGGGCTTCACTTCAATGGAAGAAATTATCGGTCGTGCAGATTTAATTGTACGCAAAAACACAAAATGTATCAACGGTAATTCTCTTGACTTCTGCAAACTCCTTTATATGCCGTCTAAAGAAAACGGAGCGGCAATACATAAAGTTATTCCACAAATCCACAACATTGACAATGTTATCGATGTAGATTTGATAGCCAAGCTAAAAGACGCTATAGACAACAAGAGCGAAATGTCGCTTGACCGTGTTATTAAAAACACTGACCGTGCCGTAGGAGCAATGCTTTCGGGAACTGTTGCAAAGAAATGGGGCGGCGAAGGTTTGCCTGACCATACAATTAATGTAAAATTCCGTGGTTCGGCAGGGCAAAGTTTCGGTGCATTCCTAGAAAAAGGCATTGATTTCACTCTCGAAGGCGAAGCAAACGATTATCTAGGCAAAGGACTTTGCGGAGGCGTTATATCTGTCATGCCTTCTTTGAGAAGTACTTTTGAAGCATCAAAAAATACAATTGCAGGTAACACTCTCCTTTACGGAGCAACTTCAGGAGAAGTTTATATTGCAGGACGCGCAGGAGAACGTTTCGCAGTAAGAAATTCCGGAGCAACGGCTGTTGTAGAAGGTGTGGGAGACCACTGCTGCGAATATATGACAGGAGGTAGAGTTGTTGTATTAGGTCCTACCGGAAAGAATTTTGCAGCCGGAATGAGCGGCGGAATTGCTTACGTGTGGAACTACAACGAAAACTTTGACTATTTTTGCAATATGGATTCTGTTGAGCTCTCGCTTATAGAGGACTCTGTTTCAAACAAAGAGTTGAAAGATCTTGTCCGCAAACACTATATGTATACACGTAGCGAACTTGCTCACAAGATGCTTGATAACTGGAATAAGTATGTAGAGCAATTCATTCAAGTAGTGCCTATAGAATATATCAAGGTTCTACAAGAAGAAAAGATGAAGAAACTACAAGAAAAAGTAGCAGCAGTTCAAACAGAATTTTAACAACTATCTGTTCATAAAACAGACAATAAAAAGAAAGAAAAATCATGGGAGATCCCAAAGCATTTTTAACCATACATCGTAAAGAAGCCGGTTATCGTCCAATACACGAAAGAATACACGACTTCAGTCAAGTTGAACAAACTCTAAACACGCACGACCGCCGTTTACAAGCATCACGTTGCATGGCTTGCGGAGTTCCTTTTTGCCATTGGGCTTGTCCACTTGGTAACCGTCAGCCGGAATGGCAAGATGCATTATATAAAGGAAAATGGAGAGACGCATATGAAATTTTGTCAGAGACATGCGATTTTCCTGAATTTACAGGGAGAGTTTGTCCGGCACTTTGTGAGAAAAGTTGCGTGCTAAATCTTTCGTGCCACGAGCCTGTTACCGTTCGAGAAAACGAAGCTGCAATAATAGAGGCAGCTTTTCGAGAAAACTATATAGAGCCGAAGGAAATAAAACGTAATGGTAAAAGCGTTGCCGTAATCGGTGCCGGTCCTGCGGGATTAGTTTGTGCAAACAGACTTAATCACAAAGGTTACGATGTAACACTTTTCGATAAGAACGAATCTGCCGGCGGACTTTTGAGATACGGCATTCCGAATTTCAAACTTGACAAAACTGTCATTGACCGCCGAATGAAAATTCTCGAAGCCGAAGGAATCCATTTCGTAATGAACGCAGAGATTGATCCCGAGCGTCTTCCCGAAGGTTTCGATGCTTATTGCATCTGTATAGGTACTCCTACTCCGAGAGACTTAAAAGTTCCGGGACGAGAATTAAAAGGTGTGTATTTCGCGCTTGAACTTCTTTCACAGCAGAACCGTATTCTTGCAGGAGCCAGTTTCTCTTCAGACGAATTGGTTAATGCAAAAGGCAAAAACGTTCTTGTTATCGGTGGCGGTGATACCGGTTCAGACTGCATAGGAACTTGCATTCGTCAGGGAGCCAAGAGCGTTACTCAAATAGAAATCATGCCCAAGCCTCCTGTTGAATACAATCCTGCAACTCCTTGGCCAGAATGGCCGAGAATTTTCAAGACAACTTCCTCGCACGAAGAAGGATGTACACGCCGTTGGCTTATTAACACCAATAATTTCATTGGTAAAGATGGTCATGTAGTAGGCGCAGAACTCGAAGAAATAGAATGGTCAAAACCAACAGATGGCAGTCGTCCCCAAATGATTCCCACAGGAAAGAAAGAAATATTCAATACTGATATGGTGCTTCTCGCCATGGGATTCCTACGTAACCCAGAACGCGAGTTTCCCCAAAACGTATTTGTTGCAGGAGATGCCAAAAACGGAGCGACGCTTGTGGTTAAAGCCATGGCTTCGGGACGCGAAACAGCATGCAAAATTGATAAGTATCTAAAGGAAAAATAAAAACATAACCAAAACTCATAAAACTACAAGATTATGTCAACATTGAGATTCAAAGTAGTAGAAGAGGCTTTCAGCAAAAAGCCGGTAGCAGTCGAACAGCCTGCGGAACGTCCTTCCGAATATTTCGGAAAGAACGTGTTCAACAAAGAGAAGATGCGTCGTTATCTTCCCAAAGAAATTTTCCGCAAGCTTACTGACACTATTGAAAACGGCGGCGTCTTAGACCGCGCCATTGCAGATGCTGTGGCTGAAGGCATGAAACGTTGGGCTATTGAAATGAAAGCCACACACTACACCCATTGGTTCTCTCCGCTTACAGAAGGTACAGCCGAAAAGCACGATGCCTTTGTCGAACCGGACGGACGTGGCGGTGTTATAGAAGAATTTACAGGCAAACTTCTCGTTCAGCAGGAACCCGATGCTTCTTCTTTCCCAAGTGGTGGAATACGTAATACTTTCGAAGCACGCGGATATTCTGCATGGGATCCTTCTTCACCGGCTTTCATTGTTGATGATACTCTTTACATCCCCACAATCTTTGTGGCATATACCGGAGAATGTCTTGACTACAAAGCTCCTCTATTGAAAGCTCTTCGCGCAGTTAACAAAGCAGCAGTTGACGTTTGCCATTATTTCAATCCTGATGTCAAGAAAGTTTATTCTTATCTTGGTTGGGAACAGGAGTATTTTCTTGTAGACGAAGGCTTATACGCTGCACGCCCCGACCTTCTTCTTACAGGACGCACACTGATGGGACACGAAAGTTCAAAGAACCAGCAGTTGGAAGACCATTACTTCGGAGCCATTCCTCCTCGTGTTGTTCAATTCATGAAGGAATTGGAAATTGAAGCTTTGAAACTTGGAATTCCCGTTAAAACTCGTCATAACGAAGTTGCCCCCAACCAGTTTGAATTGGCACCTGTGTTTGAAGAGTGCAATCTTGCCAACGACCACAACATGCTTATCATGGCACTTATCCGCAACATCGCACGTCGCCACGGCTTCCGTGTTCTGCTTCACGAAAAGCCGTTCAAGGGCATTAATGGTAGCGGAAAACACAACAACTGGTCGCTCGGAACAGATACGGGTATTGGACTTATGTCGCCGGGTAAAACCGACATCGACAACTTGCGATTCGTTACTTTCATTGTAAATACGCTTGCCGCTGTTTATCATCACAACGGACTCTTGAAGGCAAGTATATCGAGTGCTTCCAACGCACATCGTCTTGGCGCAAACGAAGCACCTCCCGCAATCATTTCTTCATTCATTGGCGAGCAGCTCACAAGTATTCTCGATCATATCGAAAAGAGCGATGACGAGGATATGACCAATTTCAGCAAGAAGCACGGAATGAAGATGGACATACCGAGCATTCCCGAACTGCTTGTTGACAATACAGACCGTAACCGCACTTCTCCGTTCGCATTTACCGGTAACCGTTTTGAATTCCGTGCTGTTGGTTCACAGGCAAACTGTGCCGCTGCCATGATAGTTCTCAACACTGCAGTTGCAGAACAGTTGGAAAACTTTAAGAAAGCTGTTGATGCCCGCATTGCCCAAGGCGAAGAAAAGAGCGCAGCCATACTTGAAGTTCTCAAGGAAATCATCAAGGAAACCAAAGCCATACATTTCGAAGGCAATGGATATAGCGATGAATGGGTTGAAGAAGCCAAACGTCGCGGATTGGACTGCGAAAGTTCCGTCCCCGTTATTTATGATAATTATCTTTCCGAATCTTCCGTTAATATGTTTGAGAGCACGGGCGTAATGACCAAGAAAGAGCTTGAAGCACGTAACGAAGTGAAATGGGAAACATACACCAAGAAAGTGCAGATAGAAAGCCGTGTGCTTGGCGACCTTGCCATGAGCATGATTATACCTGTTGCCACACAATATCAGACCCAACTTGTTGACAACGCATTCAAGTTGAAACAGATTCTCCCTGCAGACCGCTATGCGGAAGACTCAAAGAAAGATTTGGAGCTCATAGATAAAATTTCGAAACATACTGCATATATCGAAGATAAAGTTCATGCAATGATCGAGGCACGCAAAGTGGCAAACCGCATTGAGGATAACCGCGAAAAAGCCGTGGCATATCATGACACAGTTGTACCTATGTTCGATGACATCCGCTATCACATTGACAAACTTGAGTTGATTGTAAGCGACAAGATGTGGGAGCTTCCGAAATATCGCGAACTCCTGTTCATACGCTAATTTGTTTTAACTATCTGGCACATTACTCTATCGTAATATTTCTGTGTCGTGCGGCGGTTGCAGCTTACGTTTTATGCGTAGTGTAACCGCCGTTTTTTTACAAGCGATTTTAGCTCTGTTTTTCAAGGTTTTTAGAGGCTTTTATAAGTCGCGCAGTTTCAAATGCTTAAGACAACAAAAAATATAAGCCATATATTTTAAAATACAAGGCACATATTTTAAAATATATGGCTTGTATTTTTAATTAAGTGCCTTATGTTTTTTTACATGTCTAATCTGTTTCTAAAAAAAATCGCTTTTACGTAGTTTTTCCGGCTTACAATTTTTCCATGATCTGTTTATCTAAACCCTTTATTCGCTCCTTACATATTTTCAGTTTGGCATATTGAATTTTATTCTTAACTTTGTACTATTAACTAACAAAACATACAAGGCACAAAGCCGATATATCATGGTGAAAAAAATTAACGAAGAAACGCCTGCTGCAAATTCAGAGAAACTGAAAGCTCTGAATGCTGCAATGGCCAAAATAGAAAAGGACTTTGGCAAAGGCACTATAATGCGCCTTGGAGATGAGCATATAGAAAAAGTAGAGGTAATACCGAGCGGTAGCATTTTGCTTGATGCTGCTCTTGGCGTAGGCGGTTATCCGCGCGGAAGAATTGTTGAAATTTTCGGTCCTGAAAGTTCCGGTAAGACAACACTTGCCCTCCATGCCATAGCAGAGACTCAAAAACAGGGAGGAATAGCCGCTTTTATAGACGCAGAGCACGCTTTTGACCGTTTTTATGCAGCAAAGCTCGGAGTTAAAGTTGACGATTTGCTTGTTTCGCAACCCGATAACGGTGAACAGGCTCTTGATATTGCCGACCAATTAATTCGCTCAGCGGCTATTGATCTTATTGTTATAGATTCTGTGGCTGCGCTAACTCCTAAAGCCGAAATAGAAGGAGTTATGGGCGAAAACAAAGTTGGTCTGCAGGCAAGACTCATGAGTCAGGCTCTCAGAAAACTCACTTCTGTAATAAGCAAAACAAAAACCACGTGTATTTTCATAAATCAGTTGCGTGAGAAAATCGGAGTTATGTACGGCAATCCTGAAACCACAACCGGTGGTAACGCTCTGAAATTCTACGCTTCGGTTCGTTTGGACATACGTAAGTCGGAAGCTCTGAAAACCGGCGATAAGGTTTACGGAAACAAGGTACGCGTGAAGATCGTGAAGAATAAAGTTGCTCCCCCATTCCGTGTTTGTAAATTCGATATGATTTTCGGCGAAGGAATTTCGCGCATTGGCGAAATCATAGATGTGGCTATAGAAAACGATATAATTAAAAAGAGCGGTTCGTGGTTCAGCTATGGCGATACCAAAATAGGTCAGGGTCGCGACTCTGTGATGAATCTTCTGAAAGATAACCCGGAGTTCCGTCAGGATGTGGAAAACAAAGTTGTTGAATTCCTACGCGGCAATCCCAAAGCCGAAGACGACATGAACGATGTTGAAAACGCCGAAGAGTAAAACACAAATACGCTAATAAAAAGTCCGAATCTGTGGCAAACACTTCACAGTTCCGGACTTTCTTATTGAAATCAGTCTTATCCGAAATAATAATAAAGACTTGGGTACGTTATAAATAAACAAATTAAAGCACAATTGATGTAAATCTACCATACCGCAAATGAAAAAGATTCTTTTCTTATTGGCAATATTCACATTCTCTTCAGCCATAGAAATAATGGCTCAAAGCGGAATGACGGACAAACAAATAATAGATTACGTGGTTCGCGAACAGGAACGCGGAACACCACGTTCGCAAATCGTTACTCACCTTATGCAAAGAGGTGTGAAGATTGACCAGATTCGTTCCATACAAAAGAAAATACAGGAAGGTAACGAAGTCATGAACGCAAAAGACTTGGGAAATTCCACATACGCTCAAAGTCGTTTGCGAAATAAAAACGCCAAAAGCAAAAAAGGTAAAGCTGATGATGATGGAGAACTCATGACCAACGGACGTAAAGAATCTTACAACACCAACAAAGTGGACTACGAACATACTTATGACGAAAACGATCCCGAATATGTAGAAATGTCCACGGAACTTGGAAAATTATACCTTGACAGTGTTGATTTACTTGTAGAAGAACGTCTCGCGAAATACCGTAAAAAGGTTTTCGGACGCGACATTTTCAACAACAAGTTGCTTAGTTTTGAACCCAACATGAATATTGCCACGCCTCAGAACTACGTTGTTGGTCCAGGCGACAATGTTATAATTGATATTTGGGGAGCTTCACAAAAATCTCTGAATCAAGAAGTGTCTCCCGACGGAACTATCACCGTAGAAGGTTTCGGACCTATTGAAATAGGCGGGCTTAGTATCTCAAAAGCAAACGCATTAATACGTTCCAGACTCGGCAGCAGATACCGTTCGTCTAAAATAAAAATGACTTTGGGGCAAAGCAGAACAATCACAATAAACGTCATGGGTGAAGTAAAAGCTCCCGGAACTTACACACTCTCTGCATTTGCTTCTGTATTTCATGCGCTTTACATGGCGGGAGGCATAAGCGATATAGGAACTCTTCGAGACATAAAAGTTTACAGAAAGGGAAAACTCATGAGCAACGTTGATATATATGATTATATACTCAACGGAAAAATGAGCGGAAATATTCGCATGAACGACGGAGACGTTATCGTTGTTGGTCCTTACGATTGTCTCGTAAATATTAGCGGAAAAGTAAAGCGTCCGATGTATTACGAAATGAAACGAAACGAAAGTCTTGCATCTCTTTTAAGATATTCTGGAGGATTTACAGGAGATGCTTATAAAAAGTCGGTAAGAGTTATGCGCAAGGACGGAGCTGAATATTCCGTTTTTAATGTAAATGAATTTGAAACAAATGAATTCCGATTGGCAGATGCCGATTCTGTAACAGTTGACAGCGTAATAAATCGCTACTCCAATATGGTAGAAGTAAAAGGAGCAGTGTTCCGTCCCGGCATGTATAACGTTGGAACAAATATTACAACGATTAAGCAACTGATTGAAGCTGCATCAGGAGTTACCGAAGACGCTTTCAAGACTCACGCAGTTCTTCATCGTCTTAAAGCTGACCGCACACTTGAAGCAAAGAGTGTGGACATAGAAGGAATCTTAAGCGGCAAAGTTGCTGATATTCCCATTAGAAATGGCGATGTTTTGTTTGTTCCTTCTGTAAAAGACAGAATCAAAGACCGCAAAATATCTATATTCGGAGAAGTTTTCTACCCCGGAACTTACGAATATGCAGAAAACGAAACGCTGGAAGACTTTATTCTGCAGGCAGGAGGCTTAAAAGACAACGCTTCCACGGCTAAAATTGATGTTTCACGCCGAATAAACAATCCTGCATCCACAGAAAGCAGCGACCAGTTGGCTCAAACTTTTACATTTTCCCTTAAAGATGGTTTCGTAATCAATGGAGACAGTTCTTTCAAGCTTAAACCTTACGACGAAGTATATGTAAGAATAAGTCCGGAATACAATGTACAGCAAAATGTTTACGTTGACGGAGAAATTACATATCGCGGAGTTTATACATTGGCTAAAAAGACAGAACGTCTGAGCGACCTTGTAAATAAAGCCGGCGGTGTAACTAAAATGGGATATGTTCGCGGAGCAAGACTTGAAAGAAAGATGAACAGTGCAGAGCGTGCCCGTATGGAATCTGTTCTAAAGGTTGCGCAGCAATCTGCTACGGGAGAAGACTCCATCTCGCTTGCCAAAGTGAAATTAGGCGATACATATAGTGTCGGAATAGAGCTTGACAAAGCACTTGCCAATCCGGGAAGTGAATATGATATAGTGCTTCGCGAAGGAGATGTGCTTCAAATTCCGCAATACACCAATACTGTAAGAGTTTCCGGAAATGTTATGTATCCCAATACTGTTCCGTATCATAAAGGGAACAGCATTAGAAAATACGTTAACCAAGCCGGAGGATACGGACTGCGTTCCAAGAAGAGCCATACCTATATAGTATATATGAATGGCATGGTGGCAAAAGCAGGAAATGGTGTTAAACCCGAACCGGGTTGTGAAATAGTTGTGCCGAGCAAGCCCAAAGCCAACGGAAATGCCATTGCGCAATGGCTGTCTATAGGAAACGGACTTGCTTCAATTGCCACAATGATTGCTACGATAGCAAATCTTTCGAAATAAACTTATTATATAAAATAAAAGAAGGCGGTTACGAAATTCGTAACCGCCTTCTTTCGGCATGCTTTTTCTTAATTTCCCTTTTGAAATACTTCGGGATATTTGTGTATGAAATATACGGGAGTGCAACTCCACGCATGGCAGGCGCTGTTTAGAGGAGAAAAATTATAAGGCGAGATAAAATCATCATTAGGATCATATGCCTCCCAGAATGTATCAGCTCCTTTTCTTACCATTCCGCCCCAATAGTCTTCAAGATACTTTCGCGCTTCGTCTTTCATGCCGCTTATAAGCATTGCATCAATAACATAATGCGTTGCATAAGGCGTACCCGGTTTTACAGATTCTGCAGAAGCCAAAGCAGAACGGAGAGCGGTTTGAGCTTTCTTTCCGAAAATGACACCGGATTTGATCATCCAAACCTGACTAAGCACAGAAAACTGATTATCCTTGCCGGATAGGAAAACACGACGGGACGAATTATACATATTTTTGCGAGCGTAATTCTTCATGAGCGTCTCAAGTTTTTTCCATTTGCTCACATCTTCTTTTATTCCCAAACGTTGCGTGAGTTCTGTCATTTGATTTAGAGCGAATATCATAGCACCCTGCATGCAAACATTGACATCCAATCCTTCACGCCAGTCAAAAAACAGCCATGTCGGGCGATGAGCCGTATTAAACATGCCATTCGCATCAACATATTCTATTGCATCGTCCAACTGCCGCTTCCCCACTTTCCACAAATCTCTGCCGGTTTTCATATCTCCCGTAGCATTGACATATTCAAGCAATGTGGAAATAAACAGCAGGTTATACGGTAATAAATAGCAGGCATATTGCGGATGTGGTTTGGGAGTTTCAAAACTGTTGGCATATATAATCCCATTTTCTGCTGACAGTCCCGCAAACAGATACAAGCAGCGACGAGTCAAATCGTGTGTTTGAAAAGAGTACATGTTTGCCAGTGATTCCAAATACAAATCTCCAAGCCACAGACGGCGATCGCGCTTAGGTCCGTCCTCATATACCGTTTGCATACACTCTTGCAGAGTGTTGACAGCCACTTCGCGTATCTTACGTATTTGAGGAGAACATGTCTGCGGCAGACTTAAACGGTCGGTTTGAGCAGAAGTTTCCGCCGTAAACGATAATCCGTCAAGAGCAAAGTCAAATCCGTATGATTCCGCCAATAATTCAATCTTAATATAACGACATGCCACACGCCTTGCAAGAGTTACCGTTGTATCCATCTGCTCCACCGTCAAAATTTCATCCTGCATCCAAGCACGACTCAAGCCTGCAGTCCAATTTTCAGGCATATCCGTGTTTAACTCTGCCGGTAACTCTCCACAAAACACCTTAACTCTTATGGGAGCATCCTGACAATTTGTGAGAGTTTTGAAATGTAATGACAAATATCCCACCGCATGTCTGCCAAGATCAAAGGTTACACTTCTTACCTGTCTGAAATTGCTTTTGAAAACATCCTCCGGTTTTCCTGTAGGTTCGTATCTCCAACCTTGGAATGCCGAATTGTCTTTAACAGCCTTGACAATGGATTTGGGATAAACTACAGTTCTATGCAGTTTGGGCTTGGATTGTTCTGCAATTTCGAGCCATCGGCTGCGTTCTTGCTTAAAAACATCATCGGCATTAATATCAGACATGGAAAATGCCATTAATGCCGCTAATGCAATAATTGTTCGCTTCATATCTTTTATAAGTAAATTGGTTTATTCCACACAAAATAAAATCATTTCCATAACAGGAAATGGCTTTTGCACTGCAAATGTAATAAAATACCGACACAAGACATCTTTCTACATCTTTTTTGCCGGAAATTCATCAGTTATTTATAAATCAGACAATTTTCCACGCCGTTTTCGGGTCGAAAAAACGGCGTTTGTATGACATTGTACTACAGACACTTGCAAACGCAAAAAATATAAGGCACATATTTTAAAATATGTGCCTTATATTTTGAAATAAATGCCTTGTATTTTTCA